>NZ_CAPS01000108.1 GCF_000333955.1 Rhodococcus sp. AW25M09
ACGACCGAGATGTCGATGGCTGCATCGGACTCTGCCAACACCTGTTGGTGACCGACCCCATCGTGATCCGGATACACCGTCCGCAACACCTCGTGCCGCGCCACCACATCACCGACCGCAGCCCACAGCGCAACAACATCCAACTCGCCCGTCAACCGAATCGCAGCCGGAATGTTGTTCACAGCCGACGCCGGATCCAACCGATTCAAAAACCACATCCGCTGCTGCGCCAACGACAACGGAATCCGCTCAGGACGTGGACCGGCCACCAGCGGAGCACGAGCACCCGAACCGACACCACCTTCCACATACGCCACCAACTCAGCGACAGTAGGACTCTCGAACAACGCCCGCACCGGCACCACGGTGTCCAAAGCCGCCCCGAGCCGCGACACCACCTGCGTTGCGATCAACGAGTTTCCGCCCAACGCAAAGAAATCGTCATCGAGCCCCACCCGCTCGATACCCAGCACACCGGCGAACACACCCGCGACGGTCTCCTCGACCGGGGTGGTGGGCGCCCTGAACTCGCGGGCCTCGAACACCGGGGCAGGCAGTGCAGTCCGGTCGAGCTTGCCCACCGGAGTCAACGGGATCGCATCGAGAACAATGATCGAAGATGGAATCATGTAGCCCGGCAACGACTTTCCGACGAAAGCAGTCAACTCCTCCACGTCGACGACGGACCCTCTCGTCGGCAGCACATAGGACACGAGGGTGGTGACACCCGAGGGCAGTTCGTGCCCGAGAGTGACGGCGAAGTCGACCTCGGGAGCAGCGGTGAGCGCGGAGTCGATCTCGCCCAACTCGATACGGAAACCACGCACCTTCACCTGGAAGTCGGTGCGGCCGACGAACTGCAGCTGCAGGTCCTCCGTCCATCGCACCACGTCGCCGGTGCGATACATCCGTGCGCCGTCGATGCCGTACGGATTGGCCACGAAACGCTCGGAAGACAGACCCGGCCTACCGAGATAGCCGCGAGCAAGCGCACCGCCCGACAGATACAGGTCACCTGCGACACCGGTCGGAACCGGTACGAGTCGGGAATCGAGGATGAGCACGGACATGCCGTGAATCGGCCGACCGATGGTGATCGGCTCACCCGGCGTCAACTCGGCGAAGCTGGAGATGATCGTGGTCTCGGTCGGCCCGTACCCGTTGAAGTACTTCCGGTCCCCTGCCCACCGAGCGAGCAGTTCGGGAGTGGTCACGTCGCCGCCCACCGAGAGCACCTCGAGCGAATCGATCCCGTGCGGGTCCATCGTGCCCAGAACCGCGGGCGTGATGATCGCGTGAGTGACCTGCTCCGCCTTCAGCAATTCGGCCAATTCGGTGCCGCCGAGAATCGATGCCGGTACGACTACCAACGTCGCGCCGACGGAGAATGCCGCCATCCACTCCAGGACCGACGGATCGAAGTTCGGCGAGCAGACGTGCAGGAACCTCGAGGCCGGCTTCAGGTGATAGAGATCGGTTGCTGCGTCGAGGACGCCGCCGAGCCCGGCGTGCGTGACGACGACGCCCTTCGGCTTGCCGGTCGAGCCCGAGGTGTAGATGACGTAGGCCGGGTTCTGGAACGTGACGGGTCGCAGGCGGTCGGCGTCGGTGACCGGCTCGGTAGAGCGGGTGCGAACCTCGGCCACGAACTCGTCGTCGTCGACGCTCAGCCAGGCCAGATCCTGCTGTCCGCCGGCGAGCCGATCCGAGTGTGCCCGGGTGGTCAGGCCCAGTACGGCCTCGGAGTCCGAGACCATATGGGCGATGCGATCCTGCGGATACGTCGGGTCGACGGGTAGATGCGCAGCCCCCGATTTCGCCACTGCCCAGACCGCGAGCACCATGAAATAGGAGCGCTGGAATCCCAGAGCCACAACGGATTCCGGGCCCGCGCCGCGTTCGATGAGCACCCGGGCCAGCTGCGAGGACGTCGCATCGAGTTCGGCGTACGAGATCGAGCGGCCCTCGTACCGTATCGCGGTCGCCGACGGGTCGAGTGCGGCACCGGCAGCGAATATCTCTGCCAGAGTGCCGCCGGCCAACACGTCGTCACCGTGGACGTGGGTGAGCCGGTCGTACTCGTCGTCGTAGAGAATGGACAGATCGCCCACCGGGGTGTTCGGTGTCGCCACGATCGCCTCGAGCAACCAACGGAAACGTCGTGAGAACACCTCGATCGTCCTCTCGTCGAACAAGTCTCGCGCATACACGAAACTTGCACCCAGACCGGTCCCCTCCGGCCCCTCGTGCAGCGTCAACGACAGATCGAACTTCGCCGTGTCGACCTCGACGTCGACGGCCGAGACCGTCAGATCGGGTAGATGGAATTCGCTCGGCGGGAGGTTCTCGAACGCGATCGCCACCTGAAACAGCGGGTGCCTGGCTGTCGTGCGCTCGGGTTCGAGCAGATCGACGAGCCGCTCGAACGGAATATCCGCATGCGCGAACGCATCGAGGTCGACGTCCCGGACGTGGCCGAGCAGGTCAGTGAATCCCTTACTTCGATCGACCGAGGTGCGGAGCACCAGGGTGTTGACGAACATACCGATCACGTCGTCCAGGACGGCCTCGCCGCGGCCTGCGACGGCGGTACCCACCGCAACGTCGTCCGAGGTGGACATGCGAGCCAGGAACAGTGCGAGAGCACCGTGCAGCACCATGAACAGGGTGGTTCCGGTCGACCGGGCCAGATCGTCGAGCGAGACGCGCAGATCCGCATCGATGTCGAACTGGAACCGCCCGCCCGAGTACGACTGCACCGCAGGACGCGGCCGGTCGTACGGCAGAGTCAGCTCACTGGGCAGGTCCGCCAGCGCCGAACGCCAGTAGTCCGCCTGTGCTGCAATCAGGCTGCTCGGATCCGCGTCGTCGCCGAGCACGGCGCGCTGCCACAGCGCGAAGTCGGCGTACTGAACCGCCAGCGGCGTCCACTGCGGAGCCTCGCCGGCCACACGAGCGAGGTAAGCCGTCATCACGTCGCGCGTCAGCGGCCCCAACGACCACCCGTCGGCACTGATGTGGTGAACCACCACGACCAGCACGTACTCGTCGCCGGCGACCTGGAACAGTTTCGCGCGCAGGGGAATCGACTGGGTGACGTCGAATCCTTCGGAGGCGAAAGCGATCAGGTCGGCCACCGCACCGTCGGCGGACGGTGTGGTGGGTGTCAGGTCCGGTGCCACCGATTCGGCAGGCAGGATCACCTGATGCCCCGATCCGTCCACACTCGGGTAGACGGTACGGAGTGCTTCGTGCCGGTCGAGAACGTCGACGACCGCCGCGTTCAGGGCCGCAGTGTCGAGTGCTCCAGTGAGCCGGATCGCCACCGGGATGTTGTTCACAGCCGATTCGGGCTCGAACCGATTGAGAAACCACATCCGTTGCT
>NZ_CAPS01000107.1 GCF_000333955.1 Rhodococcus sp. AW25M09
GCGAAATGCAACGTCCGAGAGCTCGAACCCAATGAAAAACGGTCACGTTGTTCGACAGCGAGTCGCGCCAACCCGGTGTGGGTGACGACCACACCTTTGGGCAGACCCGTCGAGCCCGAAGTGTAGATGATGTAAGCCGGATTGTTTGCTCGTAATATGGAAACCCGGTCGGTGGTTGCGATCTTGTCGCCGGAGAGGGTGTCGAGGGCGGCAGCCATTGGTTCACCGTCGAGTAGCGTCCAATCACACGCATCGGGAAGCCTGCCGCGAAGATTGGCCACTGTCAGTCCAACCCGGGCACCTGAGTCCGAAATCATGTGCAACACACGGTCAGCGGGGTAGGTGGGGTCGACCGGGACGAATGCAGCCCCTGTCTTTGCGATCGACCACATCGCGAGAACGGACTCTATCGAGCGCGTGATGCCCAGCGCAACAACATCTTCCGGTCCAATGCCACAATCGATCAAAAAACGCGCAATCTTCGACGAACGGCTATCGAGCTCGGCATAGGTCATGACTCGCTCGCCGTCGACCAAAGCCTCCTTGCTCGGATCGATTTCGACGGCGGCACTCAGAATCTGAGCGAGGAGCGGAGTGGTGTCTCGCTTGGGGCGAGGCCGGCGAGGACGAGCCGTTCGACCGGTGCCTGTGCCGCGGGTGTCACCGTCTCTCGAACCGTTGCGGCTCATCGGGCTCGAACCATGAGATGCATACCTCCATTGTTCCCCATCGACATCGTCCGCCTACCGGTACCCTTCCTTAGCCGACCGACGATTGCTTCGCTCGACACCGGTAGCGACTCTCTGCCGCACTGACTTCAGCTCTGTTCCGTCCTGCCTAGCGGTGCGACACCGGTGTGTACGGCGACATCGCCCAACTCCACGGACCGAGAAGCATCGTCGACGAGCACCACTGCTTCCAAATCCTCGAACTCAACAGCCTCGATCGACTGCGCGGACGCGGCCGTGAGGAACCCATGAGTCACCCATCCGTCGAGTAACTCCTCGACCAGCTCACCCTTGCCATCGGCTGGCACGACCAAAGCAGCCCCCGATACGCAGGCCGACAACAGCGCCGACAATTGCCACAGGCTTCCTGTTTCTGCTGCAGCGAACAACCTGGAATCGAACGTAACGCGCGAGTCTTCGTTCATGTTCCGCAGTGCCGCCACCAGTTGACCGTGTGTGTACTCGCTGATGCCGCCGTCGCCGTCGACCACGACGACTGCAACATCGTCGGGTCGGAGCAACCTCACGCGCTCGGAGTAGCCGATCGGACGACTGGAGGCGGTCTGAACCGCCTCGACCACCCTGGGATCGTCGAGTGCGATCAAATTTGCCTCGGCCGATTTAGCGCCGGAGCTACCCACAACTGCACGCGCATCGGACGCGCGAATGAACTCCGCGGCCTCCCGCGACGTTTCCGACACCACCACTGCTGCGCCCGACAGGACAACGGCCAACGTTGACACCGCCCAATCCAGCGACGGATCGAGCGTTACGACCACTCGATCACCGGGCCCGACGGCACTGTCGATCAGGATCCTGGCCAGTCTGGAGGCACGGCCCTCGACTTCGAGATACGTCGATTCTTCGTCGCCGTGAGAAATCAACGGAGCCTCGGGGTCGAGCTCCACGACCGAACCGAATACCTGAGGCATCGTCCGATCCACCGAAGCCGACTCCGTCGCGGCCTCCACCGAAGACGGTGCGGCCGCGATCTCTGCCCTACTCTGCTCGACGCCGGACATGATCTCCACGTCGCCGATCAGGACCTCCGGATCCTGCGCGACAGCTGCGAGAATTCGCTCCAGACGATCCACGAACGAACGGGCCGTCTCCTCGTCGAACAGATCGGTTGCGTACAGAAGCGATCCGAACAAACCTGCGGGCTCGCCGGCGTCATCAGTCCGAGCTTCGACCGTGAACTGAAGGTCGAACTTCGCAGCCAGTTCACCTGCGTCCAGACCCTCGACGGTCAAACCCGGTAGTTCGAGGCGTACCCGATCGAGATTCTGGAACGACAACACAACCTGGAAGATTGGATGCCGTGCCTGGGACCGACTGGGAACAATGGAATCGACGACGTACTCGAACGGGAGATCAGCGTGGCCGAAAGCCCCGAGGTCCGTCGAACGTACCCGGCCGACGAGCTCGGAGAACGTGGCACCGAGATCGACTTCGGTACGCAGTGCCAATGTGTTCACGAACATACCGACCAGGTTGTCCAGCTCGGCGGCACCGCGCCCGGCCACCGGAGTTCCGACGACGATGTCGCGACTGCCGCTGAGTCGACTGAGCAGCACGGAGAGAGAGGCGTGCACGACCATGAACAGAGAAACCCCACGATGGCGCGATAGATCCATCAGCCGTGCATGTGTCGGCCCATCGATCTGGAAATCGATCGACCGGCCGAGCATGGATTGGACGGGAGGTCGTGGGCGGTCCGCCGGGAGATCGAGCGCGTCCGGGCTTCCGGTGAGGGTTTTCCGCCAATAGTCCAGCTGTTCCGCCGCGATCGATCCGGGTTCGTCGACCTCCCCCACGATGCTGCGTTGCCACAGAGTGAAATCCGCGTACTGGATCGGCAGCGGTTGCCACCCGGGCCGCTTACCCTGCGCCCTGGCCGCGTAAGCCACCACCACATCGCGGGCCAACGCTGGTATCGATGCACCGTCCGCGGAGATGTGATGCACGACGAGCGCGAGCACGTGCTCGGTCGGAGCGATCCGTATCAAGGCAACGCGAACCGGCACCACGGTGGCGACATCGAAGCCACCCAAGACCACCTCTGCAACAGCTCGCTGCGCCTCGATCGGTGTGTCGACCCTCTTCGGTGTCAGGTCGAAGGACACCTCGTTCGGTGGCAGAACCCGCTGTTGCGGACCGTGCTCGTCGGACGGATAGACAGTTCGCAGCGACTCGTGACGTTCCACGATGTCGGCGACTGCGGCCTCGAGCGCAACCGCGTCGAGGTCTCCCGTGAGGCGCACAGCCATCGGAATGTTGTACGCACCCGATCCTGGATCGAGATGATTGAGAATCCACATTCGCTGCTGCGCGAGAGAAAGCGGAACGCGATCCGGTCGTTCCATCGTGGTCGGGGCCGGTCGAGCACCGGTTCCGACGCGTGAGGCCACGGCCCTGGCGAACCCGTCGACCGTGTTCGAATCGAAGAGCACATGTAGAGGCACCGATGCGTCCAGGGCCGAACCGACCCGGGATACGACCTGCGTCGCCACGAGAGAGTTTCCACCAAGATCAAAGAAGTCGTCGTCGAGGCCGACTGTCGGGACCCCGAGCACATCTCCGATCACACGCGCGACAACCTCCTCGACCGGAGTCGAAGGTGCCCGATATGTGCGCGCTTCGACCTGTGGATCCGGCAACGCCTTCCGATCGAGCTTGCCCGCAGCACCGACAGGGAGAGCCTCCAGACCAACGACCGCGTCCGGCACCATGTATGCCGGTAATTCGAGCGCAACCGAGCTGCGGATTTCATCGGCGTCGACCGCTAATTTATCTCTCGCGACCACGTACGCCACGAGTCGCTCCTGGCGAACCAGGACTACGACATCGCGCACCGATTCCAGATGCTCGATCGCCGATTCGATTTCCCCCAGTTCGATCCGCAAACCGCGCAACTTGACCTGGAAATCGGACCGGCCGACGTACTCCAGTTCCCCGTCTCGATTCCAGCGCACGAGATCGCCCGTGCGATAGAGCCTGCCTCCGTCGCCACCGACCGGATCGGCAACGAAGCGGTCGGCCGTCAAGTCGGGTCGCGCGCAGTAACCTCGGGCCAGTTGCACACCGGCGAGATACAGCTCGCCGACGACGCCGTGCGGTACTGGGTTCAATCGTCCATCCAGCACGAATACACGGGTATTGAAGATTGGCCTCCCGATCGGGACCACAATGCGATCCGCTTCTACAACCTCGTGGTACGTGACATCGACGGCCGCTTCGGTCGGGCCGTACAGATTGACAAGACGAGAACCGGGGAGCTTTTGACGGAACAGGCTCGCCGCAGATGCAGGTAGTGCCTCGCCGGATGCGAAGACGACTCGGAGTGAGTCCATGCTGCTCGTGTCGGCCTCCGAAAGGAACACCGACATCATCGATGGCACGAAGTGCGCGACCGTCACCTCTTCGCTGACGATGGTGTCGGCAAGATAGAACGGATCTCGGTGACCGTCGGGCCTGGCTATGTGCAGTCGCGCGCCCACCATCATGGGCCAGAAGAACTCCCAGACCGAGACGTCGAAGGTCGTGGGGGTCTTCTGCAGCACGACGTCGCCATTGCTCATGCCGTACTCGTGCTGCATCCATACCAGGCGGTTGACGATGGCCTCGTGGGTTACTGCAACACCCTTGGGGCGGCCTGTCGACCCGGACGTGAACAAGACGTATGCGAGATCCGTCGGGTGCAGCGGCCGCACCCGCTCTGCGTCGCGCAGGGGGCCTGCCCGATAGCTGGACAGATCCACGGAATCGATGTCGAGAACTGTCGCCGACGAATCGACGAAGCGGTCTCGCGCGGTCGTCAACACCATCGATGCTGCGGACGTGTCCAATATGTACCGGTTGCGATCGACCGGCTGGTCCGGGTCGACAGGAACGTAACCTGCTCCGGCCTCGACCACGGCGTACAGAGCGACCAGCAGCTCCAGCGACCGCCTTATTGCAACTGCAACGAGGACGTCTGGACCGACTCCTCGCTCGACCAGATGCCGGGCGAGTTTGGTGACGCGAGCGGAGAACTCACCGTAGGTGACCGCGTTGCTATCGAACGTCAGTGCAACGGCATTCGGGTCGGCGGCGGCGCAGTGGTGGAAGGAGGACAACAACGCCGACCTCGAGACGGATCGGCCCGTATCGTTCCACGTTTCGATAACTTCACGCCGTTCGCTGTCGCCGAGAATGTCGATCCGGCCGACGACAAGAGACGGATCGAGACCGACAGCATCCAACACCGACGCGAGCCGCGTTGCGAAAGGTTCAACGGTTTCACGATCGAACAGATCTGTCGAGTACGTCGTGTCCAAGACCCAACCGCCGTTGTCCCCGCCTCGATCGGAGACGGTGAACTGGATATCTACCTTCGCTAGGGCGCTGTCGACTTCGACTCCGGCGACGGTGAGTCCGGGAAGCTCGAAGGTGCTGTTCTCCAAGTTCTGGAATGCAAGCATCACCTGAAACAACGGATGACGCGCTCGAGAGCGCACCGGATCGAGCACCTCCACCAGTCGCTCGAAAGGAATGTCTGCGTTGCTGTACGCGTCGAGATCGGTTCGGCGCACCGAAGCAAGCAGGTCGGTGAATCGGTCGCCGGGATCGACGGTCGTACGCAAAACCAGGGTGTTGACGAACATCCCCACAAGGTCGTCGAGAACTTCTTCGCCGCGCCCGGCCACCGGCGTTCCGATAGGAATGTCGTCTGTTCCGGTCAGACGCGCAAGCAGCACCGATAGCGCCGCGTGGACCACCATGAACGGGGTGACTCCCTCAGCGGCGGCCAACTCCTCGATACGGTGGCGCACATCAGCACCGATCACCGTGGAGTAGGTCGCGCCGTGGCCGGTGGATACCGCCGGCCGGCGGCGATCGCACGGCAGGTCCAGTTGCTCGGGTAGGTCCGTCAGAGCGGTACGCCAATATTGCTCCTGCGCGTGGCCGAGGGAGCGCGGATCCGCATCAGATCCCAGGACGGAGCGCTGCCACAGGGTGAAGTCCGCGTATTGCACCGGCAGCGGTACCCAATCCGGGGCCTCGCCTGCGCCGCGGGCCAGGTACGCGGTCATCAGATCGCGGGTCAGGGGCCCCATCGAAAAGCCATCCGTTGCGATGTGATGCACGACAACCAGTAGTACGTGCTCAACAGGCGATATCGAGAGCAGCCGGACCCGCAAGGGCACTTCCCGAACGACGTCGAAGCCTTGGCCGAAGAAGTCGACTGCAGTGGACCCAACGGCAGACTCGTCGGTCTCT
>NZ_CAPS01000106.1 GCF_000333955.1 Rhodococcus sp. AW25M09
CCTCGAGATGGCCGCGCTCCCCGGTGGCCGCAGGCGATGACAATTCGGTAGGCAAAGAACTCGGACGGAAGTGGTTGCGCGACAGGCGATGGCTGCGCCTGCGACCCAGGGCCGTCGTCGCCGCCGCTGTGCTCGGGGACCGCATCGCTCATCGCTTCGCCCACGCGCCCGACGATCTCGTCGACCACCCGGTCCACCAGTCCGTCCAGTGCATCGCCGAGGACGGCCCCGGGGGGCGTTCTCGGTGGCAGGGTCGTTGTCGGTGGCAGGGTCGTTCTCGGGGGCACAGTCGTTGTCGATGCCGGCGTTGTCGGTGGCAGGGTCGTTTTCGGTGGCAGGGTCGTTTTCGGTGGCAGGGTCGTTCGCCGGCGAGCTCGTCGGTCCGCCGGGTGCCGGTTCCGCTGCGCCCCCTGTTGTCGATGGAGGTGCCCCGGGACCATCGCACGCCGGCCACGGCTCAGCCGCAGTTGCACCGCGTGTGACTGCCCAACTCCGATCGTCGAGCTCCTCGAACGACGGGTCGTGCACATCGCGCAGAACGTCCACGACCAACGCCAGACACTCGCGAACGGCCGTGTCCGTGGAGGTGCAGGCGTCGATGACGGCGTCGCACGTGCCCCTCACGCGCGGAACGAACTCGGTGTCGATCCAGCTCCGACACCGTTCGGCAACCTCCGCGGCGAACTCGTCCGATACATCTACCTTGCCCGCCCGCTCCGCAAGATCGGCGAACGCCGACGCCAACCGAGGAAACACCGATTCCCGATCCACCGGAAGGCACTCGATTCCCGACGCCACCAGAATCGCATCGATCTGATCGACGTTCTTACCGTCGACGGTGTCGGTGACGAGGCCCCCGATCAGTTCCGCCTTGTCGGTGACGGCGTCGCGGAGAACGTCGACGGCAGCGCACATCGTCTGATGGGAATCCTCGATCGACACGAGAAACTCTGCCGCCGTCTGCTGTTCGGTCGTGAGGTAGCTCTGCACGGCCTCGCCTGCTTCGCCGTGCCATCGCATCTGCAGAACTCGGCGCAATTGAACTTGTTCTTCGAGTTGATCACGCAATACCGCCGACATCGCCTCGACCGTGTCGGCATCGACAGCGAGCGCATCCAGGTTCAACCCCCGCTGCTCGTCGTACCTCGCGCACACCTGCTCGTACTGCGGGTAACCGCCTCTGCCTGGCACTCGCCCCAACAGGGGAAGGAAGCGCTCGAAGTAGAGCAGCCCGATCGCGTTCGCATCGAGAATCTCGTCGATCGGCGAGCCCTGCGGCAGTGACGCGCGTGGAGGCGTCATCGAGGAAACTCGATGGCGTGCGTGGTGGCGTCGTCCTGGCGCTCGTACTCGTTCATCGCCGTGGTGAGTGCGTTGGAGACGTCGTCGACCGAGGACTTCCACGCGCCTACCGCACGGCACAGCCCCAGGTGGGCCTCGGTGTAGTCAGCGCCGAGGTCACGGTAGTTCCGTCCGGCCCCGGCTGCGCCGAAGCCCGCGTCGGCCACGGTGTCAGCAGCGCCGCCGACGGCATCGGCCGATGCCGCCAACGCATCGGCCACTCCGCGAACGCGGACCACGTCCACCCAGAATCCGTCGCTCATACATCCCCGCCTCGCCCTCGATGTGCCCCTTTCTCACTATGACGTGCGCCGACGCACATCGGTTCCCCAGGGAGCGGTAACGTCCCGATGTGAAATGTCAGTAACACGTACCTGAAGTGGCTGCACCAGCCACTCACCGATCGAGGAGTCCCATGCACATCGGAACGATGCTGAACTACAGCGGTGGTTTCAACGAGACCGTTGCCGAGGTCACCGAGCTCGAGAAGGCCGGTCTCGACATCATCTTCGTGCCCGAGGCCTACTCGTTCGACGCCGTCAGCCAACTCGGATTCCTCGCGGCCAAGACGAGCACGATCAAGATCGCGTCGGGCATCTTCCAGATCTACACCAGGACACCGTCACTGACCGCCATGACCGCGGCGGGTCTCGACTACGTCTCGGACGGCCGCTTCGTACTGGGCCTCGGCGCATCGGGACCGCAGGTCGTCGAAGGCTTCCACGGCGTCAAGTACGACGCACCCATCGCCAGAACCCGCGAGGTCATCGAGATCTGCCGCCAGGTCTGGCGTCGTGAAAAAGTGCAATATCAAGGCAAGCACTATCAGATTCCGTTGCCGGCCGACAAGGGCACGGGGCTGGGCAAACCACTCAAACTGATCAATCACCCTGTACGCGATCGCATTCCGGTGGTGATCGCCGCTCTCGGCCCCAAGAATGTCGAGCTCACCGCAGAGATCGCCGAGGGCTGGCAACCCATCTTCTACTTCCCCGAGAAAGCAGCCGACGTCTGGGGCGAATCGCTTGCGGCAGGCAAGGCCAAGCGCGATCCTGCGCTGGGCGAACTCCAGGTGTTCGCCAGCCCCACGCTGGCCATCGGCGAGGACGCCGAAAAGTACCTGCCCTGGGTCAAGCCACACCTGGCGCTCTACATCGGCGGCATGGGAGCCAAGGGCAAAAACTTCTACAACTCCCTCGCTCAGCGTTATGGCTACGAGGCCGAGGCCGAGAAGATCCAGGACCTGTACCTGGCCGGCAAGAAGGAAGAAGCAGCGGCAGCCGTTCCCGACGAGCTCGCTCGATCGGTCAACCTCATCGGCCCGGAAAGCTACGTGAAGGAGCGGGTCGCGGCCTTCGCCGAAGCGGGTGTCACCACACTCAACGTCGCGCCGCTGGCCGAGAACACCGCAGGCCGTGTCGCGCAGTTGACCGCACTGCGCGAACTCACCGCCTGAGATATCAGACCGACGCGACTCGGCCCGCCAGCTCCTCGGCGAGCCGGGTCGCGACGTCCAGTTTCGAAGCCTCGACCATCACTCGCACCAACTGTTCGGTACCGCTGGGACGCAACAGGACTCGACCGGATTCGCCGAGTTCGCGCTCGGCCACGGCCACCGCCTCCGATACGGACCGGGCCGACGCCACAGCCGCCTTGTCCGAGACGCGCACGTTGATCAACACCTGCGGCAAAGTCCGCATGACCGACGCGAGATCCGCGAGGGTGCGCCCGGTCTGCGCCATCCGTTCCATCAGTCGCAGCGCGGTCGCGATCCCGTCGCCTGTTGTGCCGACCGCGGGAAGCACCACGTGTCCGCTCTGCTCGCCGCCGAGTGCGAATCCCCCACGGCGTAGTTCCTCGAGAACATACCGGTCTCCGACTGCCGTGGTGCGCAACGCAATTCGCGCCTCGCGCATCGCGATGTGCAGACCGAGGTTGCTCATGACCGTGGCGACCAACGTGTTGTCGGTCAACTGATCCGCATCGCGCATCGCAATGGCCAGTACCGCCATGATCGCGTCACCGTCCACCACCGTTCCCGAAGCGTCGACGGCAAGGCATCGATCGGCATCTCCGTCGTGGGCGATACCGAGATCGGCACCGTGCTGCAGGACGGCCTTCTGCAACCCTTCGAGGTGCGTCGAACCGCACCCGTCGTTGATGTTGACGCCGTCGGGCTCTGCATTGATCGCCACGACCGTTGCACCGGCGCGTCGGTAGATGTCGGGTCCGACGACCGAGGCGGCACCGTGCGAGCAGTCCACCACGACGGTCACGCCGTCGAGCCGATGGGACACCGATGCAGCGAGATGCTCGGTGTACCGGGCGGCTGCGTCTCCCGCGAGTTCGATACGACCGATGGCGGCACCGGTGGCGTCCGGCGAAAATGAATGGTTCCGGGAACGACCGTCGACATCGAGGGCTGCTTCGATGCCGTCTTCCACGTCGTCGTCGAGCTTGTGGCCGCCCGCTGCGAATATCTTGATTCCGTTGTCGGGCATCGCATTATGAGATGCGGAGATCATCACACCGAGAGCCGCGCCGTATTCGGCGGTGAGGTACGCAACCGCAGGGGTGGGGAGTACCCCGACGTCGATCACGTCGACACCGGATGCGGTGAGTCCGGCCGACACCGCTGCGCTGAGCATCGCTCCGCTGATGCGCGGATCCCGGCCGACCACTGCCACGCACTTGCCTGCGTCGGGGTTCGGTGCCAACACGGTGGCTGCGGCCCGCGCGATCTTCAACGCCAGTTCTGCGGTCAGGACCCCGCCTGCGAGTCCACGAACTCCGTCGGTGCCGAACAGTCGCGCCATGAACCAAGAACTCCTTCGAGCGGAGAGAATGTGGTGGGAAATGCCTCGAGGGCAGGCGTCCGATACTGCTGGATGCCTGCCCTCGAGGATGAAGCGGGTAAGACGCGTCAGCGCTTGGAGTACTGCGACGCCTTACGGGCCTTCTTCAGGCCGTACTTCTTGCGCTCGACTGCACGAGCGTCACGCGTGAGGTAGCCTGCGGCCTTGAGCGCCGGACGATCATCGGGCGTGAGCTCGATCAGGGCACGCGAGATGGCCAGACGCAATGCGCCTGCCTGTCCCGACGGTCCGCCACCGTGCAGCAGCGCGACGATGTCGAAGGACTCCGCGCGGTCGACGAGCACGAGAGGAGCCTTGATCAGCTGCTGGTGCACCTTGTTCGGGAAGTAATCCTCGATGGTACGACCGTTGAGCTTGAATCCGCCGGCACCCGAGGACAGCCGAACACGAGCGACAGCTTCCTTACGGCGACCGACGGTCATGATCGGGCGGTCGAACACGATCGGGGCCGGAGCGGCAGCTGCAGCCTCGATATCCGAGGCGACCTCGGGATCTTCGACTGCCACGAACTCGTCGGCGGCGATCTCTTCGATGTTCTCCTGCGACGTCACGTCATTTCCTTCCGGCGCCGTCACTGGGACACCTGCTTGATCTCGAACGGAACGGGCTGCTGAGCGGCATGCGGGTGGTTCGGTCCCGCGTAGACCTTCAGCTTGCCCGCGATAGCATTACCCAGCTTGTTCTTGGGGATCATGCCGACCACGGCCTTCTCCACCAGACGATCGGGGTTGTTCTCGAGCACCTGACGGGTCGAGCGCGACTTCAGACCGCCCGGATGGCCGGAGTGGTGGTGGTGGAACTTGCCGTCGAGCTTGTTGCCGCTGATGGCGACCTTCTCGGCGTTGATGATGACGACGAAGTCGCCACCGTCGACGTTGGGTGCGTAGGTGGGCTTGTGCTTACCGCGGAGCAGAGTCGCGGCCTGGACGGCGAGGCGTCCGAGCACGACGTCCGTGGCGTCGATCACATGCCACGTCCGGGTGGTGTCCCCGGCCTTCGGGGCGTAAGTAGACACAGAAAATTCCTGTCTTCATGATGTCGCTGCTGGCCAAGACGAGTGGATGCCCTCGGCGGCCAGTTGAGACCCGAGGACAAGAGCTCGATACGCGTGAAGAATGCGCGGCGAGCCCATACACGCCAACGGGGAACGATACCGGGAGTGGACGCGCAGGTCAAAACGCTCAGCGGAGGCGGACGCACTGCACACACCGCCGGGCGGCAGGCAGAGCCTCGAGCCTCATCGCCGGGATGTCCCTGCCACACCGCTCGCAGAAACCGTACGTCCCGGCGGCGAGCCGCGAATCGGCCGCGTCGAGCTCTCGGATCTCGGACTCGGTGTCGTCGATCAGTGCCGCGATCTTCGCTCGCTCGAACGCGATCGTCGATCCTTCGGGATCGTGCTCGTCGTCGTCGGTGGTCCACCGCGATCCCTCGATCACCGAGGCCAGTTCGTCCCGAAGGGACTCGAGTCGGTGCACGGAACGAGACCGCTCCGCCCCGAGTGCTGCTTCGAAATCCATCATCGCACCAGTAGACACCGCACCGAACTCGGATTCCATGGAACGGCAGGTGCCCCGACCGAGTTACTCGGCCGGGGCACCTGGATCGACTGGACGCCGAAGAAGAAGGTCAGCGAGCCATCCGCGCCTTGTTGGCCATTTCGACACCGTGCATCGTCTCGCCACCGGTGCGGGCGGCCGCGACGAGGCTCGACAGGATCAGGTTCAGCTCGTCGGATGCAGAATTCCACTGACGCTGAAGCTCGTAGTAGGACGTCATCGCGTCACCCTCCCACGATTCGTAGAGCCGTTTCGCGGTGCTGTCCACGTCCGCGAGAAGGTCCTTGGTCACGTTCGCCTGCTTGTTCATTGCCTCGGTCAACGCCGCAATCTGCGCGAAGTCGTATTTCATGTCGGATCGGTCTCCTAGGTCGGGCTCGGTCGTGTGGTCTGTCGGATGGTCACCGGATGTGAGGTCTACTTGAAGGAAGACAGTCCGGAGTTCAGCGATCCGGCCACCTGGTTGACGGCCGACACGTTGTCGTCGTCCGCGTCCGAGTAACCGTGGCCGTTGGTCTTGATGTCCGCGGAGATCTGCTCCAGCGCACTGCGCATCTTCTGAGCGCTGGTGTCCCATTGCGCCATGACGTCCTGAAACGATTTGCCCGCCTTGCCGACCCAGGCCTGGGCGGTCTGCTCGACGATGGAGCGAACCGCTGAATTGGAGGCATTGATCGATACACTCAGGCCTTCGATCGTGGCTCCGGCGGCCACGAGCTCCTGCGGTGTGACTGTGACGCCGTTGGACGAACCCGTAGATTCCGGTCCCCCTGGATATCCCACTTCGACTCCTTGTTTCGTTGTTCGATTCACGCGTACCCGCGGCACACGTGCTGCTCGACCGAGAGGCCCTGGTCGGCCAGCTCACTCCCCTACATCTCCTTGGACGCAGCAACCCCTCGGTTCGGTTCCGGCTGCCCCCGAAAAAACTGTGGCCGATTTCATGACGCCGGGACGATCTCGAGCGTCTGTGTGGCCTGTCCGCATTCGGCGTCGATCACGGCCGAGTCGTACCCCTCGAACTGGCAACCGATGCTGACCTGAAGATCGGACTCGACGAAGACGCGCCAGAGCACAGTGGAGTCGTCCGCGGGTGTCTCTGTGTAGGCGATCCCGATGCGACCACCGAAATCCGTTGCGTCTTCGAGAGATCCGATCGTGGAATCCGGACCGCGCGCATCGACCGCCACCCGGAGATCGGCGGCCACTTGTGCCTGCGTCGAACCCGGAGTCAGGTCCGCCACGGTCACCACGATGCGCCGCTCGGGCGGTGTCGGCGGAATCAACACCATGCGGTCGGCGTCGTCCGACCTCGACCAGGTTTCCGGCAGACGCAGCGAGGCGCGCCCGGCAACGAATGTCGCCGTCTCGACCGGCGGGGCCGGGTCGCTCGACGCAGGCGGTGGTGGTGGTTCGATGGCGGGCGACGACGTCACGCCCGGTTCCGCGATCGGCGAAAAAGGCTGCACTGCTGCGGCATCGACAGTCTCGGGTGTTGTGGACGCGAAATACATTGCTGCACATAATGATACGGCTGCCACCGCCGCGCCGGCCGCAAGTGCGAGTCGACGAGAGGGCCGGCCCTGTCGCCGCCGCGTCGGCGATGCGGTGACGTCGTCGAGCCACGCTGCCGATCGCGTCGTAGCGGCACGAACTGCCGGCACCGGGTCGACATCCGCACCGGCCCGCCGGTACAGCGCCCTGGCAATATCGAGGCCGGTCAGCCAACGCGTGCTGCGGTGAGCGTCGGAGTCGAGTCCACTGCGCTCCGCGAGGGGATCGAGTCCACCGGTCGACGGTGCCACGACGAACACCTCGTCAGGGCAGCGCGAGACCGATGAACGTAGGTAATCTCCAACCGCTCGACTCCATGCATCATCGTCACCGACACCGAAAGAGACGATGACGCCGGTGTCTCCGCCGTAGGCCCCCGACGGGTCGACGACGAGCACGGAGGTGTCGAGAGCACCCACTTCGACGACAACCGCGGCGGACGGCGCACGTTCACCCGACGACGCCACAGCGGCGTCGGCCGTCTCCACCAGAACCACCTCGTTCGCCGAGTCCGCGAACACGGCACGAACCGTACTCGAGCGATCCTCGCCCCAGATCGATGGATATGCGATCTCGAGTACGTCGAGTCTGTCGTGTACCCCGGCACCCTGCAGGGCCGACCACACGATCCCGAGCAGCACATCCCCCCGGTCCCATACCGAGCTGCCCACGGCAATCGACGGGTCGTCGATACACAGCAGGGGCGGTACCTCCCCTCCGACGTCGGTTCGGCCGAAGACCAGACGGCCACCCTCGACCGTGGCGAAGGCCGACCCGACGCTCTCTTTCGGCCTTTCGAGCGCGCCGCCCGTGGCGACGACGGAAATCTCGGTGTATCCCAGATGCACTGCGGCATAACGCCACGACTCGGTCAACTCGAATGTCCCAGCTGGACGAGTGCCTGCCCGGAGCGGTTGACGAACACGCCGCGTCCGGGCGGCATGGCACTGGGCCGCACGGTCCCCAGCAGGTTCCCCTCGTCGCGGCTTCCGCTCATCACCAACCCTGGCGTGACCAGGTCCCGCAGGCGTCCGATGACGGGGTCGAACAGGGCCCGTCCCGCCCCACCCGAGCGGCGGGCCACGATGACATGCAGCCCGATGTCTCGGGCGTGTGGAAGATGTTCTACCAACGGTGCCAACGGGTTTCCCGACGACGTGGCCACCAGGTCGTAATCGTCGACGACGACGAACACCTCGGGACCGTCCCACCACGACCGCTCGCGAAGCTGTTGCTGGGTCACATCGGGCCCGGGCATGCGATCGTTCATTCGTCCGGCCAGGTCGACGATCATGGCAGTCAGCGCCGACTGAGAGGCCGCATATCCTGCAAGGTGCTCCGAATCGACTGTGCCGAGAAGGGTTCGGCGATAGTCCGCGACGATGATCTTGACCCGATCGGAAGAATTCGCCGCCACCAGCGATCGACACATTCCGCGCAGTAGTGACGTCTTGCCACACTCACTGTCGCCGAACACCACGAAATGTGGGTTCTCCGCGAAATCCACGACCACCGGTGCCAGCTCGGCTTCGTCGATGCCGATGGGAACTCCGAGTTCGGGAGTTGCGCCACGGGATCGCGGCCACGCCTCACCGAGCTGACCGAGAAGGTCGTACCGGTCGAGCAGCTCCGGCAACATCCGCACCGGCGGCGCAGGGGTTCCGGCCGACACCGCGGCAACAGCGGCGACCGCGGCACCCACAGCCTGGGACAGGTCCTCGACCGAGGACAGCTCGTCCACCCGAGGCAGCGCGATCAACAGGTGCAGACCGTCCCTTGTCATCCCACGCCCCGGTCGTCCCTCCGGGACGCTCGCCGCCTTGGCTCGGCCCATATCCGAATCGGACGGATCCCCGAGCCGTAGTTCCAACCGGGTTCCGATCAGATCCTTGGTCGCGGGTCGAACCTCGGCCCACCGTGATGCGGTGAGGATCAGGTGCAACCCGAATGCGAGTCCCTGCGTGGTCAACGTAGCGATCTGCTGCTCGAGACTCTCGAAATCGGACCTGATGGACGGCCACCCGTCGATGACGAGAAAGACGTCGCCGAATCGATCGTCGGGATCGACCGGTTGCGTCGCACGTCGCCGCCGGAACTCGGCCATCGAGTCGATCCCGCGGTCACGAAACGTCTTCTCTCGCTGCCGAACGATCGCGGCGACCTCGGCCACCGTCCGCCGAACCCGATCCACGTCCAGCCGGTTCGCGACCGATCCCACGTGTGGCAGATCTGCCAGACCGGCCAGTGTTCCGCCGCCGAAGTCCAAGCAGTAGAACTGGACCTGCGCGGGCGAATGAGTCAGCGCCAGCGCCAGAATCAACGATCGAAGTGCCGTCGACTTCCCCGATTGTGGGCCTCCGACGATGGCAACATGCCCCGCGGCACCGGACAGATCGACGGTCAGCAGATCGCGGCGCTGATCGAACGGCCGGTCGACGATGCCGATCGAGGCGCGCAGTCTGCTGAGAGGGTCTACGCGTTCGGTCAGAACCGATCGGGAAAGCAACTGGGTCGACGTGGGAGCCGCGTCCAACGGTGGCAACCACACCTCGTGGGCCGCCACCCCTCGACCGCGGATTCGTCCGACGACGACGTCGAGTACCGATGCACCGGTGCTGCCGGTGTCGACCGGGTGCGCTTCCTCCAGCGGGGTCTCGGCCGCGTCGATGCGGCCGAGATCGATGGAATCGAGCGGCACCGCGTAGGCCGTGAAGGGCTTCGGCCTGATGTCGGCTCCCAGCACGGCTCTCGCGCCGGTACCCGAGCGCGGCGGCTCATAGGGACCGGAGACGTAGGCCGCAGCGAACCTGACGATTTCGGCCGAATCGCACTTGAGGTAGCCCGCACCGGGTTGCGCAGGCAGGTGATAGGCGTCGGGAACGCCGAGAACCGAACGAGATTCGTTCGCGGAGAATGTCTTCAAGCCGATTCGGTAGGACAGGTGACTGTCCAGACCGCGCAGTTTGCCCTCCTCGAGGCGCTGACTGGCCAGCAGCAGGTGCATGTGCAGGGAACGCCCGAGTCGGCCGATCGCGACGAACAACTCGGCGAATTCCGGCTGCTGACTGAGCAACTCCGAGAATTCGTCCACCACCACGAACAGTGCGGGCATCGGTACCAGATCCGCTCCCGCCGCGCGGGCCTTCTCGTAGTCGGACACGTTGGCGAAGTTTCCGGCCGAGCGCAACAGTTCCTGCCGACGGTTCATCTCGCCGGCCAACGCGTCGCGCATGCGATCGACCAACGCCAAGTCTTCGGACAGATTCGTGATCACCGCGGCGACGTGCGGTGCGGACTCCAGGCCCGCGAACGTCGCGCCACCCTTGAAGTCGACGAGTACCAAGTTCAGTTGCTCGGGCGAGTGCGTGGACACCAATCCCAGGACGAGGGTGCGGAGGAATTCCGACTTTCCCGAACCCGTTGCGCCAATGCACAATCCGTGCGGTCCCATACCGTTCTCGGCAGATTCCTTCAGGTCTATCTCCACCGCACTGCCATCGGGCGCAACCCCGATCGGTACCCGCAGCCTCTCGCGGCCACGACGCATGGTCCAGGCCCGGTCGGTGTCGAGGGTACCGACATCGGCGATCCCGACCAGACTGTTCCATCCCGACACTCGGACTCCGTCGTCGTCGACGACATCGACGACCGATGAGGCCGACGGAGCGCGAAACGGCGACAGCCGCCGCGCGACAGCGTGCGCTTGGGTGGTGCTCATCGAATCCGCGACGGCGAACACCTCGACCGTCGTTCCGCTGACCGCACCGATCGACCCGTTCTCGGCGAACAACTGGAGACCCCGTGATGCAGCGAGTCTGGGGCACAGACCGGACAGGTCGATGATCGTCACGGAATCGAGGCCGGTATCGGTGAGGTCGGTCGACCGGTTGTCGAGCAGGCCGCCGTCCACGACGATCACCAATTGCACGACCCCGGCGACCGGCACCGCGCCGCGCGCGAACCGATTCCGCTGCGAGAGCACGTCGCCCAGCGCACTTTCGAGTTCGAGGAAGCTTCCGAAGATCATTCGAGCCGACCCGGCCCCGTCGCGCAGAGCGTCGTGCTGGGTGTGCGGAAGCCACTTGGTCCACTCCCACTGCTCCACGGTGTCCGGACCACAGACGATTGCGACCGCGACGTGGTCGGGGCCGTGAAAGGTACACAGCGAGGCCAACATTGCCCGTGTCATTGCTCGGGCACAGTCGCGGTCGCCTGCAACGGACAGCGCAGCGAAACCCCTCAGTGATACTGCAGTCGGCAGTGCGGCCACTACCGAATGCGCCCGCACGAACCGACGCAACGAGACAGCCGAGACCGGTTCGAGTTCCTCTACCGGCCCGGTCTCGGGCGGTACCAGACGGGTCGCCAGCCGCTGATCGCCACAGCCGACCCGTACATGAGCGAAGTCGGGATCCGACAGTCTTCGCTCCCACATCCGCTCCGTTCCGGCAACCGACCAGAGAGTTTCGGGGTCCGGATGACTCCATTCGAGGGCTCTACGTTGTGCCCGCTCGGTCTCGGCCACGTCGCGGCGGAGCTGATCGAGATACCGCAGGTAGTCCTTGCGGTCCTCGTTTGCCTCGGCCGTGCGTGCGCCACCGGACTTTCCGCCGCCGGCCAACATTCCCACCATGGACATCAACATCATCGCCGGAAACATCAACATCATCGGATTGGCCGCCGCACCCGAGGTGAACATGAGCGCGACCATCCCGACCATCGCGGCCACCATCACCAGCGGCATCAGCTTCATCAGAAGATTGCCGGGAACCGCACGTGGAATCTCCGGTGGTGGCTGTAAGTTGACCTCGCCGCCCGGCGATCGGGGCACTTCCCTGCGCGCGCCCCGAACGAAACGCACAGTACTCATCGATCCGCCCCCACGGCTGCGCCCCCACAACTGCACTCGCGGCGACCTCCCCCCGAGGCCACGTGCACGACAGGCTAACGCATCGGAGACCGGACGGTCCACAGTTGCCCCGAGCCGCCGGCAGTGAGCGGCCGCGAGAAATAGAACTCCACCCGTCGCCGTTGCACATGAATGCGGCTCATCGGCCGCGTGCTCGACGAACGAAAGGCTGGCCCTACCGTGCCCGTACCCCTGTCCATACTCGATCTCGCACATGTGGGCGAGGGCGAAACAGTCCGCGACAGCTTCGAGGCGAGCGTGACCCTCGCTCAGCATGCAGAGAACTGGGGATATCGCCGAATCTGGTACGCCGAGCACCACAACATGAAGACGATCGCGTCGTCGGCAACGTCGGTTCTCATTGCGCACGTTGCGGCCCACACCGAGCGAATCCGCCTCGGGTCCGGCGGAATCATGCTGCCCAATCATGCTCCCCTGACCATCGCCGAGCAGTTCGGCACGTTGGCGACTCTGCACCCGGGACGAATCGACCTGGGTCTGGGCCGCGCGCCCGGCAGCGATCAGGTGACGATGCGGGCAATGCGCCGCGATCCCGCCTCCGCAGACCGCTTTCCCCAGGACGTCCAGGAACTGCAGGGGTACCTGTCGACGCAATCGTTGGTGCCCGGGGTGAGCGCGACGCCCGGTGCCGGTACCGAGGTTCCGCTCTACATCCTCGGGTCGTCACTGTTCGGTGCCCAACTCGCCGCTGCACTCGGATTGCCGTACGCCTTCGCCTCGCACTTCGCCCCGGATGCGCTCGAGCAGGCCACCGAGATCTACCGCCGTGACTTCCGCCCGTCGGCGCAGCTGGCGGAGCCGCACCTGATCGTGGGTGTCAACGTGATCGCTGCGGATTCGCTCGCCGACGCACAGGCACAGTTCTTGCGTACCAAGCGCAGCCGGGTGAGCCTGCTGCTCGGACGTGGCCGGACGTTCACCGACGAAGAAGCAGACATGGTCCTGGAAGCACCGGCTGGGCAACAGATCGCGAACATGGCCAAGTACTCCGCCGTCGGAACACCGGACATGGTGAGGGACTACCTCGATCGATTCACCGAGCGCACAGGCGCCGACGAGCTGATCGTTGCGTCCGGAGTCTCCGACCGTGCAGCGTGGCTTCGATCCTTCGAACTGCTGGCACAGGTGAGCGACCTGGTTGCTGCTTGAGGGCGGTAACCCGGGAGCTGTCGTAGACGGCTGATCACCTGTCGTCCCGATGTCGTAGGGTGTGCACGCAGATGCCCACTGGGGCCGGGCATCTGCACGTGAACAGCACGCATCCGGGGGGATCTTCATGACACGCGCCGACAGCCGTCCATCGGCCGGCATTGCGCCGTCGTCCATCGCAGCAGGCGCTGGCCGCCGCGCGCCGGGCACACACGCCATATTCGCCCAGGAAGTCTGTCGAGTGACGGTGCTGGCACGGTCGACGCAGGTGGACATGGCGCTGCCGGTGGACGTTCCGGTCTCACTTCTCGTTCCTGGGATCGTCGACATGATTGCCGGAGTGGAGCCCGCGGAGCGACTCGGACGGCACGGAGTGGAGCCCGCGGAGCGACTCGGACGGCACGGAGTGGAGCCTGCGGAGCGGTCGGTAGAACCGATCGTCGTCGATTCCGGGCCTGCGGGGCTACCCGTGGCGTGGACACTCGCTCGGATCGGGTTTCCCCCTCTGTCGGCGACGGCGACCCTGGCCGAGCTGTCCGTGCGCGACGGCGAATTGCTCGTGTTGGGTGTCGCCGAGCGGCCTGCGCCGGTTCCACTGTTCGACGATCTCATGTATTCCGTAGCCAGAGCGGGCACAGACGACGTTCCGCACTGGACAGCTCGTACCGCGCGCACCGTGGGTTCGGTCGTCACCGGCGCGATGGTGTTGCTGGCATGTGGAATCGTGTTGCGCGGACCGATCCGCGCCGGAGCCGAGAATCTCGGCAATCCGGTCGACGGACTCGCTGCGGTCACCGCATCGATTCTCTTTGCGATCGCAGGGGTGATTCTGGGCCGGGTGTATCGACAGCATGCCGTCTCGATGCTCTTCGGTGGATGTGCTGTAGCACTGATGTTCACCGGCGGAACTGTGCTGGTGCCCGGGCAGTTCGGTGCGGCGCAGTTCATGCTGGGTTCGGCCATGGCGGGCGCGACAGCACTGTTGTCGCTACGGATAGGTGGGACGGGTTTCGCCCTGTTCACCGCCGCGATCGTGCTGGCCGTTCTGTCGTTCGTCGCCTCTGTCGGCGCACTGTTCACCACGATGACGCAACCAGCTATCGGCACTGCCGCGGCGTTGACCGGTCTCGCCGGAATTGCGTTGTCCGCGCGGGTGTCGATGATGCAGGCCAAGTTGCCGCTGCCGCCGGTTCCCACCGCAGGTGCACCGTTGGACACGGTCGAGGAAGCCGAACTCGACGCGATCTCGTTCGCCGATCTGCAGGTTGCCGCGGCCAGGGCGCGAAGCTACCTGACCGGCCTTCTCCTGTCGTTCACAGTCTCGGTTGTGGTGGGAGTTCTTGCTGCCGCGTCGGCCGTTGTAGGAGGCAGCGTTCAGTGGCCTGCGGTCGCGCTCGCGGCGCTGTGCGCGCTCGTCCTTCTACTTCGTGGTCGCACCTATGCCGTTGTGGTGCACGCGGTTCCACTTGTCGCAGGCGGAACGACGATCCTGCTCTCACTCCTCGCCGGTGCCGTGATCGCACTCCCCGAATATGCCTTGGCACTGTTCGGCGCGGCATTGGCCGGCGCTGTGACGGCGTCGATTTTCGGAGCATTCGTTCCTACACGCACGTACTCGCCGGTGATGCGACGGTCGGCCGAGTTGCTCGAGTATGCCGTCATCGCCTTGGTCATCCCGATCGCTGTGTGGGTGTGTGGCCTGTACAGCGTTGTCCGCGGGCTGTGACACCGCGACGGCAGCGAACGATCGCCGTTGCGGCGCTCACTGCACTTGCATTGTCCGTCGACGCCGTCATCGGTGTGTCGCCGGCACATGCCGAACGTCCGCTGATCGATCCCGCTCAGCTGCCCGAGCCCAGTTCTCCTGCTCCGCTCGAACCGACGGAGCAGAAGAATGCCTGCGCCCTGACTTCCGAGACGACCGACGCGCAGGAGGTACCGACTGCGCAGAAGGCGCTGGACTTCGCATCGGTCTGGCCCATCACTCGCGGGGCCGGTCAGGTGATTGCCGTCATCGACACCGGTGTCACCCCTCATCCACGCCTACCGGGACTGATTCCCGGCGGCGACTACGTCAGCGCGGGTGACGGGTTGTTCGACTGCGATGCGCACGGCACGATGGTCGCCGGCCTGATCGCCGCGCAGACCACCCCCGGCAGCGGATTCGCCGGCGGCGCACCGGATGCCCGCATTCTATCGATTCGTCAGTCCAGCAATGTTTTTCAGATCGTCGACAACCGGACCGAGGAGGAAAAGGTCGCCGAGCCGGAGAACGCCGCGGGGTACGGCAACGTGCGCACCATGGCCATGGCCATCAGGACTGCGGTCGACTCGGGGGCATCGGTGATCAACATCTCCGAGGTGGCCTGTGTACCCGCGGGAGGCGGTGTGGCCGACGGTCCGCTCGGCGCTGCGGTGCAGTACGCCGTCCGCGAGAGGAATGTGGTCGTCGTCGCCGCAGCAGGCAATCTCGGCAGCGCGGCCTGCCAGGCTCAGAATCCGATGACCGACCCCCTTCGGCCCGATGCGGATCCGTGGAACGCCTTCGCGACCATCGCGACCCCGGCCTGGTTCGATGACGTGTTGACCGTCGGGTCGGTCGAGTCGGATGGCACACCGTCCTCGTTCAGCCTGGCCGGTCCATGGGTCGACGTCGCCGCGCCGGGCTCGAACATGATTTCGCTGTCACCCTCGGGCAACGGACTCGCGAACGGCACTCTGGGCAATGACGGCGTGATGCCCATGACCGGAACGAGTTTCGCGGCACCACTGGTGGCTGCGGTCGCGGCGCTCGTGCGTGCCCACCGACCGGAGCTGTCGGCGCTGGAGGTGGTGGACCGAATCGAACGAACGGCGCATGCGCCTGCCGAAGGACGGAATCCGCTCGTCGGACATGGCATCGTCGATCCACTCGCCGCGGTGACCGATGTCGTGACCCCCGCTCCCCGTCCGGTGCCCGCGGACAGTGTTGCGATGGGTATGCCGCTGCCACCGCCTGCGCCGGATCATCGCCCGAGAACCGTGGCGGTGACCGGTTCGGTGGTGGTGGCGGTGATTCTGGCGCTCGGCCTCGCGCTGTCGATACCGCTGCGCCGACGAAGTCGGGCCGACTGAGCTGCGCCGACGAAGTCGGGCCGACTGAGCTGCGCTAGTTCGGCGGCAGTGACGCGGCCTGCGGGTCGGGAGCAACCCCGTCGTGCATCGTGAGGGCTTGACCACGCCCGAGGGTGGGCCCGCCGCCGAGCAACTGCAGGATCTGCCACGGCGCTGGTGCCGGTGGTCCGAATCCCAGCGCCGACGCCGCCTCGGCACCCTCGACTCCGTAGCGAACCCCGGTGTCGGCCACGAAGAAGAGGCTGTCCTGGCGAGTGCTCGAGGTCGAGATTCCGGTACTCCTTACGAAACCGCCGCTGCCGGGTGCCAGATAAACCTGATCCACGGCATCGCCGCCGCCGTCGGCCTGGGCCAGCGCGACCGGTTGCGCGCCGGGCTCGAGCGGTAGCCCGCGCCCGGCGGACTCGACGAGTCGAGCGGACGGTCCGCCATCGGCAACTTCGAGCGGCTCCCAGGTCAAGCAACCGACTGGGCGCTCGCCGGTCTCGACGATGACCGGGGCGGTTTCCGGAAACGTCGACACCGGAAGGCCTGCAGCGGTTTTCGGCGCGGGCCCAAGAATGTCGGGATTGACCGCTGCAATGTCCGGACTGCCCTGCGAATCTGTGAACTTGATGAGCAACGCAGCAGTTTCGTTGATCGCCTGAATGCCGTCTTCGAGTACCACGTAGTACTGAACGTCGCGACCGGCTACCTTGACGACCGAACCGATCGTTCGACCGTCGAACGGGAACTGCGGAAGCTCACCGACGCGAGGAATGAACGGCGCGGCGACAGCCGGTGCCTCGGGGACGGAATTGAGCAGTCCGGCACTCACCGGGGACGGTGTCGCCTCCTCGAGTCCGAGTGCGCGGACCACGGCCCGGTTGGCCAGATCGACCGGCGATTTGGTGCCGCCGTGCACGAGGTACGCGATTCCGTTCGAGGTCCACAGGAATGCCTCGGAATCGCTGAGCGGAGCTGCGCTGTCGCCGTAACGAGGATTGCCTGACACGACGGTCGTCGAGGTCACCCCCGCGATCGGATCGACGGTATCGCATACGGTCCATGATTCGGCTCGACCGTCACCGTCGTGTGGAAGCGCAGACGGAGCTCCGGGAATCCCCACCAGCGCGCCGCGGGGCCGCGACGCGAGCTCGGACTCCTTGACCGTCAAGGGGTTGTCGGGCTTGCCGACCACCAGTCGGGCCGATGCGAGGTTCAGCACCGGATGGAACGCGTCGTCCACTTTCACGAACATGGCGGCCGAATCCTTGCCGACCACGATCGACGCGTCACCGATCTTGTCCTGGGGCCGAAACAGTGCCAGTGCAGCGCAACCCGCCAAACCGATACACGCGATCACGACACCCACCAGCAGCGCGCGTGACTGCGACTTCATCGGATCGTGCAGCATTCGAACGTCGCGCCGGATCAGCGCGTGTTCCATTCGGCGAACGAGAAAGCGGTAGCCGCCAACCTGCCACTTCGTTGTCGGCGTCGACGCCACGGTTCCTCCCCAGGATTTCTGCAGACCCGATCCCCATTCGGGTCACGCGACACAGTACAGTTCGTCCGCACACCTCGGCGACCGCGTGGGCGGCGATCGATGGATACTGCGACCTCTGGGGGGAGGGTATCGATGGCACGTTCGGGGTCGATCCCGCGTGGGCGAACCGCGGTACCGTTCGTCGCGCCCACGGTACGGCGGGTGATCGCGGCCGAGATCGCGGCGCTGGCAACAAGTCTTGCGTTGCTGGCATTGCAGGCGCGACCCATCTGGGCACTGCTCGCAGCTGCGGCCGTGGCGCTCGTACCGTTCGTGAGTGTGCGTCGCAGACCGATCCTGGAGTGGGTCCGAGCCCTCTGGCGGTTCCTTGCACATCGCTTTCCCGAGGTGGGCGTCACCACCGAGCACACCGATACGACAGGCAGCCAGGTCGGTGTCCACTGGCAACGCAACACGGTCACCTGCACCATCGAGATCAGCCCACCCCAGCACGCAACCACCGTTCTCGGAAGGGCGAGCGCCGACACGCAGCACACACTCCCCGTCGATGGTCTCGCGTCGTGCCTGCGTCAACACGACATCGATGTCGCCTCCATCGATGTCGTCGCACTCGGCTGTCGCAGCTCGCCGGATTCGGTGGCGACCGAAGTCTACGAGGGACTCATCGGTCCGTTGCCTGCCGTGGCAGTACGGACGGTCTGGATCTCGGTGACTCTCGACCTGGGCGCGAATGCTCGGGCAATCGAAACCAGAGGCCACGGCCGCGCAGGGGCAGCCCGAACTGCCGTCGTCGCTACCACCCGCGTCCTGCGTGCTCTACAGGTTCACGGCCTGTCCTCGCGACTGCTGACGAGTACGGAGCTTCGCTCGGCAGTGTCGCACCTGTGCCGAGGGGTCGATACCGACGACCTGACCCAGACATGGTCGACGGCACCCCTACCCGGCGCCTCGAGCGTCGGTTTCGGAATCGATTGCAGCGCAATCACTGCCGAAGATATTGCCACCTTGTGGGCGACGCCATCCCTCGGCACGATCATGTCCTTCCAGCTACAGCCTGCCCACGACCACGGCGAGGTCCGAATCCGTGCATCGTGCAGGTTCGCGGCCCGAAAGCCGGTGGCGAAACCCCACGTCCATGCCCTGACCTCGATGAGCGGAAGCCAGCGAGACGGCATTTTCGCTCAACTACCGCTGGCGATACCCTCGCTGCAGTCACTCTCTCCCAGTAGAACTCTCGATGCTTCGACGCTGAACGAGTTGATGTTGCCGGTGAGCGGGTGCGGCCAACTTCTCGGATCCGATGCGGGCGGACACGGTGTGGCAGTGCGGCTGTTCGGTCCCGGCCTCGCCCGGGTTCGGATCGCCGGGGAACTCTACCTCGCTCAGCAGATTCTGTTTCGGGCCATCGCCACCGGGGCACGGGTTCTCGTCAGGACCGATCGACCGCACGCCTGGCGATCGCTCCTCGACGCGATAGACGCCCCCGACCGCTTGTCGGTCGATGCCACCGCGGCTCGAACTCGCTCGTCGTTCAACGTGATCTTGAACGATTTCGCCGACGGATCCATGCCGCTCCGGCAACAACCACTTTCAGGTGTGACTCTGATGTCGTTGACAGAGCACGGCCCCCGACACGATGGGACCGAGCAGGAACAGGGACCAGCGCAGTCGGAGCCGGATCTGTCGATCGTGCAACCTCACGCGTCGGGTGATCGAATCCGGCTGAGTTCGGGTCCGGTCGATATCGAGTTGACGCTGGTGACGATTCCGGAGGAAACGGCATTCATCGGTCGACCGCGAAGTCTGCGGCCGGCTGTGCGCGCCTGATCCGGTCTCAGCCGGGGTAGTCCCCGCGCTCACCGGCCCCGGCGACCGCATCGGCCCACCACTCGATTTGGTCCAGCAATCGGCCCAGTGCGTCGAGTGCCGCTGCATCGTCGATGCCGCCCTCGGGGTCGATCCGCTTGCGCACCCGATGCAGCGACACGGCATCTCGAACGGACACCATGTGCAGTTCGGCGGTGATCTGTCGCAGTTGCTCGGTGGCTCGGACTCCGCCGCCGAGTCCGCCGTACGACACGAATCCCACCGGCTTGGCCCGCCACTCGTACTTCACCGTGTCGAGTGCGGTCTTCAACGATCCGGGAACGCCGTGGTTGTATTCCGGCGTGACGAAGACGAAGGCGTCGCAGGCACCGACGATTGTGGTGAAGCGGTCGGTGTCGTCACTCGGGATCAGGGTGTTGGGTAGCTCGAAGTCGGCCAGGTCCACCTCGACCACCTCGACGGTCTTCCGTGCGGCGGCGATGCTCGCAACCCAGGCCGCCACCGTGGGGCCGACGCGACCCTCACGGACGCTACCGACGACTATCGCGAGCTGTATCGGCTGCATCGTTCGACACTAGCCCCGGTGCCGGTCGGTCAGCCCTCTCCCCCGCAGCACCCGTCGCCCGAGATCGCTGTTCGCACTTCTCGGGTAGCCGCGTTCCGTGCGGCAAGCATCTCAGCGGGCGGATAATCGACTCGAACCAACGCCAATCCGTGTGCCGGAGCCACCGTCACCTCGCTGGCCCGTTCGCGCCGCGCCAGTAGCGACTGCGCCCACTCCGGTGTTCGACGTCCCTCACCGACGGCCTGCATGGCACCGACGAGGCTGCGCACCATCGACCAGCAGAATGCATCGGCGCTGACGTACGCGGTGAGGCGGTCTCCGTCGCGCTCCCAGTCGAACCGCTGCAGTTCTCGCACAGTGGTGGCACCGTCTCGTCTTTTGCAGAACGCCGCGAAATCGTGCAATCCGATCAGTGCAGCCGACGCGTCTCTGACAGCGCCCAGATCGATGGGCCGCGGCCAGGAGACGACTCCGCCTACGTCGAGTGGGTCGACACCGTAACGTGCAGTGCTGAATCGGTACTCGTAGTGCCGGCGGTACGCCGAGAACCGCGCGTCGAAGTCACGCGAGACCTCGCTGATCGTCCGCACTCGAACATCGGTGGGAAGAAAGCGGGCCATCCGCCGGACCAGCCGATCGTGATCGCCCGGAATCTCGACGGCATCGAAATGGGCAACTTGGCCGGTTGCGTGGACTCCGGCGTCGGTTCGGCCCGCGACCGTCAGCTCGATCGGTTGCCGCAGCACGGTCGAGAAGGCCTCCTCGAGGACCCCACACACCGTGCGGATGCCCGGCTGGCGGGCCCATCCTGAGAAGTCGGTGCCGTCGTACGAGATGTCGAGTCGATACCTGACGGGTATCGACGAAACGGGCCCGCCTTCCCCGGGGGGAATGGCGGGCCCGCTTCGATCGTGCGCGGAAGACAAAAGGACTAGTCCTTCTTTCCCGGTGTTTCAGTTGATACAGCCTCGGCCTCGGGAGCATCCGACGCGTGTGCGTCGTTGTCCTCGATGCCATCGATGACCGCGTCGGCGTTGGCTACCTCGGAGTCGGACGCGTCGGCTTCGACAGCCTCGACGACGTTCTCTTCGGCCGGCGCTTCAGCAGCAACTGGTGCCTGCGAGGCCTTCACGCGGCGCGCGCGGTCGGCTTCGTTGGACACCGTCTGCTCGTTGACGAGCTCGATGATGGCCATCGGCGAGTTGTCACCCTTGCGGGGGACGGTCTTGATGATGCGTGTGTAGCCACCGTCGCGATCGGCGAAGAAAGGCCCGATCTCGGCGAACAGCTTGTGCACGACATCTTTGTTGTTGATCGTCTTGAGAACCTCACGACGATGCGCCAGATCACCCTTTTTGGCGTGGGTGACCAGCTTCTCGGCGTGCGGACGAAGGCGCTTGGCCTTCGACTCGGTGGTGGTGATGCGGCCGTGCTCGAAGAGTGACGTCGCCAGGTTGGCCAGGATGGCCTTCTGGTGCGACGCCGACCCGCCGAGACGGCGGCCCTTGGTGGGCTTGGGCATGATGAATCTCCTAGTAAGAGCTCCAGCGAGCTGATTACAGCTGTTCTGTCTCGGCGTAGTCCTGCTCGGCACCTTCGGTGTCGCTGAAGGAGCCGGCGTCGGTGTCACTCCACGTGCCCGTGGTGGCGTCGTAGCCAGGCACGGTGCTCGGATCGAACGACGCGGGGCTGTCCTTGAGGGAGAGGCCGAGCGAATGCAGCTTGACCTTCACCTCGTCGATGGACTTCTGCCCGAAGTTACGGATGTCCAGCAGATCGGACTCGGTACGACCAACCAGCTCGCCGACGGTGTGAACACCCTCGCGCTTGAGGCAGTTGTAGGAACGGACGGTGAGGTCCAGATCCTCGATGGGGAGTCCGAAGGAAGCGATGTGATCGGCCTCGGCGGGCGAGGGTCCGATCTCGATGCCTTCTGCTTCGACGTTCAGCTCACGGGCGAGGCCGAAGAGCTCAACCAGGGTCTTGCCCGCCGAAGCGAGCGCGTCCCGCGCGGTGATGGAATTCTTGGTCTCCACGTCGAGAACGAGCCGATCGAAGTCGGTGCGCTGTTCGACGCGGGTGGCCTCCACCTTGTACGTGACCTTGAGCACGGGCGAGTAGATCGAGTCGACCGGAATACGGCCGATCTCGGCACCCGATGCCTTGTTCTGAACGGCGGGGACGTAGCCGCGACCGCGCTCGACGACGAGCTCGATCTCCAACTTGCCCTTGTCGTTCAGGGTCGCGATGTGCAGATCAGGGTTGTTCACCGTGACGCCGGCCGGGGGAACGATGTCGCCTGCGGTAACAGCGCCGGGGCCCTGCTTGCGGACGTACATGGTGACCGGTTCGTCTTCTTCGGAGCTCACCACGAGGCCCTTGAGATTCAGGATGATGTCGGTGACATCTTCCTTGACTCCCGGAACGGTGGTGAATTCGTGGAGGACGCCGTCGATACGGATGCTGGTGACAGCAGCGCCGGGGATCGACGACAGCAGCGTGCGGCGGAGCGAGTTGCCGAGTGTGTAACCGAAGCCGGGCTCGAGCGGCTCGATGACGAATTTCGAGCGGTTGTCGGCGATGACCTCTTCGGTCAGCGTCGGGCGCTGTGAAATGAGCATTGTGTGTTCCTCCTGTACGGGCGTCCGCTATTTGACGCCCACGATGGGCGGCTTCGCCGCTCGTGCGCCTTTTGCGTACCTGTGGGTACGCAAAAGGCGCACGAGGGCTATGCCCTACTTCGAGTAGTACTCGACGATGAGCTGCTCCTGGAGCGGCACATCGATCTGTGCGCGCTCCGGCACCCGGTGAACCAGGATGCGAAGACGGTTGGGAACGACCTGCAGCCACGGTGCGACCGGACGATCGCCGTAGCTTTCACGAGCGATCTGGATCGGCAGTGTCTGCGCGGACTTCTCGCGGACATCGATGATGTCGTACTGCGAGACGCGGTAGCTGGGGATGTCCACTCGCTTGTTGTTCACGAGGAAGTGGCCGTGGGTGACCAGCTGGCGTGCCTGACGACGCGTACGTGCGAGACCGGCACGGTAGACGACGTTGTCGAGGCGAGTCTCGAGGATGGTCAGCAGGTTCTCACCGGTCTTGCCGGCGGCCCTGTTGGCTTCCTTGTAGTACAGACGGAACTGCTTCTCCATGACGCCGTAGGTGAAGCGAGCCTTCTGCTTCTCCTGCAGCTGGAGCAGGTACTCGCTCTCCTTGATCCGCGCGCGGCCGTGCTGGCCGGGCGGGTAGGGACGACGCTCGAACGCCTGGTCGCCTCCGACGAGGTCGACGCGCAGACGACGCGACTTGCGGGTGATAGGACCGGTATAACGTGCCATTTTCTAAACCTTTCCTTCCCGCTAGACCCGACGCCGCTTGGGCGGACGGCAGCCGTTGTGGGGCTGAGGGGTGACATCGGAGATTGTGCCGACCTCGAGGCCTGCGGCCTGGAGTGAACGGATTGCGGTCTCACGGCCGGAGCCGGGGCCCTTGACGAACACGTCGACCTTCTTGACGCCGTGCTCCTGTGCCTTGCGCGCCGCGCTCTCGGCTGCGAGCTGTGCAGCGAACGGAGTCGACTTGCGCGAGCCCTTGAAGCCGACGTGTCCCGAGGACGCCCACGAGATGACGTTTCCGGCGGGATCGGTGATCGACACGATCGTGTTGTTGAACGTGCTCTTGATGTGCGCAGATCCGTGGGGGACGTTCTTCTTGTCCCTGCGACGCGTCTTCTGCGCCTTCTTCGGACCGGTACCGCGTGCTTTGGGGGGCATTACTTCGCCTTCTTCTTGCCGGCAATGGTGCGCTTGGGTCCCTTACGGGTACGCGCATTGGTCTTGGTGCGCTGTCCACGGACGGGCAGACCACGACGGTGGCGAAGACCCTGGTAGCAGCCGATTTCGATCTTGCGACGGATGTCGGCCTGAACCTCGCGGCGCAGGTCGCCCTCGACCTTGAGGGACTCGTTGATGTAATCGCTGAGCTTGCGCAGATCGTCGTCGCCGAGATCCTTGCTTCGCAGGTCGGGGCTGACGCCCGTCGCTGTGAGGATTTCCTTGGAGCGGGTACGGCCGACGCCGTAAATGTAAGTCAGTGCGATCTCCATGCGCTTTTCGCGCGGCAGATCCACACCTGCGAGACGTGCCATGTGGCATTTCCTTTTCTTGTCCGGAGGTCTGCTCCCAGTCCGTCCCCTGTGTCCTTCTCACCGCTGGGGTGGGAAGCGTCTTTCAACCAACTCAGTGGGGCCCCGGCCTCCGTGCCGGGGGTATGCCGCAACGCGTGTGTTGCGGTTGGTGCTGGGAGGTCATCTTCTAGCTGTTGCCAAGCCGACGTGCGAAGTGCTCGGTGGTTATCCCTGACGCTGCTTGTGACGCAGGTTCTCGCAGATCACCATGACGCGTCCGTTACGACGAATCACCTTGCACTTTTCGCAGATCTTCTTGACGCTCGGCTGAACCTTCACGTCGTTGATCTCCTGTGTGTAGCTCGGCCCCGCTGCATGCAGCGATCCCGAGCATGGTTCCCCCCGACCGGACGTGGCCGGGGAAGCTCTTACTTGTAGCGGTAAACGATGCGTCCACGCGTGAGGTCGTAGGGCGACAGCTCCACGACGACGCGATCCTCGGGAAGGATGCGGATGTAGTGCTGACGCATCTTTCCGCTGATGTGAGCGAGCACCTTGTGGCCGTTTTCGAGCTCAATGCGAAACATCGCATTGGGCAGCGGTTCGACTACTCGGCCCTCGACCTCGATAGCACCGTCTTTCTTGGCCATATCCTCCGCGATCCTGGCTCTCACACCTGGTTGATTGCATCTGTTTCCGTTACCGTGGTGCGCACCGACCGACCCGATTCCTCGAGACAGCGTGTCACCGGAACAGCTCGCAGCCATGAAGGCAAGCGAACATCCGGCACGCAGGGCGCACCGTCGATCCATGTTACCGGCAAATTCACACCAGGCCAAATGCGCGCGAAGCGGGCACTCGACACGTCGGTTGCTCACCCTCGATTCACTGAGCTAACGTTCGGTCCTCCTACCATCGCGCAGCGACCGAGTCCGCAAGGTGCCCTCTTGACCTCCAGTTAATCCGGCCCCGTTCCAGCCGTCGCCGTGATCATCCCCGTGCACAACGCGAAGGATCTGCTCGGCGAGCAACTGCACGCGCTTGCGCAACAGGACTACGACGGCACCTTCACAGTCATCATCAGTGACAACGGCTCGACCGACGGCGTACGAGAGTACGTGGAGAACCACGATCTGAGTCGCTGCCTGAATTTGCAGTACGTCGATTCGTCCGGAACTGCGGGCGCATCGTTCGCGCGCAATCGCGGGGCCGAGGCGGCACACGCCCCACTTCTGGCCTTCTGTGATGCCGATGACGTCGTGCACCCGACGTGGCTGCGGCGCATCACCGCCGAGCTCGATCATCACGATCTCGTGGGAACCGGCCTCAGCACCGAAGCATTGAATTCCGCAGAGACACGCGAAGTAGTTCCGTTCGCCCCACCGTCGAACCAGGGCCGGTCACCATTCCGCCCTTTCGTCATCGGGGCGAGTATGGCGTGTCGTGCCTCGACCTACCGAGATCTCGGCGGGATGCTCGAATTCGTTCATGCCAGCGAGGACATGGAATTCTCTTGGCGTGCGCTACAAGCGGGAGCTCGGCTGCACTTCATAGCCGAGCCGCTGGTCGAATACCGCCTGCGTACGGGCTACCTGGACAACTGGCGACAAGCCGGAGCACTGGGATACGGATCAGCCCACGTTCGCGGCATGTACCGGGCTGCGGGTTGCCCACCGTTCCGGATCCGCACCACTGCACTTGCACTACTTGCGCTTGCACTACGAAATCCGCTGCTGCCGACCGCTCTGACTCACATGCCCACTCGCCTCTGGCTGCGTTTGACGTCCGCCCACCTCCGACTCATCCGCGGGGGCCGCCGCTACAGATCGTTGACCTGGTAGTTCTACCGAGGTCGGAGCGTGAGGATACGGGGGCCGTCTTCGGTGACCGCGACCGTATGTTCCCAGTGCGCCGACCGGGATCCGTCGGTCGTCACCACTGTCCAGCCGTCGTCGAGGGTGTCGGTCTCGTACGTTCCCAGCGTCAGCATCGGCTCTATCGCCAGAGTGGACCCGACGACCAACTCGGGGCCCTTGCCCGGCGCACCCTCGTTCGCCAGAAACGGATCCATGTGCATTTCGCGGCCGATACCGTGACCGCCGTAGCCGTCGACGATTCCGTACTTGCGGCCGTGAGCTTCCTCCGCCGCATGAGTGCCGGTCTCGATGGCGTGGGAGATGTCGGTCAGACGATTACCCGGAAGCATTGCGGCGATACCGGCCTCCATCGACAACCTCGTCGCTTCACTCAACATCGCATCGGCCTCGATGATGTCGCCGACACCAAAGGTCCAGGCCGAGTCTCCGTGCCAACCGTCGAGCACGGCTCCGCAGTCGATGGACACCAGGTCGCCGGCCACCAGAAGCTCATCGGGCGATGGGATGCCGTGCACCACGCGGTCGTTCACCGATGAGCAGATGCTACCGGTGAAGCCGTGGTATCCGAGGAACGACGGAACGGCCCCGGCCTCACGGATGATCGCCTCGGCCACCCGGTCGAGTTCGAGGGTGGAGACCCCGGGGACCGCGGCTTCGCGAACGGCCACCAGCGCAGCACCTACGACCGCACCGGCCGCAGCCATGGCGTCGAGTTCGCCTGCACTGCGGAACGGTACGACCTTGCGTTTACGGCCGAATGCCATTACTTACCGTGGTCCTCGATGGACTTCATTGCGCGTGCGTTGACTTCGTCCACTTCGCCGATGGCGTCGACGGTGACGATCTGTCCCGCGTAGTAGTCGAGCAGAGGAGCAGTCTCGTCCCGGTACACCTTGAGGCGGTTACGAATCACGTCCTCTTTGTCGTCCTCGCGGCCCCGCGCAAGCATGCGTTCGACGACGACGTCCTCATCGACGACGAACGAGAGCACAGCGTCGAGCTTCGCGTTCAGATCGGACAGGATGCCCACCAGGGCCTCGGCCTGTCCTACTGAACGCGGAAAGCCGTCGAGCAGAAAGCCGTTGACGGCATCGGGTTCGCCGAGCCGACTGCGGACCATGTCGACGGTCAGCTCACTGGGAACCAGATCGCCGGCATCGAGGTACTTCTTCGCTTCCAGGCCGAGCGGGGTCTTCTCGCCGATGTTCGCACGAAACAGATCTCCGGTGGAGATGTGGGGCACGCCCAGCTTCTCGGACAGGAGCACGGCTTGGGTGCCTTTACCGGCACCGGGGGGACCGAGCAGAACAAGTCTCACTTGAGGAACCCTTCGTAGTTACGCTGCATCAGCTGACTTTCGATCTGCTTGACGGTGTCCAGGCCGACGCTGACCATGATCAGCACGGCGGTGCCACCGAACGGGAGGTTTCCGCCTCCACCCGAACTACCGATGTCGAGGAAAAGGTTCGGGAGGACAGCGATCGTGCCCAGGTATATCGAGCCAGGCAGTGTGATGCGGCTCAGGACGTAGTTCAGGTAATCGGCGGTCGGCTTGCCCGGACGAATGCCGGGGATGAACCCACCGAACTTCTTCATTTCGTCGGCACGCTCTTCGGGGTTGAACGTGATCGCCACGTAGAAGTACGTGAAGAACACGATCAGACCGAAGAAGATCGCGATGTAGACCGGGTTGGCGGGGTTCACCAGATACTCGTTGATGATTCGCTGCCACCAACTCGGATCGGCAGCCGTACTGGCCGAGGTCAACTGTGCGATCAGATTCGGCAGGTACAGCAACGAGGACGCGAAGATCACCGGGATGACGCCGGCCTGGTTGACCTTGAGCGGAAGGTACGTCGAAGAGCCGCCGTACATCTTTCGACCGACCATACGCTTGGCGTACTGGACGGGAATTCGGCGCTGGCCCTGCTCGACGAAGACGACACCGGTGATGATGAGGAACGCTGCGAAGCAGACGAACCCGAACACCAGACCACCACGGCTCGACAGGATCGAATTGCCCTCGGACGGGATACGCGAAGCGATGCCGGCGAAGATGAGCAGTGACATTCCGTTACCGACACCGCGTTCGGTGATGACCTCGCCGAACCACATGACGACCGCTGCGCCCGCAGTCATCACCAGAACGATGATGACGAGTCCGAAGATGGACTGGTCGGCAATGATGTCCTGCTGACAGCCCTGGAGGAGTTGACCGCGCGACGCGAGGGCCACCAGGCCCGTCGCCTGGAGGATAGCCAGCGCGATCGACAGATAGCGCGTGTACTGCGTCATCTTGGCCTGGCCGGACTGTCCCTCCTTGCGGAGCTCTTCGAACTTCGGGATGACGACGGTGAGCAGCTGCACGATGATGCTGGCGGTGATGTACGGCATGATGCCGATCGCGAACACCGAGAGCTGCAGGAGCGCTCCACCGGAGAACAGGTTGATCAACGAGTAGATGCCGGCCGAATCTCCACCGGAGACCTGGTCGATGCATGCTCGGACATTGGCGTAATCGACACCCGGCGACGGCAATGTGGCACCGAAGCGATACAGGGCCACCAGACCGAGCGTGAAGAGGATCTTCCGTCTCAGGTCAGGAGTCCTGAGGGCCGACACGAAGGCGGAAAGCAAAGATCCTCCTGGCACGACTGCGTTGACGCCGCGAGCGCTTCGCAGGGAGCTACTGCTCCCGTGAACCTCACGAGCATGGACTGCGGACGACATTCGTCGACCGCATCGAAACGAACTTCTCTGAACTCTAACAGTGCGTATCGAACCACCCGACGGTCAGTATTGACCCCTGTCCGTTCGGTCGAAGCGCACGACGCGCCGCGTAGGCAACGATGGCCGCAGCTCAGCTGCAAGAGCTGTGGCTGCGGCCATCGTCACGAACTGCGGTTCGGCACACCAGCGTTCAGCGCGCCGAAGCGATGCTCATACCTCGGTAGCAGAACCGCCGGCAGCGGCGATCTTTTCCTTGGCGGAGCCCGTGAACTTGTTGGCCGAGATCTCGACCTTCACGGTGAGGTTTCCGTCGCCGAGAACCTTGACGAGCTCGTTCTTGCGAACAGCTCCCTTGGCGATCAATTCCGGAATACCGATCTGGCCGCCCTCGGGGAACAGACGCTCGATGTCACGCAGGTTCACGACCTGGAACACGACGCGGTTGCGGTTGGTGAAGCCCTTGAGCTTCGGGAGCCGCATGTGGAGGGGCATCTGCCCACCCTCGAAGCGTGCCGGCACGTTCTTGCGTGCGCCGGTTCCCTTGGTACCGCGACCTGCGGTCTTGCCACGCTTGCCACCTTCACCACGGCCGACGCGAATCTTCGTCGACTTGGATCCGGCTGCGGGGCGCAAGTGGTGCAGTTTGATGGTCATGGTTAGACCTCCTCAACAGTTACGAGGTGGCGCACCGTGTTGACCAGTCCGCGGTTCTGCGGGTTGTCCTCGCGGACGACCGTCTGGCGGATGCCCTTGAGCCCGAGAGTACGCAGGCTGTCACGCTGGTTCGCCTTCTGGCCGATGGTGCTCTTGATCTGTGTGACCTTCAGCTGTGCCATTACTTCACCGCTCCTGCCTGCGCGCGTGCGCGCAGCATTCCGGCGGGTGCAACCTCTTCGAGGGTCAGGCCGCGGCGAGCCGCAACTTCCTCGGGACGCTGCAGACCCTTGAGGGCTGCGACGGTCGCGTGCACGACGTTGATGGCGTTGTCGCTACCGAGCGACTTCGACAGCACATCGTGGACACCGGCGCACTCCAACACCGCGCGCACAGCGCCACCGGCGATGACGCCGGTACCGGCGCTGGCCGGACGCAACATGACGACGCCGGCAGCGGCCTCGCCCTGGATGGGGTGCGTGATGGTGCCGGCGATCATCGGGACGCGGAAGAAGCTCTTACGAGCCTCCTCGACACCCTTCTGGATGGCCGCGGGAACTTCCTTGGCCTTGCCGTAGCCGACGCCGACCAGTCCGTTGCCGTCACCGACGATGACGAGGGCGGTGAAGCTGAAGCGTCGACCACCCTTGACCACCTTGGAGACGCGGTTGATCGTGACGACCTTCTCGATGAAGTTCGACTTGTCCGCAGCGTTGCCGCCACGGCCGTTGTCACGACGGTCACGACCGCCACCACCGCGGTTGTCGCCGCGCTGGTTGTTGTCGCCACCTGTGTTGGGGCCACTGTTCTGTCCGGCGGGGCCGCTTCCGCCGTCACGCCGTTGACGTCCCGGCATCAGGCTGTCCTTCCGTTGTCAGTCATTGTCATCATCAGAACGTCAACCCGCCTTCGCGGGCAGCGTCTGCGAGGGCCGCAATGCGACCGCTGTAGTTGTTGCCGCCGCGGTCGAACACGACCGCCTCGACGCCGGCTGCCTTGGCACGGGCAGCGATCAGCTCGCCGACCTTCGTGCTGACGGCCTTCTTGTCTCCGTCGAGCGCACGCACATCGGCTTCGATGCTCGACGCGCTGGCCAGAGTGTGGCCTGCGAGGTCGTCGATCAACTGGACGTGGATGTGGCGCGAGGACCGGTTGACAACCAAGCGGGGACGCTCGGGGGTGCCGGAAATCTTCTTGCGAAGGCGGAAGTGACGACGTGCCTTCGACAGGCGACGCTTCGTCGAGACGTCGGTGCCGCGCGGAGTGCGCTTGACGACGTTCGCCTTGTCTGCTGTTTGCTGGCTCATATCACTTACCCGTCTTTCCGACCTTGCGGCGGATCACTTCACCCTCGTAGCGGATGCCCTTGCCCTTGTACGGGTCCGGACGCCGCAGACGACGAATGTTGGCAGAGATCTGACCGACCTTCTGCTTGTCGATGCCGACAACGGTGAATCGCGTGGGCGACTCGACCGTGAACGTGATGCCTTCCGGTGCTTCGATCAGCACGGGGTGGCTGTAACCGAGTGCGAACTCGAGGTCGTTGCCCTTGAGTACGACGCGGTAACCGACGCCGTGAATCTCCATCTTGGTGGTGTAACCGTTGGTGACACCGGTGATGAGGTTCGCGACGAGAGTGCGCGAGAGACCGTGCAGCGAGCGGCTCTTACGCTCGTCGTCGGGCCGGGTGACGGCGATGGTGCCGTCGTCGGCGCGAGCGATCTGGATGGGCTCGGCAACCGTCAGGCTCAGGGCACCCTTGGGGCCCTTGACCGCAACGTTCTGGCCGTCGATGGTGATATCGACGCCAGCGGGAACTGCTACTGGCAGCTTTCCAATACGTGACATGGTGGTGGCCTCCCCTACCAGACGTAGGCGAGGACTTCTCCGCCCACACCCTGCTTGGCCGCCTGACGCTCCGTGAGCAAACCGGTGGACGTGGAGATGATCGCCACGCCCAGGCCGCCGAGAACCTTGGGCAGATTGGTGGATTTTGCGTATACCCGGAGACCGGGCTTGGAGACGCGTCGCACGCCGGCGAGGCTGCGCTCACGGCTCGGGCCGTACTTCAGATCGACGATGAGGGTCTTGCCCACCTCGGCGTCTTCCGTGCGGTAATCGGAGATGTAGCCCTCACGCTTGAGGATCTCGGCGATGTTCGCCTTCAGCTTCGAGTGGGGAAGCTTCACCTCGTCGTGGTACGCCGAGTTGGCGTTGCGCAGACGGGTCAAGAAGTCTGCAATTGGATCGGTCATCGTCATGGTGTGACCTGTGCACCTTTCTCGCAGCGGTTCCCATGCAGCACGCGCGGGCTGGTGCCTGCGGGTTCCGGAGAACCGACGGGCCTGGCTCGTCACATCGTGGGCCTACAGCGAAGTGAACATGTCCTGACCGACTGTTGCCGGTCAGGGGTTGCGCTCCAAGCAATGCATCGCTGCACTGCCAGGTGTTTCGAGCTTCCGCATGTTCGATGCTGACGTACGGAGTACTCGAGCTTGCGTTCTGTATTGCAAGGACTCGCGTGCAGGCACGACGAAGCCCGGGCAACCGCTCTAGTGTAGGCATCGATCACCCGAAGACCAAATCGCACTACCATTGTGCGGTCGCTCGGGTCCAGTCGGACACCCCCCGAGCCCAGTTCTTCGCTAACGTCAGGCCATGACGGACTCGCAGCCAGTCGATATCGCACACCTCGCCCACACTTTGCGCGACGACAACATCGCCGGGGTGACGATCGGCTGGGTCGACAACAACGGCGTCGTGCGATCACGCGCCGTCCCCACATCGGAATTGGCCGGCGTCGCGCGACGCGGAGTGGGAGTGACCGCGGTCTTCGCGGTGTTCGATTCGCACGACGGGATCACCTTCGCGCACAGCGGACTCTCGACGCCGTCCGGTGACGTGCGGTTGATACCGGTGATCGACTCCGAATCGAGCGTGGTCTCTCTGGCCGGACAACCCGGCATGGCCTGGGTGCACGGTCGGCAGATGGCTGCGGACGGTGCTCCGTGGCCCTACGACCAGCGAGCCGTCCTCGAGCGGCAGGTACAGCGGGCCGCCGATGCGGGCTTCGAGGTACGGGCCGGATTCGAGATCGAATTCGCCCTGACTCGCGAGTCGGATGGACTCCCCGCTCATCGCGGACCTGCCTACTCCGCGAACGCCATGCGCGACGTCGACGAGTTCGCCGTGTTGCTGCTCGAGAGTCTTGCCACGAACGGTCTGAGTATCGGACAGATTCACGCCGAATACGGCGGTGCCCAACTCGAGATCGCGCTCAGTCCTCTGGGGCCGATGGCCGCAGCCGATGCGCAGATTCTCGCGCGGCAGACCATCCACACCGCGGCGCGAGCTGTGGGGCTGCGGGCCAGCTTCGCTCCCCTGCCCTCGTCGAGCAGTGCGGGAAATGGTTGGCACCTGCACACGTCGCTGGTCCGCGACGGCCACAACGCGCTGACCGGCGACGGAGAGTACGGGCTCTCGGAAACGGGGCGGTCGTATATTGCCGGTCTGGTTCGAGAGCTGCCGGGACTCGTCGCCATCACCGCACCGAGTTCGGGGTCATTGCTGCGTCGTCGACCCGGCTACTGGGCCGGTGCCTTCGGGTTCTGGGGCATCGAGAACCGAGAGGCCGCAGTTCGGCTCGTACCGTCTACACCCCTACTCGGCCCGGACCACACCAACGTCGAGTTGAAGGCCTGCGATGCGTCCGCCAATCCATATCTGGCGCTGGCCGTCACGATCGCGGCCGGCTTGTCGGGCGTGGCGGATTCGGCACGCTTGCCGCAACCGGTGCAGGAGGACGTGGGCGGTTGGGACGATGCCCGTCGAGATGCCGCAGGCATCTCCCCGTTGGCCACGACCCACGACCGACAGCGCGAGAACCTGCTGGCATCCACACTGGTCGCAGACGTGTTGGGAGACGAGCTTCTCGGCGCGTTCGTCGCCTGCCGGGACGCGGACGCCGCGTGGGCGAGCAGTCACACCGAGGACGAACTGCTCGAGTCGCTGCGCTGGATCTACTGAGATGTTGAAACGGTTCGCCGGGGTAACCGCGATCCTCTCTGCCCTCGATCACGCTCTGCCTCAACCGGATCGACTCTGCGGACCGTTCTCGGCATCGGTAGCCTTGACCGCTGTCCTCGACGACGACATACCGGACGTCACGGCAGTCGCGGTCGCGTCGGGATCCACGATCTGGCCGGTTGCGGCCGAATGGGCGCGTCCTCCTGGATCGCCATTGATCACCGACGGGTGGGATTGCTTGCCCAGGGCCGCATCGATCGAGTCGGCCGGGACGACGGCCGCCGGGCTCTCGACCGGCATCGAGACGGCGACCGAGCACCGCGTTGCCGTCGTCCCGATCATGAGACCCGGTGTCGCGGAACTATCGCTGCTTCTTGCCCGCCTTGGTGACGCGCGATTCCGATTCGGCCTGATTGCCAATGTTCACACCGCGGGATTGACCGACTTCGATTGGAATGTAGGGCATTTCGTGACCGTCTGGGGTGCGGATACGGCCGAGGACATGGTGGCGATCGCCGATACGTATCGGGAACTCGGACACTCGGCCATGCCGCCTGGATGTCGAACCGTTCCCACCGACGCCTTCGCGTCGGCGATGTCCGAACGCGGACTGCTGCTGATAGTCGACGTCGACGATCAGCGTGCCGCGGAAAGTCTGGTGCGGTCGTTGGAACTCCACAACGAGCTGTGGTCCGTGTGAGAGCCGGGACGTAATAACACGAAATGGGCGTGGGTTCCAGTCGGAACCCACGCCCATCAGCGTGATGTTGTGAAGCCCGGAGGCCTCAGATCACCAGGAGCTCTTGCGAACTCCGGGAAGCTCTCCGGCGTGTGCCATCTCGCGCACGCAGATACGGCACAGGCCGAACTTGCGGAACACGGAATGGGGACGGCCGCAGCGGTTGCAGCGAGTGTATGCACGCACCGCGAACTTCGGCTTCTTGTTGGCCTTGTTGACCAATGCCTTCTTCGCCATGGACTCAGTTCTCCTTGAACGGGAAGCCGAGGTGCTTGAGCAGCGCGCGGCCTTCTTCGTTGTTGGTTGCGGTGGTTACTACGGTGATGTCCATGCCGCGCGGACGATCGATCTTGTCCACGTCGATCTCGTGGAACATCGACTGCTCGTTGAGGCCGAACGTGTAGTTTCCGTTGCCGTCGAACTGCGTGCCCGAGAGGCCACGGAAGTCCCTGATTCGGGGAAGGGCAATGGAGACCAGACGATCGAGGAACTCCCACATGCGGTCACCGCGGAGGGTGACGCGTGCGCCGATGGGCATTCCTTCGCGCAGCTTGAACTGTGCGATGGACTTGCGAGCCTTGCGGATCTCCGGCTTCTGGCCGGTGATGGCAGCGAGGTCGGCAACTGCACCGTTGATCAGCTTGGCGTCACGGGCGGCGTCGCCGACACCCATGTTGACGACGACCTTGACGATGCCGGGGATCTGCATGACGTTCTCGTATGCAAATTCGGTGTTCAGGGCGTCTTTGATCTCGGCGCGGTAGCGCGCCTTGAGGCGGGGCTGTTCGCCCGCGATGTTCTCGGTGGTAGTCATCTCAGATGTCCTTCCCGTTTTTCCGGGAAACACGAACGCGCTTGCCGGATTCCTCGTCGGTCCGGTAGCCCACGCGAGTGGGGTTTCCGTCCGAGTCGACCACTGCAACGTTCGATACGTGGATCGGGGCTTCCTGGGTGACGATGCCACCCGAGGATGCGCCGCGCTGGTTGGCGGAAACCGCGGTGTGCTTCTTGATGCGGTTCACGCCCTCGACCAGAACCTTGGAGTCAGCGGGGTAGGCCTGAATGACCTTGCCCTTGGCGCCCTTGTCCTTGCCTGCGATCACGAGAACGGTGTCGCCCTTGTGCACCTTCATTTACAGCACCTCCGGGGCGAGCGAGACGATCTTCATGAACTTCTTCTCACGCAGCTCGCGGCCGACCGGGCCGAAGATGCGGGTTCCACGGGGATCGTTGTCCGGCTTGATCAGCACCGCAGCGTTCTCGTCGAAACGGATGTACGAGCCATCCGGACGGCGACGCTCCTTGACGGTACGGACGATGACGGCCTTGACGACCTCACCCTTCTTGATGTTTCCACCGGGGATGGCGTCTTTCACCGTGGCTACGATGATGTCGCCGATTCCGGCGTAGCGACGTGACGAGCCACCGAGAACGCGGATGCAAAGGATTTCCTTTGCGCCCGTGTTATCAGCGACGCGTACTCGCGACTCCTGCTGAATCACTCACTTCTCCTTGACCTGGATGTACGTACGTGCCGGATTTCCGTCCCGACACGCGCGGTCGGCTGCCGGGAGCGGGCGCACGAAGACACACCGCTGCCACAGGCAACCGGTCAAGTGTAAGGGAACGGGTCCCCGGCAGCCAAATCGCGATCGGTCCGGTCACGGCCGTTGCCTGCGGACTCGGCTTTCTCGGTACGGTTTCGGAGATGGAACATCTTCGGATCAGCGAGGCGGGGCGTTGACGTCGAACAACAACAACGACGTCGACGGCTGGTGGTCCGGTCTGCCCCTGAAACGAGTGGTCCGAGTGCACGGGGCCACAGCGCGCGAGCTCGCCGATTCCGTGAACCCCCTGCCGACCGATGCGCCATCGCTCGTTTTCTTCACGATCGATCCCCCGTCTGCGACACGGACCGGCGACCTCGTCGAAGCGATGGTCACCGAACTGGAGAACGCGGCAGTGGACTCGGCTCCGCTCTGGCTCACCGAGTTCGACCACCACTCCGGCACGTCGACATTGGAGCGGCGCGCTGCGCGTACGGCCGCTGTTCGGCTCGCCGCCGGTACCGCGCACTTCGGTCCGTATCTCGGTTCCCTCGCCGATGCGGCCGTCGCGCAGCGTTCTCCGCGCCGAGCCGCCTTCACCCTCGAAACCCGGGCCGCAGGGTCGGCTCGGGTCCTGGCCACAGCGCAGCGTCGAACCACGACTGCGCTGGTGTTGGTCGTACCCGCGGGGGTCGACGCCGCAGTGGCCGGGACGGCCGCGGAATGGCTGTGCAGCCATGCCCAGATGGCGGTGTGGCCGACGGGAGACGGGGCGTCGAACATGGACAGGTTTCCCTCGGTGTCGGTGCGCGCACCTGCTGTACCCGCCGGCGTCGACACCGTTCTCGACCGGTTTCGGCCGCTGAGTTATCCGCCGATCGCCGGACACCCGCACCCTGCCAGTGAACCGGAGAAGCGGCTGTACCGAGCACTGGACCTGCACGAGTGGGCTGCCGGGCGAGAGCACAATCGATCGATCCGTCTCGGCGAGCTCAGCCGACCGTTCACTGTCGACGTACTGTGGCGCACCGAGAGAGTCGTCGTGGAGATCGATGGCAACGAGCACCGCGCCGCCGAACGTTTCGCCGAGGACCACGTTCGTGACAACCAACTGCAGACCCGGGGCTACATGGTGTTGCGGTTCACCAACGCTCAGGTGATGGACGACCCGCACCGTGCTGTCGCTACCATCCGCGATGCAGTATCGAGAAGACGATCGAAGGGGGATCCTCGATGAGTACCGAAGACCTGAACGGGACCGAGGCAGCTGTACTGCTGGTTCTGATGGCGGAGGCAAGTCCGGTCAAGAATTCCGAACTCAAGACCATGGGACCCGAACTGCCGAAGCCATCTCGCGACAAGTTGAAGAACTCCGGTCTGATCGAGGTGAATTCCTCGGTGCGTCCGATGACCCTGGAACTGACCGACAAGGGGTGGCGCACCTGCGGTGAACTCATCGGCGGTGAACCACCTGCTCGGTCCACCGGAGCGGGTAAGGCACTGTTCACCGTGTTGGCCGGGTTGCGCCGGTGGTTCGATCGCACCGACAGTCGTCCGGCGGATCTGTTCTCGCCGCGGGGGGACGAGCCTGCAACAGCGGAAATGACAGAGAAGTCCGTCGACGTCGAGGCCGACATTCGCGCGGCCTACGCGCGGATCGCACGCGAACCCGGCAGCACCGTTCGGCTTTCTCGTCTGCGAAACGAGTTGCGCGACATATCGAGAAGCGATCTCGACGATGCACTCGCGCGCCTGCGACGCGCCGACGACGTCTCGCTGATACCGGAAGAAAATCAGAAGACGCTGACCGACGAGGAACGCGCTGCGGCCGTCGTCGTCGGGAATCAGCAGAACCACCTTCTCTCGATCGAATCATGATGGGCGTTGAGTCGACGATGACGGACAACGAGCAGATCCACGCTCTCGAATCGGTGCGGCTGAGCTGGGCACCGACTCCCGACGACGTGTGGCGTTCCCAATCGAACGTGCACGTGCCGGGCATGCACGAGCGGGTGTTCCTCGAGGTGATGAATGCCTATGACGACGCCGACACATCCGAAGACGCCAGCCCGCTCGGTGTCGTCGTACGCGGTCCGGCCGGTTCGGGCAAGACGCACTTGCTCGGCCAGGTTCGGGAGGAGGTGCAGCAGAAGGGTGGGTATTTCTTCCTGATCAGGTTGCTCGACGCGGCCGGCTTCTGGCGCTCGACGCTGATGGGGATGCTCGACGACCTGATGCGGCCGTCCGGTCGAGGATCCGACAGCCAGCTCGCGCTACTGCTGCGCCGTCTGTGCGAGATCGGCGACATCTCGGACGACGAGCGCGCACAGATCATGGGCGAGAACATGATCGATTCCGAAACTCTCGATGCGTTCGTCACCGCGGTGTACAAGGTGCATCCGCGTCATCGCCGGACCTCTCAGCACACGCTGCGCGCGCTGGTGCTGTCCATCGCTCCGGATTCCGCCGTGCAGGATCTGGGCGATGCCTACCTGCAGTCGATCGACGACGTCGATCCCGAGGAATTCTCGGCGTGGGGCATCCGCCGGGCCGAACTCGGCCATCAAGGTATCGCCGAGAACATCTCGCGCCTGCTCGCGATCACCGGTCCGACAATTCTGGCGATCGACCAGATCGACACCCTGGTGGCCCAGTCGCGAACCGGATCCGATCAGGAGTTCGCCGACGCACAGGAAGACAAGGTCGTCGAGCAACTCGCGCACGGGTTGATGTCGCTGCGCGAGACACTCCCCCGCACTGCCTCGGTGCTCTCCGCACTGTCGAGTGCGTGGGAACTGATCGCCGCACGCGGCGTCGCACCCATGCGCGATCGTTTCCGAGTCACCCAGCCGCTCAAGCCGATTCCGTCCTCGGACATCGGCCGTCTGCTGCTCGGACGACGTCTTGCGGCCTGCTTTCTCGACGCCGGATTCACGCCGCCGCATCCGACGTGGCCGGTGGCACCCGAAGCGTTCGAGCAGGCCCCGGATTTCACTCCGCGCCAGCTCCTCATCGCCGTCGACCGCCACATCCGGCACTGCCTCGACACCGGAGTCGCGTCGGAGCTGGAGAGTTTCACCGACCGGTCCGGTCCGGCGGATGCGCAGGACCTTCCCAAAGCACGGGTCGACGAACTCGACATCCTCGACGATCGCTACCGGCAACTTCGCGAGCAGGTCGACCTCTCCGTTCCGCTGCGACCCGACAGCGAGGACTCGATCGTTCCCGCACTGCTGTCTGCGGGTCTGACGGCATGGATTCACGAGCACCAGTCGTCCGACGACAGCCTCGCCCAGGACCCACCCCCGAGCGGCAAGCCCGCTCTCCACGCCCGGCTACGCCACACCGTCGACACCGATACCGACGACGAAGAGCACTGGTGCTTCCGCGCGGTCACATCCGGTAACGCCCGCGCCGCGCTGGCCCGAGTCGAGCGAGCAGTGACCACGGCCGGGTTACGCGCCGACATGCCCAAGCGACGGCTGATCCTGATCAGAAACGATCCCTGGCCGAACGGCGCGAAAACCGAGCAGACCATCGCCGCTCTGCGGCGCGCCGGTGGCATCGTGATGCCCCTCGGTGACGAGGACCGTCGGGCACTGGCAGCGCTGTCGATCCTGCTCGCCGAGAACTCCCCCGCGCTCACGTCGTGGTTGCTCGCACGCAAGCCGGCGCACGACATAGAACTGTTCGGCGCGGTGCTGCCCGCAGTGAGTGTCGTCGACGACGACACAGCCCTCATCGAGCCCGAGACCACGATCGCCGCCGCGGCACCCACCGCATCGCGCAGACCTGCCATCGTGGTGGGTGCCGAACTGAGCACCGGCGCAGATGTCGCCGTTCCACTCGAGGCGTTGCGCAAGCACACCGCGATCTTCGCCGGCTCCGGTTCGGGTAAAACGGTGTTGCTCCGCAGGCTGGTGGAAGAATGTGCACTGCAGGGCGTTTCGGCAATCGTGCTCGACGTCAACAACGACCTGGCCCGGCTGGGCACCGCGTGGCCCGAGGATGAGCGGACGTGGCCACCGGGAGACGAAGCGAAGGCGACGGCATATCTGCGTGACACCGACGTGGTGGTCTGGACGCCGCGTAAGTCTGCGGGTCGGCCGCTCAGCTTCCAGCCCCTTCCCGACTTCGTCAGTGTGCTCGGTGATGCCGACGAGTTCGACGCCTCGGTCGAGTCCGCGCTGGCCTCACTCGAACCCGCCGCGGGCGTCCTCGGCACGTCACAAAAGGCCAAACACGGTCGGGCTGTGCTGAAGTCGGCACTCGACCTGTTCGGACGACGGCCACAGGGCGGCGACCTGGCCGACTTCATCGACCTACTCGAAGAGTTTCCCGATGACGTCAGCGAGATGCGCGACGGCGTACGCATCGCTGCAGGTTTGGCCGAGAATCTGAAAGCCGCTGCCGCGAACGATCCGATGTTCGCCGGAGCAGGCACACCGGTCGACCCGGCTGTTCTTCTGACGCCGGCCGCGGGCAAGAAGGCCCGAGTCTCGGTGATCAACCTGGCCGGTCTGACCACCGACGAGCAGAAGCAGAGCTTCGTCAACCAGCTGCAGATGGGACTGTTCGCCTGGATCAAGAAGAACCCCGCCGGCGACCGACCGCTGGGCGGGTTGTTCGTCATGGACGAGGCGCAGAACTTCGCGCCCTCGGATCGGACGACGGCGGCGACACACAGCACCCTCGCCCTGGCGTCGCAGGCACGCAAGTACGGTCTCGGGCTGGTGTTCGCCACGCAGGCTCCCAAGGGCCTGCACAACCGCATCGCAGGAAATGCCTCGACTCAGTTCTACGGACTGTTGAACAGCCCGTCGCAGGTCGAAGCAGCCAAGGAGATGGCGCGCGTGAAGGGCGGTTCGGTGCCCGATGTCGGGCGACTGCCCGCCGGTCAGTTCTATGCCGCTGTGGAGGGCGCGGAGTTCCGTCGTACGGCCACTCCCCTGTGCCTGTCCTACCACCCGAAGAGTCCGCCTACCGAGGAAGAGGTCATCGCGTTGGCTCAGCTGTGACGCCCGCCCGACGGATGGACTGCGGTATGCCGAGTCTCGACGTCGCTGCCGACTGCACCCGTATCGTCGATGCCTTCAGCCCTATCAGCAGTCGGAGTGATTCGTGAGCGTCATGTATGCGGCACAGTCCGTCGAACTCTTCGGCGTCACCCTCGTGGGAGTCAGCACCACGACCGGCGTGAAGTTGGTCGTCACCGCCGTCTTCGTCGCCATCGTGCTCGCTCTGCGCCGGCTGGTGTTGGCACTCACACGCCGATCCCTCGGGGGCGAAGTCGGTGATTCGCGGCGATTCTGGGCGCGCCAAGGCTTACAGGTGATCGTCGCCGTAGTTCTCGTGCTGGGCCTGGTGTCGATTTGGGTGACCCCGAATACCGATATCACCACCGGCGTCGGATTGATCAGTGCAGGGTTGGCTTTCGCTCTGCAGCAGGTGATCACCTCACTGGCCGCCTACTTCGTGATCCTGCGCGGTGACACCTTCGGAATTGGCGACAGGATCACTCTGGGCGGTGTGCGCGGTGACGTCGTTCGTCTCGGTTTTCTCAAGACCACGATCATGGAGATGGGACAACCGCCGGCGGTGTCCGACTCCGATCCCGCCATCTGGGTCAACTCACGCCAATACACCGGACGCCTGGTCACAGTCACCAATGGTGTGATCTTCACCGATCCGGTCTACAACTACACTCGCGAATTCCCGTATTTGTGGGACGAGATGGTTCTACCCATCGCCTACACCGACGACCGACAGTTGGTAGAGCAGATCCTCCTCAGTGCCGCACGCGACCACGCCGTGGTGGACGACCAGGCAGCCAAGGCTGCTTTCGATTCCATGCGCACGCGCTACGCCTTGGCACCCACTTCGTTGAACCCGTCGGTCTACTGGCGGATCACCGACAACTGGGTCGAGCTGTCCCTACGCTTCCTCGTGCCGCATCGCGGCGTCCGAGCCATCAAGGACCTCATGACCCGCGACATTCTCGCCGGGTTGGACGAAGCTGGGATAGGTATTGCCTCAGCCACCAATGACATCGTCGGGATTCCCGATATCAAAATAGTCGATGCTCGAGAACACCCCGATGTCCACCGGTCACGTGAGAGTTCAGCGGTCCCGGTGATCGAGAACGACGGCATATGACCCGACGCCGGTAAGGGTGCTTCCCTGGATGGACACCGCGTCGACGATCACCGACGTGATTGCACCGGTCTCGGGATCGAATTCCACGTCGTCCACCGTGCCGAGGTCGACACCGGCAGTACTGAGGACGCGCTTGCCGATCACCCGATGCGCTTTTCCATCCAATCCGGACAGTGATTCCTCGGTTCCGATCTCGACGATTCTGTCCGCCGAATCGACGGTCACCGCATCGGTTCCGAACGTCGAGATACCGGACCACACCAGCGCGTCACCGGTTTTGGATTTCTTGATCTGCATACCGGCAACGGTGCGGCTGCGCGGATCGACAAGGAACTCCCCGACAGCACCCACGGTGTCGGCGGTGGTGGTACTGACTACCTTGCGACCGATGGACTCGGAGAACAACATCAGCTCGTTCCCTTCAGCTGTGCTCGGAATGCGTCGACGGCCGCGCCGAAACCAGCGAGATCGTCTCGCACGAAATCGGTGGCACTGGCCGGCACCATGAGGTGTTCACCGGACGCCGCAAGTGTGTCCGGCAACGGTATGAGCACCGTTGCTCCCTTGTTCTTCATCGACTCGGAAGACTTGATTTCGTAGCCGACCACATCGCATTGTCCGCCGTTGCGACCGCTCACCTCGATGATCACGTCCACGACAGTGCCCAGATCGGTTCCGGTGTCCGTCAGGACCGTCGAACCCAAGATATTGCCGCGCCGTTCCGGGCTGGGCTCGGCAGCCTCGCCAACGTCAGCGGCATCGGGAGCGACGAACATCTGATCGGCAGGGGTGAGCACGTCCTCGCTGAGAATCATCACCGCGTCGGAACCGAGCGCAGCTACCGATCGCCACGGCATGACCTCTTTTTTCGGGCCGGAGAAGAGTCCTCGGCCGGCAAGGGTGAAACCTGCCACCGCTCCACCGTCCGGTGCGTACACGATGTCCTTTACCTGCGCGACGTCTTCACCGGCGAAGGTCACGACGGGTCTCTTGGCGATCTCACTCGACCGCATCAGTTGTTCGCTCATTGTTCTGTACTCGTATCCGTTGGGTTGCGCGGTGCGGCGATGATCACACCGCCGGACCGGCGCCGGGCTTGCACCAGCAGCACTGCTGCAACGATCACGACAATCAACACGAGGGCCACGATGACCCACCCCCACCACTGCATATGGCTCACGCTTTCTCGAGAAGGAGTGAGGGAGTCCGAGGACCACCCGCTTGGATGCTTGTAGTACCCCTTGACGCAAGACACTAAACGCTGGATCCGCGTCGATCGATGACCTCGCACCCCACGCTGAACACTCTCCAGCGCGCGCCACCCACAGAGACGGTGGCAGACTGAACCGAATGAGGACCCTCGTCCGCGGGGAGAACTGCCCCGCTCCGTCCGGTTCACTGACGGTCACACTCGCAGCGTCGGCCTCGGTCGACGTCTCAGCGCTGCTGCTGGGAATCGATGGCACGGTGCGTTCGGACGCCGACTTGGTGTTCTACAACCAACCCACCGCACCCGGCGTCGCGTATCGCCCCACGCAGACCGGCCACGTGCTGATGTTCGACGCCTCAGCTGTGCCCGTGGACGTCGCCACCGTTGCGATCGCCGCGTCACTCGACGGCACAGGCCCTACGACGTTCGCTGCGGCGGGCCCGACCTCGGTGACGGTCTCCGACGCGTCGGGCACGGCTGTGATCGGCTTCGCCGCGGATGCTCTTGGGGACGAGAGCGCTCTGGTGTGCTTGGAGTTCTACCGCCGCGAGGACCTGTGGAAGATCCGCGCGGTCGGTCAGGGGTACGCGGATGGGTTGGCCGGGTTGGCCACCGCGTTCGGCATCAGCATCGAGCAAGACGAGCCGTCTCGGCCCGCGGCTCCCGCAACGCCGTCGTCGCACATCACCGAATCGCCCGCGAATTCACCTGCTCACCAAGGAGTTCTGGCCATGAGAAGCGAATTGTTCGCGCCCGCCCACGCCGAGGTTCCCGGATCGGGCATTCAGAAACAGGGCAGCAAGATGTGCCGAATCGGGATGAACGGTGAGGTGCTGGCTCGCGCCGGTTCGATGGTTGCGTACCAGGGCAATCTGCACTTCGCGGCACTGGGCTCCGGCGGAATCGGACGGGCACTGAAGCAGGCATTGTCCGGCGAGGGAGTGCCACTGATGAAGGTCTCGGGCAGCGGCGACCTGTTTCTCGCCAACGCAGCGCAGGACGTTCACCTGATCGATCTGGACGGCACCGATGGATTGACCATCAACGGTGCCAACGTCTTGGCCTTCGAGTCCTCGCTGAGCTATGACGTCAAGCGAGTCCAGGGTGCAGCGGCCGGCGGCAACGCGGGCTTCTTCAACTGCGTGTTCACCGGGCGCGGGAGGATCGCGATCACGACCGACGGAATCCCGGTCGTGTTGAACGTCGATCAGCCGACGTTCGCGGACCCACAGGCGGCGGTCGCATGGTCGTCCTCGCTGCAGACGAGGGTGAAGAAGAACGATTCGTTCGGTCTCGGTACGCTCATCGGCCGCACGACCGGCGAGCGCTTCACTCTGGAATTCGCCGGCCAAGGGTTCGTCGTGGTTCAGCCCTCGGAGCAACCTCCTGGTGGGCTGGTGGGCGGCACCGGTGGCGGAGAGCAGGCCGGCGTCGGCGGGGCGCTCGGCGGCTTGTTGGGCCGCTGACCTCGCGTCACAGGAACAGTGTCCGGTAGCGGATCGAGCCTTGTAGATGACCGACGACCACAGCCGTGGCGCCGATCCACTGCCCGCGGGGTGACCGCGAAAGCTTCTGCGGGACTGCAGGATTCGTGACCAGCAGTCGCAGGACATGCTGTGCAAAATCCGTCGCCGATAATCCGGTGAACCCGTACTCGCGATACGCCGAATACAGCAGAACGTCGCCCACGGCATACCTGCGTACCTGAGACCAGAACTCCCGAACCGTCGGCCTGAGCCGGTAGTCGACAATTGCTGCGCCTGCATGAGCCATCCGATACCCGGCCAACTGCACCCGCCACGAGAAATCGAGGTCTTCTCCCCCATCGGTCATAGTTTCGTCGAAGCCTCGAACAACCCTGAACACCGATGACCACACCCCGAAGTTGCACCCCGGTGCATACGGCAGAAAGTCGGTCTCGAAACCGTGGAGAGATGGGCTCAGGGGACGTCGGCGGTACGTGGCCGCCGAGTTCACCACCGAGGTGTCGAGCGAACCGCTCACGAGATCAGCCGTCGAGGCAGTCGCTACCAGCTCGCGCAACCAGGCGAACCGCACCACATCGTCCGCGTCACAGAATGCGAGGAACTCGCCTGAGCTGTGAGCCGCACCCGCGTTGCGTGCGTGAGATGCCCCAGCCGAACCGGAGGCGTCCACGTAGTGCACGACCTGTCCGTCCACCCGCAACCGCTCATCGAGCCATTCGCGCAACCCGTCGATCGAACCGTTGTCACTGACGATGACGTCGTATGCGCCGTCGTAGTCCTGAGCGGCCAGCGCATCGAGCTGGTGTCCGATCGTAGCGATCGCATCGAACGTCGGAACGATCACCGAAACCAGAGACGGTCGACGACGCTTCATGGTTGTCGACTCGTTCACGGCTCACAGCCAACCAGACCTGGCATCGAAAACAAAAAACCCACCCCCGTTGTCGGAGGTGGGTTTTCGAGCACAGAGTGCTTACTTGGCCTTTTCGAGAACCTCGACCAGTCGCCAGTGCTTCGTGGCGGACAGCGGGCGGGTCTCCATGAGCTGAACGCGATCGCCTACGCCGGCGTCGCCCTTCTCGTCATGAGCCTTGACCTTGGTGGTGCGACGAATGATCTTGCTGTAGAGGGGGTGCTTGACCCTGTCCTCGAGCTCGACCACGATCGTCTTGTCCATCTTGTCGGATACGACGTAGCCGATCCGGACCTTACGATTGTTGCGCTCTTCTGTCACAGTCTTTTCCTCGCTCATGCTGCGTCACCTGCTGTGTCCTCGGAGGGACCAGAGGCCAAGCCGAGCTCACGTTCGCGGAGCACCGTGTACACACGCGCAATTTCGTGGCGCACCACACGCAGTCGACGGTTGTTGTCCAACTGGCCGGTAGCCATCTGGAAACGAAGGTTGAACAGCTCTTCCTTCGACTCACGCAGCTTGGTGACCAGCTCTTCACCGGTGAGCTCGCGGAGCTCTGCGGCTGGGGTTCCGGTAGCCATCAGAACTGCTCCTCCCTGGTGATGATGCGTGCCTTGATCGGCAGCTTGTGGATGGCGCGAGTCAATGCCTCACGCGCGATGGTGTCATCGGGGTACGACAGCTCGAAGAGCACGCGACCCGGCTTGACGTTCGCGATCCACCACTCCGGCGAACCCTTACCGGAACCCATGCGGGTCTCGGCAGGCTTCTTGGTGAGCGGGCGGTCCGGGAAGATGTTGATCCAGACCTTGCCACCACGCTTGATGTGGCGAGTGATCGCGATACGAGCGGCCTCGATCTGACGGTTGGTGATGTAGGCGGGCTCGAGAGCCTGGATGCCGTACTCACCGAACGTCACCTGAGTTCCGCCCTTGGCGGCACCCGAACGCTTCGGGTGGTGCTGCTTGCGGTGCTTGACCCGGCGGGGGATCAACATGCGTCAGCCCTCCTGAGTGGGTTCGGTCGAGGCAGGAGCCTCGGAAGCGGATGCCGCGCGGCCGGCCTCGGTACTGGTCGCTGTGGTGCCCGAGGCACCGCTGCGACGCGGACGAGTGGGACGCTCGCGACGCGGGCGATCGGCACCGGCAGCCGGAGCTGCAGCAGCGGCGAGTTCACGCCGTCCGCCGACGATGTCGCCCTTGTAGATCCAGACCTTCACGCCGATGCGACCGAAGGTGGTCTTGGCCTCGTACAGCCCGTAGTCGATGTCGGCACGGAGCGTGTGCAGGGGAACGCGTCCCTCGCGGTAGAACTCCGAGCGAGACATTTCCGCACCACCGAGACGACCGGAGCACTGAACACGAATGCCCTTGACGTTCGGCTGACGCATGGCCGACTGGATGGCCTTACGCATTGCGCGACGGAATGCGACGCGGTTGCTGAGCTGCTCGGCAACACCCTGGGCCACGAGCTGAGCCTCGGACTCGGCGTTCTTGACCTCGAGGATGTTCAGCTGAACCTGCTTGCCGGTCAGCTTCTCGAGGGCACCGCGAATGCGGTCGGCCTCGGCACCACGACGACCGATGACGATGCCCGGACGTGCCGTGTGGATGTCCACGCGAACACGGTCACGGGTGCGCTCGATCTCGACCTTCGCGATGCCCGCGCGCTCCATGCCGGTGGCGAGGAGCTTACGGATCGCGACGTCTTCCTTGACGTACTCCGAGTACTGCTTGTCTGCGTACCAGCGCGACTTCCAGTCAGTGGTGATACCCAAGCGGAAGCCGTGCGGGTTGATTTTCTGACCCACTACTGAGCCCCTTCCTTGGACGCCTGGCCCTTACGACGGTTGCGAGATGCTCCGCCGGTCTTGGGCAGGCTTTCGACGATCACCGTGATGTGGCTGGTGCGCTTGCGGATCCGGAATGCCCGGCCCTGAGCGCGCGGCTGGAATCGCTTGAGGGTGGTTCCCTCGTCGACGTATGCCGTGGCGACGATCAGCGTGCTGGGATCGAGATCCAGGTTGTTCTCGGCGTTGGCCGCTGCGGACGCGATCACCTTGGCGACCGGCTCGCTTGCTGCCTGCGGCGCGAACTTGAGAATGTTGAGCGCGTCCTCGACGGAGCGCCCACGAACCAGATCCACGACTCGACGTGCCTTCATCGGCGTGACGCGAACATGCTTCGCTACGGCCTTGGCAGTCGGATTGGCGGTGGGGGTGAAGTTGGTCATCGCCTCTTCGCCTTCCGGTCGTCCTTGATGTGACCCTTGAACGTGCGGGTCGGTGCGAACTCTCCGAGCTTGTGGCCGACCATCGAGTCGGACACGAACACCGGTACGTGCTTACGACCGTCGTGGACGGCGAAAGTGTGACCGATGAAGTCGGGGAGGATTGTCGATCGACGGGACCAGGTCTTGATGACCTGCTTGGTTCCCTTGTCGTTCTGGACGTCAACCTTCGCGAGGAGGTGATCGTCTACGAACGGGCCTTTCTTCAGGCTGCGTGGCATTCTGAACTCCCTCCTAGCGCTTGTTCTTGCCGGTACGACGACGACGGACGATCAGCTTGTCGCTCGCCTTGTTCTTGCGGGTACGGCCTTCCGGCTGTCCCCAGGGGCTGACCGGGTGGCGTCCACCGGAGGTCTTGCCCTCGCCGCCACCGTGCGGGTGGTCGACCGGGTTCATCACGACACCACGAACGGTCGGGCGCTTGCCCTTCCAGCGCATGCGGCCGGCCTTGCCCCAGTTGATGTTCGACTGCTCGGCGTTGCCGACCTCGCCGACGGTTGCGCGGCAGCGCACGTCGACGCGACGGATTTCACCGGACGGCATACGCAGCGTGGCGTAGGGGCCTTCCTTGCCGAGGAGCTGAATGCTCGCTCCAGCAGAGCGGGCCATTTTTGCGCCACCGCCCGGGCGGAGTTCGACCGCGTGAATGGTCGTACCCGTCGGGATGTTGCGCAGGGGCAGGTTGTTGCCGGGCTTGATGTCGGCATTGGCACCCTGCTCGATCGGCGAACCCTGGGCGATGCCCTTGGGTGCAACGATGTAGCGCTTCTCGCCGTCTGCGAAGTGCAGCAGTGCGATGTTCGCGGTGCGGTTGGGGTCGTACTCGATGTGAGCGACCTTGGCCGGCACGCCGTCCTTGTCGTTGCGACGGAAATCGATGAGACGGTACGCACGCTTGTGACCGCCACCCTTGTGCCGGGTGGTGATTCGACCGTGTGCGTTACGTCCACCGCGACCGTGCAGCGGGCGGATCAGCGACTTCTCGGGGGTCGAACGCGTGATCTCAGCGAAATCGGACACGCTGGAGCCACGACGGCCCGGGGTTGTCGGCTTGTATTTACGGATTGCCATGAGTCTTCTCGTCCTCTATATCCGAAGAGTCCCAGTCGCTTACGCGACCGGACCTCCGAAGATCTCGATGGGCTTGCTGTCGGCGGAGAGCGTTACGAGCGCGCGCTTGGTGTCCTTGCGCTTGCCGTAACCGAACCGGGTCCGCTTACGCTTGCCCTGACGGTTCATCGTGTTGACGCTGGTCACGGTGACGTCGAAGATTTTCTCGACGGCAATCTTGATCTGCGTCTTGTTCGAGTCCGGGTGCACCAGGAACGTGTACGTGCCGTCTTCGATCAGTCCGTAGGACTTCTCGGAGATGACCGGTGCCAGCAAGATGTCGCGGGGATCGGCGATCGTGGTCACTTGCTTGCCTCCTCGTTCTTTGCAGGCCCAGCGATGAAGGTGTTCAGCGCTTCCACGCTGAAGACGACATCATCGGCGTTGAGCACGTCGTAGGTGTTGAGCTGGTCGGGTGCAATGGGGTGCACGCCGTCCAGGTTCTGCACGCTCTTCCAGGCTGCGATGTCCTCGCGGCCGACGACGAGCAGGACCTTCTTGCGGTCCGAGATCTCGGCGAGGAAGGTCTTCGCACCCTTGGTGGACGGGACCTGCCCGGCAACCAATTCGGTGATGACGTGCAGTCGCTCGCTGCGGGCCCGGTCGGAGAGGGCTCCGCGCAGTGCGGCGGCCTTCATCTTCTTGGGGGTCCGCTGGCTGTAGTCGCGCGGCTGCGGTCCGTGGACCGTGCCACCTCCGACGAACTGAGGAGCGCGAGTCGAGCCCTGACGGGCGCGGCCGGTGCCCTTCTGCCGGTACGGCTTCTTGCCACCGCCGCGAACCTCGCCACGAGTCTTCGTGGAGTGAGTTCCCTGACGAGCAGCTGCCAGCTGTGCAATGACGACCTGGTGCAGCAGCGCGATGTTCGCCGGTGCGTCGAAGATCTCCGCGGGGAGATCGACGGTGCCGTTGGTCTTGCCGCCGGCTTCCTTGACATCGAGCGTCAGCTTGGTCTCGGTGTTCTTCTCGAGGCTGGTCATGCCCGTGCACCACCCTTCAATGCAGACTTGACGATCACGACGTTGCCGCGACGGCCCGGGATCGCTCCCTTGATCAGCAGCAGACCGTTCTCGCTGTCCACCTTGTGGACCGAGAGGTTCTGCGTCGTGACGCGGTCGCCACCCATACGTCCGGACATGCGCATTCCCTTGAAGACGCGACCGGGCGTTGCGCAGCCACCGATGGATCCGGGGCGACGGTGCACAGCCTGTGCACCGTGGCTCGCACCCTGACCCTTGAAGCCGTGACGCTTCATGGTTCCGGCGAAGCCCTTGCCCTTGCTGGTGCCGGTGACGTCGACGTATGCGCCGTCCTCGAACACTGCAGCAGTGAGCTCCTGGCCGACCTCGAACTGCGAGGCGTCTGCAACGCGGATCTCCACGATGTGGCGACGCGGCGTGACACCTGCCTTTTCGAACTGGCCGGAGGTGGGCTTGTTCACCTTGCGCGGGTCGATCGCACCGAAGGCGACCTGGACGGCGCTGTAGCCGTCACGTTCCTGGGTGCGAATCTGCGTGATCACATTGGGGCCCGCCTTGATCACGGTCACCGGAACGACGCGGTTGTTCTCGTCGAAGACCTGGGTCATTCCGAGCTTGGTGCCCAGAATTCCTGTCGCAGGCCGATTCTTGTTATCAGTCATCGTTGTCTCCGCGCTCACTGGATGTTGACGTCGACACTGGCCGGGAGGTCGATGCGCATGAGCGCGTCCACCGTCTTCGGTGTCGGGTCGAGGATGTCAATGAGCCGCTTGTGAGTACGCATCTCGAAGTGTTCGCGCGAGTCCTTGTACTTGTGCGGCGAACGGATGACGCAGTACACGTTCTTTTCTGTCGGCAACGGCACCGGTCCGACGACGCGGGCACCCGTACGGGTGACCGTTTCGACGATCTTGCGCGCTGACGCGTCGATCGCCTCATGGTCGTAGGCCTTGAGCCTGATGCGGATCTTTTGTCCCGCCACGCTTAGTGTCCTTTTCTTGCCGCTTGGTCGCAGAACGGGCCGTTCGGCCTGTTCCACCTCGTCTGCACAGTCCCCGAGCCGTGGAAAACCACCGACTCGAACTGCCTTCGTGCACACACGACAGTGAAAAACGTTGACGACCCAGGCGTCGCCTGCATCCGTTGCCGCTCTTCATCTGTCATGGTTCTCCGGTCCACGCGGTCGGGCGTGTCGTGATTCCACTCATTCTTCTGCGCTGAAACTTTCGCTTCAACCATCCGAATGGGACGAAATCCGCACCGATCGAGCTGGTGTACCGGACGCGCTCACGTGGAGCGCTGGTCTCATGTTCTTGCTCAGCCGGCTTTGCAGCCGGCTCACCTGGTTCAGGCCGCACGCAAGCGCACCCTGTGTCCAGGCAACCCGACCAGTATGCCGCAGACCGCGCGACAGATCAACTCGGGCTCCACCGATATCCGCCGCACTATCTTACCCAGCAGTAAGGTAGTCCCCATGACCACATTGGAGAACACCACCGGTGCCACCTATCGCGCCTGGTCGAAGCTCCCGAACAACACTATCGGTTCCGTCGTGTTCTCCGTCGGCATGTGTCTTCGGGTCCCCTACTTCTCATCCGTACTACCGCGGGTGGTTGCGCTCGAACCGGGTCGCTGCGAGGTGACCGCACCCAAATGGTTCGGAATCCGGAATCATCTCGGCACCTTCCACGCGATCGCAGCGTGCAATCTCGCCGAAGTGGCGATGGGCATGCTCGCCGAGGCCACGGTGCCGACGACGCATCGGTGGATTCCCAAGTCCATGAACGTCCAATATCTGACGAAGGCCACCACATCCCTGCGCGCAGTGGCCGAACTCGATTCGGTCCCCGACTTCGGTGCCGTCACCGACGGTCTCGACATCGTCGTGCCGGTCTCGATCCGAGACACCGCAGGCGTCGAGGTGGTGCACGCGGACATCACGATCTGGGTCTCCGCCGCGTCCCGTTGACATACTCGAACGGTGAACACGGAGATGCAGTCGCTGCGCGATGACGCGGTAGTGGTGGTCGGAGGGTCGGGAGCGGTCGGTCGCATGTTCGTCGAACTGCTTCGCGGAGACGGCTCTGCCGTGACGGTCGTCGACGTTCGGGACGCTTCGTCAGGGCGCACCTCGCCGGTCACGATCGGCGATATCACCGCGCCCGACGAACCGATCCAATTGCTACTTCGGCAGGCAACAACGGTGATTCTGGCGGTTCCCGAATCCGTGGCGCTGGCAGCAGACCTGTCAGCGCTGGGCCCTGATGCACTGCTGGTGGAGACCTTGTCGGTGAAGTCCGGCTTCGCTCGCCATCTGGACGCCACCGATCGCCTCGGTGCCACCGTGGGTGTCAATCCCATGTTCGCTCCGTCTCTGGGGATGACCGGTCGCCCGGTTGCCGCAGTCGTTCATCGCGAGGGATTGCCGGTGCACGCCTTCCTCGACAGCATCGCCCGGTGGGGTGGCCGAGTAGTCCTTGTCGACGCCGAGCGCCACGATCGTCTCGCGGCCGCGACGCAAGCGCTCACGCATGCGAGTGTTCTGGCATTCGGCCTGGCCTTGGCCGAGCTCGATCTGCCGTTCGTCGACATCGATGCGGTAGCGCCTCCCCCACACACGACGATGCTCGCCGTTCTCGCTCGCATCACCGGTGGCGAACCCGAGGTCTACTGGGATGTCCAGGCAGGCAATCCGTATGCCTCCGAGGCCAGGGCGGCTTTGGTTCGATCGGCGAATACGCTCGCCGAGACCGTCGAATCAGGTTCCGAGGCGGAGTTCGGTCGCCTGTTGAACCAGGCAGAAGCTGCTCTGGGCGCAAGCGGCGATCGGTATCGAGCCGTGTGCGCAGAGATGTTCGGTATCGTTCGAGGCAGCGGTGGTGATCGATGACCGCGCACGAGATGCACGCGGAGCAGCCAGACGCGGCTCGGATGGATACGAGTTCGACAAGCACAGAGGCGAGGCCTTCGATGTTGGAACAACCGTCGTTGCCGGAGTTCGACTCCGACGATGTCGTGGAGAGTGCGGTCGTCGCACGGTTGGCGAAGAATTGGGCGCAGCGCGCGACGGTGAAGAAGCCCGAACCCGAGCTGGACGATCTGTTCGACACGGCGAAGCAGGATTTCCCCGACGCTCTGATTCCCTTCGGCGAGCACGACACCTTCACCGGCGCAACGCCCGAGCAGCAGAATCGTCTGCGCGCATGGGGGTGGATCGCGTTCAACAAGAACGTGATGGACGTCGAGCAGCACGTCGTGCATCCTGGGTTCGCGCTTCTGGCGCAGGACGTTTTCGAGACCGGAATGGGCGATACCCTGGCCGTGGCCGTGACCCAGGCGATGGTCGACGAGCAGTACCACACACTGATGCATCTCAACGCGAGCGCAGCGACGCGCCGCGGGCGCGGCTGGGCTCTGTCGGAACGCGCTCTGCCCTTCAGCTCCACCGTACGTCGGCAGCGCACAGCGCAGGCAACCAGTGACGACCCCTGGTCGTCTGCCATCAGCTCGTTGGCTTTCATGACCGTCGCGGAGATTTCCATCACATCGTATCTGGACCTGATCGAGGACGACGACGTCATCCAGCCCATCAACCGAGCGACCGTGAAGCTGCACAACCGCGACGAGTACTGCCATGCCTCGATTGCCGACGACATGGCCGCGATCGTCTTCGACCGACTCGGATCGAGCGACCGACAGAAATTCCTCGACGGCCTCGTCGACGGGATGGATGCGTTCTCGAGCAGCGATTTCTCCACCTGGGGACGCATACTCGAACTCGAGGGCGTGCGCGGCGCAGAACAGATGCTCGCCGATGTCGAGCAGGACAGCAGCCGCCGTGCACTGGTTCAGGATTACAGCGGGTTGCGATCCCTGTGCCGAAAGCTGGACGTCGAGGACAGCATCGATATCGACTGGGGGTGACTGCGAAACTCACCCGGCCGCGACCCGCAGGTAACATTTCCGCGGAATTCCGGTATCAAGTAGTGGCCATCGATCCATGAGGTCCGGTCCGACCATTCGTCCCAACAGCTCGGAGATTCGATGTCGTCAGCTCAACACGCAGCCGTACACGTGGAGGACGTGAACAAGTCCTTCGGCGATGTGCATGCGCTGCGCGGCATCAGCTTCTCCGCGGAGCGGGGCACCGTTCTGGGGATTCTCGGACCCAACGGTGCCGGTAAGACGACGACCGTGAAAGTGCTCTCCACTCTGATCGCACCCGACACCGGCCGAGCATTCGTTGCGGGCCACGACGTTGTCTCCGACGCTCCGGCGGTACGTCGTTCGATCATGATGACCGGGCAGTATGCGGCGCTCGACGACACGCTGTCGGGCCGGGAGAACATCGAACTCTTCGGCCGTCTGATGGGCCTCGACAAAAAAGCCGCCAAAACCCGCGCGAAAGCCCTGCTCGACGAGTTCGACCTGTCCGACACCGGAAAGCGGCCCGTGCGCGGGTACTCGGGCGGCATGCGTCGCCGCATCGACATCGCATGCGGGTTGGTCGTCCGGCCCGAGGTCGTGTTCTTGGACGAGCCGACCACCGGGCTCGATCCGCGCAGCCGGCAGGGTGTGTGGTCTTTGGTCGAGGCACTGAAAGCCCAGGGCATCACCGTGCTGTTGACGACGCAGTACCTCGAAGAAGCAGACGTCCTCAGCGACAACATCATCGTCATCGACAAGGGCACCGTCATCGCGGAGGGCACCTCGGACCAACTCAAGGCGAAGACGGGTGGCAGCTACTGCGAGGTCGTACCTCTCGACCCCGGTCAGCTCCGAGCGGCAGCCGAAGCATTGGGAGATATGGTCCCTGCTGCCGTACACGCCGAGATCACCGCTAGCTCCGACCGACTCTCCGTACCTGCGCCCGACGGGGCGGCGACTCTGTCCGAAATCCTGCGCCGGATCGACGCCGTCGGGATCGTGCTGGCAGACATCGCCCTTCGCCGCCCGTCGCTCGACGACGTGTTCCTCACCCTCACCGGCAGCTCTCAGACGAGTACGACACCATGACGGCCACGACGCGCGGAGTGTCGCAGACCCACGCGGTCACGGCACCGCGAACCACCACCGGATCGACGACGCAGCAGCCGAAACGGCGTTCGAGGACCAGGCCTTCGGGTTTCGTGCAGTGGCAGGCCCTCACCGGTCGCGCGCTCTGGACCATGCTCACCAAAGGCGAGTTGCTGATCGCGGTCGTCGCTCCGCTCATCTTCACCATCGGCTTCTACCTGCCACTGAAGTTCGTGATGGGCCTGCAAGGCATCAACTATGCCCAGTTCCTGATGCCGATCATCGTCCTGCAGGCGATGGCGTTCACCGCCATTTCCGCTGCGCAACGGGCGTCGACGGAGGCGATGAGCGGACTCAATTCTCGTTTGAAGACGATGCCCGTCACACGCGGTGTCCCGCTGGTGTCGCGAATTTCGAGCGGTGTCGTCCGCTCGCTGGTGTCGCTCGTATCCGCCCTCGGCTTCGGTTACGTCATCGGTTTTCGCTTCACCGCAGGATTCGGTCAAGCCATATTGTTCTGCGTGCTCGCCATGCTGATCAGCACGACGTTGTCGATCGGTGCAGATGCAATCGGAACGCTGTCGAAGAGTCCCGAAGCGACCAGCCAGGTGTTGACCCTCCCCCAGCTCATTCTCGGTATGGCCTCGTGCGGGTTCGTTCCCGAAAGTGGTTTCCCAGAGCTCATTCGCCCGTTCGTGCGCAACCAACCGATTTCGCAGTTCTCTTTCGCGATGCGGGACATGGCCGAAGGCGGAGTCAGCTTCCAGGTGTTGTGGCCGTCTCTCGCGTGGGTGGTCGGCTTGATCCTGTTCTTCGTACCGCTCGCCATCTGGGCGAGCTCCAGGCCAGAGTGACGAGTCCGAAATGACGATGTCAGAAGCGTCGGTGAACACAACCCGCGTGTCCAGCTTGACCTTTCCCGAACCGAACATGGTTCTGCGCGAAGGGTCACTTCGTGCGCTCTGGACTCACAGTCTGATCCAGGCCAAGCGACTGTTGATGCGTTGGATGCGCGATCCGTCGACGATGATTCAAGCGCTGCTGTACCCCGCGTTGATGCTGGTCATGTTCCGTGTCGTGCTCGGGAACTCGATTTCCGCGGCCACCGGATCGCCCGCGATCTACGGCCAGGTACCGATGATCGCTCTCGTCGGAGCGATGTTCGGATCGATCGTCAGCGCTGTCGGTCTCAAGGGCGAACGGAAATCGGGTTTGTTGTCGCGGTTCTGGACGACGCCCACGCACCGTGCCGCCGGTCTGCTGGGCAGAATGATTGCCGAAGCAGTTCGAGTGCTCGTCACCACCATCGTCATCACCAGCGCCGGTGTGGCGATGGGGTTCAGATTCACCCAGGGAATCTCGGCCGGCATCCTGTTGATCCTGATACCGGTCGTATTCGGTATCGGGTTCGCGGTGATGATCACATTCCTGGCCACCGTTGCCGGTGACGCACCCCTGGTCGAAGTCGTGTCGATCTTCGCCACCCTGCTCATGTTCTTCAACGCCGGCTTCGTACCCGTGCTCGCCTACCCGCCATGGCTTCAACCGGTCGTCGCGGCGCAGCCGATGTCGGTCGCGGTCAATGCCATGCGAAACCTGGCGATGGGTGGTCCGGTTCTGACGCCGGTGCTGCACACCCTTGCGTGGTCACTGGGAATGGCAGTTGTGTTCTTGATCCCCGCTATCCGCGGTTACAAGAAAGCATCCGCATCCGGATAACCTGCACCCTCCCATAATTTCATGAATTTTCGACAGGTAGAGAAACAGTCGTTCATGAAGCATCACAGCGATAACGACGTGAGCTGCATTTCCTTTACCCAAGCTCTGTGTGCAGAGGCGATGGCCTGTTTCCACGTCAACACGTCACAATGGCCCGCCTGTTACGCTTCGGTTTCGCCTAGGTTGCTCCAGCCTCGGCAACCGTCACCGATCTAAGAACGAGGCCATGCCGAACAACCTATCCCGAAATTTCCGTGCCACCCTGCTAGTGGCGATCGTGTGGGCCTTGTCTTTCGTCGGTAATGGGATTGCTGTGGCCGAGCCTTTGCCTCCGGGAGTCTCGGTGTCGACAACGCCCCAACTGGTCGGTGCCAACGACTTCGGCTGTGTTCCCAGCGCTGCACATCCGCGCCCTGTCGTTCTCGTCCACGGCACGAAAATGGACGCGTCCGCCTGGGAGACGCTGGCTCCCCAGCTCCAGAGCGAGGGATATTGCGTTTTCGCACTCAACTACGGAGGGGTATCGCTCCTGCTGGATCCCAGCCAGATAGTTTGGGGTTCGGGCGATATTGTCGCGTCTGGCCGTCAACTCGCAACCTTTGTCGATGAAGTCCTACAGAGCACGGGTGCGGCCCAGGTCGATATGGTCGGTCATTCCCAAGGTGGCGTGACCGCGCGTCAGTACATGAAGTTCGATGGCGGCACCGATTTGCAAGACCCCAGTCGAAACAAGGTGCATACATTGGTCACTTTGGGAGCGACCAACCACGGCACTACGTTCGGCGGCCTGCAGCAGTTGTCCACTCTTCTGACCTCACTCGGTCTACCCGGCGACGCGCTGGCACCCTTGGCCTACAACATGGCGGGAGCTCAACAGTTGGTGGGCTCGTCAACTTTGGTCAGCCTCAACGATGGCGGAGATGTTCAACCCGGCGTGGACTACACCGTCATCGCCACACGTAACGACGCCGTTTCGACTCCAGCTGAGAACACATTCCTCCGGTCCGGAGATGCATTGTCGGTCCGCAATATCTGGGTCCAGGACTTATGCCCAGCAGCGACTACCTCGCACATCGGCCTAGTGACCGATCCGGTCCCCCTGTACATGGTCAAATCCGCACTCGATGTGAACTACGCTGCGAACAGCGCTCCTCCTTGTTGAACGGTCGCTGTAGTTGCGCATGTACGAGGCTGTGCAAAATGGGCTCCAGCACCCCCGCCGCGCCAGTCGGGCGTAATCCAGGCGGCACGTACCGAACACAGGTATGGCGCAAGCATCGAGCTGTCGACCGCGTCCGATGCCTGCCCGGTCTCCACGAACTCGGAAGCTGTTACCTCCGCGCCGACAGGGTCGGGAGAGCGTACAGCGATGGCGGATCGGACCTGGTGTTTGTCGCCTCGGGTCCAAGACCCGGCTGAGCAACGGTCACCTCTGGAATTCTGCGCGGCGCGCCGACCCATCGAGGAACCTCTCGCCACTGAGGAGACTCGAATTCCAACTCGAGTCCGATCTCGATAATCGTGCTTTCATCCCAAGCTAGCCCGCCGATCTGCACACCGAACGGCATTCCCGTCTCCCGCGACCTTCCGACGGGCATGCTCACGACAGGCACTCCAGCATAGTTTGCCCAAATCACATTAGCGGTAACGCCGTCGAAAACGCTGAAACCTGCGTACTGATTTCGCTTCATGCCGTCCACGGTGGCGCCTGGCAGCATGATGGCGTCGAGCGACGAATCGTAGAACATGCGGTTGTAGTCACGCTGGAAGCGGAGGCGGTCACGTTCGAACCCGATGTAATCGAATACTGGAGTTGCCAACGCGGCGATGTCTCTACCGACAAGAAGTGCGTTGTCCGGTGCATACAGCCCGATTCGGTCCGCGAATTGCTGGTGATACGCGCCGACCTCCACACGGTCCCCGAGCATCAGGCTGGCAGGCACGGAGGGAAAATTTACGTCCACAACTTCGGCTCCCAATCGGCGTGCCGACTCCAGCGCCTCCTCGAACAGGACCGTGAGAGCATCGGGTAGGTCGCCGAGGGCGTTGCCAGGCAAGCCGATTCGCCGCCCGGTCAGAGGTGATGAACCCCCCTTGGCAGAGATGGGATAGCCGCTGGCCGGGACGTCAGGCCCAGCGGAAGTAGTGGGATCGCCGGGGTCGGCACCCGCCATGTAGCTCAGGAGCAGCGACGCGTCTGCCACGCTTCGCGCCATCGGCCCCGTGTGGTCCCGAGTCCACGCCAGTGGAATCACGCCGGCGGTACTGCAACGACCGTAGGTGGGTTTGATGGATGTGATCCCGCAGGCAGATGCCGGGATACGCAGCGAACCACCGGTGTCGGTGCCTGCCGACAGGGGTGTGAAACAAGCAGCCAGGGCCGCCGCGCTACCCCCGGATGAGCCGCCGACCGACCTCGAGAAATCCCATGGATTGCCCACCTGTGACGTAGCCACACCGAGCGCGAACTCGTGTGTGTGAGTATGGCCCATCAAGACCATGCCTGCTTCATCCAGTCGCCGCCACACACCCGAGTCGCCGGAAGCGATATTCCCGTCCAATACACGGCTGGAAGCTGTCACTGGCAGACCCCTGACCGCGTACAGGTCCTTGAGACCGATCGGGAGCCCACATACCAACGGAACCGAACCGTTCTCGCGCGCGCGACCGGCGGCAGACAGTCGCCCAGCAGCTGCCTCGGCGGCCGCGTAGGCAACCTCGGGGTAGATGCGAATCCAGGCGTTCACCGGTTGGTCCATTGCGCGGCTGCGCTCGAAGTAGGCGTCGAGCAGCTCCCCGGGATGAAGGATGCCGGATTGCAGCAGGCTGACGGCTTGTAGGGCATCGAGCATCGCGGGGTCGGATGCATCGATCGTTTCAGGAGCTGGAAGGGCGCGAGCCGGACTACTCGAACTCCCCCCGAGCGCGAGACCGACGCTGCCAGCGGCCGTACCTCCGAGAAACGATCGGCGTGTGAATTTCGAACCCATAGGTCACACCCTACGGTCCAGGCAGTTGTCGACCGATCAACACTCGACAGAACTCGTCGAATACAGCCGGTCCGAGAAGACCATCACTCCAGGCGGTAGCGAGGGATATCAATGATGCGTTCATTCCGGTTGTTCGGCACGCGAATACCGCAGCGGCAGTGTTGCCATCGTTCGCGCCCCCGAGACTGCCTCGACCGAAACATGCACTCCTAGATGGGATCCTAAGACCTTCGCGAAAGCCATTGCATCGAGAGATGAACCTCCCATCTCAGAGAAGTTGCGCTCCAGCGAGATGTTCGTACCGGGGAAGAAGTCAGCGCACACGGCCTCGATCGTTGCGGTATCTGCTTCGCTCGAGTGACTGGGTTCCAGGTTAGCCCGGATGGGCCAGGAACGAACATCGACGGGCGATAGCGAGCCCGCAAGTGTCCGGGCAGGTTGCTCGTCGTCGGACGCGAACGACCGTAGAACAGCCTCGAACGAGGACAGCAGCCGTCGACCGGCATCGGCGTCGACCACTTCATCCATATGCTCGAGCCGAACGTTGATCTGTGATCCCGACGTGATGCGCAGCACCACCGGGTAGTGCGTCGACTCGGCGAAGGTCATTCCTTGCACCCGCAGTCCATCGATCGATGCACTGTGTTGCGCGATCCCCGATTCGTCGATGGGGTACGACTCGAAGACCGTCAGGGTGTCGAATTCCGCCCCGGGGCCGACCTCGCGCTTGATCTGACTCAACCCCACGTGGTGATACTCCAGCAGTTCCACCTGATCTCTCTGCAGACGGCGCAGAAAGTCAGCGACCGAGTCGTCGCCCAGCATGCGGACTCTTACTGGCAATGTGTTGATGAACAACCCGACCATGTTCTCGACTCCTTCGATCCCGGCGGGCCGACCCGAGACCGTCGCGCCGAAGACGACATCATCTCGGCCGAGAGTGCGCGTGAGCAGCATTGCCCAAGCGGCCTGGACGAATGTGTTCATGGTGATCTCGAGCTCGGCCGCTCTGTTCGTCAGCGCCCTGGTGGTCTCCTCGCTCAGGGTCAAGTCCTGAGCCGATGCCCACGTCGACACAGAGGTGCGGACGGTGCCTGCCAACAGTGTCGGTTCGTCCATTCCGTCGAATACCGTTCGCCAGGCTCGCAGGGAGTCGCCGATGTCGCGTGTGGTCAACCAAGCGAGATATGAGCGATAGGAGCGAACCCGAGGAAGGAACGAATCGTCCCCATGCAATGCATACAGTGCGATAAGTTCCCGCATGACAATCGGCATAGACCAACCGTCGAGGATGATGTGGTGGTCTGTTGTCAACAGTCGGAACTGATCCGGGGCCATCCGGACCACCGTGAAGCGTAATAGTGGATCCTTCTCAAGATCGAAGCGTTTCAACCGATCGGCCGCGAGGATTTCTGCATAGCGCGCATCAGGCTCGGGCACCGCCGACAGATCCACCTCTGTCCACTGGACGTCGCGTCGCGCGAGAACCAACTGAGCGGACTGTCCATCGGTATCGCGGAGGAACACTGTTCGCAAACTTTGATGTCGACTCACTAGGGCATTCGCCGCCGCGCGTAACCGAGCCATGTCCAGCGCGCCTTCGAGGGCCAATTCGATCTGTGGTGTGTAGACATCCGGATCCGAGCCTGCAGCCAACGCATGGAACTGCAGACCCTTCTGCAGTGGAGTGAGCGGCCATATATCGTCGAGGGCCCCGTATCGCTCTTCCCACGCATCGATATCCGACTGGCTCGTCGGGAGCAGTGACACGTCGGACGGGGTCAAACCGGCTGAACCCGCCTCGTCCGTATAGGTCACCAATGCGGTCAGGGCGCGCTTCCACAGCTGAGCTAGCTCTTCGGTGTCCTCTTCGTTCACGACATCGGATGCATACGACCAACTTGCGGTCAATTGCTCCGCACCGGCTTGTCCGACAACCATTGCGTTGATGTCTATCACCGCAACCGACGCGAGATCGTCCGGTTCTGCGGCGATCGCCCCCATGTCCGACGCGGGCAACCATCCCAGGTCGGCTTCCGGCGGAAGCTCTGCAGATCCCATCCGGCCCAGGTAGTTGAAGGAAATTTGGGGCGATCGCTCTACCAACGTCGCGGGGCGATCCGATCGCAGGTAACGCAGAAGTCCGTAGCCGATCCCCTTGTCCGGCACCGCGATCAGTTGTTCTTTGACTCTCTTGAGCGCGGCACCTGCGTCAGGGCCGGCCTGGAACGCCGCGTCGATATCGACACCGGACAGATCGAGCGAGACTGGGAACACGGTGGTGAACCAACCGACTGTACGAGACAGATCTGCCCCCGGAACCACGTCCTCCTCGCGGCCGTGTCCTTCGAGCAGAATCAGGGAAGATTGCGCGTCGACGCCCCGGGTCCGGCGCCACACCGTCAATGCCAGCGCGAGGGCTGTCAGCACCACATCGTTCACGCCACCCCGAACCGCGCTCGGTGCGCGAGTAAGAATCCCGTCGGTGACGTCAGCAGACAAGAGGACAGTCACCGACTTCATCGTGGATCGGCGGTCGCGTTTCGCATCGAACGCGCGGCAACCGATTAGGGGATCGTCTGTGCTGAGCACCCTGGCCCAGTATCCGAGCTCAGAAACTCGTTTGTCACTCTCGGCCTCCGCGTTCAGCGCGTGCGCCCAAGTCCTCATGGATGTGCCAACGGGGGCCAGAGCAATCGGAGTACCCGAGGCGTACTGCGCCCAGGCTGTGACGAAGTCCGGAATCAGTATTCGCCAGGACACACCGTCTACTAGCAGGTGATGAGCGACGACGATGATACGGCCCTTGCGGATCGGTCCGAAGTCGATCCACACGAACTGAAGGACCACGCCGTCCTGCGTGGAAAGAGCACGTAGGGCGTCGTCCAACGCGCGTGATCCTGCGTCGGCTACTTCGGCTTCCGTGGCCGTGATATTCAGTTCGACACGGCGCACAAGTGCGTCGACGTTTACCGTTCCACGGGGTGCCACCTCGATGATGTTCTCGGTCTCGGTTGCCACGAGCCTGGATCGAAGCATGTCGTGGTGATCGACCACGGCCGCGATAGTCGCGACGATCTGAGTTCGTTCGATGCCCAACGGCAACTGCAGCGCGGTCGATTGGGTGAAGCGAGAATGGTCCGACCCGCGTTCGAGCATCGCTTCTACGATCGGAGTAGCTGGCATCGCCCCAACGCCTCCGCCGTCGATCTCCTCCAGTACGACCTCGCGCTCCGAGGTCGACGGCACCGCCACTTCTGCCAGCCGGGCGATGGTCTTGGCTTCGAACACATCGCGCGGGCGGAACGAGAGGCCCAATGACCTTGCCCGCGACACGAGCTGAATCGACATGATGCTGTCGCCGCCGAGTCCGAAGAATGAATCGTCGAGACCAACCTTCTCGATACCCAGGATCCCCTCGAAGAGCGACGAGAGAATTTGCTCGGTGTCCGAGGTGGGTTCACGGTAGCTGTGAGTGGACTCGAACCGGGGCGCAGGTAACGCCGACCGATCGAGCTTCCCGCTGGAGTTCAGCGGCAGCCGATCCAATACGACCGTCGCCGCCGGCACCATGTAGCCCGGCAGCCGTGCGTGCGTGGCGGAGTCGATCTGGGCCTCGTCGAACGTCCGGCCCGGCGCAAGCACCACGTATCCGACGAGGGTGCTCTGGACCACCGCTGCCGCGGCCGCCACGACACCGTCGGCGGTCCGCAGGGCGGCTTCGATTTCCCCGAGCTCGATCCGTAGACCGTTCAGCTTGACCTGGGCGTCCCTACGCCCGACGAAGACGAGCGAACCGTCTGCGCGCCGTCGAACCAAGTCACCCGTCCGGTACATTCGTCCGCCGTCGCTGCTGTACGGATCGGCCACGAAACGCTCAGCGGTAAACGCGGCTCGTGAGCAGTAGCCTCGTGCGAGCTGTTCTCCCGCAACGTACAACTCGCCGATCACCGACACCGGAACCTCGTGAAGTCCGGTGTCGAGGACATGCAAACGGACGTTGGCCACCGGAGTACCGATGGGGACGATCTCGACATCCGCAACGACACTCGCGTGATGGGCCACCTGTACTGACGTCTCGGTCGGCCCGTAGACGTTGTGTACATCGGCTCCCCCGAGGGCGCGAATGTCCGACGCCACCGTCCCGGACAGCTGTTCCCCTCCGACCAGGAAAGCGCGCACAGTGTCGAACTGGCCGGGCTCAGCGGCTTCAGACAGCAAAGCCAGTACGGAAGGCACGAACTGCACGATCGATATGCGCTGTGTCGCGATGACACCGGCCAAGTAGTGCGGGTCACGATGTCCGTCGGGTTCGGCCAACACCAGGCATGCCCCAGCGCGCAGGGGTAGGAACAGCTCCCATACGGACGCATCGAAACCTATGGAGGTCTTGTGAAGTACTCGATCGCTCGACTCGATCCGGAACTCACGTTCCAGCCACTCCAGCTGATTGACGATGGCTCGATGCGAGATCGATACGCCCTTGGGCCTACCGGTTGAGCCCGATGTGAATATCGTGTACGCAAGGTTCTCCGGCAACACCGGTGCCGCCAGGTGTGCGGACTCTATCGGGCCATCGTCTCGAGCGGACAAGTCGAGGGAGTCCACATCGATTACCCGCACATCGGTGTTGCCGACTTCGATTCCGGGTGCATCGGCGGATGTCAGAACTGCAGTCGGCGTGGCAACTTCCAGCACGTAATCGATGCGGTCCGCCGGCCACTCGGGATCGATCGGGACGTAATTTCCTCCAGCTGTCAGTACCGCAAAGATGGATCGCAGCATTGTTTGGGACCGAGTCCCGACGACAGCGACGGCAGTTTCAGGGCCCACGCCCGATTCGATGAGGAAGCGCGCCAATGTGTTGACACCAGCGGAGAACTCCGAATAAGTCCACGTACGCCCGCCGAACACCACCGCGGGCGCATCTGGAGTAGTTCCGACCCAGGCAACGAAGGCGTCGACGACCGAACCTCTTGCCGGCGTTCCCTCCGTGTCGTTCCACCGCGCCAGCGCATTCTTTTCGTCGGCGCTCCGTAAGTCCAAGGTGCGGACGGTGGCGCAGGGCGTCTGCGCCATCGCATCGAGAACCCGCAGGAACCGTTCTGCCATCGGCGCGATAGTCGCCTCGTCGAACAGATCGGTGGCGTAGACGAACGTCCCGCCGATGGTGCCGCCCGAGTCGCCCGACGGCACCAGAGTGAGAGCTAGATCGAACTGAGCCGTGGTCCGGTCGACGTCTACGGCGGTGATGTCGAGTCCCGCGAGCGACAGCTCTGTCGTTTCGAGATTTTGCAGAGTCAGCATGACCTGAAACAGCGGAGTGTGTGAGGTCGACCGTGGCGGGTCCAGAATTTCCACCAACCGTTCAAAAGGCACATCGGCGTTGGCGAAAGCATCCCTAGCAGTATCGCGGGCTGTATCCAGGAGATCGACGAGACCACGCCGTTCGTCGATATCGTTGCGCAACACCAGAGTGTTGACGAACATGCCGACAACGTCGTCGAGTGCTTTTTCGCCGCGGCCCGCCACAGCGGTGCCGATCGCGATATCGCTGGTGCCCGACGTTGTCGCGAGCAGCACTGCAAACGCTGTCTCCAGCACCACGAACGGGGTTGTGCCACGCTCGCTGGCTAGATCGTCGATGGCAGTTGACGTCGCCTGGTCGATGACGAAGGAGTAGGACTTTCCTGCCCCACTCGGTGCCGACGGCCGGAGCCGATCGGACGGTAACTCCAGTACTTCGGCAGCGCCCTCGAGCTGGGTCTTCCAGTACGCCACCTGTCGAGAAAGCACGGAATTCGGATCGTCCTCGTCCCCGAGCACTTCGCGCTGCCACAATGTGAAGTCCACGTACTGCACAGCGAGCTCGGGTAACCCGGCATCCTCACCGGAGAAGCGCGCCGCGTAAGCGGTCATTATGTCGCGTGCCAGTGGTCCAATAGAAAAGCCGTCGACAGCGATGTGATGCGCGACCACGACCAGAACGGCCTCTCCTGCGCCCATTTCTCCGTTGTTCGGGGTCACCTCGAACAATGCAGTCCGTAGCGGGACCTCGGAGGTCACGTCGAAGCCTCGCTCGACGAACTCGGTCACTCGCGTGATCGCGTCTCTTTCGTCGACTCGAATGCGCCGTAGGTGCCGATTGACCGAGGCGATCGGAAGTACCAGCTGACTTCCCGTTCCATCGATTTCCGGATACAGCGTTCGGAGGACTTCTTGTCGAGCGATCACATCGAAGAGGGCGCCTTCCAGCGCTTCCGTGTCGAGATCACCGGTCAACCGGATTGCCAACGGGACGTTGTAGGCGAGCGACGAGGTGTCGAAACGATTGAGGAACCACATTCGCTGCTGGGCGTACGACAGTGGAATGGGGTCGGTGCGTTGGCGACGCGTCAACGGTCGGTAGTCTGCACCGTCCAGCTGGGCGACGGCTGTGGCAAGCCCAGAAACCGTGGAGTCCTCGAAGACCAGTCGTGCACCGATATTGACCCCGAGTGCCGCGCCAATTCGCGCTGCCAGACGCGTTGCCGATAACGAATTGCCACCAAGATCGAAGAAATCGTCGTCCATCCCGACTTGCTCGACGTCCAAGATCTCGGTGAACACTGCCGCGATCGAAATCTCGACATCGGTCTTCGGCGCCCGATACTCGCGGACCGCGAATATCGGCTCCGGTAAACCCTGCCTGTCCAACTTGCCCACAGGCGTGAGTGGGATGCGATCGATCACCATGATCGACGCAGGAATCATGTGCTTTGGCAAACTTGCTGTCACGAATGCGAGGAGGGCATCCACGTCGATGCCCTTCTCGACCGCAGGGCGAACGTAAGTTACGAGCGATTGTTCTCCCGAACCCGCCCGGTGGCCGACGGTAACGGCGAATGCTACGGAGGGGTGCGCGCTGAACGCAGAATCGATCTCACCGAGTTCGATACGAAAGCCTCGTATTTTGACCTGAAAGTCGTTGCGCGCAATGAATTCGAGCGCACCCGAATTACTCTGCCGCACTACATCTCCGGTTCGATACATACGAGCCCCGGTGTCCCCGAACGGATTCGCAACAAAGCGCTGCGACGTCAGTGGGTGCTTCCCTCGGTATCCCCGCGCGAGTCCACTCCCCGAAAGGTAGAGTTCACCGGCGGTTCCCACCGGCACGACTCGAAGCCTCTCGTCCAGCACGCGCGCAGTCATTCCCGGAATGGTTCCGCCGATTACGATCCGATCCCCCGGGCTCAAACGGTCGGAGATATTGCTGGCCACCGTTGTCTCCGTCGGCCCGTAGAGATTGAAGAACGCTCGATCAGCACCCCAGGAGTTCACGAGCTCCGGCGGGCAGCTCTCGCCGCCTACGACGATGACCGACAGGTCGTCGAGGCTCTCTGGATCAGAAGACGCCAATGCCGCCGGTGTGACGAACGCGTGCGTCACACGCTTTTCGCGTAACAGATCGGACAGCTCCGAACCGCCGAAGACGTCTGTGGGGGCAATGACCATCGTCGCGCCGGAAGCGACCGCCAGCAAGAGTTCGAGGATAGACGCATCGAAGCTCGGGGA
>NZ_CAPS01000105.1 GCF_000333955.1 Rhodococcus sp. AW25M09
GCGCCGGAGCGCACGGCGGCGACGGAGCCGGAGCCGGCGCCGGAGCGCACGGCGGCGACGGGAACGGGAACCGCCACGGGCACAGCGGCCTCCACCGCCGCTGCACCGACCCCCGCACCGTCATCGGATACCGCTGGCGAATCCCCACCGACATCAGCCAACCGTCCGGATTCAAGCCCACGCCCAGCTGCGGGGACCTCAGGTGACGACTCACCTCAACGGCGCCTGCAATCACTGACCTCCGCCGCAGCCCTGTTCTGCACCCACACACCCGTCGGCCGGGGCACACGGCACAGCTCTGCCCTCGACCTGCCCACCGCAGGTCAGCCGACCAACCGGACCATCCACACCCCCTCAGGCATCTACCTCGGCACCGCATCCCTGGCCGCCGCCCTCGAAGCCGCCATCGCCGCCGACCCCACCCTCGGAAAATCCGTCGAACGCGACCCACTCACCGACCGAGCCCTCACCTACCGCCCCGACGCCCTCACCGCCGCCGCCGTCCGACTACGCGACCGACACTGCCGCTTCCCCGGCTGCCGCCGACCCGCCGCACGCTGCCAACTCGACCACATAGTCGCCTTCGACCACTCCAACCCCCTCGGCGGCGGCTGGAGCACCCTGGGCAACCTCCAATGCCTCTGCGAGTACCACCACACCGTCAAAACCGCCGGCTACTGGAAAGCCACCATGCTCCCCGGCGGCGCGATCCTCTGGCGATCGACCTCCAACACCACCCGAATCACGCTGCCCACCAACGGAACCAGCGTCCCCATCCTCGGCAACGACCTCAGACCACACATCCCCACCCAACCCCGACGATCCGGCATCATCGCCTACCCCAACCCACCCGACACTGAGGAACCGACGTCGGAGCCCAACCCAGCACCGGCCGTGACGAACAACAGCGACCCTGACTTGCCGCCGTTTTGAACCGTCGTTCACTCAGACCGCTGCGGCCGACTCCAGCTACCCCCAGCTACTCGCGATGACGGAGGCCTGCAAAGCCGACCGCACTGCTGGACCGGCATACTCGAGATATGAACAATGCACGTGCGGCCCGGCGCCCGAAGGCGCTGACGTTGCACGGGCGTATACGAGTGTTGACGATGAGTGTGGCGGCCCTCGCAGTGGCTGTGAGCGCCCTTGCGATCTACCTGGTTGCAGAGCAGGCCCTGCGTTCGCAGATCATCGACCGCGTCAGCCGAAACAGCGACGCACTCATGGCCAGCGCAGCGTCGGGTGCTTCGCCCTATCTGTTCGGGTTCGCAACGGAGGGAACCTCGGCAAAAGTCGCGCTGGTATCGATCGGCGGAGCGTTGATGACCTCCTCGAACGGCACCGATCCCTTCACCAACTCCGACGGCGTTCTGGACGCCCCTGAGAAATCGGTAGTAGACGGCAGCGCGGATCGGTCGCTACGCGAGGTACGTGGCTACTACATCTCCGCCGAACGCACCGACTCCGGCGGCACCATCATGGTGGCCGAATCGCTCAGTGGAGCGTCGCGGTTGCTCGCCAAACTCACGCTGGCTCTCGTTCTCGTCGGGGGATTTCTCGTCGCGCTGGCCGGTGTCGCCGGTGCCGCCGTTGCCCGAACCGGGCTCAGACCTGTCCGACGCCTCCGTGCCGGCACCGAACGAGTTGCCAGAACCGGAGATTTCGAGCCGATCGACGTCAACGGTGACGACGAATTGGCGTCACTCGCCAACAGCTTCAACGAGATGTTGGCGTCCCTGTCTCGATCGCGAGCCAGGCAGGGACAGCTGATCGTGGACGCCGGCGCAGAACTGATGGAGCCCCTGACGGCGTTGCGCACGAACATCGACCTGCTGATGTCCCTCGATCTTCCGGACTCACCCGACATGCCCGAAGAACAGCAAAACCTCTTGCGCGTCGACGTCATCGCCCAGATGGACGTCATCATCGGATTGGTACACGACCTGGTCGACCAAGCCCGGGAACCGGCACCGACACCGGCACCGGCACCGGCACCGGCACCTCGGTGATGATTTTCGAGGCACAGCCAAGGACTTTCGGTTGCATCGGCTCAGGACGAGAGTCTGACACCGGTCAGCTCCTCTGACGCTTCCCACATTCGGCGTGCAGCGTCCGTGCTGCGCAGCGGCTTCCACAACTCGACCTGGGCGGGCGGCCCGCCGATCAACCGGCTGGGGCCGATGAACTGATCTCCTCGCGAGGCGTTCCCCACGGCTGCGATCACTCCTGGCTCCGCAGCACTGTCCACGGTGCCCGCAATGCCGACGCGGGCGAGCAGGCCGATCAGCCGACGGCCCGCAGAGTCTTTCGGACGGCCCAGACCTGGTTGGGCTGCCAGGAGATTCGTCGGCGAAATTCCGGGATGAGCGATGTTGCTGGTGATCCCCCATCCGCCGGCCCTGCTTCGGGCGTCGAGTTCGCGGGCGAACAACGCTACCGCGAGCTTCGACTGACCGTAGGCCTTCATGACGGCGTAGGAGCGCTCCCAGTTCAGGTCGTCCCAGTTGATGGCCCCCGATCGCGCCGCGATGCTCGTCTGATGAGTTACTCGAGCACTACCGGCCCGAAGTAGCGGCAGCAGACCGAGGGTGAGCGCGAAATGACCGAGGTGGTTGGTACCGAACTGCAGCTCGAAGTTGTCCTGGGTGACCTGACGCTCGGGTGGCTGCATGACCCCCGCGTTGTTGACGAGTACGTCGATCGCCCGGCCGTCCGAGACGAAATCGTTCACCAGCGCTGCAACGGAATTCAGTGACGACAGGTCCAACAACCTGGTGGTCACCTTCGCGCCCGGCACCGCGGACCGAATAGACTCGGCGACACGCTCGCCCTTGGCGGCAGAGCGCACCGGCATCACGACCTCGGCTCCGGAGCGCGCGAGCCGGGTCGCGATGACTGCACCGATCCCGTCGCTGGCTCCCGTGACGACCGCCAGCTTCCCGGTCTGATCGGGTATGGATAGATCTGCAATGCGGCCCATGTCAAGCTCCTCGGTTCCGGTGAGTTCGTGCGTACAGAACCCATGTTCGACGAACCTGCCGAGCTGATCCAGGACTTGCCGATCCACTGATAAGCGCGACTCCCGCAGGAGTCAGGACAGTAGCTGCGCACCGACGACCGACAGCAGTTCCAGCTTGGCGTAGCTCTCGCTGCCCGGAATTGCCGTGTACACCAGCAGGCGGTGTGCTTGCTCGGGGTCGAGAAGCGTCTGGCAGTGCAGATGCAGCATCCCTACCGTTGGGTGCAGGAAGCGTTTGGACTCGGGTGGATGAACGCCCACTTCGCGCTTGTCCCACAGGGCACGGAATTCCTCGCTGACCATCCGCAATTCGGCGGACAGGTGCGCCGCTTTCGAGTCCGGTCCGCGAAGGGTGACGATCTCACGGAGTCCCGAGGTATACACCCGAGAGAGCACAGCACGCTCTTCTGGCGGGTACGACAGTTGGGCTGCGGGGTCGGTGAACCAGCGATATCCCAAGCTCCGATCCAACCCGGAGCGCAACGATGCGTCGCCGGTCAGTGCCGCTCCCAACGGTGTTTGACGCAGCGTTTCACCGAGTTCGGACACGATCTCGGCAGGAGTGTCGTGCAGGCGATCCATGATGCGCAGCAAACCGGGGCTGATGTGGTCGCTCGACGCCCCACGGGGCGGAGGACTGTGGCCGGCGAGCCGAAACACATGATCTCGCTCGTGCAGCGACAGGTGCAGGCCCTGCGCGATCGAGGCGATCATCTGCGCTGACGGGGCAGGGCCGGATCCACGTTCGAGCCGCGCGTAGTAGTCGGTCGACATGTGGCACAGTTCGGCGACCTCTTCACGCCGAAGGCCCTGTGTCCGCCTCCGCTGCCCTCTGGGGAGGCCGACGTCCTCGGGTTGCAGCGACTCGCGTCGCTGCCGGAGAAACACTGCCATTTCCGAACGATCGATCACTGGGGACCTCCTCCCGACCGAACTCGGTTACTTCCGCCGCCATTGTGCCTTCTTGCTACTCGCTATTGTCGAACGATGAGCGCTCCATTGACGATCGTCACCGGCGGAAGTCGCGGGATCGGGGCTGCGGTCTCGCGACGGCTGGTGTCCGACGGCCACGATGTTGTGATCGGTTACCGCTCCGATGCTGCCACCGCGGAAGCAGTGGCAGAACAATTGTCTGCACCCGGGCGAACGGTGATTGCCGTGCGAGCCGACACCACCGACGAGCGAGCAGTGATCGACATGTTCGCCGCGGCGGCCCAGATCGGCACCGTCACCGGATTGGTCAACAACGCCGGTTCGGCACGCGCCGTCGGGATGTTGGTGGACAACGACATCGAGACCATCCGAGCGGACCTCGACGTCAACCTGGTCGGGGTGATCACCTGTTGCAAATATGCTGTCGCGGCGATGGCCGAATCGGGTGGTTCGATCGTCAACGTGTCCTCCGCTGCCGCAACCTTGGGCAGTCCCGGAATGTACGTGCACTACGCGGCAGCGAAGGCCGCGGTCGATACGTTGACGGTCGGATTGGCCAAAGAAGTTGCTGGGCAGAACATTCGTGTCAACGCAGTGGCCCCGGGAGTGATCGAGACCGATTTTCACCGCGATCGACAGCGGCCACAGAAGATGGCGTCGAGCATTCCCCTCGGCCGCCCCGGTGTTCCGGACGAGGTAGCCGGCGCGGTGTCGTGGCTACTGTCCGAGGATGCGCGCTACGCCACCGGAACCGTCGTCAGAGTGGCCGGAGGTATGTGAGCGACACGGTCACCGTTGCCGAGGTGCGATGCGATGCAACTCGACGTCTCTCAGGCTGCCGTCCTCGGCGACGCCCGTCATGTACGTGCAGAAGGGTTGTCGACGGCGATCCGTCGGGGATCCTGGGTTGATCAGCCGTAGCCCGTTGTCCGCGAACGTATCCCACGGTATGTGACTGTGACCGAACACGAGCACATCCGTCTCTGGGTATGCCGCCGCCATCCGTCGTTCTCGACCTGTCGCGGCACCGGTCTCGTGCACCACGGTGAACCGCACTCCGCCGAGAACGACGTCGGCACGTTCGGGCATCAGCGCCCGCAATTCGTCGCCGTCGTTGTTCCCCCAGCATGCAACCAAACGACGCGATCGCTGCGAGAGCGCCTCGAACGATGCGAGATCCACCCAGTCGCCCGCATGGATCACGACATCTGCATCGTCGACGGCCGCCCACACCTGGTCGGGTAGCGCACGAGCTCGCTTCGGGAGATGAGTGTCGGCAATCAGCAGTAGCTTCACGCCTTCGATTGTGCACCGCGAGAAACAGGGTTCGGTCAACGAAAGTCCCTCGACCTGGATATGACTCGGAGATCCATCAGCTGTAGATGGTCTGCCACCACCGTCACCGCCCCCTCGGCGTTCTGTACTTTGCCTCGAATCAACAACGCCGGAGCGGTGATCGCCAGCTTGCGGTACTTGGCCCACAATCCGACCGAGCACACGACGTTGACCATCCCTGTTTCGTCCTCGAGGTTGATGAACGTGACACCTCCGGCGGTGGCCGGCCGCTGGCGATGCGTCACCGCTCCGCCGACGAGAACCCGGTCGCCGTCGGGAACCTGCAGCAGCCGGTTCGCGGGAACCACACCGAGCGAATCGAGCCGATCTCGAAAGAACTGAGTGGGATAGGAGTTCGGTGAGACGCCGGTTGCCCACACGTCGGCCGACGCCAGATCGAGGTCTGTCATACCCGGCAGCGCAGGCGCTTTCGTCGATGCGCCGATGCCGGGGAGCAGACCAGGACGCTCCCCCGCCGCCGCGCCTGCAGCCCACAGCGCCTCTCGGCGAGTGATACCGAAGCATCCGAGTGCGCCGGCCGTGGCCAGTGCTTCCGCCTGTGCCACCGACAGTTCGACGCGACCCGTCAGATCCAGAAACGAGGCGTAGGGCCCGTGCGCATCTCGCGCGTCGACGATGTTCTGAGCCAGTGCCGTACCGATGAACTTCACATCGGCCAACCCCATGCGAATCTCGAGGCCGTTTCCCTCGAGATTCGCATGGCCGAGACTGGCGTTCACATCGGCACCGTGGACCAGCACACCGTGCCGCCTGGCATCGGCGACCAGGGATTGCGGCGAGTAGAAGCCCATCGGTTGGGCGCGTAGCAGCCCTGCGCAGAAGGCAGCCGGATGGTGCAACTTGAACCACGACGAGTAGAAGACCAGTGATGCGAAACTCTGCGAATGGCTTTCGGGAAAGCCGAAATTGGCGAACGCCGAGAGCTTTTCGTAGATGCGGTCCGCGGCCGCACCGGTGATGCCGTGGAGATCGCGCATCCCGTCGTAGAACCGGCCACGCAGCAGTTCCATCTTCTCCGGTGAGCGTTTCGATCCCATGGCACGGCGTAATTGGTCGGCGTCGGCGGCACTGAAACCGGCGACATCGATGGCCATCTGCATCAGCTGTTCCTGGAAGAGCGGCACTCCGAGAGTTCGATCGAGCGCCTTCTTCAACGACGGATGATCGAAGGTCACCGGTTCGAGTCCGTTGCGACGCTTGATGTACGGATGCACCGAACCGCCTTGGATCGGACCGGGACGAATCAGCGCGACTTCGACGACCAGATCGTAGAAGTTGCGCGGCTTGAGCCGCGGCAGAGTGGCCATCTGCGCGCGGGACTCCACCTGGAACACGCCCACCGAATCGGCTCGCTGAAGCATCTCGTACACCTGCGGCTCGGACAGGTCGATCGAGGCGAGGTCGATGTCGATGCCCTTGTGCTCGGCGATCAGATCCATCATGTAGTGCAACGCCGAGAGCATGCCGAGACCGAGCATGTCGAACTTCACCAAACCCACTGCGGCACAGTCGTCCTTGTCCCACTGCAGCACACTGCGATTCTCCATCGTCGCCCATTCCACCGGGCAGACGTCGGCGATCGGTCGATCACAGATCACCATGCCGCCGGAGTGGATACCGAGGTGACGTGGAAAGCCCTCGATCTGACGCGCAAGTTCGAGAACGGACTCGGGAATGCCGTCGCCTTCCTGATCACCGATTCCGGACCAGCGGGTGATCTGCTTGCTCCACGCGTCCTGTTGGCCCTGAGAGAAGCCGAGGGCCCGGGCCATGTCTCGCACCGACGACTTGCCGCGATAGGTGATGACATTGGCCACCTGAGCAGCATGGGTGCGGCCGTACTTGGCGTAGACGTGCTGGATCGCCTCTTCTCGTCGATCCGATTCGATGTCGATATCGATGTCGGGCGGTCCATCGCGTTCGGGTGCAAGGAACCGCTCGAACAGCAGCTTGTTGGCCACCGGGTCGACGTTGGTGATGCCGATGGCGTAGCAGACAGCAGAGTTCGCCGCCGAACCTCTTCCTTGACAGAGGATGTCGTGTGTCTTGCAGAAGTGAACGATGTCGTGGACCACCAGGAAGTAACCGGGGAACTCGAGCCGCCCGATGATGTCGAGTTCGTATTCGAGCTGCGAGTACGCCGCCGGGTTTGCCGACTGCGGGCCGTACCGGCGGGCCGCACCTTCGAGCGTGAGCCGCCGCAGATAACTGATCTCGGTATAGCCGTCGGGCACCTCGAACGGTGGCAGGCGCGGCGCGATCAACGTCAGATCGAACGAGCATTGGCGACCGAGTTCGACGGCACCGCGCACTGCACCCGGGTAGTGCTCGAACAGTTCGGCCATCTCCGCGCCGGACCGAAGATGTGCGCCGCCCGTCGGTGCCAGCCAACCGGCGGCCTCGTCCAAGCTGCTCCGCGCACGCACCGCAGCCATTGCCATGGCCAATCTTCTGCTGCGCGGACTGGCGTAGTGCGCGGCCGTGGTGGCGATCATCGGAAGGCTGTACTTGCGTGCCAGGGTCGCCAGCGCGTCGTTGCGCTCGTCGTCGTCCGCGATGCCGTGACGGGTGAGTTCGACGGTGACGCAATCGGGTCCGAATCGGTCGACGAGAGAGCGCAGCGCAGCCTCGGCTGCCTCCGGACCCCCGCGCGAGAGTGCCTGCCGAACATGTCCCTTCCGACAACCGGTGAGAATCTGCCAGTGCCCGCCCGCTGCATCGGTGAGTTCGTCGATGTCGTACTGCGGCTTACCTTTGACCCCACCGGCCAGGTGCGCGGCCGCGATCCGACGTGAGAGCCGTCGATACCCTTCCTGACCGCGAGCAAGCACCAGGAGGTGAGTGCCGTCGGGATCGGTCGCCCCGGCCCTGGATCGATCGGTGTCGAGAGAGAGTTCGGCACCGAACACGGTTCCGATACCGAGGGCTCGGGCCGCCTCGGCGAAACGCACCACCCCGTAGAAGCCGTCGTGATCGGTGATGGCAATGGATTCGAGGCCCAGGCGTACCGCTTCCTCGACCATCTCCTCGGGCTGCGAGGCACCGTCGAGAAAGCTGAACGCCGAGTGCGCATGCAATTCTGCGTACGGCGTCACCGACTGCACAGGCTTGTCGACGGAGCGGTCGTAGACGTCCCTCTTTCGTGACCAGGCCGGGCTGTCGCCGCCGTCGCCCTGGGCTACCGGTTTGGGACGTCCGGACAGGACGCGTTCCATCTCCGACCAGGTGGGTGGTCCGTCGTTCCATCCCATCGAGCCCTCCCCACACCGTATCGTCGCTACCGTTTGCCGACATCAGTTCATCGAACACTTGTTCTAATGAAAACACGAGGGTCCGACATCGATCAACTACAGTCGAGTCGCCACATATCCCTTTCACAGAGCCGGAGCACCGTCGTGACCCGTTGGGCCTCGTTCGTCGTATCGCACAAACGATGGGTGCTCGCAGTCGTCGTCGCCATCGTTGCTGTCGGTGGTGCAGTGGGATTGAGCGTGTTCTCCAAGCTGAGCGAGGGCGGCTACGCCGACGCCGGCAGCGAATCGTCCGAGGTGGCACGGTTGGTGCAGGGCATCGGCCAACCGACCCCGGACATCGTCGCGATCTACACCGCGCCCGAGGGCGAGTCGATCGACGACATCGGGCCACAGGTACAGGCGACACTCGACGAGTTCAGTAGTCGGTACACCCTCGGCAACGTCAGTTCCTACTGGACCGCAGACCCGGTCAGCAAAGAGTTTCTGGTCTCGAAAGACCGAACCAAAGCACTGGCGACGGTCTCCCTCGGAGCGAACTCGGGGGTCACGTTCAACACGTTCGGCGAACTCCCTCCCCAACTCGCCGTGCCCGGTATCGAGTCGCAATTCGCCGGTGCGTCGGTGGTGGGAGTCTCGCTCAGCGAAACCCTCGAACGTGACCTGGTCCGTTCCGAGATCATCGCCGTCCCCATCACTTTGCTGCTACTGGTCTTCATCTTCGGGGGCGTGATCGCCGCAGCGGTCCCGGTGTTCGTCGGCATTCTGAGTGTGCTCAGCTCCCTGGCAATCCTGCGTCTGCTGACCGAGTTCACCGATGTCAACTCGTTCTCGATCAACGTCGCATCGTTGCTGGGACTCGGCCTGGCGATCGACTACGGACTGTTCATCGTCAGCCGCTTCCGCGAGGAGCTACGCAGCGGGTCGACGCCCATCGACGCGACTGTCCGGACCGTGGCCACTGCAGGAAAAACCGTCGTCTTCTCGGGGCTGTTGTTGGTCTGCGCATTCGCGGGCATGCTCGTCTTCCCACAGGCGGTGATCAGATCTCTCGGTTTCGGAGCCATGGCCGCGGTGGCGAGCGCTGCCGTCCTGTCACTGACCGCGGTTCCCGCACTGCTCGCGATTCTCGGTACTCGCATCAACTCGTGGACATGGTCACGCTCGGCGTCCGATCGCAGCGATGCACGCGCACAGAAGTTCTGGGGTGGGGTCGTCACCCGCGTGATGAAGCACCCGGGGATCGTCGCTACCGTCATCGTCGCCGGCCTGCTGATCGTCGCCTCCCCGATCCTGAAGATCTCGCTCGGAGAGGTCGACTACACCGCGCTACCGAAGGACAACCCAGCGCGCATGGCGTTCGAGACCCTCGGCACCGACTTCGAGTCGACCGGCGAGGGTGCCAGTGTGGTTCTGCGCGGCCTGGACGGCGTCAAGCCCCAGGGCGCACCCATTGCAACACTCACTTCCGCTGTGGAATCCACCCCCGGTATCGCCCGCGCCGAATTCGTCGGCTCCAAAGACGACTTCGTGACGTTGCAGGCGTCCTACGGTGAACCATCCGGAGGTCTGAGCGAGGCCGAATCCCAATCCGACGCAGTGGCTGCACTGCGCTCGATCACGCCGCCGGACGGCACCGAGATTCTCGTCGGCGGTTCACGCGCCAACATCGACGACGGCAACGCAGCAATCGCGAAATGGCTACCGGTGATGATCGCGATCATGGTCGTCTCGACGCTGGTACTGCTGTTCCTCGCGTTCGGTTCGGTCGTACTGCCGATCAAAGCAGTACTGATGGCCGGCCTGAGCTTGGCCGCCACTTTCGGCGCACTGACCTGGGTGTTCCAGGACGGCCACGGAGCAAGCCTGCTCGGAGTGACGCCCGGTCCGCTGGAATCGACGTTCGTCGTACTCATTCTCGCCGTTATCTTCGGCTTGTCCACCGATTACGAAGTGTTCCTGATGTCGCGCATGGTCGAGGCTCGCTCGGCAGGTGCCACCACAGAGGAAGCCGTGGTCTTCGGCGCGCAACGCACCGGACGTATCGTGACTGCAGCGGCATTGATTCTGATCGTCGTGACCGGGGCCTTCACCATCTCGGGTCTGTCGATCATGAAGTTCCTCGGCGTCGGAGTGATTCTGGCCCTGATCATCGACGCCACCATCATCCGCATGCTGCTGGTCCCGTCCCTGGTCAAACTCATGGGCGAGGCCAATTGGTGGGCACCTGTATGGATGAAGAAAGTGCACGAAAAAGCAGGTATCGGGCACTAGCCCCGGAACTTACTTCGGAGTAAGGTCGGCTCGCATGGCGAACTTTATCGTAACCGGCGGTACCGGGTTTCTCGGGAAGAACGTCCTGCCCCGGTTGCTCGAGCGCGATGCGAGCACCATGATCCATGTCCTGGTGCGCTCACAGTCGGTGGCCCGCCTCGAACGGCTGGCGAACGAACTCGACGGCGGCGATCGCATTCACCCCCTGATCGGCGACCTCACCGAGCCCGAGCTAGGACTGACGGAGCTCCCGTCCGACATAGACCACATCCTCCACCTCGGTGCCATCTACGACCTGACCGCGGGTGACGAGCAAACACCGACCAACGTCGCCGGCACCGCCTCGGTGATCGACCTTGCCGAGAAGACCGGTGCCCGCCTGCATCACATCTCGTCGATCGCCGTTGCGGGTGACCATCGAGGAACGTTCTCCGAGAACGATTTCGACCTCGGACAGGGATTTCCGACGGCCTATCACCGCACCAAATTCGAGTCCGAGAAACTGGTCCGTGACAGCACCGCCGACTGGCGTGTCTACCGACCCGCCGCGATCATCGGACACTCCGAGACCGGGGCCATCGACAAGATCGACGGCCCGTACTACTTCTTTCCGTTCTTCGCCGAACTGGCAAAGCTGCCCTCGCTCCTCCCGATCACGGTCCCGAAGATGGGCGCTACCAACCTCGTCCCGGTGGACTACGTGGCCGACGCCATCGTCGAACTCGTTCATCGAGACACTGCCCCCCACAGCGTGTTCCATCTGGTGAACCCGACTCCACAGTCGATGGCCGAGGTGTACTCCGCATTCTCGTCGGCAGCCGGTTCTCGCGCGAAGATCGTCGACGTGCCCGGTGCACTGGTTGCTCCGGTCGTCTCCCCCAAGTCCAAGGCCCTACTGAAGCAACGCAACGCCGCTCTTCGCGATGTCGGCGTGCCTCCGGTCATGCTCGAGCACCTGACCCTGCCCACCGTATTCGAGTCGGCCGCGACCCAGAAAGCGTTGCAGGGCAGCTCGATCACACCACCTCCACTGCGCACGTATGCCGATCGCGTGTGGACGTACTGGCGGGAGAATTTCGATCCCAAGCGCAACCGCAGGAACGACCCGCGCGGGCCACTGTTCGGCCGTCACATCATCGTCACCGGCGGCTCCTCCGGCATCGGCCGAGCCAGTGCCGAGGCGGCCGCACGCAAGGGCGCTGTGGTCATTCTCCTCGCACGCGGTCAGGATCAATTGAACGACGTGGTCGAGTCGATTCGTGAATCCGGAGGCACCGCATACGGTTACCCGTGCGACGTGACCGACAGCGAGTCGGTGGACCACACCGTGAAAGCCGTGCTGAGCGAACACGGTCACGTCGACATGCTGGTGAACAGCGCAGGCCGATCCATCCGCCGCTCGCTCTATCGGTCCACCGATCGGTTGCACGATTACGAGCGCACCATGGCCGTCAACTACTTCGGGGCCATCAGATTGGTGCTGGCGCTGTTGCCGCACATGCGCGAACGCAGCTTCGGGCACGTTGTCAACATCTCCAGCGCTGCGGTACTGGGACATCCTCCTCGCTTCTCCGCCTACGTGGCAAGCAAGGCCGCGCTGGACGGGTTCACCGATGTTGCTGCTGCAGAGACACTCTCGGACGGAATTACCTACACGACCATTCACATGCCCCTGGTGGACACACCGATGATCACCCCGACGGGTGACAAGAATGTCGGCCCGGTGTTCTCACCGGAGAAGGCCGCAGCGATGGTGATGCGCGCGCTGAGCGACAAGCCGAAGCGCATCGACACGCCGCTGGGAACACTCGGTCAGTTCGGAGCCATTTTCAGCCCGAAGGGCAAAGACCGAACGATGCATCAGCACTACCGAAAGTTTGCCGAATCCGCTGCTGCCAAGGGCGAGGTGTCGGTGCCCGCCGAGAACGGCAAGGTGCCCTATCGAGTCCGTCCGTACGACCCGAAGACACCGAGTGCACGCATCGGCAAAGTGATCCGCCGCGTCGGCAGATTGGTACCCGGCACCAGTTGGTGACGTGTGGTCACTGATTGCGGGCGCTCAGGGTTTGCCGACCCCGGCCCAGGTACCGCCAGTGTCCCAACGTCCACCCGCGACCGCGATCCCGTATGTGGTCGCAAACAGTGGACACTCACGGCAGTGGTTCCTACGCAGCACCCCCGCTATGGGGCTATTGCAGTCCACAGGGTCCAGCGATCGCGTTCGATCAACTCAGCCGGGTCCAGGCAACCGCGCAGATACTCGACCAACTCGGAGAGTTCGCTGTCGGATAATTCGTGCAGGATCGAACGTCCGATCCTGCCGGTTATCTCTCCCAGATACTGCTCGCGATCTCCGTAGCGGCGACGAGTTTCCCAGAGTGTTTGCGTTGCAACGTCGGCGAATCCTGTGCGAGTGAGCGCAGCCCGTACGTCGTCGACGTGATGGCGTCGCCGATGCTCGATTTCCGCCAGTCGGGGAAAGGCGTCGAAGAAAAAACCGCGGGGGTTGGACGAGGAGCCTGCGAGTGTCGCGTCCTCGCTCGTCCGGTCCTGAACGATCACAGTGCCGCCCGGCCGCAGCAGCCGAAACGCCTCGGCAGCGACACCGGATACGTCGGGCAGATGGTGGACGAGAGCGCGAGCGAACACGGCGTCTGCTCGACCGTCGGGCAGGCCGGTGAGCTCGGCGGGCGCAACCTCGAAAGAGATGCCCTCGGGTGAGTTCCGCCGAGCGGACTCCAGGATCGGTTCGCTCGAATCGATCGCCGTCACCTGTGCTCCCAGCGAATGCCATGCACGCGAATAGGTACCACCACCACATCCGAGATCGACGACGTGCGCGCCGACCGGATCGACGATACCGGTGACAGCAGCAAACCAGGAGGAGTCGGCCTCACGGCCGGAATAGGTGTCGCCGTTGGATGGATCTGCGAAATCGATGGGCATGCAGTCAAGTACATCGAGTACGTCTACCGGCCACCACCATTTAGTGTGGGACTACATGCTCGCCCTTCACCTCAGAGCCGCCGACCTGGCGGATACGTCGCTGACCGTCTCGCCGCTGTTCGAGACGGTCCTGAGCCTGCGCGCGTGGACCTCCCCTGAGCGGCATCATCTGCACGAACCCTGGCGCCGACGCGTCCGGCCGGCATGGCAGGGCTGTGACATCGAGATGCTGACTGCGTTGGTCTCTCCCGACGGGCGGATCCCGGATTTTCTCGCCCCTAGACCGCCCACCGAATCGCTTGCCTTCGCCGACGAGATCGCCGTTGTCGGAGCCACACCGGCAGCGGAGATGCGACGCGATGTCGCCGCTGCCTTCTCCACGGAGATTCCTGCGGTCCTCATCGGCCCGGCCCGCACCGTGCGCACTCGTGTCGTTCAGGCGCTCTCTCGCTATTGGGCAACGTGTCTCGAACCCGACTGGGGCCGCATTCGAGCGGTACTCGACGGCGACGTGGACTACCGAGCACAGCAGCTCTCGCATTTCGGGGCGCGAAAGATGTTCGAGCACCTCGATTCTCGAGTTCGATGGGACGACGGCGTCCTGTGGGTCGATCGGCTGGAGGATCAGGTGTGGGTCGATGTCGACGGACGCGGACTTCCGCTGATTCCGTCTGTCTTCGTCCACGGCGCGATCACCCAGACCAGCCCGAATCGCGATCCGTCCCTGGTGTATCCGGCCCGTGGGCGAGGCGCAGTGTGGAACAGCGCACACACAACCCCCAGCCTCGCGCTGAGAAATCTTCTCGGTCCCCAACGCGCAACGATTCTCACCGTGCTGGACGTGCCGTCCACCACCGTCGAACTTGCGACCGCGCTTGGCGTCTCCCCCAGTGCGGCCAGTCAGCATCTTCGCGTTCTGCGGGAGGGAGCGGTGGTGCGGCGCGTCAGACAGGGACGGTCGGTGCTGTACGTACGCACGTCCCTCGGGGACGAGTTGGTCGGACTGCAGCGGTAGAGCCGGCAGGTACCGGGGACTCAGCGCTGCAGAGCTCTCCCCCAGACTCGCAGGAATCCCTGAGTCAGGTACGCGAACGAGCCGATGGCCAGCACCCATTTGGTGGTACTGACCACAGTGGTGGCGCGAACGACGGTGTCGGTGATCCGTTCTCGGTTGTCCAGCAGCACCAGTCCGACGATGTTCTCGATGTAGTCGCCTGCCGCGGAGGCAATGGGCGCGACGGCCAGTGCCGTCGTGACCGTAGGGCTCAGTGGCGTGGTGGCGGCCAGGCTCCGTGCGCCCGCACGTAATGCGATGGCATAGATCGCGGGATGGACGAAGTCGGGAAGGTAGTGGCTGCGGAACCGGGCGGTCTCGGCGTCGTCCATGCTCGCGAGGATCTGACGGTAGCGCTGCGCGGACCAGGCCGTCTGCACCGCAAGCACATTCGGTGCCGCGCGGCCGAGCAGCCGGGCAATGTTGGCCTGCGAGACGACGAACAGTGCCGACCAGCCGAGCATTCTGCGATCGAGCGCGCTCAGTGACATGCCTGAAGACACTAGTGGGTCAGGAACGGAAGAACTATGGTCTCGAATGCCGAATATCCGTCGCGATGGATGCTGTGCCCGGTACGAAATGTCTCTACCCGGCAGGTCGAAATCTCGGCGACCATCGCGTCGAGCCGATGCGGATCGACCATTCCGCCGGGACCGCCACGGAGCACCAATGTCGGGGCAGTGATGTCTGCCAACGACTTCCACCACTGCGGATTGGCCCGACGGAACTGTTCGAGGGCACTGGCCGTCATCGAGCGGTCGAATGCGAGGACCGCTCGGGGATGAAGAACAACGCTGGTCGCGGCGTGCCAGAGTTCGGTGACCGATGGCATCCTGCCGGTCAGTGTCGGCGGTGCGTCCCCCGGCCGGATCGGTATCGGAAGTTCTTCGAGCACCAGACGGCGAACGAGCGTCGGGCGGCGCTGCGCGACGAGTGAGACTGCATATCCGCCCAGGGAATGCCCGACGAGATCGACCTCGGTGAGCCCGAGGTGGTCGACGAGCCCGAGCAGATCGCCTCCGAAGGAGTCGAACTCGTAGGTTGGCGTGTGAGCGCTCTTACCGTGCCCGCGCAAATCGACGGTGATCACGCGGCGGCCGTGTGCGGTCAGTGCTCGGGCGAACCTGGCCCAGGTACCGCTGTCTCCGCCCATGCCGTGCACCAGCATCACCGGCACCTGCGTCGCACTCGGGTGTTCCAGCGGGGCGAACGAGTGATAGGCGATGTCGACGCCATCGAGGTCGACTGTCTCCGACATCATCTGCATTCCCCCGACGGTAGCGGTGCCGCTATTCGTAGATTCCCTCCACCCGCCATCGCCCCTCGTCGAACACCAGCAGCAACGCCCTTTCATCGTCGAGCACCACCTGGGCACGCGCCGTCGGACCCGTCGACGCATGGCCGCTGTCCCACCACCGCTCGTCCACCGGCCACGGACCGCCCAGGCCTGTCAGCTCCCATTCCTTGGTTCCCCAGCGCAGTCGCGACGGTGACGCGTCGAAGACACCGCGGTCGGTGACGCCGACTCCCGTACCCGCCCGATTCAGCAACGACACCGTCGGGCGGGTTTCTATCACTGCCGCCGGAGCAGGCTCGGGTAACCGTCCCGGCCAGGGGTGGGATGGATCGGACATCGGCACCAATTCGTCGCCGAGCGGACGCAGGGTGATCCGCTCGGCCGGCCCGCGTCCACCGCTGAGAACACCGCCCAGCACCGATTCGCCACCGAGTAGACCCTGAACGCGTACCAACGCCCGACGCGCCCTCTCGTCGTCGTCGCCCACACTGCCCCACAGCCCCAGCTGCAGCTCTCCCGCTGCCACCACTTCGATCGGTTCGAGCCGCAGAACGGTGATCGCGGATGTCGGCTTGTTCTCGCTGCGTCCGGTGATCCAGCCGTCGAGTTGCCACCGCACACGATCGGCTGTTCCCTCCGGCGTCAACGGCTCGGCGCAGCGCCAGATCCGCGAGAGATTCTCACCGTTCCCGGTGCTGGCATGCACCAGCAGACGAGTACACGCAACGGCAGCGGCGGCGAGCTTGGTGTGCAACTGATCGGCCAACCCGCGCCCGGCGAATGCAGCGGCGTCGACTCGATCGATCGGCGGATCGCACAGATACTCCACATCGAGGTCGGGCGGTAGAGCCCGAGCCGACGGCGGACGTTCGGGCTCGCCTCGGGCACTGCGATGCGCCAACACCGCGTCGGTACCGAAGCGCGACGCCACATCCCCCGGGGACAGCGCAGCAAAATCGCCGATGGTTCGTAAACCCAAGCGCCGCAACAGGTCCACCAGATCACCGCGGTCGGCAGCGGACATGCTCGGCTCGGCCGAGAGTTCTGCCACCGGCAACGGCGCGAGAAAGCCTGCACCACCACCGCGCGGCACCACCTGCGCATACCGCGCGGCGACGACCGCAGTGGACAACTCGTCGGCGATACCGATCTGACATTCCACACCGGCCGCCGACGCTTGGTCGATCAACCGTTCCGCGGCCCGATGCTCGGTACCGAAATACCGGCCGACACCGCGGGCAGCGAGCACCAACAAACCCGGCCGCAACACTTCGACTCCCGGTGCGATGGCTGCGACGGCGGAGACCACGGGCTCGAACAGTCGTGCATCACGATCGGTATCGGCGAGAGCGACATGCACATCCGGGCACCGTGCCTGCGCTTCACGACGGCGTAGGCCACGCTTGATACCCGACGCGCGGGCCGTCGCCGAGCACGCGATCACTCGATTGGCCGAGGTGACGACCACCGGATGCGTCGCGGGAAGATCGGCCTGAGCAGCTGCTGCGACGGCAGGCCAATCGGGACACCACAGTGCTAGGACACGGCTGGAAGAGACGGCACTCATGTCGAGACCGCGATCGACAGTGGATTCTGCTCGTGCGGTTCTGCATGCCATTCGATGCGGCCGTTCTCCGCGCGCAGGTCGAGTCGAACAGTGCGGGGGCGCATCGCCTTGCCGCGAGCACACACCGACAGTCGGACGCCGCGTAGCCGGCCGCGCCCCAGCTCCCGGCCCGTCCCGAGGCCGTCGTAACCGTGCACCGATGCGTCGAGTCGTAGTTCTGCTCCGTCCCAGTGACCATCGGTCGCCAGCAGCGTCGAACCCTTGCTGCGCGCCCTGGCCACCACGGCTCTGGCGCGAGTGGGCGATACCGACAGACCACCGAGACCGAGAACGACGAGATCGACGCCATCGAGCAGAATTGCCGCCACCTCCACCGGGTCGGGACCCGGATCGGGAATCAGTGCCAGCTTGCTCAGCTGTGCGCCCATCTCCACCGCGGCAAGAAGTCCGAAACGGGGCTGACCGACGACGGCGACATGCCCACCGGCACCGGTCACCGCGGCCACCAAACCGATCAGAAGCGAGCCGGCACCGGATACCGAGGCCACCGTTCCACGCACCAGTCCGCCGTGCGGCAGCACATCGATCAGCGCGGACGGCACCGGAAGAACGGGCCGCTGACGGACCGCACTCACCGACGATGTCGACGGCTCGGAATCTTCGAGGTCGGAACGGATGGGAACGGGGTCGGAATTCTCGATGCGCACCGACGCCGTTTCACCACGGGAAGGCACGGCGGCCATCCGACTACGCAGCAACGCCACGCGCTCCGGGAGCGACAACCCGTCGAGCGCATCCGGCGAAACAGCAGACACGGATGCGGTTGCACCGGATACAGACATGTCACTCCCCTTCACGGCGTAAGAAATCGAGCCGAAACATTCGGTGTTCGTCGAACGCGGGAAGTGGCGTATTCGAACACAGTTTCGATCTGCACCCAGTAAAGCCGCTCGGACGGCAACTCGTCAAGGTGATGCCGTCGGCCCTGGTGGAGGCCTCCGATTCACGGCTGCGGGCACACCCCGCCATCGTCAACTAACCTATGGGCGTGACCGATCAGCAGCGTGTTCGACGGGGTGTCGGGCCCGACTACCTCCTGGCCGGCAGATACCGCCTTGCCGGCAAACTCGGCGGCGGCGGCATGGGCGCAGTATGGCTCGCCACCGACACACTTCTGCACCGCGAGGTGGCCGTCAAGCAAGTCACGTCCACCACCGCACTGAGCCCACAGCAGGCCGTCGAGGTACGCAACCGTGCCATGCGTGAGGGTCGCATCGCTGCCCGACTCTCCAGCCCCCACGCCATCGCGATGCACGACGTCGCTCTCGTCGACGGTGAACCGTGGCTGGTCATGGAGTACCTGTCCTCACGCAGTCTCGCGCAGGCGCTGGGCATCACCGATTCGCTACCGCCGTTCGAGGTCGCCCAGATCGGGGCGCAGATCGCCGATGCGCTGACCGAGGCGCACGAGGCAGGAATCGTGCACCGCGACATCAAGCCGGGCAACATCCTGATCGCCGATCGCGGTAAGGATCTGGGCATCGTCAAGATCAGCGATTTCGGTATCTCTCGCGCCAAGGGAGACATCGAAGAATCCGACGACAGCGTGATCACCGGAACGCCGGCATATTTCGCACCCGAGGTCGCACGCGGACAGGATCCCACCGCAGCCAGCGACGTGTTCTCCCTCGGTGCAACGCTGTACACCGCCATGGAAGGCAGGCCGCCGTTCGACATCGATCACGATTCGATCGCACTGCTGCACCGAGTTGCCAAGGGGCAGATCATCGCTCCCACCCGCAGCCGGGACCTCACGGGCCCACTGCTGCACATGCTCGAACCCGATCCGGCCCGGCGTCCCACCATGGCGCAGGCCCGCGACGAGATCATCCTGGCCGCGATCAGCAAGCGCGGCACCATAGCTCAACTCCGGGGCGCACCCCTGACCTCTGAGGACGGAGTGGTTCCGGCATGGGCGAGGCGATCGACACCGGTCTCCGAATCTCGCCGTCCGTCGAGAGAATTCGGCAGCACCGTCGCAGGTCTGCCCGCCGTACAACCCGGTACGAGCCCTGCCAATCCGGTTCCGTCGACCTACTCGCCGCCACCGTTCGACCTACCCAGGAAGAGGAAGAACCCGGTCGAGGATGTGCTGATGCGTATCGAGGACGCCGTCGGCGACCGTACGTCGATTCCGTCGACCGTCATCCTCGCGGGACTCGTACTCGCCGTCGTGATCGTTGCGATTCTGGTGATCACCCTGCTGTAGTGACCCCGGCGTTCGTCGCCTCGCGGTTCAGCCCAGAACCGGCATCACCAGTGTCGTCAGGGCACCATCGACCGCGGAGCGCACCAGCATCGGGTGATCCGGTGCAGCAATATCGAGCATCAGGTCCGGTCCGACAGCCGATGCGACGGCTGCCTGCAGAACGGCCGCGTCGAAGAAGACCGTCGTCTCCGATCCGGTCACCCGTGCGGGTACCGCAACACCATCGACAGACATGCCGTTCGGGCCTGCATCGATCCGAAGGATGCCGCCACCGAGCGGAACGACATCTCGATGCAGCACAACCCTTGTCACGGTCGGAGCCAAACCGTCGATCATCGCGCGCCAGTCGGGAAACTCGCCGTCGACGCGGCTCACCGAATGTTCGACGCCATCGCAGTCGAGCACCATCGCATCGTCGGTTGCTTTCAGCACCAGATCGCCCGAAGGTGATACAGCCCCGAGGGAATCGGCTCGAGCAATTCTCGACCAGAAGACACCGGGCGAGCACTGCGCGACGAGACTGCGCGTGGACAGTCGATACCTATCCGTCGCGGTCAGCGTGACGACGCCTCCGTCGACCTCGACCAGTACGCCACGCAGCACCGGGAAGTCGTCGGTGGTCCCGGCTGCCGACGCGACCTGACGGACGGCCGCTGTGAACTCTGCAGCAGATACTGTTGCCGTGCAGTACTTTTCGTCGAACAACCGGCGGATCGACACCGCAGCCTCGGCTGCTGCCCGGGCATGCGCGGCCAGCTGTTCGACGTGTCGATCGACGATCTCGACCGCTGTCGCTCCGTCGCCGGCGAGTGTGGCGGCCACCTTGTCGAGCGGCATCCCGATCTCGCGCAGTTGTCGGATGATGTTCGCCCGCTTCAGTTGGGCTCTTGTGTAGTAGCGATAACCGGACTTGGCGTCGATGGAGGCGGGGACGAGCAGGGCGCAGTCGTCGTAGAACCGCAGAGCGCTGGGGGTCAGCCCGCTCGAGCGAGCGAACACACCGATGGTCAGGAATTCTTCGGCCGAATCAGTCATGGTGAAATCCTGAGGCTTCGGGTTGGTCGAAGGTCAAGAGTGACACTGGCCCCTAGTCGATCCGACGCTTGTGTGCCCATCGGGTGAGCGCGTTCCGGTTGGACTGCTGGGTCTTTCGGAGAACGTTCGACGCGTGCGTCTCGACGGTCTTGACCGAGATGAACAGATCCTCAGCGATCTCGCGATAGGTGTAGCCGCGGGCCAGCAACCGCAACACCTCCAGTTCACGGGGCGTGAGCGAATCCAGTTCCGGATCCAGCGGCGGCTCGGGAACGGCACTGCGACCGGTGAACGAATCGAGGACGAACCCGGCCAGACGCGGACTGAACACCGCGTCTCCCCCGGCGACGCGGCGAACACCGTCGGCGAGTTCCGCACCGGAAATCGTCTTGGTGACATAGCCCCTCGCCCCTGCGCGGATGACGGCGATGACGTCCTCGGCGGCATCGGACACGCTCAAGGCAAGGCAGACAGGGCCTTCGGAGATCCGGTTCAGCACGGCCACCCCACCCCCGTCGGGCATATGCACGTCGAGCAACACCACATCGGGCTTCGTCGAGTCGATTCCCGATACCGCTTCGGCGACGCCGCCCGCTTCCCCGACCACCTCGATGTCCGCTTCGCGGCCGAGTTCGGCTCGCACGCCCGAGCGGAACACCGCGTGATCGTCGACCAGGAAAACGCGGAAGGGGTCGGTCACGTCGGCTGCTCCTGCTGGTTGGATTCGGACTGTTCGGAAGACTCGGTGGTGACGGTGTTTCCGTTGCGTGGCATGAAAATTCGTATTTCGGTGCCTTTGCCGACGGTCGACCGTACCTGCACCGTGCCACCGCGGCGTTCGATGCGTCCCCGGACCGACTTCGCCAGGCCCTGTCGATCCTCGGGTACCTCGGATTCGTCGAATCCGGTTCCGCGATCGCGGACGAAGATACTGACCTGTTCCGCTTCGGTTTCGGCGAACAGGTCGATATTGGTCTCACCGGAGTGCTTCGCCGCATTGACCAGCGCCTCTCGCGTGGCTCCCAGCAGCGCCGTGAAGCTTTCCCTCGACATCCCCGATTCCGCGTCGTCGGGCAGCAGGTGCACGTCGCCGACGGTGATGGGCCGGACGGTCACGCCGTGTTGATCCTCGATCTCGCCCGAGATGGTCTTGAGCGCGTCGGCCAAACTGGAGTTGTCGGTATCGCCGCCGTCGAACAGCCATTTACGTAGTTCTCGCTCCTGCCCGCGCGCCAATCGCATGACCTCCTGCGGCCGGTCGGACTGTTTCTGGATCAGGGCCAGCGTCTGCAGCACCGAATCGTGCAGGTGCGAGGCGATTTCCTCACGTTCGTCGTTACGAATACGCGCAGACCGCTCGGCACCGAGCGCACGCCACATCCGCAACCAGATGGGAACCGTCAACAAGCCGACGCCGATGAGGGTGACCACCACCGCCAGCAACGACGAACGCAATGCGGCCAGATCCACGCGCGCGAGTACCACCACCCCCAAACCGAGGACGATCAACGTTGCTCCGCCGACAACCCTCGCCCAGCTCAAGACGGTCGGACGCTTGGGCAGCCCCAGAGCCGTACGCGGCCCCTCGGAGTCGAACTCGCGCCACACCAGGGCGGCACCGACGACTACGACGATGACGGGCACGATGACCGATGCAGCGGTACCACTGAGCAGCCATGCCAGTCCCACTGCAAGGCCGAGGCCGATGGCCGCGAGTCCGAGCGCTCGCTGGCGTTCGGCGGCACTCGGGTGCGCGGTGTCCTCGCCCGCGGGCGTGAACATCCAGATCAAGCCGTATGCGGCGATGCCGGCACCGGCGGACGCGGCAAGCAGTGCGAATGCCACTCGAATTTTGAACACGTCGAGGCCGAGATGGTCGGCGAGCCCACCTGCGACGCCGCCGACGATGCGTCCGCCGCCGCGGCGTCGAAAGGGGGCAGGCGCGGAGCCTGCAGGAGCGCCCGAAGGTACAGGCGCGGAGCCTGCAGGAGCGCCCGAAAGAGCAGGAGCGGGGGGTGTCGAGGTGACATAGGTGGCCGGGGCGTCGCCGGCTGTGGGTGGTGTGGTGCGGGCGGCGTCAACGGGTGGATTGTCGACAGGGTGCACGCCTTCGATCCTGGCACGGATGTGGTGGTTGTCGCATCAGGGTTCGCCCTGATGTTTCGCGAGTCCGTCGAGGTGGGCCCGATGTCGCGGTTCAAGATGATGTCGGGGTTCAAGATCAGGGGTATCCCTGATGTGTTTCGTGCTCGTAGCGGCCACGATTGTTGTCATGAGCAACGTGACCGTCTCGGATCAACTTCAGCAGATGTGGCGCACCCGTCCGCACCGCTTGCCGCAACGCGGGCATGTGGCGGGCGTTGCAGCCGGTATCGGCTATCGCTACGACGTCGACCCCGTTCTGATTCGGATCGCGTTCGTCGTCTCCACTTTGTTCGGCGGTACCGGAATCGTGCTGTATCTCGCCGCGTGGCTGGTGCTCAACCGCGCCGGTGACACGGCGTCGGGCGCGGAGTCACTGGTCGGTCGTGGCAACAGCTCCGACTCGACGACCAAGACGGTGGTTGTGGCGGTGGCGTTGCTCATTGCGCTGTCGACCATCGGCCCGGTAGGCGTCGGACTCGGCGGTTCGGGGCTGATTTCTCTGGTGGCGATGCTCGGTGGATTGTGGCTGCTGCACCAACGTTGCCCGGAGCCGCCGCCGTACATGCGGACGGCAGAGTTCTCCCGAAACCGCTACGCACCCAAGCCTTTCGGTCCGACCGGCACCTCGGCCGAGCAATGGACGGCCGCGCAGTATCGGCCGCCGCAGTTTCAGCACGAGCGCTACACCCCGTACACGACTCTGCCGAAGAGCTATGTTCCGACACCGAAGCCCGACGAACACACCGGCACCGGAGATTCCGCCGACGCGCAGACCGTCAACCTGAGCAAATCGACCGCATCCGCCGAGAAGCCGAGCGAAATACCCTCCGTGACTCCCCCGTCGTGGGACCCGCTCGGTGTGGCACCGTTCGCCTGGGATCTTCCCGAACCGGCAGGCACATTTCTTCCTGCGGCGATCGAACGGCAGCGCCGGTCACGATGGACGGCAAGCTTTCTCGGCTTGGCGTTACTCGCTGCCGCCGTCACTGCGACGATCGGAGCCGCAAGCGGCGGAGACTGGGCCACCGCCGGCCGCGTCGGAGCAGTCGCTCTGGCAGTGATCGCGGTGGGTCTCGTCCTGGGCGCGTTCTTGCGCAAGGGCTACGGGTTGCTGGTGGTCGCCGCACCCCTGGCCGGATTCGTCGTCCTGGCGTCGGCGGTCGGGCCGATGGACTTGGACAACAGCACGTCGGGAACCCAACGCGTCGCCCCGCTCACCGTTGCCGACCTCGATTCGTCGTACAGCGTCGGCTTCGGTGAGTTGGATCTCGACCTCACGGGGCTCGACCTCATCGAAGACCGACGCGTCGACATCGATGTGGCGTTCGGTCAGGCCGTCGTGACGGTGCCCGATTCGATGAACGTGACCGTGGAGTGCGAGGCCTTTTCAGGTTCATGCCCCACCGATACCCGGTTCGGCCCGGGAACGGGCACCGACACCCCGACATTGACGATCGTGGGCGATCTGACCGTCGGCGAACTGAAGGTGAACCCGTGAAGAAGAACAAGACCGACCGCATCGGCCACGACGACACCGACAGCGATTCCGACACCGGCGAGCACAACTCGAGCCGACGCGGCCCCTCGGCACTACTGCTTCTCGCCGGACTGGTCTTCCTGGTCGTCTCGGTCGCGGCCATCATCGGCCGGGACGCGATCACTGCCCTGGCAGACGTCCAGTTTCGTTGGCTGTTCGTGATCGCTGCGGTGGTCGTCGGAGTCGCGCTTCTATTGGGCCCCAGCAGAAAGAGCTGAGACCCTCACTCCCACTCGATGGTGCCCGGCGGCTTGCTCGTCACGTCGAGAACGACTCGGTTGACCTCCGGAACCTCGTTGGTCACCCGAGTCGAGATCGTTTCGAGCACGTCGTACGGCAGACGGGTCCAGTCCGCGGTCATCGCGTCCTCACTCGACACCGGACGCAGCACGATCGGGTGTCCGTAGGTGCGGCCGTCCCCCTGCACTCCGACGCTTCGCACGTCGGCCAGCAGCACAACCGGACATTGCCAGATCTGCTGGTCCAATCCGGCGACCGTAAGCTCTTCTCGGACAATGGAATCGGCGTGACGCAGAGTGCTCAGGCGATCACGAGTGATCTCACCGACGATGCGGATCGCGAGCCCGGGACCGGGGAACGGCTGCCTGCCGACGATGTCCTCGGGCAGGCCCAACTCACGACCGACCGCACGCACCTCGTCCTTGAACAGGGCGCGGAGCGGCTCGACCAGGGCGAACTGCAGATCGTCCGGTAGCCCGCCGACGTTGTGGTGGCTCTTGATGTTCGCGGTTCCGGACCCGCCGCCGGACTCGACGACATCCGGATACAACGTGCCCTGCACCAGGAACTCGACAGCGTCGCCGTGCTCGGCATTCTCGCCCAGCACCTCGGCGACGGCACCTTCGAAGCTACGGATGAACTCGCGGCCGATGATCTTGCGCTTCTCCTCCGGATCGGAGACACCCTCGAGTGCACCGAGGAAGGTGTCGACGGCATCGACCGTGACGAGCTTGGCACCGGTAGCGGCCACGAAATCCTGCTGCACCTGCTCCCGCTCGCCGGCGCGCAGCAATCCATGATCGACGAAGACACAGGTCAGACGATCGCCGATGGCCCGCTGCACCAAGGCCGCCGCCACCGCGGAGTCGACGCCGCCGGACAAACCACAGATCGCCTTACCCGTCGGTCCTACCTGCTCCTGCACTGCGTCGACCAAAGCATCGGCGATGTTGGCGGCGGTCCAGTCCGGGGCGATACCTGCCGTCTCGTGCAGGAACCGGCTGAGCACCTGCTGGCCGTGCGGAGAGTGCAGAACCTCGGGGTGGTACTGCACCCCGGCCATTCGCTTGCCCTCGTTCTCGAAGGCGGCGACCGGTGCACCGGCACTGGTCGCGGTGACGGTGAAGCCCTCGGGGGCAGCGGTGACGGCGTCGCCGTGACTCATCCAGACCGGCTGTGTCGCAGGCAGACCGTCGTGCAGACGACCGCCGTCGACACTGAGCTGGGTGCGACCGTACTCCCGCGTTCCGGTGTGCTCGACGGTTCCGCCGAGAGCCTGCGCCATGGCCTGGAATCCGTAGCAGATGCCGAACACGGGGATGCCGAGGTCGAGGAGCGCGGAGTCGAGTTCGGGTGCACCGTCTGCGTAGACACTCGAGGGTCCACCGGACAGCACCAGCGCGACCGGATCCTTCGCCGCGATCTCCTCGGCGGTCGCGGTATGCGAAATCACCTCGGAGTACACGTTGGCCTCGCGCACACGGCGGGCGATCAACTGCGCGTACTGGGCTCCGAAATCGACGACGAGAACCGGGCGTGCGTGTGCGGGATCGTGTGCAGAGGAGTCGGTCACCGGGTCAGTCTAATGGGACCACTCGACCGCTCATGCAACACCCGAATGCGCGACGGGCACCGCCGAGGAGCCGGACCGAATCTCGACGATAGGCAATCTCAGGCCACCCGGTGCGTCCACCGGCACCACCGGCGAGTTGGGCGCGATGGGGTCCAGGCGCTGATACGGGAGCCCCTGTGCCGGACGGAGATCCAGCTCGCCCTTGTTCGGCCACAGCGCTGCCGAGCGCTCGGCCTGAGCGCTGATCGTCAGCGACGGGTTGACCCCGAGGTTGGCCGACACGGCTGCGCCGTCGACGACACTGAGCGTCGGGTAACCGTGGACGCGGTGGTACGGATCGATGACGCCGTGGTCGGAATCCGAGGAGATGGCACAGCCGCCGAGGAAATGCGCGGTGAGTGGGATGTTGAACAGCTCGCCCCAGGTGCCGCCCGCCACGCCGCCGATCTTCTTGGCGATGCGTCGAGTGGCGTCGTTGCCCTCGGGTATCCACGTCGGATTGGGCACGCCGTGGCCCTGTCTGCTGGAAATCTTGCGGCCGAAGGGGCCCTTCTTGGTGAACGTGGTGATCGAATTGTCGAGGTTCTGCATCACCAGCGCGATGATGGTGCGCTCGCTCCAGCGCCGCACGTTGACGACGCGAACGAACTGGACCGGGTGCGCGATCAACGCGAAGAAGAACTTCAGCCACCGCGGAATTCGTCCGCCGCCGTCGGTCATCAGGGTCTGCAGCATCCCCATCGCGTTCGATCCCTTGCCGTAACGGCACGGTTCGATGTGCGTGTTGGGGCTGGGGTGGAACGACGAGGTGATGGCCACTCCGCGGGTGAGATCCATGTCGGGATCGACCTCGAGCTTCGCGGCTCCGACGATCGACTCGGAGTTGGTGCGGGTCAGCTCGCCGAGAGTGTCCGACAGACGAGGCAGAGCGCCGGTGTCCTTCATCTTGTGCAACAGGTTCTGGGTACCCCAGGTCCCGGCAGCGAGAACGACTTCGGCGGAACTGTAGGTCTTGCGCCCCTTGCGCAGCCGAGCACCGGTGCGCTCCGTGTCGACGTCCCAGGTTCCGTCGGCCCGCGGCCGAAGGCCGGTCACCGTCGTCATGGGCACGATCTCGGCTCCCGCACGTTCGGCCAGACCGAGGTAGTTCTTGAGCAGGGTGTTCTTCGCACCGTGGCGGCATCCGGTCATACATTCACCGCACTCGATGCATCCGGTGCGATCGGGGCCGGCGCCGCCGAAGTACGGGTCCGGGACGGTCTTGCCGGGTTCTTCTCCGAAGAAAACGCCCACCGGTGTCTGGATGAAGGTGTCGGCGACGCCCATGTCCTCGGCAACCGACTTCATCACCTCGTCGGCCGGGGTCATGTGCGGATTGCGTACGACACCGAGCATACGGGTGGCCTGGTCGTAGAACGGGGAGAGCTCGCCGCTCCAGTCGGTGATGTGCGCCCACTGCTTGTCCTCGAAGAACGGTGCCTGAGGCTTGTAGAGGGTGTTCGCGTAGTTGAGCGAGCCACCTCCCACTCCGGCTCCGGCGAGGATGAGGCAGTCGCGCAACAGGTGCACGCGCTGGATGCCGTACAGGCCCAGCTTCGGTGCCCAGAGGAAGCGCTTGAGATCCCAACTGTTCTTGGCGAAGTCCTTGTCTTCGAAGCGCTGTCCTGCTTCCAATATCCCGACGCGGTACCCCTTCTCCACCAGCCGAAGCGCGGTGACGCTTCCGCCGAAGCCCGACCCGACGATCAACACGTCGTAATCCGTGGCGCGAACAGCTGAACCCATGGTGACCTCCGCTACATCCGTTGCTGTCGAACAGTATGCACACCGCGATGTGACTACCGCCACAAGCGATTCTAGCCGTAACGAGAAGTATCACCAACCCAGGGTCGGCTTACGTGCACATACACCAGGGCGCGCACCCCCGAAGTACGGGAGTGCGCGCCCTGGTGAGTGCGACGATCAGGACCAGATGTCGAATCGAGCCCAAGTTTTCGTTCAAGCTCTGACGTTCAGGCCCACCTTCTGGAATTCCTTGAGATCGGAGTAGCCCGACTTCGCCATCGATCGACGAAGTCCGCCGACGAGATTGATCGAGCCGTACGGTTCGCGCGACGGTCCGTGCAGCACCTGATCGAGGCTCGGACGCTCCCCCGCCGACATCGGCAACAACGCACCACGCGGCATCGACGGATGAGCTGCGGCGGACGGCCAGTACCAACCGCCGCCCGGTGCCTCTGCGGCAACGGCCAGCGGAGCACCGAGAACCGCCGCATCGGCTCCGCACGCGATGGCCTTCGCCAACGCACCGGAGGTGGTGATGTCGCCGTCGGCGATGACGTGCACGTAGCGTCCACCGGTCTCGTCCAGGTAGTCCCGACGAGCCGCGGCGGCGTCGGCGATGGCGGTGGCCATCGGCACGCCGATGCCGAGCACCTCACCGGTGGTCGTGCCGCCCTCGACCGAGCCGTAACCGACGATGACGCCTGCCGCGCCGGTACGCATCAGATGCAACGCGGTGAGGTGATCGCTGACGCCGCCGGCGATCACCGGCACGTCGAGTTCGGCAATGAACGTCTTGAGGTTGAGCGGCTCGTCGGCACCGTGTGCCACATGCTCGGCGGAGATGATGGTGCCTTGGATGACCAGCAGATCCAGGCCCGACGCAACCAGCGCAGGCGTCAACGCACGGGCGCTCTGCGGGCTCACCCGCACGGCGACGGTCACACCGGAGTCGCGCACCTGGCCGACCGCAGCGGCCAACAGATCGGGCTGCAACGGCGCGGAATGCAGTTTCTGCAGAAAAGCGATCGGCGCGTCCGGATCGAGATCGGTCTCGGCGATGTGGATGAGCTGCTCCAACTTGGCCTGCACATCGGCGTGACGGGCCCACAATCCTTCACCGTTGATCACACCCAACCCACCCTGGCGACCGAGTTCGATCGCGAATTCGGGCGATACCAGGGCATCGGTCGGATGGGCGAGCACCGGAATGTCGAACCGGTAGGCATCGAGCTGCCACGCCGTCGACACCTCTTTCGACGACCGTGTCCGACGGGACGGCACGATGTCGACGTCGTCCAGTTGGTAGGTCCGGCGAGCTTCTCTGCCCATGCCGATTTCAACGAGGTCGCGCACGCGCGCACCTTTCTACTTCGAGAGCGAATCGAGTCGGCCGAGATGAGGCCGAACCGACTATCGGGTGGTGTAGTTCGGGGCTTCCGCAGTCATCGTGACGTCGTGCGGGTGGCTCTCCTTGAGACCGGCCGCAGTGATCTGCACGAACTGAGCGTTCTGCAGGTCCTCGATCGAGGTGGACCCGGTGTACCCCATAGCGGCCCGCAGACCACCGGTGAGCTGGTGGATGACCTGACTCAACGGGCCCCGGTAGGGGACGCGGCCTTCGATGCCCTCGGGCACCAGCTTGTCCTCGGCCAGCACATCGTCCTGGAAGTAACGGTCCTTGGAGAACGACTGCGCTCCGCCACGTCCCTGCATCGCTCCGAGCGAACCCATGCCGCGGTAGCTCTTGAACTGCTTGCCACCGACCAGGATCAGCTCACCGGGGGATTCGGCGGTTCCGGCCAACAACGATCCGAGCATGGCGGTCGACGCGCCGGCAGCGAGCGCCTTGGCGATGTCGCCGGAGAACTGCAGACCACCGTCGGCGATGACCGGAACGCCGTGCGGCTTGCACGCGGCGACGGCTTCGAGGATGGCGGTGATCTGCGGAGCGCCGACGCCGGCAACCACTCGGGTGGTGCAGATGGATCCCGGTCCGACGCCCACCTTGACCGCGTCCGCGCCTGCCTCGACGAGAGCGAGCGCACCAGCGCGGGTGGCGACGTTGCCGCCGACCACCTGCACACGGTCACCGACCTCGGCCTTGAGCTTGCTGACCATCTCGAGCACCTGCGAATTGTGACCGTGTGCGGTGTCGACGATGATGACGTCGACGCCCGCATCGGACAGCGCCATCGACCGTGCCCAGGCATCCTGCCCGACACCCACTGCGGCACCGACGAGCAGCCGCCCGTCCCGGTCCTTGGTGGCATCGGGATGCTGCTCGGTCTTGACGAAGTCCTTGACGGTGATCAGACCGGTGAGCGCGCCCTTGCCGTCCACGATCGGGAGCTTCTCGATCTTGTGGCGACGCAGCAAGCCGAGGGCTGCTTCGGCAGTGACGCCTTCCTGCGCAGTGATCAACGGCGCCTTGGTCATGACATCGGCCACGCGACGGTTCTGATCGACCTCGAAGCGCATGTCGCGGTTGGTGATGATGCCCACGAGCGCGCCGGTCTCGTCGGTGACCGGCAGCCCCGAGATGCGGAAGCGCGCGCACATGGCGTCGACCTCGGCCAGCGAATCGGTGGGCTTGCAGGTGACCGGATCGGTGACCATCCCGGCTTCGGAGCGTTTGACGGTCTCCACCTGCGACGCTTGATCCTGCAGCGACAGGTTGCGGTGCAACACACCCATGCCGCCGGCACGGGCCATCGCGATGGCCATCCGTGCCTCGGTCACGGTGTCCATGGCCGAGCTGACCAGTGGCACCCGCAATCGGATCTCGCGAGTGATCTGACTGGACGTGTCGACCGCGCTGGGTATCAGATCCGAAGCGGCCGGCAGCAGCAGGACGTCGTCGAACGTGAGGCCGAGCATCGCGACCTTGTTGGGATCGTCGCCGCCTGTGCGGACGTGGGCTCCGGGACTACTCATGCGAATCTGGCCCTCCCTAGAGCCTGGTTGCACCTGGGCGCGGCGTGCGAGCCGGTGAGAGCTCGCAGGCGCGCCGCAGTGCGGGATTGAAGAACGGATGGAGTTTCGGCACTTGCACTCATCTGTTCAGCGCCGTGAACCATGGTATCGGCTAGCGCACAACCAGTGCGAACGCCTCCCACTACGGGCTGCCGGCGGCACCGAAAACCGGCCCCGGATCGAGTGCAGGTAGCAACTGCGTCCGGCATGTCGCTTTCGAACGGCTGGCGCAGACCCACCAATCCTGCGTACCGTGGAGGCGTGCGCGATCAACTGCCTCCCGGTTTACCCCCGGATCCCTTCGCCGGAGACCCAGCCGACCCGTCGGCTGCTCTCGACGCCATCGAGCCGGGCCAGCCTCTCGATCCCCAGGAGCGACTGGCTGTCGAAGAGGACCTGGCCGATCTTGCTGTCTACGAAGCACTGCTCGGCCACCGCGGCATTCGCGGCTTGGTCGTGTGCTGCGAGGACTGCCAGCAAGATCACTACCACGACTGGGACATGCTGCGAGCAAACCTGTTGCAGCTTCTGGTCGACGGAACTGTCCGGCCGCACGAGCCGGCGTACGACCCCGTTCCCGACGCCTATGTCACCTGGGACTACTGCCGCGGGTTCGCGGACGCATCGATGAACGACGCCTTGCACGGCGACGGATTCGACAGCTGAGCTTCGGAACTACCGCAACGAAGAACTAGGACAGCGAAGAAGCCCGACACTTTCATCGTGTCGGGCTTCTTCGCTGTCTGTACGGACGCTGATGATGTCCGAAAACTGAACTCAACTACCGCCGGCCGGGACGGACGTGCGATCACGAATGCCGGACGAGGTACTGCCACCGGCAGTGGCGGTCGGTTGATCCGGACCGACGAGCACAGTCGGCGTGGCAGCCGTGGTCGTCCGACTCGGAGTCGTCGTGGCACTCGGGCTTTCCGGCGTCGACGTGACCGGACTCGGAGACACCGGTACGGCACTGGTGTCGGGCACTGTCGTGACCACCGTGGCGGGAGGCACGGAGACGTCGGGGCCGGTAACCGGATCCGGCACACTCGGAACCGGTTCCGCGGGCGGCACCGGCGCGGGCACGGTCAATGCTTGCAACTCCTGCTGCAGACGAGCCAGCCATTGATCGAGCTCAGCGCGCTCGCCGTCGTCGAGCACCCCCGAGCTGCGGTCCGATGCGCCGTCGAGCACAGACCGAGCGGCGTCGGCATTTCCCGACGACAGCAGATTCTCCGCCTCACGGAGCTTCGACGTCGTATCTATCTGCGCGACAGTCGAATCGGCCTGGTCGGAGAAGACGACGGACTTGACGCTCCACAGCGGATCGTCGGGTGTCGAGTTGTAGGAGATGACCAACAGGCCACCCATCACGACGGCGATAGCGGCGGCGGCACCGGCGATCGGACGCAGCAGTCGCATCCGTCCGCCGTTACCGGCCGAACTCGACCGGGCCATGTCGGCGGCGAGCTTCTCGCGTTCGACCGAGGCGACCACAACTTCGAGGGAGGGGCCGGCGGGCATAGCCGGCGACATCACATCTGCTCGCCAACTGGCCAGCAGAAGGGCGAGTTGATACTCGTCCGCGTCATCGGTAGCGATTGGTCCGTCACCGCTGATCGCGTCGATGAATGCATCGTCACGACGTACGGCGGAGAGGTCCACGGGACCACCGTCTGCACCGATGTCGGCGTAGGGATCGTTCCGCTTCGGTTCAGTGGAGCTCACGTGCTCACCGATACGTGAGATTCCGCGACGCGGTGTCTCACCGGTGCCACCATCACCATTGTCCCTAGCCATACATTTCACCTGCTCTCACAACTTCGTTCTTCAGTTTTGCGATAGCTCGGTGCTGAGCCACGCGGATAGCGCCTGCAGTGCTGCCGACCGCTGCCGCTGTCTCCTCGGCCGACAACCCGACGATGAGTCGGAGCACCAATATTTCGCGGTGCTTGGCGGGCAAGGTGTCCAGCAGTGCAGTCATCTGTCGACTCGACTCGGATTCGAGAGCACGTTGCTCCGGTCCGTGTTCCATCGACACGACATCTGGTACTTCGGCGGCCGGGTCCGATTTGTTACGCGAGGCGCTGCGATGAGCATCGGCGACCTTGTGAGCTGCGATGCCGTACACGAACGCCATGAACGGACGACCTTGATCCTGGTAACGCGGCAAGGCGGTCATGACTGCCAAACAGACCTCCTGCGCCACGTCGTCAGCCGATAACTGACCACGCTCAGCCGAACCGACTCGCGCCCGGCAGTACCGGACGACAAGTGGCCGGATGAACTCCAAGACCCGGGACAGAGCCAGTCGATCGCCTTGCGCTGCGGCAACGACGAAAGAGTCCAACTCCTCACCCGTTGTGTTCATCGTCAGCAAATTTCCCCGCGTTACAGGTGCGCACCCGCCAGGGAGCGCTTCCACGTGGTGGTGGAACGAGACCAAGGATAGCGACACCACCCCCCAGCAACCGAACCGCTCGGTCCGTGTCCGATGGCGGTCCTGGTCAGTCGACCGACGAACCACCCCGACGACCGATCGCGGCGGCCAAGTCGGCGGACGCGACCATCCCTGCGTCGACGCCTCCGGTTCCCTCGCACAGCATCGTCGCGGCCCACCTCAGCGGCAGTAAATCGTGTATCGCTGCAGCGCAGGCCACCTCGATAGCCGCGTCATGAGCACGGGTGGTCTCGCCCGCGCAGCTCAGTGCCGCCGCGAACACCAGGTCGGTCTTGATGCTGTGGCGTAACGAATCGGCATCGTCGGCAAGAGCTCGCGCGGATTCGGCGTGTCGGACGGCCGTGTGGCCGTCACCGCGCATCATCGCCAGTTCGGCAGCCACCCACGCTGCTCGCAGCGGCGGACGCCACAGGTCGCGACCGGCCGGACTCTGCCACTGCTCGGCGCCGCGCTCCAGCAGCGTCTGCGCCAGCCGGAACCGGCCACTACCAAGCGCATCTGCAGCCAGGCCGGTCAACGCGTCACTGCGGGCCTCGACCGAGTCCCTCGACCGCGGCGACCCCACCAGGCCGACGAGGAACACCGCCCGGCCGTCGAAACGGCGCGCTCTCTCGTGCCTGCCCAGCTGGCGGAGCCAGGAAGCTCTGGTCGAGGCGTGCAGCGACGCGAGTTCCGGACTGCGGGGTGGGCACCGCCGCAGCTCGATGTCCGCTGCGCTGTACCGACCCTGGCCTGCCAACGCGACACTGCGATGCCAGCTTCCGGATGGATCGGTGGCCGTCGGAAGCGGGAAGCAGCCGGGTTTCGCGCCGAAGGCGATGTCGAGGAGCTCGGACTGCAGCGGGGGGAACAGCGAGCTCTGGTCTGATGGCACGACGCAAGGGTAGGGCCTGCGCCGGCCGCGTCCGACTGCTGCCGCCGGTGACGGACGCGGGCGAATTCCACAGTTGCACGAGAACCGGGATCACAAGGAATCAATTGTTCGGGATTTCACCGATCGGTCGCCGGTGCCGGATGCACGCTTCCAGTCCAGCCGCGAAATGCAGTTTTCAAGGAATTAACAATGTAAACGAAGGCCGTTTTGGAGACGAAAATCTGAACGCTGTGTGGCGAATAGGTTAATCGCCTCCGTAAAGCACCGAACCGTGAACAGACACAACTGCGACCGTCGCGTGATGCCCAGACCCGCACCGAGTGGTTCGCGGGTGCGCTGACGGAGACCGCTCGCGGTGTCGGACGAGCGACACGACGCCGAACCAGAAAGTATCGACCGACTCTTCCTCGGGATCACCGTGACGCCGCGGACCAGCATGGACGCCTGCTCCAGCAGTCTGGATCGGCCAGTCGAGATCGAGGACTCCGGAGGCCGGCGATCACCGGAGGGCCGCTCCACAGCGAGACAGGAAAGGCCTACGCCCTCTCCATGGTCCCCTGCCTCGACGGATTCTTCAACAGGAACGAGACGCACGCGATCAGGTCGAAGTAAATATCGACCGTGTTAATTCTTCGCCCCATAACTATGCATTTGCCCACGAAAGAGAACTATTGACTCGATTTCGTCGATCCACATAACGTTGTCGGCATTCGGATCACGAATCCGAGAAGCCACACCACCCTAGGAGTTCTCATGCCGCAGCCGAACCACCTCCCTGGGCCGAATGCCGACATCTGGGACTGGCAGATGCACGGCCTGTGCCGTGGCGTCGACTCGTCCATGTTCTTCCACCCGGATGGCGAGCGAGGCCGGGCCCGAGCACAGCGCGAGATGCGCGCCAAGGAAATGTGCCGCAGCTGCCCAGTTCTCGCACAATGCCGCACGCACGCCCTGAACGTCAGCGAGCCGTACGGCATCTGGGGCGGGATGTCCGAGACCGAACGAGAACTGCACGTCCGGCACAACCGCCGTCGCATCGCGGTATAGCTCCCCGGAACACACGACGAAGCCCCCAACCCGAACGGGTTGGGGGCTTCTGTCTTCTACTACCGAACGTCAGTGAGCGTGTCCGTGCCCGGCAGAAGGCTCGGGGGCCTCTTCCGGCTTCTCCACGATCGCGCTCTCGGTCGTCAGGATCATCCGAGCAACCGATGCGGCATTGACCACAGCGGAGCGAGTCACCTTCACCGGATCGACGACGCCGTCGGCCAGCAGGTCACCGTACGTCAAGGTCGCGGCATTGAATCCGTGCCCCTTCGGCAATTCGGCTACCTTGCTGACAACCACGGAACCGTCGATGCCCGCATTGGAGGCGATCCAGAACAGCGGCGCATTGAGTGCAGTGCGCACCACGGCCACTCCGGTGGCTTCGTCCCCGGTCAGACCGAGATCGTCGGCCAGAGCCAACGCAGCCTGAGTCAGAGCCGAACCGCCGCCGGGAACGATTCCCTCTTCGATTGCGGCCTTGGCTGCCGCCACGGCATCGTCGACGCGGAACTTGCGTTCCTTGAGCTCGGTCTCGGTGGCAGCGCCGACCTTGATGACCGCGATGCCGCCCGAGAGCTTCGCCAGACGCTCTTCGAGCTTCTCGCGGTCCCACTCGGACTCGGTGTTCTCGATCTCGCGGCGGAGTTGACCGACGCGCGCGTCGATGTCGTCCTGCGTGCCCGCACCGTCGACGATGGTCGTGTCGTCCTTGGTGACGACGACGCGACGTGCGCGGCCGAGCAGCTCGAGGTTGGCTTCCTTCAGGCTCAGCCCGACGTCGGCGGTGATGACCTGACCGGCCGTCACGACCGCGAGGTCGTCCAGGAACGCCTTGCGTCGATCTCCGAAGAACGGCGCCTTGACGGCGACGGCCTTGATCGTCTTGCGGATGGAGTTGACGACCAGCGTCGAGAGAACTTCGCCCTCGGTGTCCTCGGCGAGGATGAGCAACGGCTTGCCGCTCTCGGCAACCTTCTCCAACAGGGGAAGGAAATCCGGAAGCGACGTGATCTTCTCGCGGTAGAGCAGAATGTATGCGTCCTCGAGAACGGCCTCTTGGGTGTCGACGTCGGTGACGAAGTACGGGGAGAGGTAGCCCTTGTCGAACTGCACGCCCTCGGTGACCGCGAGTTCGGTGAGCAGAGTCGAGGACTCTTCGACAGTGACGACGCCGTCTGCGCCGACGCGGGTGAGCGCCTCGCCGACGAGCTCGCCGATCTCGGGGTCGCGCGAGGACACGGTGGCGACCTGGGCGATGGCCTGCTTGCCCTCGACCGGAGTGGCGGCCGCGAGCAGAGCCTCGGCGACCTTGTCGGCGGCCTTGGAGATGCCGGTACCGAGCGCAATCGGGTTCGCACCCGCTGCGATGTTCTTCAGACCGCCACGGACCAGAGCCTGCGCGAGAACCGTCGCGGTGGTGGTTCCGTCGCCTGCGACGTCATTGGTCTTGGTGGCAACGCTCTTGACCAGCTGCGCGCCGAGGTTCTCGAACGGATCTTCCAGATCGATCTCACGCGCGATGGACACACCGTCGTTGGTGACCGTCGGACCGCCGAATGCCTTGGACAGGACGACGTGGCGTCCTCGCGGCCCGAGCGTGACCTTGACTGCATCGGCGAGCTTGTCGACGCCACGCTCGAGTGCGCGGCGAGCTTCCTCGTTGAATTGGATTTGCTTTGCCATGTTTCGGTGTTACTCCTTCGAGTAAAGAAACTCGATCGAACGCACACCGCCCCGGGACCGATACGAAATCGGCGACCGGGGCGGCATGCGTTGTTGCCTACTTGGCGATGACGGCCAGCACGTCGCGTGCCGACAGAATCAGGTACTCCTCGCCGGCGTACTTGATCTCGGTGCCGCCGTACTTGCTGTAGATGACGGTGTCACCCTCTTTGACGTCGACCGGGATGCGGTTGCCCTTCTCGGTGACACGGCCTTCGCCCACGGCGACGACGGTGCCCTCCTGGGGCTTCTCCTTGGCTGTGTCGGGGATGACCAGACCGGAGGCGGTCGTCGTCTCGGCCTCGTTGGCCTGGACGAGGATCTTGTCCTCGAGCGGCTTGATTTTCACGCTCGCCACGTTGAGCCCTCCAAAGTTATGGGGTACGCGCCCGGGGTCGGATCCCCGGGCAGCTGTGTGTAAGTACTTCTCGTGCGGTCCTGACAAACACGGCAGGAGCTCGTTCCCGTCGTCGCGGGTGCCGGGACTTCACTCGGTGCCAACTAGCACTCTATACACGAGAGTGCCAGCACTCAAGGGCTGGGTTCGCCAGGTCCGGATTGCGGCGCGCGCGCACCGACGTGCGGCGGCTACGGGTCGCCCACCACTGCAATGTCCGCCGGTGCGAATTGCCCGAATTCGAGCCCGAATCGCCGAATACCGAAACCCACTTTCCTGCTTTTTCCGAAACCTTTCGTTCCGCAAAAACGCCAGGTAGAACACTGTGACCGCCGACCCGATAACCGACCGAACGGAATATCGAGCTCGCATCGAACCCCTAAGTAACGTTACGATAACGGAGATGTCCGAATGATAACGATCTACAACTGTGCCCCGACATAGCAGCCGAGGCAGTTGATTCACGGAGGACAAGAACGACGGCAGACACACAGGGTGGAGGTGCACAGTGCGGGTAGGAGTGGGCGTGTCCACTGGATCCGAGGTCGTGTGCGCAGCCCTCGTCTCGGTCGACAGCGACGGTAGTCGCGAAGTCGAGTACCGCACCGTCTCGGCCGATCGCCAAGCCAATACCGACATGGGCGTACTGGTCACCTCTGCCATCGAACTCATGGCCTCGCTCATCCCCGGCCATCGATCCCCCGACGTGATCGCCGTTACCTATCGCACCGAGGAACACGCCGCGGGCATCCGAGCAGCGCTCGCGCACACCACCCGCGACGTTCGTCTGGTGCCCGAATCCGCGGCCGCGACGGCGCACCTGGCGACCACGGGCCTGATCGACGGATACGACACGATTTCTTTCGTCGACCTCGGGGCGTCGGGTCTATCGGTCACCGCCACCGACCGGGCCGCGGGAACGGTGCTCTCGCACGGCCGCTCGGACGCTGCCGGCGGTGACACACTGAACGCACTCGTCAAGAATCTCGTGCAGGACATGACCCGTGACAATCTTCGGGACGACATCCGGGACGACCGCGGAATCGGATCGGCTCGGTACCGATCGATCAAGGAACAGCTCTCCCGCGCGGACGAGGTCCAGATCGAGCGCTACAGCGGCATACCGCTGACGGTCACTCGTGACGCCTTCGATACCGCAGCGTCCCCGATCTTCGACTCGGCCGCCGAATTCGTACGTGAAGTGTTCGACGACAGTGCCTACGAGCCCCAGGCCATCGTGTTGATCGGTGGCGGCGCGCACGTTCCGTTGCTCGCTACCACCCTCACCGACATCTTCCATGCCCCCGTGATTCGGCTACCAGAACCCGACGCCGTTCTCGCCATCGGCGCGGCCACGGTTGCCGCATCGATCGTCGGTAGCGAATTTCAACTCGTGGCGGCTGCTCGCAACGCCGGCGGCAGGATGAGTCGGTACTCCGGTGCGATCGCCGCAGCCGTCGTCGCAGGCGGTCTGGTTCTCGCCTACGGCGTGCAGGCGATGAACCCCGGCGACGACCCCAGCGTCTCGCCGGCCGGAAGTGCCGCCCAATCCGCCGCCCAATCCGCTGCCGAATCCGGCGGCGGCGGGCCGATAGCCGACGGTTATTCGATCGACACCGATCGGCCGACCCGAGGCAGCACCCCCGGGGAGCGATTCGATCCGACCCGGACCACGATCGACTCCACCGGGTCCTCGGCGCAATTCACCACCGCCGCACCGCCCACCACTACTCCGACTCTGCGCCCCGGACCGGATCTTCCAGCGATCGAATGGCCGGCCGGCTCCACTCCGGATCGCCCCTCCCCCGAGGCCACCAGCGACGCATCGGTCGAGCCTTCACCCGCCGTCACCACGATTCCGGTTCCGTCCGCCGCACCGAGCGAGACGTCGGAGCCGGGCGAATCGAGTCCGGCCGGCCCCGCGCCGACGCCGGAATCCACACCGGAGGCGACCCCCGAGTTCACCCAGGTTCCGACGGAATCGATCACTGTGCCCACCACCGAGACCGCATCGGATCCGACGCCGGAACTGACTGCGCCGCCCACGGTATGGTCACCACCGGTTGCAGCGCCCGAGGCATCCGGTGTGACGAGCGAGCCGCGAACGTCCAGCGATTCGGCGACCCCGCGCCCGCCCGAGCCCTCCGCGTCGGATACTCAGGGCGCTCAGCCCGGCACCTGACTGGTCGCCACCGACAGGCCGGGATCGGTCACTGCGGTGAGCGCGGACGGCGGTGCCCCGCCTGCGACGAGATGCGCACCCAAGGCCGCGATCATCACGCCGTTGTCGGTACACAGTCGCGGCTTCGGGATTCTCAGGTTCAAACCCTGCTCGGCACAACGACTTTCGATCAGTGATCGGATGCGAGAGTTGGCGGTGGCACCCCCGCCGAGAACGATCGTGTCGACGTCGACGTCGGTTGCCGCGCGGACTGCTTTCATCGTCAACACGTCGGCGACGGACTCCTGGAACGATGCGGCGATATCCGCGACGGGAATAGGATCTCCGGCACGTTGCCTGGCCTCGACGAACCGAGCGACCGCGGTCTTGACTCCCGAGAACGAGAAGTCGTAGCGCGCATCTCGCGGTCCGGTCATGCCCCGGGGAAACGCGATCGCGGTCGGATCACCTTCGCGCGCAGCCGCATCCAGAGCTGGACCGCCGGGATAGCCCAATCCGAGCAATCGCGCTACCTTGTCGAAAGCCTCTCCGGCGGCGTCGTCGACCGTGGTACCGAGCTCGGCGATGGGACGTGAAAGATCGTCCACATGCAGCAGATGAGTGTGCCCGCCGGAAACCAGTAGCGCCACGCACGACGGCATCGGACCGTGCTCGAGTGTGTCGACCGCGACGTGGCCACCGAGATGGTTCACCGCATAGAAGGGCACGCCCCACGCTGCGGCGTACGCCTTGGCAGCGGCAACCCCGACCAGCAACGCGCCTGCCAACCCGGGCCCGATCGTCACTGCGACGGCGTCTGGTCGGTCGATGTCTGCGGTCGCCAGCGCGCGCCGCATCGTCGGCACAATGGCTTCGAGGTGCGCCCGTGACGCCACCTCGGGTACCACTCCACCGTAGCGGGCGTGCTCGTCGACACTCGAGGCCACCTCGTCCGCCAACAGCTCGCAGTGCCCCGCATCGGCCCACCGGACGATCCCGACTCCCGTTTCGTCGCAGGAACTTTCGATACCCATGACGATCATCGAGCTGATCCTTCCGTCTTCTCCGGCCGACGCATGGTGAAGGCATCGGCTCCGCTCGGCTGGTAGTACTTGGCCCTGGTACCCACGATCTCGAACCCCTCGCGTCGGTACAACTCGATGGCAGGATCGTTGTCGGTGCGGACCTCGAGAAAGACCGGGCCACCATGCTCGTCGGCTACCCGCAGTAGTTCGCCGAGCAGTGCGCCCCCGATGCCTCTTCGGTGATGTGCCGGATCGACGCCGATGGTGTGTACCTCGGACTCACCGACCACGAACGCACCGCGGCTCGGCTGACCGAGCAGAGCAACCCCCGCATAGCCGATCACCTCGCCGTTCTCACGTGCTGTGACGTAATGATTATGGGGCGCAGCCAGTTCCGCGACAAATGCACCCTCGGACCACGGGTCGTCGCCCTCGAAGAGCACCGTCTCGAGGTAGGCACACCGAGGAGCGTCCTGCACCGTCATGGGCTCGATCGACAGTGTCACGGCCGAGCCTTCGCTGCCGCACGCTCGTCGAGCGTTTTGGCGTCGGGACGGCGCAGGTAGAGCGGGACGAGCGGACCGGGAACGACTCGGCTCTCGATATCGGCGGCGGCGACCGTGACCAAGCCTGCCGGAGACGGTGCCTGCACATCGCGAACCGGAAGCCCGAACGCCGCCGCATGCGGACCGGACCCGGCGACCACATCGACCCCGCCATGGCCCAGCTCGGCCGGAGCGATCACATCGGGACCGGCGACGCGAACTCCAGCTTCATAACGTGCCCAGTAGATTTCGCGTCGACGAGCATCGGTCACCACCAGCAGGGACCCGGGTTCGGACACATCGGCCGAGATGGCGTCGAGGCTGCAGACGCCGTACACCGGCAAGCCGAGTGCGTCGCCGAACGCCGCCGCAGTCGCCATTCCCACCCGCAACCCGGTGTACGGGCCGGGCCCGATACCGACGACGACCGCGTCGAGATCGGCGGCGGTGATGCCGGCTTCGTCGAGGCACTCGAGAATGTTCGGGGTCAAAATCTCCGCGTGGGAGCGCGCATCCACCCGAACCCTCGTCGCGAGAGTCGTGGTAACGGAGCCGGGGGTGGCGTCGGTCGACTCGGTCAGGCGCACAAGACCTGCGGTGACAGCGGGGGTCGAGGTGTCGACGGCAAGTACAAGCACGATGTTTCAGATTACCGTCGACAGCGATAGGTCCGTGCACCCGGTACCGGATCAGCGCATGTCCTACGGGGAAGAACCGCTGCCGACCCGACGCGCGATCACGCGTCGAACATCGGAATCCGGGTCTCGCGTCAACCGAACAGACACATGCCGATCCGTCAGCTTCTCCACCAGTCCCTCGCCCCACTCGACGACGACGACGGCGTCGGTGAGGTCGGTGTCGAGGTCGAGGGCATCGAGTTCGTCGAGTGCCGACTGTCCGGTCGATCCGAGTCGATAGGCATCGACGTGGACCAGCGCAACCGGCGGCAACCCATGCGGCCGTGGTCCGGGCCTATGCTCACGGGCAATGACGAATGTGGGCGAGGTCACCCGCCCCTGTACACCGAGGCCGGCTGCAATGCCTTTGGTCATGGCCGTCTTACCGGCCCCCAACGGACCGTCGAGAATCACCAGGTCGCCGGCGACCAGAACATCCGCCAGTCGCGCACCGAACGCAGCGGTGTCTGCGGCGGTGGCCAGGTCTGCATTCAACGGCAAGGTCAGCCGCTCGTCAGACAACGCCCCACCGGCGCTTCTTGCCCGCGGCTTCCGAGGCCCGAGCCACCAGCCGCACGATTGCGCCGTTGACCTGCTCCGGGAATTCGAGCTGGACCAGATGCCCGCCCTGACGGACCCGCACCATCTCCGACCGAGGCAAGGCCTGAGCCAACGCATCCGAACTGGTGAACGGAATGATCCAATCCTCGTCGCCGCACACCACCGACACCGGAATGTTCTCGAATTCCAGCAGCGCCTCGGACTCGTCGTGCAACTCGAGTGTCTCGAGAAAGTTGACGATGGTGACGACGGACGTGTCGTCGATCATCGACTGGGAGAACTCGACCAATCGAGGCGAGACCCTGGTGCCGTAGGAAGCCGCGCGCAGTACAGGCGAGATGATCGCGCGCACCGCGCCGCGGCCGAATTGCACGACACCGGGAGAAGTGCGTACCGCGAGCCGGAACGCATCGACCACCGGGTTCTGCAGACTCCGACCCACGCCGGACCGAGCCAGACCCGCAGCGGTCGTCGAGATCAGCACGGCACCGATCACGCGATCGCGCAGCACGTCCGCTCGTTGCCGCGCCATGGACAGAATCGACATCCCACCCATCGAGTGCCCGACCAACACGATGCGCCCCTTCGGTACCACCGATCGAATCACTGCGTCCAGATCGAGGCCGAGTTGGCCGATGGTGCAGCTCTCCGGGCTCGGCACACCCGAGCGTCCGTGCCCGCGCTGGTCGTAGAACACCATGCGCACCGTCGAACCCCACTGTTGTTCGAGTGAGCGACGCTGAAAATGCCAGGACGACGTGCGCAGGCAGTACCCGTGCACGAAGATCACGGTCAGGTCGGCGTCCGACGGGCCGACCTCGCGTACGGCCAGCGGCACACCGTCGTCCGCGGTGACGATGCTGCCGCGGTCGGCGTCCATGAGGTCGAGATTCTCGGTGGCCAGCGGGTCCTTGTTGGACCGGAACAGCGTTTCACGCGTCACAATTGCAATACTCTCCAGCAATCCAAGCATGATCTAGTGTGCCGCCTCCCCTGAGCGCGCGCCGACGAAGCGTCGTCGAACACGTCCACGAATGCCGGTGACGACCTCGTAGCTGATGGTCTCGAGCGCATCCGCCCAATCCTGAGCGTTCGCCTCTCCCCTGTCCCCCGGCCCGAACAGTAGTGCTTCGTCGCCGACCGCGACACCCGAGGAGTCACCGCCGAGATCGACGACGAATTGATCCATGCACACTCGGCCCACTGATGGATAGCGTCGGCCTGCGATCGTCACCTCGAATCGCCCGCCGAGTCGGCGGACCACACCGTCGGCATATCCGAGAGCGATGAGAGCGACCACGGTGTCGGCAGGGGCGGTCCAGGTGTAACCGTAGGACACCGACTCACCTTCGCTCACCTTCTTGATGTTCGCCACCTGAGCAGACAATGTCATCACCGGACGCAATCCGAACGTTCCCAGGTCGGGTATCGGTGACATGCCATAGAGAGCGATACCCGGACGAACCATGTCGAAACCGAGGTCGGGCCTGGTCAGCGTGGCCGCGGAGTTGGACAGGTGGACGACACCGGGAGGCGTTCCGCGGCGGGCGGCGCGACCGACTGCATCGCGAAGCCGCTCGGCCTGCGCATCGTTGGCGGGGTGTTCGGGTTCATCGGCACAGGCCAGGTGCGAGAACATGCCGGTCAGCCGAACACTGCCGGACGCGACGGCAGCTGCCGTCGCGTCGAGGACTGCATCGAGGTCGGCTTCCGCGACGCCGTTGCGATTGAGACCGGTATCGATCTTGAGCGAGAGATCGGCGGTTCGCCCGACGCGGCGTGCGGCCTCCACCACGGCGTCGAGCTGACCGGCTGTGGATACTGCGATTCCCACCTGCTCGTCGATGGCAGCAGCGAAGTCCGAATCCGTTCGGTGCAGCCACGCCAGCATGGGGACGGTGATCCCCGCTGCGCGAAGTTCGAGGGCCTCACCGATGGTGGTGACACCGAGCTCGTGCGCTCCTGCCGCGATCGCGGCACGCGCGACCTCGACGCCGCCGTGGTTGTATCCATCGGCTTTGACAACCGCCATCACGGCGGCGTCGCCGGCGAACTGCTGCAACTCGCGAACGTTGTGGGCCACTGCGTCAAGATCGACGGACGCTACCGCACCCGAATCGATCCTCTCGTCACCACAGCCGATACTCACAACATTCGATAGTGCCATCCGAGCCGGGCATACGACGGATCAGGGTGGCACAACTCGTGACACACCCCGACGCCTCGAGTGAAGTCCGAAACTATCGCTGCCCGTCTGTGAGTGAGCGCACAGTGCGGATCGCGTCCGGGATGGACGCACACAGCGGGCTCGCCGAAATGGGTGCCGCGAATTCCCCGCCGAGCCCGTGCGCGGCTCGGGCGGCGGCCAGTGCGTGCACCCTCGCCCCACAGGCGGCCGCGTTCGACGGTGACATTCCCGAGGCGAGCAAGGCCCCGAGGATGCCCGAAAGAACATCACCGGACCCGGCGGTCGATGCGGCCGATCCCCCGCGTCACTGACGAAGGTGGTGCGGTCGGCATCGGCGATGATCGTTGCGCGGCCCTTGAGCAGCACGGTCACCCCCCATCGTTCGGCGAGATCTCGAACCGCTCCCACGCGGTCGCGGCCGGGGTCCGATCCGGTCAGGCGTGCGAATTCGCCGGCGTGCGGGGTCAGCAGAGTCGGTGCCGTACGCCCGGCGACCCAGTGTTCGTTGCGTGCGAGGACCGTCAGTGCGTCCGCGTCCACGACGACCGGCAGATCCGTTTCCAGGACCCTCCGCACGATGTCTGCCGAGTCCTCGTCGGTGCCGAAGCCTGGACCGACCACCCAGGCCTGAACTCTCCCTGCCGATTCGAGATCCGGGGCGACCACCACTTCCGGGTGGTGCGAAACAACCTCTGCACCTGCGCTTCCCACATAGCGGACCATTCCGGAGGTGGCCGCAACCGCAGCTCCGACACAGAGCAGAGCGGCACCGGGGAACGTCGAGCTACCGGCCAGGACACCGATGACTCCCTGCGAGTACTTGTCGTCCGAGGCAGTAGGGATCGGCCAGACCCGACCTACGTCGGCCGGCTCCCACGACATCATCGCCGGAGCCGAGAGCTCGAGCCCGATATCGACCAGTTCGACTCGGCCACAACGAGGCACGGCGAGAACGTGAACTGGTTTGCGGGCACCGAACGTGACCGTCACGTCGGCCGTCACCGCCGGACCCGGCGCGGCCCCAGTCTCGGCGTCGACTCCACTGGGCACATCCACCGCCACGATCGGCGCGGTGATCTGCCGGACGATCGCGGCGGCATCGGGCCGCAGCGGACCCGTGCCGGAAATTCCCACGATGGCGTCGACGACGATGTCGGCCGGTCCGCACCGTGTCACCACCCGCCCGCCCGACGCGCGCAGGGCCTCGAGCCCTTCGGCATGAGCCCGCTCCGGGTCGAGTAGAAGCGCAGACACCGACACTCCCCGACGACGCAGATACGTCCCCGCCCAGAGGCCGTCGCCGCCGTTGTCACCCGTGCCCACCAGGATCGTCACTTGCCGCCCCGCTACGCCACCCGTGCGCGCAGCCAGCTCGCCCGCCACGATGGCGGCCAAGCCGTACGCGGCGCGGCGCATGAGCACCCCGTTCGGCAAGGAGTCCAGCAGCGGCGCTTCCGCATTCCGAATCTGCTCCGGGGTGTAGTAGCCGCGCATGCCTACGTCCTCTCGTTTCCTGCTGAGGTGGACCCCGAGCCTACGTGGAGATCTTCGACCGACTCTGCGCACAACGACTACTGCACCCTCCATCCGCGATGAAGGGTGCAGTAGTCGTCGAATGTCCGCGCGCTACTCGACGGTGACGGACTTGGCCAGGTTGCGCGGCTTGTCCACGTCGTAGCCACGCGCCTGGGCGACCTCGGCCGCGAACACCTGCAGCGGGATCGTGGACAACAGCGGCTGCAACAGCGTGGACGCGGCCGGAATCTCGATCAGATCGTCTGCGAAGGGACGCACTGCCTCGTCGCCTTCCTCGGCGATGACGACCGTTCGCGCACCGCGCGCCTGGATCTCACGAATGTTGCTCAGCATCTTCGAATGCAGCACCGCGCGACCCTTCGGCGACGGCATCACGATGATCACCGGCACACCGTCCTCGATGAGCGCGATAGGTCCGTGCTTGAGCTCGCCCGCCGCAAATCCTTCTGCATGCATGTAGGCGAGTTCCTTGAGCTTGAGCGCGCCTTCGAGCGCGACCGGATACCCGACGTGGCGGCCGAGGAACAGAATGGTCGTGGCCGTCGAGAGCTCGCGTGCGAGCGCTCGAACCGGCTCGACTGTCTCGAGAACCCGTTGCACCAACTCGGGCATGGCCTCGAGTTCGGCGAATTCACGGGCGACCTCGTCGGGATACTTGGTGCCTCGGGCCTGCGCCAACGCAAGACCGACCAGGTAGTTCGCAGTCACCTGGGCGAGAAAAGCCTTGGTCGAGGCCACCCCGATTTCCGGACCTGCCCGGGTGTAGAGAACGGCGTCGGCTTCGCGAGGAATCTGCGAGCCGTTGGTGTTGCACACGGCCAGAACGCGCGCCTTCTGATCCTTGGCGTGCCGCACGGCCTCGAGTGTGTCGGCGGTCTCGCCGGACTGGGAGATGGCGACGACCAGGGTCGATCGATCCAGAACCGGGTCGCGATAGCGGAACTCGCTGGCCAATTCCACCTCGACGGGGAGCCTGGTCCAATGCTCGATCGCGTACTTCGCGAGCAGACCCGAGTGATATGCGCTGCCGCAGGCCACGACGAACACCTTGTCCACATCGCGCAGTTCCTGATCGGACAGACGCTGCTCGTCGAGCACGATTCGACCGTTGGCGAAGTGACCGAGCAGCGTGTCCGCCACGGCGGCGGGTTGCTCCTGGATCTCCTTGAGCATGAAGTAGTCGTGGCCGCCCTTCTCGGCGGCTGCCAGATCCCAGTCGATTCGGAACGGACGCCCCTTCGCCTCGTTACCGTCGAAGTCGGTGATGTCGTATCCGTCGGCGGTGATCACCACGACCTGATCCTGGCCGAGCTCGACGGCGTCGCGGGTGTGCTCGATGAACGCGGCAACATCGGATCCCAGGAACATCTCACCGTCACCGACCCCGAGCACCAGTGGCGTCGAGCGGCGCGCCGCGACGATCGTGTCCGCGTGATCGGAATGGGTGAACACCAGGGTGAATGCGCCTTCGAGTCGACGCAGAACTGCTTTCGCGCTGGCTACGAAGTCGCCCGCCGTCGGGCCGTCGGAGTAGGCACGCGAGACCATGTGCACTGCGACCTCGGTGTCGGTATCGGACAGGAACTCGATACCGGCTGCTTCGAGTTCGGCGCGCAGCGGACCGAAGTTCTCGATGATGCCGTTGTGCACCACCGCGACCGTGCCCGACGCATCCTGATGGGGATGGGCGTTGCGATCGGTAGGCCGCCCGTGCGTCGCCCACCGGGTGTGGCCCATTCCGGTGGTGCCGACGAACGTGTCGGTGCCGATGTCGTCCAGCTCGGCTTCCAGATTCGCCAGCCGGCCCGCTTTGCGCTCGACCGCACTCGCTCCCGCTCCATCGAGAATCGCGATCCCCGCAGAGTCGTAGCCCCGATATTCCATACGCCGAAGCGCTTCGACCACCACACCCAGAGCTGGGCGGTGGCCGACGTAACCCACGATTCCGCACATGGTGATTCAGGGTACTCGGCACGACCCGCACGACCCATTCGCTCGGGTGGACGTGTCCGGTGTCCCCCTGAGTCGCCGGCGTTCGGTAGCGTCATCTCCCGTGGCGAAACCGAAGAAGCTGGCATCTGCTCTCTCCAAGCGTGGCCCGCACAAGGTGCTCCGAGGCAACCTGGCCCTCGCCGGGCAACCCGGCGTCGTGTACACCCCCGCCGAGGGCTTCGGCCTGCCCGGCGTGGCCTTCGCACACGGCTGGATGCTGCGACCCGGCAACTACACCGACACTCTGAAGCACTTGGCGTCCTGGGGCATGGTCGTTGCAGCGCCGGATTCCGAACGCGGCCTCGTTCCCTCGCATCGCGGACTCGCCACCGATCTCGGGACTGTGCTCGACATCATGACCGGCGTGCGGCTCGGCCCAGGCAACATCAGCGTGCATCCGGACAAACTCGCCACAGCCGGTCATGCAATGGGTGCCGGCACCGCTGTTCTCGCTGCATCCGGACGATCGGACATCAAGGCCGTCGCCGCGCTGTTCCCGGCCCCGACAGCACCCTCGTCCGAGGACGCCGCTGCCGGTCTGACCGCGCCCGGGCTCGTCGTCGGCGACAACTCGAACGCCGATTCGCTCACCGACAACTCGCTCGCTCTTGCGCAAGCCTGGCACGGACCATCGATCCTGCGCCGAGTCGACGGCTCTACCGCGGACGGATTCGTCGAGGGCAGGCGAATCCTCAGCAGACTCGGCATCAACAAACCCGATCGCAAGACGCAGCAGCGCGCGCGAGCCGTACTCACCGCGTTCCTGCTGTTCCACCTGACCGGTGACTCCGACTACGAGGAGCTGGCCGGATCGACCGGAGAGATCGACGGCACCAGAGCGGTCGATCCCCACGCCCCACTCGACGCGCAGCCCAAACCGAAGGCGACCGCGTCGATCAAGGCCATGCTCGGCCGCGGCTGACCCTGCTCGACGCCGTCCGGCGTCAGACCAGCCACGATCGCGGCCGGTCTTCGGGTTCGGTCTCCACCTGCTGTGTGGGCTCTCGCCGGTCCAGGTGAGCAGGCTGTAGCACCGAGCCGCGAATCGGACCGCCCTCGCCATCGGGTCGGTTCGCGGTGCCGGATGTGCGTCGGTCCACAACAGCTGTGGGAGTCTGGGCCCGGCCGACCATGTCGGCCGCGCGCGCCATCGCACGTCGATGATCGTCGCGTATCCGGTGCAGCTCTCGTCGCCAACCGCTGTCGATGCTCACAGTGTCCCCGCTTCGCTCAGCCCGGCACCGGTACCCGGCTCGGGTCGCGGCGCATCCGGGTTGGGCTGATCTTCGGGTAGGTGGCGATCTGCGGATACCGGATGCCCGCCTGCAGGCGGTTCGTCCTCGGCAGGCTCCTCAACCGAGACAGCTTCGACGGGCCGCGCCTCCCCTGCTGAATCGGCCAGGCACTGCTCCTGTGCATCCACCACCGCATCGGTCGTCACACTGCCCGGTGCCGATTCGGTCGGTGCACGTTCGGTCGATGCCGACTCGGCCGCTGGATCCGAGTCGCCTTCCTGTGCCGTCTCGGGCTCAGGCACGGGTTCGACCGGCACGTCCTCTACCGGCACAGCGGCGGCAGACGTCGGTGCCTGCGGTGCGTCCGCATGCTGTGTTTCGAAGCTGTCAGCAGCATCGGGAATCTCGACGATCTCGGGCAGGCCGAACGGACCGATTCGGAGCTCGAACGAGCGAA
>NZ_CAPS01000104.1 GCF_000333955.1 Rhodococcus sp. AW25M09
CCGCGGTCCACAACATCGGCAAAATCCTCACCCAACTCGCCGCAGCCCCCACCGCAGCACCTGCCTGAACGAGTGTGGCCGGGCCCTACCGGGCCCGGCCACATGCACCGACCTCACACGGCCGAACAGTTCATGCCCTCACGCGTACCAAAACGCAACAGCCCGCCTGCTACGAATTTCCGCTCACGTGTGCAGAGCCGCAGACCACTCCACCAGCGGGGTGAGAGCTCGCCAGGCATCGCGTACCTTCGTCGCGGCCTTCGGGGTCTTCAACCACTCGGGTGAGCCGAAATGCTTCTCGGCGGTGAGCGATTTGTGCCGCAGGAGATCGATACGGGGGTGATCGATGTCGTATCCCCGCGGTTTGGTCTTGAGCTTCTCGCCGCCGATCTCGTAGCCGGCCTTCGTCAACGTTGCGATCATTCGTTCGAGTTCGGCTCCACGGACGTCGTCGTCGACGGTGGTGCGGTACCGCGCAACGGCGTCGGTCGAGCCGTGGTAGAAACCGCCGGCGACGAAGAGTCCGGCGGGGTCGATCTGCACGTAGTACCCGAGACCGTCGCCCCGAGCGACGAAGCCACCCTGATGTGTCTTGTACGGCGTCTTGTCCTTGGAGAATCGGACGTCGCGATACGGGCGGAACAGCTTGGCGCTGCCGAACTCCGGTTCGAGGTCTGCGAGCAATGCCGTCATCGGTGCCTTGACTGCGCTGTCGTACACATCTTTGTGTTCGGTCCACCACAGCTTGCTGTTGTCGGCTTCGAGGTCCTCGTAGAAGTCCAGGGCAGCGAAGGGGATTCCGGTGAAGCCAGTCATCCCGCGATCTTATGCCGCTCCCGTGGCCGACGATCGTGGGATCGAGTGCAATGCGAGGTACACGTCCAGTCTGTCCTCGGTAGAGGCCAGGTCGCGGCCGAGCAAGTCCTCGATTCGCTTGATTCGGTATCGCACCGTGTTGAGGTGGACGTGCAACGACTCGGCCGTACGATTCCACGATCCCCCGGTGGCCAGAAACTCGCGAAGGGTGTCCGTCAGACCGGAATCGGTGCGGCGGTCGTACTCGAGCAGAGGTGCCAGAACGTGCTCGACGAAAGACCGACGCACGTCGTCCGGCAGCGCCGATAGCATCGACACCGCAGAGGTCAGCTGTGCTCCCGCGGTGACGGTCACCGGGCCTGTCCCCTGCCTGCTCATGTCGAGCGCGTGCCTGGCCGATCGCAGCGCGCCGTCGACGGTGACGCCGGTCGCCTCCGAGCTGACGCCCACCAGCAGGCGGCTCCGTCCGATACCGGAACCCAAGCGAGACAATCTGATTCGTAGAGTATGAGCGATGTTGGGATCGTCGGTGTTCACGATCGCGACGATGTCGCCGTGCGTACTGCATCCGACACACCCGCCGCCGAACGAGGTCAACGTATCGCTCAGAACTGTGCGCAGCATCTCGCGTAGGTCGATGCGCCCGCTGTGCACGACCCGGACGACGACCAGAGACCGGTCCGGGTCCACGCCTGCCTGACGCAACCGAGTCAGTGCTTCGGGCCTGGTGCTGTCGGCTTCGATCAACGCCACTGCCTGATCGGCGATTTCGCGCCGGACCAGCCGTCCCTCTTCGCGCCGAGCCCGGTCGAGTGCGGCGATGGCTGCAAGCTGTCCGAACGCATCGGAGATAGGCGGAGGAAACGTATCCATATCTCCTGCAACCGCCAGGAACCATCGCGTGGTTCTCTGCGCGAGCGACGGCCCGATGCCGAAGATACTGTATGTCGCACCGCCGCTGAGAGTGGTTGTTGTCGGTAGCCTTTCGCAGGACAGGGCAGCATGTGTCAGCGTGTCGACATCCGCATCGGAAAAAGCCGAGACTTCGGCGACCAGCCGACGCCCGGTCGCGGTGAAGATCAGGCACGCCATCCCGGTTTCTCGTGAGGTGTGCAGCGCCAGCTCGTCGAGGGCACGGCCGTCTGCGACTGCTGTGAGCAATTGGCGTTGCCGGACGAGCGAGTTGTTGAGCGAGGCAATTCGATCCCCGGTAACGCGGCCTACGAGAAATTCGGTGACCTCGCCGAACGAGACGGTGTCGGGTACCGCGAGCAGGGGCAGTCCGTGTCGCTCGCACGCGTCGGTCAAGTCGGATGGAATGTAGCCGAGTAATCCTTCCCCGGCGGCCAGTGCCGACGCTCCGGATTCGGCGACTGCCCGGACGAATGCCTCACTGTCTGCGGGCGTTCGACGCCACACGAGACCGGTGATGACCAACTCACCGCCTGCGATGTAGCGCGACGGGTCGGGAAGATCGGTCGTGTACGTCCATCTCAGCGTGCGGCGCGCAGCGTCGGCATCGGAGGTGAGCAATCGAATGCCGAGCTGCGTGGCGTCGAGCAAGTCCTGGACCTGCACTTCTGCCCCTCCCCAGGCTCGGCATGACTGAGTTCGTAGAAAGCAACAATATGTGTCGGTTGTTTCGGCCGAGTTTCGGGCGCATCGCCAGACCACCGAAGATCGGTAACAGAAATTCACTACAGTTCGAGTGAACGCATCGGGCGGAGGACCCTGCCGGCGAAGACGAGGTGAACGAAGGCCATGGATCTAGGCACTGTCGACGACATTCTGCTTCCCGGCGCCCGCGAGGATCTGCCCCCGGGACGAGCCGACACCGCTGTGCTCGCGGGTGGAACCTGGTTGTTCTCGGAGAAACAGGATCACCTGACTACCCTCGTCGACATCACGGCGTTGGGCTGGGAGCCGTTGACCGTGACCGAGACCGGGCTCGAGATCGCCGCCACCTGCACGATCGAGACGCTCGCGCGCTTCGAATCGCCGTGGCCTGCCACCGCGCTGTTCCCCCGTTGCGCTGCAGCGTTGTTGGCCTCGTTCAAGATCTGGAAGACCGCTACTGTCGGTGGCAACATCGCGCTGGCACTGCCTGCCGGTGCGATGATCTCGTTGACTGCAGCGCTCGACGGTATCGGGCAGGTGTGGTCGGGGCAGGGCCCCGATCACGACTACCGAATCGCGATCGACGATCTGATCACCGGTCCGCATGCCAACGCCCTTCGGCCGGGAGATGTACTGCGCAGCATCGAGATTCCGCAGCGCGCACTCGAGGCGAGAACCGCGATTCGCACGCTGGCACTGTCGCCACTCGGACGCTCTGCGGCCGTGGTGATCGGCCGGGCAGACGCCGGTGGCGAGTTCGTCCTGACGGTCAGTGCGTCGACGGTACGTCCCTTCGTCCTGCGGTTTCCGGCTGTGCCGACTGCCGCCGAACTCGACCACGCGCTCGAGGATGCCATCGGCCCCCAGCATTGGTACGACGACCCCCACGGCGCGCCGGACTGGCGTCGGCACATCAGTTGTACTGCAGCACAGCAAATTCGCGAGGAGTTGTCATGATCGTCGACATCAACGGTGTACCGACCGACGTCTCTCCTCGGCCTGGCCAGTGCCTGCGCACGATGCTCCGCGAGCACGAGCATTTCGAGGTGAAGAAGGGCTGCGACGCAGGCGATTGCGGGGCGTGTTCGGTGCTCGTCGACGGCGAGCCGGTGCATTCGTGCATCTTCCCCGCATTCCGCGCGGCCGACCGCTCCGTCACCACGGTCGCGGGGCTCGGCACCACGGAGGATCTTCATCCGATGCAGAGCCGGTTCGTCGAGGCGGCCGGGTTTCAGTGCGGGTTCTGCACAGCAGGCATGGTCGTGACCGCCTCGACCTTGACCGAGGACGATCTCGATGAACTTCCCGAGCGGCTGAAGGGAAATCTGTGCCGCTGCACCGGGTACCGAGCGATATCCGACGCGGTCTGCGGGGTGGTCAACACCGAAAAAGCGGTCGACGGTCCGGCTTGCGGACGTTCCCTCGCAGCACCGGCCAGTGCCCGCATCGTCACCGGAACCGAGCCCTACACCCTCGACCATTCTCCTCCGGGCCTTCTGCACGCCAGTGTGCTCGGCAGTCCTCATGCACACGCGCGAATAGTCTCGATCGACACCGCTGCGGCCGAGCAGGTGCCCGGAGTGCATCTGGTCCTGACCGCGAAAGACAGCCCGCTGACAGCATTTTCGACGGCCCGGCACGATCGCCGGGTCGAGGACCCCGACGACACCCACGTCCTGGACACCGTCGTGCGCTTCATCGGACAGCGAGTGGCGATCGTCGTCGCCGAGTCGATCGCTGCCGCGCAGGAGGGGTGCCGCGCGCTGGCCGTCGAGTACGACGTGCTGCCCGCGGTGTTCGATCCCGAATCCGCGCTGGCACCCGGCGCACCGAAGATCCACGGCGACAAGGACTCGTCAGCTCGGATCGCGGATCCGTCGCAGAATCTCGTCGCCGAGTTGCATGGCAGTACCGGGGATGTCGACGCCGCGGTACTGGCCGCAGCGGCGGTGGTGACCGGGCGGTGGACGACGCAGCGAGTGCAACACGTGCACCTGGAGACGCACGGCACCATCGGGTGGCTGGACGAGACCGGGAGGCTGAACCTGCGCACCAGCACCCAGGTTCCGTTTCTGGTGCGCAACGAGATCTGCGAAATCTTCGGCTTGCCGCACGATCGCGTACGGGTGTTCACCGCGCGGGTCGGCGGCGGCTTCGGCGGCAAGCAGGAGTTGCTGACCGAGGACGTCGTGGCGATGGCAGTGCTCCGCACCGGTCGACCCGTGCAGTTCGAGTTCACGCGGACCGACGAGTTCACCGTCTCACCGTGCCGTCACCCGTTCCGAGTCGATGTCACCGCGGCTGCGAGCGCCGACGGCACGTTGACCGCTCTGTCGATCGATGTGCTCACCGATGCCGGTGCCTACGGCAATCACAGCGCCGGGGTGATGTTCCACGGATGCGGGGAATCCGTGGCCGTGTACCGCTGCGCGAACAAACGGGTCGATGCGAAGACGGTCTACACCAACAACATTCCGTCGGGGGCGTTCCGGGGCTACGGATTGGGCCAGGTGATGTTCGCGATCGAATCGGCGATGGACGACCTCGCCCGAGAGCTCGACGTCGATCCGTTCGAGTTTCGCCGACGCAACGTCATCGTCCCGGGCGACGACATCGTCGCCGCACACCTGGAGGGAGACGACCTGCAGTTCGGCAGCTACGGCCTCGATCAGTGCATCGACCTTGCCGAGTCCGCCCTGCGACGGGGCAACGGCGAGCATGCACCTGCGGGCTGGAAGGTGGGCGAAGGCATGGCGGTGGCCATGATCGCCACCATTCCGCCGCGCGGACACCGCGCCGAGACGTCTGTGGCATTGCTACCCGAGGGGCACTACGAGATACGCGTCGGGACAGCGGAATTCGGTAACGGAACCACCACCGTGCACACACAGATCGCGGCGAGCGAGCTGTGTACCTCCGTCGATCGCATTCGGGTCGATCAATCCGACACCGACTCGACCACCTACGACACCGGTGCCTTCGGTTCGGCAGGCACCGTGGTGGCAGGGAAGGCACTCTATGCTGCGGTCCGCAGCATGTCGGCACGGATCCTCGACCTCGCTGCAACCGCGACCGGGCACCGGTACTCGGAGTGCACACTGGGTCCGGAGGGCGTGCGATGCGGGGACCGATTCGTCACCCTCGACGAGATTCTGGCACGGGCCGGAGGCTCACTCGTCACCGAAGGCGACAGTGGCGGATTACCGCGTTCTCTGGCGTTCAACGTCCAGGCATTCCGGGTAGCGGTGCACGAGGACACCGGCACGGTGAGGATCCTGCACTCGGTCCAGAGCGCAGACGCCGGCACGGTGCTGAACCCGCAGCAGTGCCGAGGGCAGGTCGAAGGTGGTGTAGCGCAGGCGATCGGCAGCGCGCTGTACGAGGAGATTGGTACCGACGGTGCCGGCCTGGTCACCACAGATTCCATCCGCAGCTATCACGTACCGCAGTTCGCGGACATTCCTCGTACGGAAGTTCTGTTCGCCGACACCTACGACAGGTTGGGGCCGTTCGGCGCGAAGTCGATGAGCGAGTCTCCGTACAACCCCGTCGCACCGGCGTTGGCGAACGCGATCCGTGACGCCGTCGGCGTCCGTCTTCACGACCTACCGATGTCCTCGGACCGCGTGTGGCGGGCCGTCAACGGTCGTAGAACGTCTGAAGAATGATCGTGCTGCGTGTCTGAACGTTGGCGGTGGCCCGGATCTCCTGCAACAAACGCTCGAGTGCCCGCGGCGACTCCACCCGAACCAGCAGCACGTAACTTTCCTCACCGGCAACCGAATGACACGACTCGATGGCCGAGATGTGCTTCAACCTGGCGGGAGCATCGTCCGGCTGGGCGGGATCGATCGGAGTGATGGCGACGAACGCTGACAACGCGCGACCCAGAGCTTCCGGGTCCACCTGCGCGGTGTACCCACGGATCACCCGCCGCGACTCCAGCCGTCGAACTCTGGATTGAACGGCCGAGACCGACAAGGACGCTTTTTCAGCCAGCGTCGCCAAAGTGGCGCGGCCGTCGGACACCAGCTCGTCGATGATCAAGCGATCGACGCGATCGAGATTTTCACTCACCTGCGCAATGTAGCCCAGTTCCGAGACGAATCAGCGCGCACGACCGCTTCTGCTGGTCGAATCGGTGTCTGCGACTCTTTCTGTTCGAACAGCGAAGTCATACGAACAGCGGAGGTAGGGCGAGCACCATGACGGCAGACCAACTGACGTGCGTGAGAATCGGAGCCAGAATTCCGCCGGAGGCACGCCGCTGCAGGCCCATCACGTACCCCAGAAGCACTGCGGCGAAGCCCAGCATCGGGTTGCCCGACGCGAGCGTGGCTATTGCATAGACGACCGTGGAGATGATCACCGGATGCTTGACCCCGATCGCTGCGTACAACGCGCCTCGGAAGAATATCTCCTCCGCGACACCGTTGAACAGCGCGATGAACACTATGAGCACCAACGAACCCACTCTGGCGTGCGCGAGCACATTCTCGGTGAATTCGGCCAGCGGAGGTATCTGCCGGACGACGAGACCGCCGAGCATGAACACTCCGCCTACGGCGAGACCGATCAGGATAGGGCTGACGATCGGTCGCCGGATCGACCCTCCGACCACTATGCGACCCAGATGCAGCGGACCCGACAGGATTCCGCCCACCGTCCACACCGCGGCCAACACCAGGGTCAGTGCGTAGAACACCGGGTCGCCCGGCTCGACCTTGAGCGAGAAGTAGAGCACCGTGGCACCGAGCACCAATGTGATCAACACGACGATTCGCCGCTTGCGAAACGCAGCGTCGGACTGTCGGTGATCGCGCTCGACCGGATCGACCAGAGCGGATTTCATCACGTTCAGCGCGGTCGTCGACCACGTTCCCATCACGCCTCCTCGGTATCGGTCAGCCGACGCACGGCCGACGTCACACGTCGATTCACACCGGCCAGCACGTCGAGATTGGTCCTCACCGCGGCCGCTACAGGCGTCGAGTACAGCAGTCGACGCCCACCGAGAGCTTCGATCAAACTCCAGGTGCGGTCCGAGGACGCCGCAACACCGCGACGCCTGATCCCCAGAACATCACCGCCGCTCCACGCAGCGTCGGTGTTCGCCAACCGAAGCGGATCCTTCAGTGCGCACACACCGGGAGGCTCGCCCACCGTGCCCCGCACACTACGGGCCATGGCGTCTGCGATGGTGGTCAGACCATGTGGCGGGTCCGGGACGAGTTCGCGTATGCGACTCTCCGATGTCGTCATCGTGTTGTGCAGCGACCCCACCAGATCCTCGGCGAGGCCGGCGGGAACCGGAATGATCCTACCGATCACTTTGCCTGCGAGCGAGGTAGGCACGAACGGCACCGGCACACCGATGCGCTGAAGACCGGCGGCCTCGACGTACGCGAACACCAGATCGCGATAGGGCACCGCGTCCGGACCACCGATGTCGTAGGAACCCGCGGGAACCTTCTCGGGATCGGCAGACGCGGCCAAGTAATGGAGCACGTCGTCGACAGCAATGGGCTGCACGGGCTCGGCGAGCCAACTCGGCAGCGGCAGCACCGGCAAGCGGTCGGCCAGATAGCGCAACATCTCGTACGACGTCGAACCGGCACCCAGGACGATCGCTGCTCGGAGCCAGACCAACTCGACGCCCTCGATCGTCAGAGCTTCGCCGACGTCCGCGCGACTCGCGAGATGCTCGGAAAGTTGATCGTCGTCGGGTACGAAACCGCCGAGATACACGATCCGACGGACACCTGCGCGGGCGGCAGCCGCAGCGAATTGCTCGGCCGACCTGCGGTCCTGAGCACGGTAATCGGACTCGCCGATGGCGTGCACGAGGTAGTAGGCCACGTCGATCTCGCCCGATTCGGCGAACGCGGCCGCACAGGACCCTTCGTCGGTGACGTCGAGCGAGACCGCGGTGACGGAGTCGTAGAAATCGAAGGCCCGCAGATTGTCGGGTGTACGAGAGCCGACGACAACGTCGACGTCGTCCGTCAGAAGAGCCGCCACGAGTCGCGACCCGATATACCCGCTGGCACCGGTGACGAGAGCTCTCATGCGTCGAGGCTAACGGCACTCGGGACGTAGCGTCGGTGTGGCATTGTCGCTCCTATGGCTCTGGTGTTGGCAGGTGTGGTGCTCCCCGATCCTCTCGGTACCGAAACGGTGCTCCGGCGCGGAGTCGCGGTGGCGCGGGTCGGTGCAAGCTGGATGCTCACCACGACCGAGATGGCGCTTACCCTGCCCAGCCGAATCGAAGCACTGCTGAGCCACATAGAGACATTGATGACACGAATCGACCGTGTGATCGACTCGGCCGACGCGGTGGTCGCCAACGTGCAGCGGACGACCGGTGCCGCCGACGACGTGGTCGCGTCGGCATCGGTCGCCTCACACACTGCGCTGGAGCTGATCGAGCTGTTCGATCCCATCGCCAAGAAATCCGAACCCATGGCACGCAGATTTGTCGACAATCTGTCCGACGAAGAGGTCGACGCCGCGATCGCCATGGTCGATCAGCTACCCGGACTCCTCGAACACATGGAGTCTCTGTTGCCCATTCTCGCCACCCTCGACACGGTCTCGCCCGAGATTCACGAGTTGCTCGGGGTCACCAAGGATGTCCGACGCGCGGTCATCGGCATCCCGGGGTTCAAGTTCTTCCGCAACCGCGGCGAGGACAAGCTGGCCGACGAGGAGCGAGAGGCCGAGCAGTAAACGCTACTTCACGAACGCGAACTCGTCGCCGGCGTGGAAGCGGGCGAGGGTTTCGGAGATCGACCGTCGTGATGGCGGATGAAATGCGAAGGCGTGCAACGCCGCTGCGATGTAGCCGATTTCAGGGGACTTGATGAAGCCGATTCCACCGAGGGATTCGATCGCCGCCGAACTGCTCCGTACCAGCGCATCGCGAATCGCGATCCGGTTGAAGAGCAGTCGTGCCGAGATGTCTTGTCCGCGTTCGCCTTCGTCGACCGCTCGCGCAACGTTCTCGATGGCCGCCATGGACGTCTCGAGTTCCGCAGCCGCACGGACGTAGCCCTCGTGGTCACCCTTGTCCTGCTCGATCATTCGCTCGAGCAACGCCGTTGCAGCACCGATGTAGTTCGCGGTGATCAGCATTCCGAACCAGAGGTACCCGGTCATCTCGTGCACACCGTCGGGATCGTCGTCCTTGTTCGGCAGAACCAGGCTGGCGGGCACCTCGACGTCTTCGAGTAGCACCTCCTCGCTCTGCGCTCCGGCCAGGATGTCGGTGGTCCAGAAGGGCTTCACACTCATCCCGGGCAGGTTCGCCGGAATCAACGCCACCGCACGGTCACCGTTGTCGATCTCGACGCTGCAGGTCAACAGGTCCATGGACCGCGCCAGGCTGCACGGCTTCTTGCTGCCGTTGACGATGTAGTTGTCGCCCTTCTTGACGGCGGTCATGGTCGGGATGAACACGCTTCCGCCGGTGACGCCCTCGGAGAAGCCGGAGGCCACGATTGCTTTCTGCTCCACCAGCCCCTTGATGAGGGCCCGATCGTCTTCGGTGGCAGCCTGAGCGAACTCGTTGAGCGAAGCCAGCGACAGGTGGTGCATCGTCGTCCCTGCACCGAGAGAGGGTGAGCGGCTACCGATCGCTCGTTGCGCGCGCACCGCATCGATAGCCGGGGCACCCAGACCGCCCAGGTTCTTCGGGACGCACAGCGCAGTTCCGCCGAATTCGCGAAACTTGTCGATCGCGTCGGAGTCACGAGCTTCCAATTGAGCGAGTGGCGTCTCGTCCAGGTACGCCAACAATCCCGGAAGGTACCGCTCCAGAGTTTCTCTTTCGCGCACCATAAGGCCAGTCATAGCTAATCTCCTTGTGTCACCGATTGTGTGCAAATTGTGTCACAGATTGAGTGCGACATAGTGGTCGTGGAACGTTGCCGTTCGGTTCAAATTTGAAACAGTTGAATTCGCGCTGGTCGTCGACGATACCCCGCGACCTGCGGTTATAAACGTAAAGTTTTCTTAAAATTAGAAGAGCGAAAAGAAACCTCGGATATTTTTTTGCAACATTTTCCACAAGCATCTCCGGATCTTTACGTCACAAACCTCCGATCGATTTTCTTCGATCCAATACCCATCGAACATCGTCACCGCTCCGAATTACTTGGGAATTCGCGAAAATTGCAATCTGACTCTGTAAGGAGTTCTGGTCGATAATGGCTGTCAACAGACTGATCAAGAGGCTCGGCGGGGACGCAAGAGTCGATCTGCTGCGCGCAACACGGGAAGCAGACGTAGTCCCGTACTTCCGCAAGATGGAGTCCGCCGTAGCGCCCGTGGTACGGGTCGAGGGCAAGGACAAGATCATGCTCGGGTCCAACAACTATCTCGGCATCGCCGACCACCCCAAGGTCGTCGAAGGTGCCCAGCATGCGTTGGACACCTTCGGCAGCGCGGTGACCGGTAGCCGACTGCTCAACGGCACGCTGGACCTGCACGTCGAACTCGAGCACGAGATAGCGCAGTGGCACGGGACCGAGGACGCCTTGGTCTTCACCACCGGCTATCAGACGAACCTGGGCACGATCAGCGCGATCGTAGGACCCGGCGACACGATCATCGTCGATTCGGCGGCACACGCGTCGATTCGAGACGGCAGTGCACTGTCCGGTGCCACCGTGGTCAAGTTCAAGCACAACGACATGGCCGACCTGGAAGCGAAACTGCAGCTGCCCGTCGTCGACGACGGTGCCGTGCTGGTCATTGTCGATGGCCTCTACTCCATGGAGGGTGATCTCGCCCCTCTCGATGCAATATCGGACCTGTGCCTGCGCTATCACGCAGCACTGATGGTCGACGAAGCTCACAGCCTCGGCATCTACGGTCCCGAGCTCACCGGCGCTGCGGAACTGTTCGGGATCAACAACGATGTCGACGTCGCGATGGCGTCGCTGTCCAAGAGCCCCAGCTCCACCGGCGGTTTCGTCACCGGTTCGAGCGATCTCATCGACACGCTCCGCATCAAGGCGCGCGCCTTCCTGTTCACGACGTCCGGTGTGCCTGCCGCCCTCGGTGCCGCCTTGGCTTCGGTTCGCCTGATCCGTAGCGATGAGGGCAAAGACCGTGCCCGACGCGTCCTCGACAATGCCGAAATCCTGCGCGGCGGCTTGCAATCGGCGGGCCTCGACGTAGCAGGACGGTCGGCGACACCGACGGGTGACACTGCCTCACCGATCGTGTCACTGCACGTGGGTGAGGATCTTGCGGCGATGAGTCTGTGGAAGACGTTGTACGACCGCGGTATCTTCACCAGCGCCGCACTGCACCCGGCGGTGCCGAAATCCGGCGCTCTGCTTCGCCTGTGTGTGATGGCCACACACACCGAGCAGCAACTGGCCACCGCCACCGAGCAGATAGTGGAAGCGGTCGCAGGAATGCCGACATGAGCGAGAAGCCGCGCGGTCTACGCATCGCGGTCACCGGAGCCACCAGTGACTTCGCGGCCGCGATACTTCCGACACTGTTCGACGATCCCGATGTGGACTCCGTCATCGGGATAGCCCGACGCCCAGCCCGTCTCGAACACCCCAAGCTCACCTCGGTGCGCTCCGACATCCGCTCACCGGACCTCGAGGAGACATTTGCCGGCTGCGACACGGTGATGCATCTGGCGTTCGTGGTCGAGGAGATGAAAGACAAGGCCGAGACTCACGACATCAATCTGCGCGGATCGCGAAACGTGATCGACTCCGCGTACCGCGCGGGGGTCTCGCGGGTGGTGATCGCGTCGAGCATCAATGCCTACGGTGCGGACATCACCCCGGAGCCACTCACCGAGAACACCTATCCCGCAGGTGATCCGGATCGCTACTACTTCTACGACAAGGCAGAAGTGGAGCACTACGCGGAGTGGTGGTTACGCAGACATCCCGGAGAGATGGCCATCTCGATGCTGAGGTGCACTTACATCGTAGGACCGGACTTCGCCAACGACGGAATCGACCAGTTCACCGGCCCGGTCGGAGCATTTCCCGAGGCAGATCGCGCGTCGTATCAATTCCTGTATCAAGATGACATGGCCGACGCATTTCATCGTGCGGCGAAGACCGACCTCGTCGGTCCGTACAACCTCGGCCCGGTGGACTGGGTGGGTGTACGCGAACTCGCCGCGATGCAGGGTCAGCTCATGTTCGACGTTCCGCAGAAGGCCGCCACTCACGTCGCGAACGTTGCGTTCCGGCTGAGGTTGACGCCGTTTTCGGGGCAATGGGTCACGCCCGGCGAACCCATCGTCGATTCGTCGGCTCTCGGCCGCGCCACCGGCTGGGCACCGACACTCACTGCGCACGAGAGTGCCGCGATGATGATTCTGTTGCAGGGCAAGTCGCTGCTGCGACGCGTCGACGCCCTCGAGCGCGGCATCGCCTGCGAGGCGGCGCTGCGTCCGGCATCCGAGGCCGTCGCGCTCGACCGCGCGGCCGTCGCAGCTCTCCAGGTGGAACATCGACAGCTCGACACCGGGACCGGCAGCGTGCACGTCGAGATTCATCGAGCATCTGCGGAATCCGGACAGTCGGTCGTGCTCGTCGCCGACCGCGGTCTGCACGCGCGCGCTCTGACGCCCTTGGCAACGGACATCGCAGCCGGTGGCGTCGATGTCGTGGTGCTCGACCTACCCGGGCACGGCTTGAGTACCGGTCCGCGAGGTCGATCTTCGGCAACACAGACAATCGAGGCCGTGGATGCAGCGCTCCGATTCGCTCGGATCGAACTCGATACCGCTCCCATCACCGTGCGCAGCGGTACCCGCCATGCAGCGGACACGCTGATCGGCGGAATTCTCAGGCGAGCCACTGGCTGGACGACGATGGAAGAACCCGCACATCCCGATGGGTTGATGCCGACGAGGACGCGGGTCGACGGGACAGCCGATATCCCGTTCGTATCGACGGCCGCCGACGCTCTGGCCCTTTGCACAACGCCGATGACGGGCCTCAGCGCCGCTCGGTGAAAGTATGGCGGATTCGCGTCCACCATGACGTTCTTCGAGAATCAGGGGTCGCTGCGTGAGGTGCGGCCGACTGCGAGCGATGCTCGCGCTCCAGTCGGTCTACCTCCGCACGGTTGGTTCTCCACTCTTCGAGCCATGCCTCGACGTCCACCGGACCGAGCGGCACCATCGGCGGAGTGGGGAAGCGAATCCAGTCGACGATGCGAGCGTTCAGCTCCTCCAACGCATCTCGTGCCGAATCCTCGCGCCGAATGCGGATCAGCGTGGACGGGAGACGTTCGATCTCCTTACGCAGCTGCAGCGCGGTGGGCAACAGCGCATCCGCAGGAAGATTCTCGCGCTTCAGATAGCCACGAACCCACCACAGCTCATCCGCAGGGTCGCCGATCGGGATCGGCTTGCCGGTACCTTCGAGCCCATCGAAGGCACCGTCGTCCTGCGCCTGACGAATCTGCTTGTCGACCCAGGACTCGAACGTGACTCCCGGTTTTTTGCGTTCGGTCACGCCATCGACTGTAGATCCGGTGGCCCGCGCTCTGCCACGTCTGCCGCACCGGCAGTGTTCACGAGCGGCCCACCCGCGCGGGATTCCGCCGGCATCCGACGATCCTGAACCGTCCGGTGCGGACTCGACGGTCAGCCGTACTCGGTAACCAGCCGATCGAACTCGTCCCGGTCGATCACCTGGGGTTCGTTGATGGCCAACGCCTGCGCATATTTGCTCGCCAGGTGGTAATCGCGCCCGATCGGCCCCTGCTCGGCGTCGTCCTCGTCGGACTCGATGCTCGCGCCGGGAGACACCTCGTTCTGCAGGCCGTTGGACTTGCTGCCGAGCAGAGCGTCGAGTTTCGCGGAAATCTTCTGCATGGTCTCTAGGTCGTCGGTCATGAGCTCGGTGTACCCGGAACCCCCGAATCGACACCGGCCAGTGATCGGGAATTGCTCGCAGGGTTACCTGTCGGTGCCCGAGGGCATGATGGTGGGATGGCCAGGCAGAATATCGGCACCGAAGCATCGGGCACGCTGTCGGTGATGGAAAAGCTGTCGCGGCCCACCCGCGAATGGTTCACCGGCGCATTCCCGGCTCCTACGTCCGCGCAGCTGGGAGCGTGGTCGTCGATCTCGAGCGGCTCTCACACCCTCGTGGTCGCTCCGACCGGCTCGGGTAAGACACTCTCGGCGTTTCTGTGGGCGCTGGACGAACTGGCGCAACTGGGTGCGGACAGCACCCGCAAGACGAAGGTCCTCTACATTTCCCCGCTCAAGGCTCTCGCCGTCGACGTCGAGCGCAACCTGCGCGCACCTCTGGTCGGCATCACGCAGACGGCCAAGCGGCTCGGCCTCGACCCGCCCGAGATCTCGGTCGGGGTCAGATCCGGCGATACCAGTGCCGCCGATCGCCGGAACATGATCAAGACTCCCCCGGACATCCTGATCACCACCCCCGAGTCGCTGTTCCTCATGCTCACGTCGGCGGCGCGAGACATCCTCGCCGAGGTCGACACCGTGATCGTCGACGAAGTACACGCCGTCGCCGGCACCAAACGCGGCGCGCATCTGGCGGTGTCGCTCGAACGGCTCGACGCAATGCTGGAGAAGCCCGCACAGCGCATCGGACTGTCCGCCACGGTGCGCCCGCACGAAGAGGTGGGCCGCTTCCTGGCCGGAGCAGCACCCATCGAGATCGTTGCCCCACCCGCTCCGAAGACCTTCGACCTGACGGTTCAGGTGCCCGTGGAGGACATGACCGAACTGGGCGTCGCCGACCCGAATGCCGATACCTCCGCCGCTCCCCCGACCCAGGGATCGATCTGGCCGCACGTCGAGGAGAAGATGGTCGATCTCATCCTCGAGCACAAATCGTGCATCGTCTTCGCCAACTCGCGACGGTTCGCGGAACGACTCACCGCGCGACTGAACGAGGTGTACGCCGAACGGATCGGCGACGGAGTCGACACACAGCACAAGCCGCCGTCGCAGGTCGGTACTCCGAACGACGTGAACCACGGTGCCGATCCGCTGTTGGCGAGGGCCCACCACGGCAGCGTCAGCAAGGATCAGCGCGCGCTGATCGAAGACGATCTCAAGACCGGCAGGTTGCGCTGCGTAGTCGCCACCAGCAGCCTCGAACTCGGAATCGACATGGGCGCAGTCGATCTGGTCGTCCAGGTCGAAGCGCCACCATCGGTGGCGAGCGGGTTGCAACGCGTCGGGCGCGCGGGGCACCAGGTCGGCGAGATCTCCAAGGGCGTGTTGTTCCCCAAACACCGCACCGACCTGATCCACTGCGCCGTCACCGTAGAACGGATGACGTCGGGCAAGATCGAGGCACTGTTCGTACCCGCCAACCCCCTCGACGTGTTGGCCCAGCAGACGGTCGCGGCCTGCGCTCTCGAACCGATCGACGCCGAGGACTGGTTCGACTCCGTGCGTCGCACCGGCAGTTTCGCCACCTTGCCCCGTTCGGCCTACGAATCGACCCTCGATCTGCTTTCGGGTCGCTACCCATCCGACGAGTTCGCCGAACTGCGGCCGCGGCTCGTGTGGGACCGCGACGCCAACACTCTGACCGGCCGTCCCGGGTCGCAGCGATTGGCCGTCACCTCCGGCGGCACCATTCCCGACCGCGGACTGTTCACGGTGTACATGGTGGGCGAAAAGCAGTCCAGGGTAGGCGAGCTGGACGAGGAGATGGTCTACGAATCGCGAGTGGGTGACGTGTTCGCACTCGGTGCCACCAGCTGGCGCATCGAGGAGATCACCCACGATCGGGTGCTGGTCAGCCCGGCCTACGGTCAACCGGGCCGACTCCCGTTCTGGCACGGCGACGGCCTGGGCCGTCCCGCAGAACTGGGCCAGGCCCTAGGCGCGTTCCTCCGCAGCACCACCGACCGCAGCAACCTCGCCGAGCGACTGAGCACCGACGGCCTCGACGCCAACGCCGTCAACAACCTCATCGCGCTGCTCGACGAGCAATTGGAGGCGACCGGCCAACTCCCCACCGACAAGACGATGATCGTCGAGCGGTTCCGCGACGAACTCGGCGACTGGCGACTGGTGCTGCATTCCACCTACGGCCAGCAGGTGCACGCCCCGTGGGCCCTCGCGGTGGGCGCAAGACTGATCGAGCGCTACGGGATCGACGCCGCACCCACGGCCTCCGACGACGGCATCATCGTCCGACTCCCAGACACCGACGATCAGCCACCCGGGGCGGAGCTGTTCGTGTTCGAGCGCGACGAGATCGCCGACATCGTCACCGAGCAGGTCGGCGGATCGGCGCTGTTCGCCTCCAGGTTCCGTGAATGTGCTGCGCGTGCGCTGCTCCTCCCCCGCCGCAACCCGGGCAAACGTGCGCCGCTCTGGCAGCAGCGCCAGCGCTCGGCTCAGTTGCTCGACGTGGCACGCAAATACCCGACGTTCCCGATCCTGCTCGAAACCGTCCGGGAGTGCCTGCAGGACGTCTACGACCTCCCCGCGCTCGAGGACATCCTGGCCCGAATCGGTCGACGCCAGATCAGGATCGTCGACGTCGAGACGCCGTCACCGTCTCCGTTCGCCAATTCGCTGCTGTTCAACTACGTCGGCGCATTCATGTACGAGGGCGACAGCCCGCTCGCCGAACGCCGAGCGGCCGCACTGTCTCTCGACTCGGCGCTCCTGGCCGAACTACTCGGCCGCGTCGAACTGCGAGAGTTGCTGGACGACAGCGTCATCACCACCACCGAACTCGAGCTACAGCGGCTGCCCGAGGATCGACGCGCCAAGGACATCGAGGGCGTGGCGGATCTGCTGCGGCTGCTCGGCCCGTTGACCGTAGAGGAAGTCGGCCTACGAACCCACGGCGACGAATACCCGATCTGGCTCACCGAGCTGGCCGACGCCAAGCGGGCCATGGAGGTCTCGTTCGCAGGCAAGAGCTGGTGGACGGCCATCGAGGACGCCGCTCGATTGCGCGATGCACTCGGTGTTCCGCTCCCCATCGGCACTCCTGCGGCGTTCATCGAACCCGTCGACGATCCGCTGGTGGATCTGATCAGCCGGTACGCCCGAACCCACGGCCCGTTCACTCTCGACGACGCGGCGGCGAGATTCGGGGTCGGCACCGCCGTGGTGCGCGACGTCCTGCGCCGACTGGCCGTCGACAAACGCGTCGTCGAGGGCGAATTCCGGCCCGGTGCCACGGGCAGCGAATGGTGCGACGCCGAGGTTCTCCGGCGCTTGCGGCGTCGCTCGCTCGCCGCCGCCAGGCAGGAGGTCGAACCCGTCTCGACCGCCACACTCGGCCGCTTTCTCCCCGCATGGCAGCACGTCGACAGTCGACGCCTGAGCGGAATCGACGGCGTCGCGACCGTCATCGAACAGCTTGCGGGCGTTCCGGTTCCGGCATCGGCATGGGAATCACTCGTGCTCTCGTCCCGGGTGACCGATTACAGCCCGGCGATGCTCGACGAACTCACCTCCACCGGTGAGGTGTTGTGGTCGGGACACGGCGCGATCTCGTCCAAGGACGGCTGGGTGAGCCTGCACATGGCCGATACCGCGCCGCTCACCCTCGTGCCGGCAGCCGAATCGGACCTGTCCGAACTGCAGATTCGCATTCAGGATGCAGTCGCCGGCGGCGGTGCGTACTTCTTCCGGCAACTCTCCGACACCGTCGGCAGTACCGACGACACTGCGCTGCAGGCAGCACTGTGGGAGTTGGTGTGGGCCGGCCGCCTGAGCAACGACACGTTCGCTCCACTGCGCGCCCTGTTGAACTCCACCGCCACCCGCTCGGCCCCGAGTCATCGATCACCCCGCCGCACACCGCGATTGCGCTCCTACCGGCAGTTCGAGCGCCCATCGCTGCCCACCAGGACTGGGCCACCGACGGCCGGGGGGCGGTGGTCGAGGTTGCCCGAACTCGAACCCGACCTCACCGTGCGCGCGCACGCTACAGCGGATGTGATGCTCGAACGCTACGGCGTGGTCACTCGCGGTTCGGTGATGAACGAAGGGGTTCCCGGTGGATTCGCCACGATGTACAAGGTTCTCACCGGTTTCGAGGACTCCGGTCGCTGCCGTCGCGGCTACTTCGTCGACTCACTCGGTGGCGCTCAGTTCTCCACCTCCGACGTGGTCGATCGACTGCGCAGCTATGACGAACCGAAGAAGAACGCGTCCGCCGTGGTGTTGGCCTCGTGCGATCCGGCCAACCCGTACGGCGGCGCTCTGCCATGGCCGAAAGCCGGCGGTGGAGAGGCTGGTGGCGGAGAGAAGTCAGACGAGACGACGAAGCATCGCCCTGGTCGCAAAGCCGGCGCACTGGTGGTGCTGGTCCGAGGCGAATTGACGATGTTCGTCGAGCGGGGCGGGAAGTCGGTACTGACGTTCGGCGAGAACGCCGACGACATCGGCGCTGCGGCAACCGCATTGGCAGCTACCGTCCGACGCGGCGGAGTCGACAAGTTGCTCGTGGAGCGCATCAACGGTCACGACATACATGGGACCGACTTCTCCAAGACCTTGACCGAGGCGGGTTTCTCGGCAACTCCCCGCGGACTTCGACTACGCCGCTGAATCGCTCGCGACACAGAATCAACGAAACCTGACCGAGAGGACATCGATGCCCGAGGGCGATACCGTCTGGCGCGCAGCCAACACACTGCGTGGTGCACTGGAGGGCCAACGGCTGACCACCTGCGATGTACGCGTACCGCGATACGCCACAGTCGATTTCAGCGGAGAAACCGTCGAATCCGTCGCCTCGAGGGGAAAGCACCTGCTGATCAGAGTGGGCGGATACTCCATTCATTCGCATCTGAAGATGGAGGGCACCTGGCACGTCTACGCACCCGGTGCTCGGTGGCGTCGCCCGGCGTTTCAGGCGCGCATCATCTTGAACACCGCGAACGCCCAAGCCATCGGGTTCGAGCTCGGGGTACTGGACATCCTCGAGAACGAGGACGAGGCCGTCGGATATCTCGGACCGGATCTGTTGGGGGCGGACTGGGACGCGAGCGTCGCTCTGACCCGCTTGGCATCCGACCCGGCCCGACCCGTCGGACTCGCTCTGCTCGATCAGCGCAACATCGCCGGGCTCGGCAATGTCTACCGCAACGAGATCTGTTTCCTTCGTGGAGTCGACCCTCGCACTCCGGTAGGCGACGCGGGCGACCTGCAGAAAATGATCGACCTGTCATTTCGAACGATCATGGCGAACAAGAACCGAAACCAGCGCGTCACCACCGGAGATCGACGACCAGGCCGGCATTTCTGGGTGTACGGCCGCGAGAACAAGCCGTGCCGACGCTGCGGAACCACCATCGAGTTCGGTCTTCTCGGCGACAGCCCGCTCGAGGAACGGCAGATCTACTACTGCCCGCACTGCCAACGGCTGCCGACCTGACGGCTCCCTATCAGGCGGAACCCAGCCTGCTCACAGCTTCGCCGACCACGATGGAAGCCATGCTGACACTTGCAATGCTCACCCTGCTGATGATGGCCGTGTCCGGTGCTGTTGCTGGACGCGCACCCCGCACTCTGGTCCGCCCGCGCTCACTGCACCGGGTGTGATCGACCAACCCTTCCGCACCTTCGAACCAGCAGCAGTCGGACCTCGTCGCGCGACGGTAACGCGATCCGACTGCCAGATGTTCGAGTAGAGGGGTCAGACGCCTGCCTGGCCCATCCGGGTGCTCTTGCGGATATAGAAGAACCACGTCACCACGAGCAGAACGATGAAGAAGAACACGTAGAACCACAGGGCCGGTTCGATGTTTCCTACCGAACTCTTCGACCACGCGTAAGCCAACGGAACGATGAAGCCACCGAAAGCGCCGACCGAGGAAATGATGCCGAGCGCGCCCGCTGCCTGACGACGCATGTGCTGCATGATCTCCGGCGTACCGCCCGCATCCTCGCCCTTGGTGCGGAAGATCTTCGAGATCATCCGGTAGGTCGATCCGTTGCCGATCCCCGTGGCAACGAAAAGAAACATGAAGGCCGCGAAGAAGAACGGCAGGTTGACCATTTTCACGGCCGCCAGGACGCCGGCCGCACCGATTGCCAGCATGATGAAGCTGACCGCGGTGATGCGCGCACCGCCGATGTTGTCCGCGAGCTTGCCGCCGAGCGGACGGGCGATCGACCCGATACCCGCACCGAGGAACGCCCACGTCAATGCGATGTCGCCGCGGTCGAAGACCGCTTTGAGCAGCGACGGGAACGCGGCGGAATAGCCGATGAACGATCCGAAGGTGCCGATGTACAGCAGTGACATCACCCAGGTCTCCTGGTGCTTCAACGAATCCAGAACCGGCTTGACGTCCGCTTTCGCCTCGGCAAGGTTGTTCATGAACAGGAACGCCAACACTGCGGCAACGATGGCGAGCGGGGCATAGAGCAGACCCGCGCGGGTCAACGCGACTCCGCCACCGGCGACAACGAGCAGCGGCACGATCTTCTGGGCCACGGCGACGCCGATGTTTCCACCGGCCGCGTTCAGCCCGAGGGCCCAACCTTTTTCGCTCTCCGGGTAGAAGAAGGAGATATTGGCCATCGACGAGGCGAAGTTACCGCCTCCGAAGCCGGCGGTCGCGGCGATCAGAAGGAGCAGCCCGTAGTTGATGTCCGGGTTGGATACCGCCCAGCTCAACCCGAGGCACGGGATCAGCAGCAGCAGGGCGGAGATGACAGTCCAGTTGCGCCCCCCGAAAAGGGGAATCGCGAACGTGTACGGAAGCCGCAGGACAGCACCGACCCCGCTGGGTACGGCGACGAGCCACAGCGCTTGGCTGGTGGAGAGTGCGAAACCCGATGCCGCAGCAGCACCGTCGGCCCCGACGGTCATCTGAACCACCACGATGCTCCACAGCAGCCACACCGAGAACCCGATGTGCTCCGCGAAAATCGAGAAGATCAGGTTCTTCCGCGCGACCGGCCGACCGATCGAGTTCCAAAAGGTCTCGTTCTCCGGTTCCCACTTGTGGATCCAGTGTCCCCTCAGGTCGAGTGCCTCGGCCTTGTCGTCACGTTCCAGAGTGCTGGTCATCGTAGTAGCCCTCCCCATCTTCACGGCTGCCGTCCGAACCGAAATGTCCGAAGTCGATGCTGCAAAAGGTAGAGAGGAAGGGTTACATCGGAGGGCTCGGCCGTTACGCGACGGTCAAGCTGTCCACACAGTCGCGGTGGTTCTCCGGTGAGGTCGGCGGATGCACGGCCGCGGAGTGCCTGCTGTCGCAGTCGTGCACTCCAGGTTCATCTGCTTCACCAGGTCGGTGTCAGAGCCCCGGGGGCGGTGGAGTCGCCAGGACGGGCTCCAGAATTTCCTGACGAGCCTCGGGGGCGACGACGCGCAGGGCGTCGGCGGACTCGTCGTCGGGCTGACGCTGCGATTCGATTTCGGCCTTCACACGGGCACGGTATGTCTCGACCTCCCGATCGACCGTTGCTTCGTCCCAACCCAGGATCGGTGCGATCAACGCCGCCACCTGACCCGCGCAGTTCATCCCGCGATGCGAATACTCGATGGAAATCCGGGTACGACGCGACAGTACGTCCTCGAGATGCAGAGCACCTTCCGCTGCCGCGGCGTAGACCACCTCGACCTGCAAGTAAGCCGGTGCGTCGGTGAGCGGTTGGAGAAGTTCGGGCTTGCCGTCCGCCATGGCGAGCACCTCGTCGATCAGCGAGCCGTAGCGGTCCAGCAGGTGTGTCACCCGATGCGGATGCAAGTTGTACATCTCGCCCAGATGCGGTGCCTGATTGACCAGGGCGAAATAGCCGTCGGCACCGACGAGCGGCACCTTCTCGGTGATCGACGACGCCACCCGTACCGGGATGTCCTCGGCGGCCAGATCGACTGCGTCCTCGGCCATCACCCGATAGGTCGTGTACTTGCCGCCGGCGATTGCAACGAGTCCGGGTGCCACCCGAGCGACCGCGTGCTCGCGGGAGAGTTTGGAGGTCTCGTCGCTCTCTCCCGCCAGCAGCGGGCGCAAACCTGCGTAGACGCCGTCGATGTCCTCGTGGGTGAGCGGAGTGACGAGTACGCCGTTGACCTCGCCCAGGATGTAGTCGATGTCGGCCTTGGTGGCGGCCGGGTGCGCAAGATCGAGATTCCAGTCGGTGTCGGTGGTACCGATGATCCAGTGCGCACCCCACGGAATGATGAACAGCACTGACTTCTCGGTGCGCAGAATGATCGCGGCCTCGCTGACGATCCGATCCCGCGGCACCACGATGTGCACACCCTTGGAGGCACGCACTCGAAAACGTCCACGCATGTTGGACAGCGATTGGATCTCGTCGGTCCACACTCCGGTGGCGTTGATCACCACATGCGCTCGTACCTGCGTGGTGGCACCGGTTTCCGAATCTCGCACACGTACGCCCGATACCCGATCTGCCTCACGCAAGAACCCGACGACCTGGGTGGAGGTCCGTACCACCGCGCCGTAGTGCGCGGCCGTTCTGGCCACGGTCATGGTGTGCCGGGCGTCGTCGACGACGGTGTCGTAGTACCGAATTCCGCCGATCAACGATTTTCGCTTGATTCCGGGTGACATGCGGAGCGCACCGGACCGCGTCAGATGCTTCTGCTGCGGCACCGACTTGGCCCCGCCCATCCGGTCGTAGAGAAAGATGCCCGCCGCGATGTACGGGCGTTCCCACAGACGATGAGTGAGCGGAAACAGAAACTTCAGCGGCTTGACCAAGTGCGGCGCGAGCGTGGAGAGCGAGAGTTCTCGCTCGTGCAACGCCTCACGGACGAGCCCGAACTCGAGCTGTTCGAGGTAGCGAAGCCCACCGTGGAACATCTTCGAAGAGCGAGACGAGGTTCCCGACGCATAGTCGCGCGCCTCGACCAGAGCAACCTTCAGTCCCCGCGTCGCCGCGTCGAGGGCCGCACCGGAGCCGACGACACCGCCGCCGACGACCACGACGTCGAACTGCTCCGAGCCGAGTTCGTCCCACGCCTCCACCCGCTGGCTGGGTCCGAGGAACTTCGTGTTCGATCGGTTGCTCACTTTCACGCTCCCACTCCGTCGACAAACCCTCGCACTGTGTGTGTCAGGCTACCGCCCTCGATCCGCCCCGCGCAGAACCTGGAGACCGAGGCCGCGTGCGTTCAGTGGGCGCGGGTGAACGCCGAGCGTGCCGAGGCCAATGGTCGCACTGCATCCGTCAGCACCGCCGGGGTCGCGCCGGCGAAGCTCAACCGAAGCGAGCGACGATACTGCTCACCGGAGCCGAACGCAGTCCCGGGCACGAAGGCAACTCCGTGGTCGAGGGCGGCGGCGAGCAACTCGCCCGTGTCGGTCGCATCCTCGAACGTGGCCCAGGTGAACATCCCTCCCGCAGGCCGGGAGACGGTAAGCCGAGCTCCGAACTCGGCGTCGAGTGCAGTCGTCAATGCTGTTGCACGACAGGAGTACTCGCGTCGAAGGTCGACCAGGTGCGCATCCAGCCACGCAGTGTCGCCGAGCATGTCGGCCGCCATCAGCTGCGTCATCGAGGAACCGCACAGATCGGCACCTTGTTTCAGCAGTTCCACCGCCGCACACACCGCACGCGGAGCAACGAACCAGCCCACACGCAGCGTCGGGGCCAGGATCTTCGACGCACTCGACAACCGGATGACACGGTCGCTGTGGCACGCGATCGGCAGCGGCGGAGCCCCGACACCGGGCGTCGCCGAGTCCGGTGCGGCGAACCAGATCTCACCGTACGGGTCGTCCTCGATCACCCAGAATCCGAATCGATCGGCCAGGGCAGCGAGGTGACGCCGACGCTGTTCGCTCATCGTGACCCCGCGAGGATTGTGGAAGTTGGCCACCGTGTGCACCACCGCTGGACGCAGTCCCGCCGCCAGCCGTCGTTCGAGCTCCTCGGTGTCCATTCCGTCACTGTCGATGGGAATTGCTTCGATACGTGCATCTGCAATCGAGAACACCTGCAGCGCACCGGTATACGCAGGTTCGTCGACCACGACAACAGCCCCGGGGTCGATCAGGGCCTGCGCGAGCAACGTCAACGCCTGTTGCGAGCCGTGCGTAACCACGACGGTGTCCACCGGAACCGTCACCCCGCCGCGCGCGTCGCTTTCCCTGGCCGCGAGCACGCTGCGGAGCGTTCCGTGGCCGCGGGTCTCGCAGTACTGGAGGGCGTCCGGTGTCCGCAAGGCGGCCTCGGCGGCTGCCGCGATGCGGTCGACCGGTATGAGATCCGTGGCCGGCAGACCCCCGGCCAGGCTGATGACATCGTCGCGCGCAGTGAGGGCGAGAAGATCGCGGATGGCCGAACTGGAGAGCGATTCGGTGCGCCTGGCCAGGCCGGCGGGAAGGTATGCGGAAGACATGGGAGAAACTCCGGAGCAGCAGGAAGGGGGCAGTGGAGATTGGGAAGAACGGCCCGCGGATCCGCTGAGTCGAGGAGAGAGCGGACGGGTGTGTCCGCTCTCTCGACTGTCTCACGTCTATCCGAAATATGAAACGCTGTTCTCACATCATGAGATCAGTCCAAATCGTCGTGCGCCATCAGCTGACGCGCAGCCTCGATGACCGATCCCGACAACGACGGATACACCGACAACGTGTTGGCCAGATCGTTCACCGACAAGTTGTTCTGGACGGCCATGGCGATGGGCAGAATCAACTCCGACGCACTCGGAGCGACCACGACACCACCGATGACGACGCCGGTGGCCGGGCGGCAGAAGATCTTGACGAAACCGCGCTTGAGCCCACTCATCTTCGCCCGCGGATTGGTGGTGAGCGGCAGCATCACAGAGCGCGCAGGCACGTCACCGGCGTCGATCGCAGACTGTGCCACCCCGACCGATGCGATCTCGGGTCGAGTGAACACCGCAGACGCCACGGTCTTGAGCTTGATGGGGCTGACGGCCTGTCCGAGCGCGTGATACATCGCGATGCGGCCCTGCATCGCCGCAACCGAGGCCAGCGGCAGCAGCCCGGTGCAGTCACCGGCAGCGTAGATACCAGCGACCGCAGTACGCGATACGCGATCCACCCGCAGGTATCCACCCCGATCGAGTTCGATGCCCACTTTTTCCAGTCCGAGACCGGAGGTGTTGGGAACCGATCCGACGGTCATCAACGCATGACTGCCTTCGACGGTGCGTCCGTCCGACAGCGTGACCAGCACACCGTTCTCGGTGGAAACCACCGAATCCGCACGGGCATGCTTGACCAGGGTGACGCCTCGCTCGTTGAACGCGTCCTCGAGGACGAGTGCAGCGTCCTCGTCCTCGTGCGGAAGAACGCGGTCGCGGCTCGACACCGCGGTCACCTTGACACCCATTTCGGTATAGGCGGAGACGAACTCGGCACCGGTCACACCGGATCCGACGACCACCAAGTGCTCGGGTAGAGCATCGAGGTCGTAGAGCTGGCGCCAATTGAGAATTCGCTCACCGTCGGGTTCAGCGCCTGCCAGCACGCGGGGCCGGGCACCGGTCGCGACGAGGACCACATCGGCGTCGAGGATGCGCTCCTCGCCGTCGGCCAGCACGGCCTTGATCTGGTGCGAGGCCATCCCGACGTGGGAGTCGATCATCTCGGCGCGTCCGGACAGCACCTTGACCCCGACCGAGGTCACGCGGTGGGCGATGTCGGCGGACTGCGCCTGCGCAAGGCTCCTCACACGGTCGTGAATCTGCGGAAGTGCGACAGCGGCCTGAGATGGATCGAGCGAGATTCCGAGGTCGCTGGCTCGGCGCATCTCGGTACGAATGCCGGTCGACGCGATGAACGTCTTCGACGGCACACAGTCCCACAGCACACAGGCACCACCGATTCCATCGGAATCGACCAGCGTCACCTCGCCGCCGTGCTGCGCGGCCACCAATGCTGCTTCGTACCCTGCCGGACCACCACCGATGATCACAATCCGGGTCATTGATCCTCTTCTCACCTGCTCGAAATCTCACGCGCTGTCGCGTCAACGGTATTGCAGAGGCCGCCTCGGTGGGTGGTAAGGCTCGCTTCACTCCCGACTATCAGAGGGCGGACCTGCGGCGACTCACCGAAACACGACCACGACGCGTCAACCGGTACCGATACGGTTTAGGCTGGCCGACGTGCCAATTTATGCCGCCTACGGATCGAACATGCATCCGGAGCAGATGTTGCAGCGATGCCCTCACTCGCCCTCGTCGGGAACCGGGTGGCTGCACGGATGGCGGTTGACCTTCGCCGGTGGCGACATCGGCTGGGAGGGCGCGCTGGCCACGGTCGTCGAAGATCCCGACTCGCAGGTCTTCGTGGTGCTCTACGACGTCTCCGACGAAGACGAGGAGAGCCTGGATCGCTGGGAAGGCTCGGAACTCGGCATTCACCGCAAGATTCGGCTGCGCATCGAGACCGGCCGTGAGCCGGTCCTGGCGTGGATGTACGTGCTCGACGCCTACGAGGGGGGCCTGCCGTCGGCCCGCTACCTCGGAGTCATGGCGGAGGCAGCCGAAATTGCCGGTGCTCCAGCGGAATACGTGCGAGACCTGCGAACTCGCGACAGCCGCAACGTCGGTCCTGGTACCGCCTCGTAGCTCGACGGACGACGGGGCCGACCTGGGTCAGAAGTAGTTCTTCATGACCGACGCGACCCAACTCGGCTCGGTCACATCCTCACGCGCTGGAACCATCGACTGCAGAAACGGCTTCACATCGAACACCGGTGAGCCATCGATGGCGTCGAGACCTCTGACGCGGACGCGCAGTCCATCGACATCGACGATCTCGCACCGCGACACTCCCAGATGATTGGGCCGGTCCTTGACACGCTGGGCCAGCACACCCACCCGAGGAAGCGTCGTATCGCCGCGGGGGTGGCGCGAGCCGATGGTCGTCGAGTCCGGGTCGCAGAGATGGAAGCCGTAGACCACCTCGAGGTGGGAGAAATTCTCGAGACCGAGGGTCGCGTCGACCTCGAGCACGGTCTCGTCGAGGTCGATGACGGACTCCACCTGCCCCCAGTTGTCGTCCACCACTTCCGCGCGATCGGACCGAATCATTCCGATCGGCGACACCTCGAAAACCATCGACAACTCCTTGCTGCTAGTTCGGATCCAGTGCGATGGCGGTCATCACCTTCACGCCCACGGCCAGTGCTCGCTCATCGAGATCGAACGTGGGCTGGTGGATGTCGAGTTGAGGGCCGGTACCCGGCCACACGCCCAGTCGAGCCATGGCACCCGGCACTCGTTCGAGGTACCACGAAAAGTCCTCGCCGCCGCCGGACTGCGCGGTATCGGCCAATGCGGTCGGTCCGACTCGCCCGATCGCCTTCTCGAAGGTGTGCGTGGACGCCGGATCGTTGACCACCGGGGGTACGCCGCGGCGGTAGTGCAGCTCGAACTGCACGCCGGTGGGTGCGAGCAACCCGGTGACGATGTCACGGACCAACGGCTCGAGCAATGCCCACGTCTCGTGGTCGCCGGTACGGACCGTTCCCGTCAGCATTCCGGTCTGTGGAATGGCGTTGGGAGCCTGACCCGCCACCACCGCTCCCCACACCATGACCGTGCTGGTTCGCGGATCGATTCGCCTGCTGAGCATCCCGGGAAGGCCGGTGATGACAGTGCCCAGCGCATAGACGAGATCGGTCGTCAGGTGCGGCCGCGAGGTGTGTCCGCCGGGTGAGTCCAGCCGCACCTCGACTGTGTCGGCAGCGGACGTGATGGCACCGACACGCAGGCCCACCTGCCCTACCTCGAGCCGCGGATCACAGTGCAGCGCAAAGATTTTGGTAACACCGTCGAGCGCACCCGCCGCCACCGCATCCAAGGCACCTCCCGGCATGACCTCCTCGGCAGGCTGGAAGATCAGGCGCACCCCGTACTGCAGGTCCGGCAGTGAGGCCAGCGCGAGCCCGGTCGCCAGCAACACCGTGGTGTGCGCGTCGTGCCCACACGCGTGCGACACCCCGGGCACCGTCGACGAGTACACCGCACCGGTGTTCTCCTGCAGCGGCAAGGCGTCCATGTCTGCGCGCAACGCGACGCGGGGCCCGTCGGGACCGATGTCGCAGATCAAGCCGGTTCCGCCGGGAAGCGGCTTGGGCGAGAGCCCTGCCGCTTCGAGGCGTTCCATCACGAACGACGTGGTGGCGAATTCGCGTCGAGCAAGCTCGGGGTTGGCGTGGATGTGCCGACGCCACAGCGACAGATCTTCCGTGTGCTCGAGGATCCACCGATGGATGGCCTCTTCGCGGGTGCTCATTGCTGGGCCGCCGATCGTGCAATCACGGCGTCGAGCAAGCGGGCCCGAGTGTCGGGGTCGGCAGCAGCACGCGCCGCGGTCCTCGCCAGACCCAGAGCTCCGTCCCGCAACGCTCGGTCGGCCGACTCGGTGACACACGCGGCAGCGAACTCCGGCTGATGAGTCACCGCCCCTCCTGCGTCGAGTCCGACGACGGGATGGATACCGGGTAGAACATTCGTCACGTTTCCCATATCTGTGCTGCCCAACGGGCGAAATCCTTCCAAATCCGGAGCCAAGGGCGATCGGCCCAACGCTTCGATCTCCTGACGAAAAGCCGCTACCAGCCACGCATCCGGCGTCAAGGCCGCGTATGTCGGTGAGACCGTACGAATTTCGTGAGTACACCCGGTGGCGACGGCCCCTGCCTCGAAACATGCGAATGCCTTCGCCGTCAGCGTTTCGAGGGACTCCGTGGTGTTCGCACGCAAGTAGTAGAGCAACTCGGCATGACCGGGAACGATGTTCGGTGCCACACCGCCGTCACTGACGATGCCGTGAAACTGCTGGCCCGGCGACAGATGTTGACGCAGCAGACCGAGTGCGACCTGGCTGACGGTGACCGCATCGCCCGCGTTGATTCCCCATTCCGGTGCCGCCGACGCATGCGCGGCACGGCCGGTGAATTTCACGGCGACGTCGGCCAGGGCCAGCGACGTCGCACCCACGATGTCGAAGGGCCCGGGGTGGACCATCAGTGCCGCGCCGATGCCGTCGAACACTCCACGCTCGAGCATCAACACCTTGCCGCCGCCGGTCTCCTCCGCCGGGGTGCCGAGCACGCGCACGGTGATACCCAGGGCGTCGGCGACCGGAGCGAGCGAGAGCGCGGCAGCCACGGCCGAGGCCGCGATGATGTTGTGTCCGCACGCATGTCCGATCTCGGGCAAGGCGTCGTACTCCGCGCAGATACCGACCACAAGATCACCACTGCCGAACGACGCGGTGAACGCGGTGTCCATGCCTGCGACGGAGGTCTCGACCTCGAAGTGGTGGGCCCGGAGAGTGTCGAGAATCTTGGCGACGCTGCGATGTTCCTCGAACGCAACCTCTGGTTCCGCATGAATCGAGTGCGAGAGTGCGACCACTTCGTCGGTGACGGCGGCGAGGGCGCGGTCCATCGCAACGCCCACGGCAGCACTGTTCGATTCGTCGATCACGAGAGACAGTGTGTCACTAGCGCGGCCGACTGTCGGCCGCAGCTGTGCCGTCCGGCTACTTCCCGAAGCTGAAGTTGCTGTCGTCGGTCGCGGTGTTCAACGCGGCGAGCAGGTCCACGTGCATGCGGGCCTTGATCCCGGCCAGGTTCGCACCTCGGGTGCTGGTCAGTGCCGCAGCCTTGGCCACCGCATCGGACACCAGCGATTCCTCCGATGCAGTCTCCTCGACGATTCCAGCGGCCACGGCCTCGGCACCGCCGTAGCGGCGTCCGGTCGTCATCGCATCGACGGCGGTCTGCTTGGGGAGCCGGGAGTTGATGAGCGCGGACATTCCGACGGTGAACGGCATGTTCAGATTCACCTCGGGCAGGCAGTAGAAACCCCGATCGGCTCGCTGGATGTGAAAGTCGTGTGAGGTGGCGAACATCGCGCCTGCCCCGAAAGCATGGCCCTGCACGGCGGCGACGGTGGACATCGGGAATGCGAGCAAGCGGGAGTAGAGCGTGTGGACGCGGTCGAGGTACCAGGTGATCTTGTCCAGGTTGGCGAAGAGCCAATCGGTATCGAGACCGTTGCTGTAGAACTTGCCCGCCGAGGTGGTGACCAGCGCGGCCGGACCGGTCGAGGCCTCGACCTCGTCGAGCAATGCGTGCACGGCGTCGATCCACTCCGGGTGGAAGCGGTTCTCGGGATTGTTCGCGCCGTCCTGGGCACCGAGGAACAAAATGTGGACGTCGCCGTCGCGTTCGAGATAAGGCATGCCGCGGATACTACCCAACAGTAACTTCCATCGGTCGTACATCCCTCACGCCGATCTCCTACTGTTGTTCCTCGTGGCTATCACCGACGCACATGAGACCGACCCCGTGACCGATCCCGAGGGGGCTGCGCGCACCGCCGCCGATGCTCTCGCCTCGGCAACCGGAATCGATACCCATTCCGTGGCCATCGTCCTCGGTTCCGGCTGGCAGGCGGCGGCCGACGTCTTCGGCTCCCCCACGGCAACAGTGCGGATGGCCGACCTTCCCGGGTTCGCGCCGCCGTCGGCGTCCGGCCACTCGGGCACCATCACCTCGGTGGACGTCGGCGGCACCCACACGCTGCTACTACAGGGCCGCACGCATGCCTACGAAGGGCACGACCTACGACGCGTCGTGCACCCCGTACGTACCGCGATCGCCGCAGGCGCAACGACCGTCGTGCTGACCAATGCCGCGGGCGGAATCCGCGAGGGCATGAGTGTGGGGCAACCCGTCCTGATCTCCGACCATCTCAACCTCACCGCACGGTCCCCTCTCGTCGGTGCCGAGTTCGTCGACCTCGTCGACGCGTACTCCCCCGAACTGCGGGCGCTCGCGGCCGATATCGATCCGTCGCTCGAAGACGGCGTCTACGCCGGTTTGCCCGGCCCGCACTACGAGACTCCTGCCGAGATTCGGATGCTGCGCACACTCGGAGCGGACCTCGTGGGGATGTCGACGGTGCACGAGACGATTGCAGCGCGCGCGAAGGGTGCGCGCGTTCTCGGCATCTCGCTGGTGACCAACCTTGCCGCCGGAATGACCGGTGAGCACCTGAACCACACCGAAGTGCTCGCTGCCGGTAAGGATTCCGCTGCCCGGATGGGATCACTGCTGCACGAATTGGTGTCCCGACTGTGACCGAGGAACTCACCGAGCACGTACAGCGGTGGATCGCGGGGGACCCCGACGCCGCCACTCGCGACGAACTCGACGGCCTGTCCGACGCCGAACTCGCCGATCGATTCAGCGGGCCACTGACTTTCGGAACCGCGGGGCTACGCGGCCCGGTGCGCGCGGGACCGAACGGGATGAATGTGGCGGTGGTCGTGAAGACCTCCGCGGGTATCGCCGCGTGGCTGATCGAGAGAGGCCTGGGCGGATCGACTGTCGTCGTCGGTCGCGACGCGAGAAACGGGTCCGAGCAGTTCGCCTTCGCGGCCGCCGAAACTTTCTCGGCTCAGGGCTTTTCCGTCATTCTTCTGCCCCGGCCGCTTCCGACACCCGTCGTTGCGTTCGCGGTACGGGCACTCGGTGCCGAACTCGGTGTGCAGATCACCGCCTCGCACAACCCCGCTGCAGACAACGGGTACAAGGTGTATCTGCGCGGCGGCTCGCAACTGATCCCGCCGGCCGATACCGAGATCGAAGCACTCATCGCCGTCACCGGAGATGCCGTCGACGTCCCCCGCACCATCGTCGAACCCAGCGGTTCCGATATTGCCGCGCGCTATCTCGATTCCGTTGTTGCACTGCCTCGTTCGGAGCGTCGAGACATCCGCATCGCACTCACCGCGCTGCACGGAGTCGGCGGTGAGCTCGCGACGGCAGCTCTACGCGGAGCGGGATTCCGCGACGTCCGGGTGGTCGACGAACAGTTCGAGCCCGACCCGGCCTTCCCGACCGTGGCCTTCCCCAACCCGGAGGAGCCGGGCGCTGCCGACGCGGTGCTCGCACTGGCGGCCGAGATCGACGCCGATATCGCCATCGCGCTCGACCCCGACGCCGATCGGTGTGCGGTCGGCGTTCCCGGACCCGACGGGTGGCGCATGCTGACCGGCGACGAGACCGGAGCCCTGCTCGCGAATTACCTGCTCAGAGATTCGCCCGCCGACTCCTTGGTGGCCAACACCATCGTCTCGTCGCAGCTGCTCTCCGCGCTCGCTCCGGCGCGCGGTGCTCGCTATGCCCGCACCCTCACCGGTTTCAAGTGGTTGGTTCGCGCCGGAGACGGTCTGGTGTATGCGTACGAGGAGGCCATCGGACACTGCGTCGATCCGAATGTGGTGCGCGACAAGGACGGTATCTCGGCGGCGGTGGTGCTCGCAGATCTGGCCGCCGGCCTGAAACAGGACCGCCGCACCCTGCTCGACGTACTCGACGACCTTGCGGTCGAGTTCGGTGTGCACCTGGGTGCGCAGGTCTCGCGCCGAGTGCAGGACCTTGCCGAGATCTCGAACATGATGCACCGGTTACGCAGTGAGCCGCCGACGCAACTGGCCGGCCGGGAGGTCACCGTGTTGGATTACGCCGAGCGCGAGGACGAATTGCGCACCGACGCAGTCGAGATCAGCGGGCCGGGGCTCCGGGTGATCGTCCGCCCGTCCGGAACCGAACCGAAACTCAAGGCCTACCTCGAAGTGATCGAGCAGGTCGACGATCGAGACGGCCTCACACGAGCGCGAACGGCGGCGGGTGATGTGCTCGCCGAGCTGACCACCTTCGCCCAGCTCCTGTAGGGGCCAGGACAGCACCTGTAGGGATCAGAACAGGGCCGACTGCACGGCGGGTAGGTCCGACTCGAAAGCACCGAGCTCGATTCGCCGACCCTTCAACGCGGCCAGATCCACGACGTAGCTCCCGTCGTCGACAGTGACGATCACCGCCTGCCCGACGCACGCTCTCACATCGCGTCCGTGGGATCCGGTTGCGATATCTGCGGGGTAGGCGACGCGACCGACGTTCTCACTCAACGCTTCGCGACCTGCCGGAGGTGTCCATCGTTCGTCGATCGGAGTGCATCCGGCGATGCTCGCGTCGGTCAGCATCTCACGGACCTGCTGTGCCCGACGAGCGAGAGCGGCATCGAGATGGTCCACATCGATCGGCAGGCACAGCGAGGCCGCTTTCGCTGCGGACCGCACTGCTTGCCGAAGCCCCATCGATTCGGTCACGAGATCCTCGGCCACCCGGACGGCCTTTCCGTCGTCTGCGTGAGCGACGTACTGGGCGCAGATGGCCCCTTGCTCGGCCAGCCGACCCCACTTGCGGGTGTCGGCTGCAGTACCGATCTTGAAGGTGCCGTTGGCGAAAGCAGCCAGATAGAGCCAGTGTGGTTGCATGACGTGCTTTTCCAGGTCACGCGAGACGAAACCGCTGCGATGCACGGTGTGCACGAATCGGAAGCTGTCCTTGTCTGCGCACGCCGCGCACTGCCCCGACGCGACGGCCCGTTCCTTGCCGGGGCACGGGACGTAGCGCGGCGGACCATCGGCCCGGAAGGCCATCCGCCCGGTGCAGTACCGATCGGTCGCGGCACCGGGTGCGCGGAAACCGAGTCTGCGGCCCACCAATTCGTGGAACTCGATCTGCTCGGTGTCGATGTCGAGCACCCGCAATCTCGGGCGCGGTTCGAATGACGCCTCCGAGGGCCAGGAGACGCCGAGGACCAACCTCGCCGCGGTACTGCTCGTCAGCGCGGACCGAACTGACGATCGCCCGCGTCGCCGAGGCCTGGAACGATGAAGGCGTTGTCGTTGAGGCCGTCGTCGATACTCGCTGCGACCAGCCGTACCGGCAGACCCGAGGCTTCCAGAGCGGCAACCCCTTCCGGAGCGGCAACGACACAGATGGCCGTGACGTCCGCTGCACCGCGGCCGACGAGAAGTTCGATCGTGTGGACCATCGAACCGCCGGTGGCGAGCATCGGGTCCAGTACGTACACCGGTGTCTGCGACAGGTCGTCGGGCAGAGATTCCATGTACGGAACGGGCTGATGCGTCTGCTCGTCCCTGGCCATTCCCACGAAACCGACACGGGACTGCGGGATCAGGCTGCTGGCCTTCTCGACCATCCCGAGACCTGCCCGCAGCACCGGTACGAGCAGCGGCGGGCGAGCCAGCCTGGTGCCCTCGGTCACCGCTACGGGCGTGCGCACCTCGAAAGTGTCGATGTCGGCATCGCGGGTGGCCTCGTAGACCAGCATGTTGGTGAGCTGACGCAGAGCCGTCCGGAACGTGGCGTTGTCGCTGCGTTCGTCGCGCATGGTCGTGAGCAGAGCTGCGGCCAGTGGGTGGTCGACCACGTGTGTTTCCATGCGTCCAGGATAGGACTTCGGGGGTAGGACGCGAACGGCAAGTCAGGGGAACCGAATGGCGTGCATCCGCGTCGAACCAGTTGGGCGTCGCATTCGGCGACCGCGAATCGATTGCATCTTCAGGGGGCACTGATGGCCGAACTCGTCGTCGATACCGAGGGAGTCCTCGCATACAGCGCGGTGGCGTCGACCATGGCCGAACAGATCGCCGCGGCAGGTGCTGCCGCCGCCGCATGTGGTCCGGCCGTACTGGCACCGGTCTTCGGCCTGATCGGGCAGGAGTTTCTCGGCGCGGTCACCGGTACTCATCTCGCGCACACCGACGCCGTAGTGCGATTGGCGGGAGCGGTGGCGAGCATCGGCTCGGCTGCGACCGCATCTGCGGTGTCGTATGCCCTCACCGATGCCGGCACCGATGCCACCGTTGAGGCCGCGGCCGCCGGTATCGCGTCGGATGCTCGGTAGCGGCGATGATCGATCTGCTGGCGCGTCCTATCGTCGAGCTGCTCGGAGCCTTCGGCAACGGAGCGATTCCGAGCGGGGGTCCGGCGGATGTGCTGCGCATGTCCTCGGCGGCAATAGAAGCAGCCCAGGGAATCGGCAGGGTCGCGATCACCGAGCTCGCCGCCAACTGGAACGGTGGTGCCGCGGACGCCGCGCTTAGATATGCCGAGAACGCTCACAGGAGTGCCGTCGCCATCGCGGACCACGCCGACGACATCGCTGCCGTCGTCGATCAGGCCTGCCGCGATACCCACCAGGGTTTCCTCGAGCTCCAGGCCATAGTGCAATCGTTCGTGGGCATTGCACTGTCCGCCGGACCGATAATCGCGACCCCGATAGGGCAGACCATGCTGATCTCGGCCGCCATCGAGCACCTGGAGAGGGCACTGGCGGTGGTGGCCCGCGTCCGCGCCGAATTGGCCGTGCACACCGCGAAAGTCGGTGCCCTCGCCGCTCCGCCGACGGTGCCCGCTCCCGTGGGTGCCGGGTCGGCCCCGGCCCCCGGCTCACCCTCGAATCTCCTGACCTCGCCTGCGACGTCGCAGGTGATCGAGGCAGGCGAGAAGCTGGCGAAGACATTCGCGCAATCGGTATCGTCCCCATCGCCGGGTGTCGAATCGTCGAGCAACGGTAGCGGTGTAGCGCAGAACTATCTGGGCAACCCGGCCGCAGATTCGTCTCGCTCGACAGACAGCGCAGTCCGAGGCGTCGAGGTGCGGCTGCCCGACGGCAGTACCGTCACCGCGCCGAACGCCGAGGCCGCCGGTGCTGTCCGCAGCGCGCTGACACAACAGGGCGTGCCGTACGCGTGGGGTGGAACCACGCCGGGAAGTGGGCTCGATTGCAGCGGATTGACGCAGTGGGCGTACGAGCAGCAGGGCGTCGAGATCCCCCGCCTGGCACAGGAACAGGACATCGGCTCGGCCGTGGCACCGGGCGACGTGATGCCCGGTGACCTCGCAGTCTGGGATGGGCATGTGGCCATGGTCATCGGCAACGGTCAGCTAGTCGAGGCAGGCGACCCCGTACAGGTGGGACCGATCAGAACGACCAACAGCGGTATGGGCTTCAAGGGCTTCTACCGCCCGACCGAATGAGAGCCAGACCGGATGAAGGGCAGGGCCACACAATGACGGACTCGACCACTACCGTCGTCAGCGCGATATCGGGAACCCGATCGGGATCGGTGACGGTGCGGGCAACCGAACACGGACTGCCGATCGCAATCGCCATCGACGAGCGCGAACTGCGTTACAGCGGTAGCGCGTTGGCGGCCACGATCCTGCAGCAGTGCACGCGGGCAAGTGCGGGCGCTCGCGCCCAGCGCCGAACACTTCTCGCCGACGACGGTGTTCCTGCGGAGGTTCTCGATCGACTCGGATTGCCCACACTCGCTCGCGTGGCCGCAGACGCGAACGACGACCTCGCCGAGGATGTCGCACCCACGAGTTGGTTGAAGCAGGTATGACCCACGCCCACAGCACCGAACTCGACGTTGTGGTCGACACCGCCCAGCGCCGTCTGGACACGCTGCGCGAAACCCACGAGCGACTCGACCGCATCACCGTTCGACTCACCTCACCGGACAACGTGGTGACGGTCGTAGCCGACGGGTCCGGTGCCATGGTTGCACTCGAGCTCGCCGAGAACCTCGGATCGATACCCGCTCACGAACTCGCGTCCACGATCACCGCCATGGCCGCTGAAGCCGCAACAGCGGCGCTGGCACAGCGTGACGCCATCCTGCAAAGTCTGCAGGCTTCGTTCACAGACTCCTGAGATAGGCTTCGCGCCATGGCTGGAGACATCATCCCGATCGAACTCGGTCTCACCGCCGGTGACTTCTCGACACTGTGGGCACCGGAGTGGCGAGAAGGCGACGACGAATGGGAAGCGTTCCTCGGACACGAGGACGACCTGTACGGATTCTCGAACGTCGCAGAGCTTGCGGCATTCGTGCGCTCCGACGACGACAACGATCTCGTCGACCACCCGTCGTGGCCGGTGGTCGCCGCTCTCGCGGCGCACGAACTCGAACCCGACGATCTCCATCGCTTCGATCTGGTGGCGGTACCGGAGTTGGTGGCCTCGGACCCCGAAGCCGATGTCCTCGCCGAGCTACAGGCCACCTTCGACATCGTTTCCTCCATTGGTGACGTGTGCGAGTTACGACCCGTCACAAGCTTTTTCAGCAGTAGCCCCTTCGTGGGCGCGGTCGGCGGAGGCGTCGAGAACTTCCTCGGCCGCGAGGGCGCCGAGTTGTGGGACCGCATCGGAAAAGCGGTAGCCAAGCACTGGGACGACGTGCTCGACGCCGTCGACTCCATCGTCACCTCCCCCGACGTCGACAGCGCTGCAGTTGCCGTCGCCGAAGCCGAGATCACCGCGGCGGAAGAGAACGCCGTCGACGCCGACGACGCGACGGACGACTCCGATTCCGACGAAGACGACGACAACGACGACGACGACGACGACGACAATGTCGACCGTGATCCGATCGCCGCGGCAGCCGCCGAGGAGACGTTCTGGACCACGGTCGGTATCGACCCGATTCGTATCATCACCTCGGACGACACTGTGTACACACTGCGCTGCTACCTCGGCGACAAGCCGGTGTTCCTCGGCCGCGGCGGGGCGATCAGCGTATTCGGTTCCGAGCGTTCGCTCGCCCGGTATCTGGCCGACGATCACGACCACGATCTGGCTCAGGTCAGCACGTACTCCGACATTCAGACCGCGGCCATCGATGGCTCGCTCGACATCCAGATCACCGACGACAACGTGTACGTGCTGCCCGGCCTGGCCGACGATCTCGCCGAGGGACCCACCGAAGTCGACGTCGACCAGCTGGATCTGGCCGTCGAGTTGTTCACCGACGCAGCCGATTTCGCCGGCGACAATTCCGTCGAGGAGGCGCTTGCCACGTCGACGCCGTTGGGTTGGTACGTCTCCTACACCCTCGAACCGAGCCCGGATCGGCTGGCTCCGAGCGCGCCGTTCGCCGTCGAGGCCGAGGCATGGCGCGCCCTCGAGCGCGAGTTCGAGACCCGTCTGCGCAAGCAGTAGTACCGGACCCGTCGTCGAGGTCAGCCGATCAGGACCGCGTAACCGGGCTTGATGATGTCGTCGATCAGCGCCAGTCGCTCGTCGAACGGCAGAAAGGCGGACTTCATCGCGTTGATGGTGAACCGCTCGAGATCACTCCACCCGTAGCCGAAAGTCTCGACCAGCTTGACCATCTCGCGACTCATCGAGGTGTCGCTCATCAACCGGTTGTCGGTGTTGACCGTCACCCGGAATCTTAGTCGCGCAAGCAGATCGAACGGGTGCGTCGCCAAGGACTCGACCGCACCGGTCTGCACGTTGGAGCTCGGGCAGAGCTCGAGCGGCATTCTGGTGTCCCGTACGTAGGCGGCCAGCAGGCCGAGTTCGGGGTTGCCGTGGGCGTCGCGGGTGATGTCGTCGGTGATCCGAACTCCGTGACCGAGCCTGTCGGTACCGCAGAACGCCACTGCTTCTTGGATCGACGGCAGACCGAACGCCTCCCCCGCGTGAATGGTGAAGTGCGCGTTGCTCGCCCGCATGTACTCGAAGGCATCGAGGTGCCGACTGGGAGGAAAGCCCGCTTCGGCACCGGCAATGTCGAAGCCGACCACACCGCGATCGCGGAACCGAACCGTCAACTCGGCGATCTCCCGCGACCGAGCCGCATGTCGCATCGCGGTGAGCAGGGTGCCGATCGTGATGTTCTTACCCCGCACTTTGGCCGCGGAGATCCCCGCTTCGAACCCTGCGAGGGTGTGAGTGACGACCTCGTCGAGGGTCAGGCCGCGTTCGAGGTGTTGTTCCGGCGCGAAGCGCACTTCGGCGTACACGACGCCGTCGTCGGCGAGATCCTCGGCGCATTCACGCGCCACCCGGAACAGGCCTTCCGGCGTCTGCATCACGGCCACCGTGTGCGCGAACGTCTCGAGATAGCGCACCAGCGAACCACTGTCCGCGGAGTCACGGAACCACTCGCCCAGTGCGACACCGTCGGTCGCGGGTAGCTCGTCGTAGCCGCACTCGTCGGCCAACTCCAGCACGGTCTGGGGGCGGAGTCCGCCGTCGAGATGGTCGTGCAGCAACGCCTTCGGAGCCGACCTGATCGATGCGAGATCGAGTGGCGCACTGCCACCGGTGGAAGTTTGTGTGTTCTCCATCGTGCTCATGTGTCGACGGTAGCGCGCAGCACCTCCGCACGCGCGCCCGCGGGAGCCTCACGGCGAGTCCACCAATTCCCACGAACTCCGCCTATTTTACGACCCATTTCGTTGCATTGTTACTCCGATGAAAACAAATCCGTCGATACACAGCGCACAAGCGACGGAAATCGTAGTGTTCATCCAACACACGCCGCCGATTCTGTCGGGTCTCCCTCCGACGTCCTCGGTCGACACGAACCTCGGAGAGATCAATGTCCATTGCGGAACCGCCGAACACCATTCCAGGTAAGGGACTCAACACTGGCGCTCTCGGTTTGGTCGGCAACATCGTCATCGGGCTCTCGGCGGTGGCCCCCGCATACAGCCTGGCCGCCACCCTCGGCTACGTCGTCCTCGCCGTAGGCGACAAAGCACCTTCGATGTTCCTCATCGCTTTCGTTCCGATGCTGCTCACAGCCTTCGCCTACCGCGAACTCGGCCGCGATACTCCGGACTGTGGAACGTCCTTCACCTGGGGCACCAAAGCGTTCGGGCCGTGGGTCGGCTGGATGGCGGGATGGGGGCTGGCAGTGTCGGCGATCATCGTGCTGGCCAACGTCGCCGAGATCGCCGCCATCTACTTGTTCGAGTTCCTGGGACTGTCGGGGCTGGCGGAGTCGACCGCAGCCAAGGTCGCACTCGGTTCGTTCTTCATCGTCTCGATGACCTACGTCAGCTTTCGCGGCATCCTGATCAGCGAACGCATGCAGAACGTGTTGCTGGTGGTGCAGTTCGGCGTTCTCATCGGAGTATCGGTGACAGCTCTGGTCAAGGTGGGGACGGGTACCGCCGGACCCCAGGCCATCACGCCTCAGTGGAGCTGGTTGGTTCCCACCGGGGTGACGATGTCCGACGCGGCCCAGGCCATCATCCTGTGCATCTTCATCTATTGGGGGTGGGACGCCTGTCTGGCGGTCGGCGAGGAAACCAAGGACTCGGAGAAGACGCCGGGACGTGCCGCAGTGATCACCACGCTGATTCTCGTCGCGACCTATGTACTCGTCGGATACGCCGTGCAGTCGTTCGCAGGGTTCGGCGATACCGGAATCGGACTGAACAACCCCGACAACGTCGACGACGTGCTCACCATCCTGGGCGATCCGGTCGCCGGCTCCCTCGTCGCGTCACTGCTACTGCTGACGGTCTCCATCTCGGCCCTGTCCTCGACGCAGACGACCATCCTGCCCACGGCTCGCGGAACACTGTCGATGGCCGTGTACGAGGCCATACCCAAGCGTTTCGCCAGCGTGCACCCCAAGTACATGACGCCCGGCTTCGGCACGCTCGTGATGGGCGCTGCAGCCCTGGTGTTCTATTTGGTGCTGACCTTCGTCAGCGCCAATGCGCTGCAGGATTCGGTGGCATCACTGGGGTTGGCAGTGGCGTTCTACTACGGGATCACCGCGTACGCGTGCACGTGGTACTTCCGCCGCACGTTGTTCTCCTCTGTCCGAAACCTGTTCATGCGCGGCATCTTTCCGCTCCTCGGCGGATTGTCGATGACGTGGGCGTTCGTGCAGAGCGCTATCGACATGCTCGATCCCGACTACGGTTACACCGTCTACGGCCCGATCGGCGGAGTCTTCGTCCTCGGAGTCGGCATGCTGGTTCTCGGAATTCCGCTCATGCTGCTGTGCTTCGTGGGCAACAAGGACTTCTTCCAGGGCAAGACCCTCACTGCGTCCACCGAAGTCAAGGTTCCCGACACTTACTAGAAGAGAAGGACCGAAAAGCTCATGAAGATCACCGTCGGCTACCTCGCCACTCCCAGCGGCGACGACGGCGTAGCCCTGGCCACCGCCGTTGCCCGCGCCCTCGACGCGTCCATCGACATCGTCCTGGTCATGGCCGTCGACGAACCGGTCATGGAAGGCAGTGGACCATACCGAAAAGTTCTCGAGACCAAGGCCGAGGCCTGGGTGAAAGACGCGGCCGCCCAGGTCCCGTCGGGCATCGAGGTGAGAACGCACGTGCTCTCTCACGAGTCCTTTGCCCGCGCACTGATCGACTTCGCGGTACAGACCGATGCCGACATGATCGTCGTGGGCGGTGCAGGCGACGGGCTGTTGAATCGGCATTCGATCGGATCGGTTGCCGGTCAGCTTCTTCATGCCTCGGAAGTTCCACTGGCGCTCGCACCTCGGGGCTATCGACTCTCGAACGCACCGATCACCGACCTGACCGTGGCAGTCCCCACTCGGGCCTCCGCGCCGAATCCGCTGCCGTTCGCGATCACCCTTGCCAGCGCAGCACACGTTCCGGTCCGGTTGGTATCGCTGGTCTCTCTCGAACCGACCGGGGCCCCGGCCGACGAGAACTCACTGGATACACGTCGACGACAGGTCACTGCCGCGCAGGACAATCTCGAACTCGCAGTACGCACCCTCCCCGACATCGAAGGTCTGCAGTCCGTCGTCGCCGATGGATCGACGCTGGACGAGGCCATGGGCAACCTCGACTGGAAGCCGGGCGATGTGCTGTTCCTCGGCTCCAGTCGACTGGCAACTCCCAAGCGGGTGTTCCTCGGATCGAGTGCGGCCAAGATACTGCGAGCAGCCCCGGTGCCGGTGGTCATCGTTCCGCACGACTAGAGCGGGTCCGTCGCTCTCTACTGATTCTGACTATTTTTGAACCTTTGACAACTGATTCTGTCGCAAAATTCGACTTTCGATACGAATTTCATTGGAAGCGGGTTGCGTTCACAACCACGGCAGTGACAGGATCGAGGCATGCCCGAGCAGCCGCCCATTGCACTCGACGATGTCTCCAAAGCGATCATCGAACAGCTCCAGGAGGACGGGCGACGCTCGTACTCCGCCATCGCCAAAGCCGTCGGTCTCTCGGAAGCCGCTGTGCGTCAACGAGTTCAACGTCTGACGGACTCCGGCGTCATGCAGATCGTCGCCGTGACCGATCCGGTACAGGTCGGATTCGAGCGGCAGGCCATGATCGGCATCAAGTGCACCGGAGACAGTTACGCCCTGTCGGAGGAGTTGTCGGCGATCGACGCCATCGACTACGTCGTCCTGACGGCGGGCTCGTTCGACATCGTCGTGGAAGTGGTCTGCGAGGACGACGAACAACTGCTGCAGATCCTGAACAAGCAGATCCGCAGCCTGGACGGTGTTACCAGCACCGAAACGCTGGTCTATCTCAAACTCGTCAAGCAGCAATACAATTGGGGAACACGATGACACGAACGACCGCCGAGCTCGATGCCTCCGCAGCCAAGCATCTGTGGGGTCACTTCACCCGTCACGGCGCAGGGGTCACTCCCCCGATCATCACCCGCGGCGAGGGTTCGACAATCTGGGACTCGAACGGCAAGAGCTACATCGACGGCCTCTCGGGACTGTTCGTCGTGCAGGTCGGTCACGGCCGCGAAGAGCTGGCCGAGGCCGCAGCCAAACAGGCGAAGGAATTGGCGTTCTTCCCGCTCTGGTCCTACGCCACCGAACCGGCCATCGAACTCGCCGAACGCCTCGCCGGGTACGCCCCAGGAGATCTCAACCGCGTCTTCTTCACCACAGGTGGCGGAGAAGCCGTCGAAAGCGCATGGAAGCTGGCCAAGCAGTACTTCAAGAAGGTCGGCAAACCCGGCAAACACAAAGTGATCTCTCGGGCCATCGCCTACCACGGCACCCCGCAGGGCGCCCTCGCGATCACCGGGATCCCTGCTCTCAAAGAGCCGTTCGAGCCGCTGACACCGGGAGCCTTCCGGGTGCCGAACACCAACAGCTACCGTGCGCCTGCGCCCCTCGACACCGATCCGAAAGCCTTCGGAATCTGGGCTGCCGATCGCATCGCCGAGGCCATCGAATTCGAAGGACCGGATTCGGTTGCCGCAGTGTTCCTCGAACCGGTCCAGAACGCAGGCGGGTGCTTCCCACCCCCGCCAGGGTACTTCGAACGGGTCCGCGAAATCTGCGACCGCTACGACGTACTGCTCGTCTCCGACGAGGTCATCTGTGCCTTCGGGCGCATCGGATCGATGTTCGCCTGCAACGATTTCGGATACGTGCCCGACATCATCACCTGCGCCAAGGGATTGACCTCGGGCTACTCGCCCATCGGCGCAATGATCGCCTCCGACAGGCTCTTCGAGCCGTTCGACGACGGAACCTCGAGCTTTGCACACGGATACACCTTCGGTGGCCATCCCGTTTCCGCCGCCGTCGCCATGACGAACCTCGACATCTTCGAGCGCGAAGGAATCAACGCCCATGTGGCAGACAACGCACCGGCATTCCGCGCCACCCTCGAGAAGCTGCACGACCTGCCGATCGTCGGCGACGTACGCGGCGAGGGATTCTTCTACGGCATCGAACTGGTGAAGGACAAGACCACCAAGGAGACGTTCAGCGACGCCGAAGCAGAACGCATCCTCCGTGGCTTCCTGTCCACCGCACTGTTCGACGCAGGCCTGTACTGCCGCGCCGACGACCGCGGAGACCCGGTGATCCAGTTGGCACCGCCGCTGATCTGCGGGCAGCGGGAGTTCGACGAGATGGAACAGATCCTGCGCAGTGTGCTGACCGAGGCCGGCAACCTGATCTGAGCGAGCCGCTACTGTCCGATGCGGTCGATGACGAGTGGCCGCAGCTGCGGCGGCGTGGCACCGATCTCCCAACTGGTGTCGAGTGCCTGCTGCGCGTACTCGAACCGCTCGGGAGTGTCGGTGTAGAGCGTCGCCAGCCGATCCCCGGCCCGCACTCGATCACCGGGCTTGGCGTGCAGACGCACACCGGCTGCGCTCTGCACCGGCTCGCCCTGTCGCTCGCGGCCTGCCCCGAGCCGCCACGCCGCGAGTCCGACGCCCATCGCGTCCAACCCGGTCACGACGCCATCGGTGGTGGCGGTGAACTCCTGACTCTCACGGGCGGTCGGCAACGCTGCATCGGGATCGCCGCCCTGCGCGGCGATCATCGTCCGCCACCGATCCATCGCCGAACCATCGGCGAGTTTGTCGGCCGGATCGACGCCCTCGATCCCGGCCGCGGCGAGCATCGTTCGCGCCAACGTGATCGTCAACTCGACGATGTCGGCCGGTCCTCCCCCGGCGAGCACCTCGACGGACTCCTCCACTTCGAGTGCGTTGCCCGCGGTGAGCCCGAGTGGGGTGTCCATCGCCGTCAGCACCGCCAGAGTGCGCACGCCCGCGTCGGTTCCGAGCTCGACCATGGCGGTGGCGAGTTCACGTGCGTCCTCGACGCTCTTCATGAACGCACCGGCACCGACCTTGACGTCCAATACCAGCGCGCCGGTGCCCTCGGCGATCTTCTTGCTCATGATCGAGCTCGCGATCAGTGGAATCGATTCGACGGTCCCGGTGACGTCACGCAGTGCATAGAGCTTCTTGTCGGCCGGAGCAAGACTGGCACCGGCGGCGCACACGACCGCGCCGACTGCCGGATCGGCCAGGATGCGGTGCATCTGTTCGCCGGTGAGATCCGCTCGCCACCCGGGGATCGACTCGAGCTTGTCGAGCGTTCCGCCGGTGTGCCCCAACCCTCGACCCGACAGCTGCGGAACCGCTGCCCCGCACGCGGCGACGAGCGGAGCCAGCGGCAACGTGATCTTGTCTCCGACACCGCCGGTCGAGTGCTTGTCGACGGTGGGCAGCGGCAGCGAGGAGAAGTCCATCCGGGTGCCCGAGGCGATCATCGCGTTCGTCCACGTACTCAATTCCCGACGCGACAGTCCGCGCAACAGAATTGCCATCGCCAACGCCGACATCTGTTCCGGCGCGACGGTTCCGCGAGTGAACTCCGCGATCACCCACTCGATCTGCTCGTCGTCGAGAACGCGACCGTCGCGCTTGGCGCTGATGATCGATACGGCGTCAGGCATGGTCGTTCACGCGTCCTTCGTCGAGGTTGTCGGGGCCGAATGCATCGGGGAGCAACTCTGCCAGTCGACGCGGTCCCGAGGTGGTGTCGACGAGCAGTTCCGGGCCACCGAACTCGAACAGCAACTGCCGGCACCGCCCGCACGGCATCAGGATCTCACGTCGAGAATCGCAGCAGGAGAAGGCCACGAGTGCGCCCCCGCCGGTCGAGTGCAGGTTCGAGACCAGTCCACACTCGGCGCAGAGCCCCAAACCGTATGAGACATTTTCCACATTGCACCCAGTGACTATTCGATTGTCGTCCACCAGAGCAGCCGCACCGACCGGAAAGTTCGAGTACGGGGCGTAAGCACGACGCATTGCCTCATGAGCGCTGTCGCGCAACGCATTCCAGTCGATTTCGTCCATAATCACTCATCCAATCATGCTGTCTGAATTGATGCAGAGAACTGCCGGAAACTTCGAGCCCGAATTGGGAAGGCAAACCTAACACCGAATTTCGTTGCGATACGAACCTCGAGTCGAATTAGTTCCGTGTTTCGAATGGGTTTACAGTTTCTTGTAAGCGGCTAGTACAACCAGCACTAGGGCCGAATCGCGACAAATCGAGCCAGGACAAGACCGGCCACCGGGCTCGACGCGTCCACCAACGACGTTGGAGGCATTGCACTCGATGAGTAGCACGACAGAAGCCGCTCCGGTCAAGGAGCACAAGCGGTCGCTGTACCGCGGGGATCCGGGCATGTGGTCCTGGGTCCTTCACAGAATCACAGGCGTTCTGGTCTTTTTCTTCTTGTTCGTCCACGTCCTCGACACGGCGATGGTTCGGGTCAACCCCGAAACGTACGACGCCATCATCGAGACCTACAAGACCCCTCTCGTCGGCCTGATGGAGCTCGGCCTCGTCGCGGCAGTGCTGTACCACGCGCTGAACGGCATCCGGGTGATGTTGATCGATTTCTGGTCCAAGGGACCGCAGTACCAGAAGCCGATGCTGTGGGTCATCGGAGTCGTCTGGCTCGTCGTCATGATCCCCGGTGCGGGACGAATCTTCTACAACATGTTCACGGCGGGTGGTCAGTGATGTCTACGCAGGGTCCCGAGGCCAAGGTCCTCGGTACGAACTACGACCGTCCGGCCAGCTTGGCCAACCCGCGTTCACCGCGTCGTCAGAGCAAGGGCAACTTCGAGCTCTACGCATGGCTGTTCATGCGCTTCTCCGGTCTGGCTCTGATCGTGCTCGTACTCGGACACATGTTCATCATGCTGATGCTCGACGACGGTGTGCACCGCATCAACTTCGCATTCGTCGCCGGTCGCTGGGCCAGCCCGTTCTGGCAGTTCTGGGATCTGACGATGCTGTGGCTCGCTCAGCTGCACGGCGGCAACGGCCTGCGCACGATCATCGCGGACTACTCACGCAAGGACACGACGCGGTTCTGGTTGACCACACTGCTGGTGCTGTCGATGATCCTGATCATGGGCGTCGGCACCTACGTCATCTTCACCTTCGATCCCAACATCTCGGCGAGCTAAGGACACTGACGCTTACATGCAGGAACATCGTTACGACGTACTGATCGTCGGCGCAGGCGGTGCCGGTATGCGTGCCGCGATCGAAGCAGGACCCCGCGCGCGCACTGCCGTACTGACCAAGCTCTACCCCACGCGCTCGCACACCGGTGCAGCACAGGGCGGCATGTGTGCCGCACTGGCCAATGTCGAAGAGGACAACTGGGAGTGGCACACGTTCGACACCGTCAAGGGCGGCGACTACCTCGCCGACCAGGACGCGGTGGAGATCATGGCCAAGGAAGCCATCGACGCCGTTCTCGATCTCGAGAAGATGGGCCTGCCGTTCAACCGCACGCCCGAAGGCAAGATCGATCAGCGTCGCTTCGGTGGACACACCCGCGACCACGGCAAAGCGCCCGTTCGCCGGGCCTGCTACGCCGCGGACCGCACCGGCCACATGATCCTGCAGACGCTCTACCAGAACTGCGTCAAGCACGACGTCGAGTTCTACAACGAGTTCTACGCACTGGACCTGTGCCTGACCGAGACCGACGACGGTCCCGTCGCCACCGGCATCATCGCCTACGAGCTCTCCACCGGTGAGCTGCACATCTTCCACGCCAAGTCGATCATTTTCGCCACCGGCGGCTCGGGCCGGATCTACAAGACCACGTCCAACGCGCACACCCTCACCGGCGACGGCATGAGCATCGTCTTCCGCAAGGGACTTCCGCTCGAGGACATGGAATTCCACCAGTTCCACCCGACCGGTCTCGCAGGCCTGGGCATCCTCATTTCCGAGGCGGTCCGAGGCGAGGGCGGCATCCTCCGCAACGAGTCCGGTGAACGCTTCATGGAGCGCTACGCACCGACCATCAAGGACCTTGCGCCGCGCGACATCGTCGCGCGCTCGATGGTCCTCGAGGTCCTCGAAGGACGCGGCGGCGGCCCGAACAAGGACTACGTCTACATCGACGTCACGCACATCCCCGAGGAAGTTCTGGACGAGAAGCTCCCCGACATCATGGAGTTCTCGCGCACCTACCTCGGTGTCGACCCCGTCAAGGAGCCGGTGCCCGTCTACCCGACGTGTCACTACGTGATGGGCGGCATCCCCACCAAGATTCACGGTGAGGTACTCCGCAACAACACCGACAGCGTTCCCGGTCTGTACGCAGCCGGAGAATGCGCTTGTGTGTCGGTGCACGGAGCCAACCGCCTCGGCACCAACTCGCTGCTCGACATCAACGTCTTCGGCCGTCGTGCGGGCATCGCAGCGGCCGAGTACGCCAACTCGGTCGACTTCACCCCGCTCCCCGAGGAACCGGCGAAGATGGTGCAGGACTGGTTGGAGTTGATCCTGTCCGATCACGGCCACGAGCGCGCAGCCGACATCCGCACCGAGATGCAGCAGTCCATGGACAACAACGCATCGGTGTTCCGCACCGAGGAGCGTCTCGAGACGGCTCTCAAAGATGTCCGCGCCCTCAAGGAGCGGTACAACAAGATCACGGTCACCGACAAGGGCAAGCGCTACAACAGCGATTTGCTCGAGGCCATCGAGTTGGGCTTCCTGCTCGAAATGGCCGAGGTCACGGTCGTCGGCGCCCTCAACCGCAAGGAATCGCGCGGCGGTCACGCTCGCGAGGACTACCCCGAGCGCAACGATGCCGAGTACATGAAGCACACCATGGCCTACAAAGAGGGCACAGGTTTGCTCACCGAGATCCGCCTGGATTACAAGCCGGTAATCCAAACCCGCTACGAGCCGATGGAGCGGAAGTACTGATATGAGTGCACCCACCCTGGACAAGAAGTCGAACGAGTCCGATCTGCCACCCGTCCCCGAAGGCGCGGTGATGGTGAACCTCAAGATCGCGCGCTTCAACCCCGAGAGCGGTGACGGACAGCGCTGGGACACCTTTCAGGTCCCCACCCTGGCCACCGACCGTCTGCTCAACCTGCTGCTGTACGTCAAGGGCTACCTGGACGGCACCCTGACGTTCCGTCGTTCGTGCGCACACGGCGTCTGCGGCAGCGATGCAATGCGGATCAACGGCGTCAACCGTCTCGCCTGCAAGGTGTTGATGCGCGACATGCTTCCCAAGGATTCGTCGAAGACGCTCAACATCACCATCGAGCCCATCAAGGGCTTGCCGGTGGAGAAGGACCTCATCGTCGACATGGAGCCCTTCTTCGACGCGTTCCGCGCCGTGAAGCCCTTCCTGATGACGACAGGTAACGAGCCGACCCGTGAGCGGATCCAGTCTGCAGCGGACCGCGCCCGATTCGACGACACCACAAAATGCATCCTGTGCGCGTGCTGCACCACCTCGTGCCCCGTGTTCTGGAGCGACGGCAGTTACTTCGGCCCCGCCGCAATCGTCAATGCACACCGGTTCATCTTCGACAGCCGCGACGAGGGTGCAACGGAGCGACTGGACATCCTCAACGATGTCGAGGGTGTGTGGCGGTGCCGCACCACCTTCAACTGCACCGACGCCTGCCCTCGCGGCATCCAGGTGACCAAGGCAATTCAGGAAGTCAAGCGCGCGCTGCTGTTCGCACGCTGACCATCACTGCCGACGGCGAGCGCCCCTTCGCAGATGCGAAGGGGCGCTCGCCGTTTCGTGTGTGTGGGACGAACGGGCTGTGTCAGACGAATGCGCTGAAGCCCGTGACGCCGCGGCCGACGATCAGGTTGTTGATCTGTGCCGTTCCCTCGTAGGAGTAGAGCGCCTCGGCGTCGGCGAAGAATCTGATGACGTCGTTCTCGATCAGAATTCCGTTGCCACCCATTATCTCTCGGGCCCAACCCACAACTTCGCGCAGTCGCGTCGTGCAGAAGGTCTTCGCGAGCGCCGCGTGCTCGTCGTGATGAATTCCGTTGCCCTGCAACTGCGCGACACGGATCGCCATACCGAGCGATGCGGTGATGTTTGCCGTCATGCGCGCGATCAGATCGGAAATGAGCTGGAAGGATGCGATCGGAGCGCCGAACTGCTCGCGTTCGCGTGCGTAGGCAACGGCTCGCTCGTACGCGCCCATCATGACGCCCACCGCCTGAAACGCCACCCCTCCTCGGGTCAATCGAAGCACCTTTGCGGTGTCTGCGAAGGAGTTCGCATCGGCGAGCTTGTTGGCGACCGGGACCCGACAGTTCTCGAGGTGGACGTCCGCGTTCTCCACCGCCCGCAGCGAGTACTTACCCTCGATCTTGTCGGCCCGGAATCCCTCGAACTCCTTCTCCACCACGAAACCTTTCACCTCGCCGTCGGCCTCGTCCTTGGCGAAGACGATGGTCAGGTCTGCAAACGTGGCGTTTCCGATCCAGCGCTTGCTGCCGTTGAGTATCCAGTGGTCGCCGTCGAGGCGGGCCGTGGTCTCCAAGCCGCCCGCGACATCGGATCCGCCGTGCGGCTCGGACAGTCCGAACGCGCCGATCGTCTCCATCCGGCGCATGGCCGGCAACCACCGCGCACGCTGCTCGTCCGAGCCGAGGATCGAGATGCTGCTCATCGCCAGCGAGCTGTGCACGCTGAACATGGTTCCCGTCGACGGATCGACGCGCGCGAACTCCATCTCCAGCCAGCCGGTGAGCAGCTTGCGTGAGGCTTTTCGGTCGTCGAATGCGTAACCGAGGCCGGCGATCTCGAGTTCGGCGATCTGCGGCATCAGATGCACCGGCGAGACGGCCTTCTCCCAGAATTCGTTGGCCCGCGGCGCTACCTCGTCCTGGAGGAACCGACGAGTGCGCAGCACCACCTCGATTTCGTCGTCGTCGAGCATTCCCTGATACCCGAAGAAATCGGATTCGAGAAAGTCCGGTGACAGTGGTCCGAGGGGCTCGTGCTCACTCATGTTCGGCTCCTTCGTCTGGCGCCTCCGTCGGGCACCGCTACCGCTCGACTACCCGTCGTGCCTGATTCTCACCCCTCACCGAGTCATCGGCCGAGTTCGTGGGTGAGGGTGGCGAGATCCTGGCCACCGGCCATTTCGGTGGTGAGATCGTCGAGCGTGATGTCGCCGTACGCACGATCGAGCGTCTGACGGCCGCGGTTGAGCAGGACGAAGTGATCTCCGACGAGGAACGCGTGGTGTGGATTGTGGGTGATGAGCACGACACCGAAGCCCTCTTCCTTGGCTGCGGAAATGTAGCGCAGCACCATCCCCGACTGCTTGACGCCCAGCGCGGCAGTCGGCTCGTCGAGAATGAGCACGCGGGCACCGAAAAACATGGCGCGGGCAATGGCCACGCACTGCCGCTGTCCGCCGGAGAGGGTGCCGATGGGGGCATCGACATCGGGCAGATCGATGCCTATCTTGCGAAGTTCGCCGATGGTCGTCGCGCGCATCGCCTCGATGTCGAGCGATTTGAGGATCGTGCCTCTGCGGAGCTCTTGGCCGAGAAAGAAGTTGCGCCACACCGGCATCAGGGAGACGACGGCGAGGTCCTGGTAGACCGTGGCGATACCCTTGTTCAGCGCATCCTTCGGTGAGTCGAATGTCGCTGGTTCGCCGTCGACGAGCAACTGGCCTTCGGACTGACGATGCAAGCCGGCCATGATCTTGATCAGGGTGGATTTTCCTGCGCCGTTGTCGCCCAGCACGCAGGTCACCTCACCGGCACCCACGCGCAGATCGATTCCCTGGAGCGCGACGATGTTGCCGTAGCTCTTGCCCACGCCCCGCAGTTCGATCAGTGGCACCGATGTGTCGGAGGAGGATTCGTTGTCAGGCGTTGTGGCGGGGGAAGTCATGGATCACCTTTTCGCCGCGTAAGTGCGGAAGGAGTTGTTTGCGATCACGGCGAACAGCAACATCGCGCCGAGAAAGAACTTGAACCAGTCGGGGTTCCACCCTGCGTAGACGATGCCCTGATTGGTCATGCCGAAGATGAACGCCCCGATGAAAGCGCCGACGGCGGTCCCGTACCCGCCGGTGAGCAGGCATCCGCCGATGACGGCGGCGATGATGTAGAGGAACTCGTTGCCGACACCCTGACCGGATTGGACGGTGTCGAAGGCGAACAGCAGATGCATGCCGACGAACCAGGCGCAGAAACCGACGAACATGAACAAGCCGATCTTGACCCTCGTGACCGGGACGCCGACGGCTCGTGCCGATTCCTGATTGCCACCGACTGCGAAGATCCAGTTGCCGATGCGCGTTCTCATCAACACCCATGTCGCCGCCAGAGTCAAGACGATCCACCACACGACGGTGATGCGAACGGACACGCCGAACAGCGAGAACGACGACGAGAAGACGGCCTTGGCCGAGTCGAATCCCTCCATGTCCGAGATGGACGGGGTGGCGACCTGACCGGTGACGAGCTTGGTGACGGCGAGATTGATGCCGGTGAGCATCAGAAACGACGCCAACGTGATCAGGAACGACGCAATTCTGGTGCGCATCACCAGATATCCGTTGAACACCCCCACAGACAATGCCAACACCAACGCCAGAACAGAACCGGCCCAGACGTTCAGGTGCAAGTTGTAGGCCAGCATCGAGGCCATGAGTGAGGAAAAGGTCACCGCCACACCGGTGGAGAGGTCGAATTCACCGCCGATCATCAGCAACGAGACACCGATCGCCATGATGCCGATGGTCGACGACGCGTACAGCACAGTGGCGAGAGCCTCGGGCGACCGAAACGGCGGTGCGACGATGCAGAAGAAGACGAAAATGACGACTGCACCGAAGAGTGCACCGAACTCCGGTCGAATCAGCACACGCTGCAACGGCTTCCGCTTTCCGGTTCGCCCATCCGCGATCGCGGTGCGTTTCGACAGAGCCGGATCGGCCTGTGTGGACATGATGTTCCTTCCGAGCCGAGGCGATGCACTCAGCGTGTGCCGTTGCGGGCGTACTCGGCGACGGCGTCGATGTTGGTCGAGTCGATGAACGCGGGACCGGTCAGGACCGGGGTGCCTCCGCCGACGGTGTTGCCGTTGTTGAGATACAGCCACAGCGAGTCGATGGCCAGGTAGCCCTGCAGGTAAGGCTGCTGATCGATCGCCCATGCGACGTCGCCGGACTCGATCGCGTCGACCAACGCAGCATTGGTGTCGAAGGTGACGACAGTGGCGTCGCTTCCCGCGTTGTTCGTGGACTGCACGGCAGTCAGGGCGATCGGAGCAGCGAGAGCGATGACGTGATCGATGGTCGGATCCTGCTGCAGCTTGGCGGTGATGGTCGCCTCCACGGACGGCATGTCCTTGCTGTTGACGTTCAGGATCTCGGTGCCACCTCCGGTGAAGCCCTGCCTGACACCCGCGCAACGAGCCTCGAGCGCGACAGCGCCCTGCTCCTGGATGATGCACAGCGTCTTACGTGCGCCGTCCTCGGTGAGCCGCGCACCGGCTGCCTGACCGGCGATGGTTTCGTCCTGGCCGAAGTATTGCCCAACCCCCATGCCTTTCCAGGAGTCGTAGCCGGAATTGAACGCGACCACAGGGATGCCGGCCGCCGTGGCCGCCTCCACCGAGGGTGCCATCGCATCGGGCTTGGCCAGGGTGACGGCAATGCCGTCGACCTTGGAATCGATCGCACTCTGGACGAGGTTGGCCTGGTTGGGTGCCTCGGGATCTGCGGAGTAGCGCAGTTCGATGTTGTCCTTGGCTGCGGCGGCCTCGGCACCCTTGCGCACGAGATCCCAAAAAGTGTCGCCGGGAACCTCGTGCGTAATCATCGCTACCGTCGCCGACGGCGTGTCGGCGACGCCCGCATTGCTCCCGTCGTCGGACGATCGAGGAGCACCACCGGTACTCGAGCAGGCAGTAAGCGTCAGTGCGACGACGGCACCGAGCGCGAACACCGCGATCGGCGTGCGGCCCGCCCGGTTCCGGGCTGTACCGAACACGCCGGCGTCGGGCCACTGTCGAAACGTCATTGCCACTCCCTCTCGGACAACTGTGCCTTTCGGACAACTGTGCCTTTCGGACCACCGAACGATCTTGGCACGACCGGTCCGGTCGATAGCTCGAAGGTTGAAATATACGGTGCATACAATTCTCATCGGTTCGCCAGGCCGAGCGCACCCAGTTGGCCGCATTCATCGTCGCAACTGTCGGACCACAGGGGCCGCCGGTCGGTCGCCAGCGCGAGTCGCCGCATCGACGAGCGCCGCAGCGCCTATGGTGATTCGCGATGAAAAGGATCAGAAGCTTCGTGGTCGCGGGTGCGGTATCGATGGCCGTGGCCGGTATCGGTGCCGGACCGGCTCTGGCGCAGCCTGCCGCCGAGCCTCCGATTGCGACGACGACACCGCCGTTCACGACGCCCGACACCGACGACTGCCCGTTCGCGGCGTCCCCACCGCCCGCAATCGACCTATCCGAGGTTCCGGCACCGGGACGTACTGTTCCGCAACCACTTCCGATTCCTGCGGACGCTGTCGGCGGAGATCGACTCGCCGAGTGCGGAGCGGTGGTGCCCGACGGTGCTCCCCCACTCCCCGCGGATATCTCTGCCACCGGATTCGTGGTCGCCGATATGGACTCCGGTGCGGTGCTCGCAGCCAAGGATCCGCACGGCCGATATCGGCCGGCGAGCACGATCAAGATGCTGCTCGCGCTCGTCGCACTGGACGAATTGAACCTGAACACACAGATCACCGCGACTGCCGAGGATGCCAACGCCGAGGGCAGCGCCGTCGGCATCGGTAAGAACGGGGTGTACACCAATCTGCAACTGATGCAGGGCCTGGTGATGGCGTCGGGAAACGATGCCGCGCATGCGTTGTCGGCGCAAATGGGCGGGAATGCCGCCACCGTGGACAAGATGAATGCCAAGGCCGCCGAACTGGGCGCGCTCGACACGCGCACCGCGACGCCGTCCGGTCTCGATGGGCCGGGGATGGCGTGTTCCGCCTACGACCTGGCTTTGATCTACCGCGCGGCTATGCGCAATCCGACTTTTGCGCAGCTGATTTCGACGGAGACCGTGCAGTTTCCAGGCTATCCGAAGGATCCCGCGATCCCGGACGATCAGGACCGGCCCGGGTTCGCCCTCTCCAACGACAATCGGCTGCTCTACAACTACGAGGGAGCCCTCGGCGGCAAGACCGGATACACCGACGACGCTCGCCAGACTTTCGTTGCCGGAGCCGAGCGCAACGGTAGACGGCTGGTGGTGACGATCATGCAAGGTGACGTGCTCCCGATACGTCCGTGGGAGCAGGCTGCACGACTGTTGGACTACGGCTTCGCCCTGAATTCGGCCAGCGGCGTCGGTGATCTCGTCGAACCGCAGTCGACATCGCCGGTGACGAGTACCCGCGCGAGCGACGCGACACCGACGCTCGCCCAGCCACCGTCATCGGTGCCGACGTCGCCGGACTCCGGTAGCCGGCAGTCCGACCTGCAAGCACAGGGCGACACAGTCGTTCGCATTGCGATCGGGGTCATCGGCTCGATCGTCGTGATCGGATTGCTGTGGGGAGCGCGAAAACTGTCGCGCAACCGGTGAATCGGACTCCGTTCGGCGCACCCACTCGACGTCAGCGGCGTCTGTTGCGTAATCCTGCAACACCGAGAACCGCTAGGGCCCCCGCGCCGACCAGCGCCAGACCGCCGCTCACTCCCGGTCCTTCGCTGACCTCGACCCTCGTACTGATCACCGCCGGTTCCGGTGCCGGAACGTGAGCTGCGGCGAGGCTTTCGCGAGTGGTCGCGGCAAACGACGTGGAGAACAGCACCAGCCGTGAGGTCGTGTAGACGAACACCAACAGACCGATGATGGGCCCGAAGACGACGCCCGCAGGACCACTCGTCACCGACCCCAGATAGATGGCACCGAGCTGCTTGAAGATCTCGAACCCGATTGCGGCAAGTAGCGCACCCTTTGCTGCGCTACGCCACGACACCGGCTCGCGCGGCAGCCGTGAGATCACCCAGGTGAACAACGCCCAGGTGCCCGCCAGTGCGAGAAGTATCGAAAATACGCGCAGTGCGATACCGACTCCTGGGACGGTGTCGAGATTCGCCCACTCGAGAATGCTGCGCATGACGCCGCCACCGGCCAGTGCCGACAACGCGAGCGACAACACCAGCGCGGCCCCGAGCCCGAGCAGCGCAGCAAAATCCTTGGCCTTTGTTGCCAGAAAACCAGCCGAGTCGCGCTGGCTCTCCCACATCGCGGTCAGCGCCTCACGCAGGTTGGCGATCCAACCGAGACCGGCATACAGCGCGCCGAACAGACCGATGATGCCGACACTTGCGCGTTCTTCGATTGCCGTCTTGATCAGATCGTTGATCGTCTCACCGAAACTGCCCGGCACGTTGTCGGCGATCTGCGACTGGATCTCGGAAAGCCACTCCGGCTGGTTCACCAGGACGAACCCGGCGACCGCAAAGGCAACCATGAGCAACGGAAACAGCGCCAGCACGCTGAAGTACGTCATACCGGCGGCATAGTAGTTTCCCTTTTGACCTTGAAACCGCTGCGCAGCAACGACGGTGTGATCGAGCCAGGGCCACTGGGCACGCTTGTCGTCGAGCATGGCCTTGAAGTCGGGCATGACACTCACCTTCTCACTGTCGTGGGCCGCTGTCTGATCATGTTGCCGCATCGTTGCGAAGCGACACCCACGGTGCCGAAAATGCTAGGCACCGGGAGGTAGGAAACCCACCCGGTCGTAGACCTGAGCGAGTGTTCGGCTCGCCACTTCTCTGGCCCGATCCGCACCTGCAGCGAGGATACGGTCGAGTTCGGCGACATCGGCCATGTACCCGTCCATCCGCTCACGCAACGGAACGACGAACTCGGTCAGCACGTCGGCGGTGTCCGACTTGAGGTCGCCGTAGCCCTTGCCCGCATATCCGGCCACGAGATCGTCGATACTCGCGCCCGACAACGCAGACTGCACGACCAGCAGGTTACTGACGCCCGCCTTGTTCTCCGGATCGAACACGATGTCGCGTTCGTTGTCCGTGACCGCCGAGCGAATCTTCTTCGCCGAGACCTTCGGATCGTCGAGAATATTGACGATGCCCGCCGGATTCGACGACGACTTACTCATCTTCGCGGTGGGATCCTGCAGGTCGAAGATCTTCGCTGTGCCCTTGATGATGTGCGCGTCGGGAACGACGAACGTCTTCTTGAATCGCGTGTTGAAACGCTGCGCCAAGTCGCGCGTCAACTCCAGATGCTGACGCTGATCCTCACCCACCGGAACCAGATTGGGCCGGTAGAGCAGAATGTCGGCAGCCTGCAGAATGGGGTAGGTGAACAGCCCGACGCTGGTGTGATCGCGTCCCTGCTTGGCCGATTTGTCCTTGAACTGCGTCATCCGCGCCGCTTCGCCGAACCCGGTGATGCAGTTGAGAACCCACGCCAATTGCGCATGCTCGGGAACCTGGCTCTGCACGAACAGCGTCGACTTCTCTGGATCGATGCCCACCGCGAGCAACTGTGCCGCAGCCACTCTGGTGCGCCGACGCAGTTCCTTGGGATCCTGCGGAACAGTGATTGCATGCAGGTCCGGGATGAAATAGAACGCATCGAACTCGTCCTGCAACTCCACCCAGTTCCGCACCGCACCCAGGTAATTGCCGAGATGGAACGAATCGGCAGTCGGTTGGATGCCGGAGAGCACGCGTCGCCGCGGACCCTGCGTAGTGTCGATGGAGTCGGAAGAAGACATGAGCCAATCTTTTCACGACCCGATCGACGCCGACTGCGTGCCTTGCCTTGTCCATCGCACGCGTCACTCCGCAGGCTCCGATCCAGCGCACCCGGGTCACTCCGCAGGCTCCGCTCCAGCGCACCCGGGTCACTCCGCAGGCTCCGCTCTAGCGGTAGCGGACGGTCACCGGCGCATGATCTGACCAGCGCTCGTCGTACGCCTCGGCCCTCTCCGTGATCGCATCCTTGGCCCGCTCGGCCAGATCACTCGTAGCCAGTTGATAGTCGATGCGCCAACCGGCGTCGTTGTCGAACGCCTTTCCGCGGTAGGACCACCAGCTGTATGGGCCCTCGACGTCCGGGTGTAGCGCCCGAACGACGTCGGTCCACGGGGCCTTCTCGGCGAGCAGTCGCGACACCCACTCACGTTCCTCCGGCAGAAACCCCGAATTCTTACGGTTGGTCTTCCATGCCTTCAGATCGGCCTCGGTGTGGGCGATGTTCCAGTCGCCGCAGACCACGACATCCCGGTCGCCGGCCTTCGCTGTCTTGGCCGTCTTGGTCAGATACTTCGCGAACGCAGCCATGAAGCGTTCTTTCTCGTCCTGGCGATCGGTCCCCACCTCGCCCGAAGGCAGGTACAGGCTCGCGACGGTGACGTCCCCGAAGTCGCCTTCGATGTAGCGACCGGCATCGGCGAATTCTGCCGCGCCGATGCCGGTGCGTATCGCATCGGGGGCCGCCTTCGACAGCAGCGCCACGCCGTTGCGTCCCTTCGCCGATGGTTCGGCGGAGGCCAGGTGCCAGCCCGCATCGAGGGCCGGTGCCAGCGCCTTGGTCAGTTCCCCGTCAGTGGCGCGGGTTTCCTGCAAACAGACGACGTCGGCATCGGTGGTCTCGAGCCACGGCAGCATGCCCTTGCGAACAGCAGCGCGAATTCCGTTGACATTGACTGTGGAAATAGTGATCGGCACGCCGACGACGGTAGCGGAGGCCGCCGACAGCCCGCAGGCTCGCTACCTCCGCCGGCTCACCGTCTCCGAGGCTTCGCGCCTGGTTTCGGCGCGGTGACCACCGATGTCACCTCCGACACCAGAGTCGGCTCGCGATCGATCCGCCGGTGGACGACGTGCTGCTGTAGGTAGGTCCAGACGTTGTTGCTCGTGAAATAGAGCAGCACCGCCACAGGCAGAACCGCGCCACCGACGAGCACTCCGGCCGGGAGGACCCAGAGCGTCAGCTTGTTCATGATCGCCGTCTGCGGGTTGGCGGCGGACGCTGCATCCTGACGGGTGATCGCCGCCCGGGAGTTCAGATGAGTGGCCACGGCAGCAACCATCATCAACGGCACAGCGACGAGAGCAATACTCCACACCGACGGCACTCCCCCGAACGGCCCGAATGCCTCGAGCACGTCCCGGGAGCTGCTGACGGCTGCGGAAATCGGCGCTCCGAACAGTCGCGCATCGAGAAACGACTGCACCTCGGTTGCACCGAACACGTAGTTCGCGGTGTTCGCGTTCTCCTGCGCCGTCATACCGAGGTGCCCGAACCCTGTTCCGGTCCGATTGAACGAGCGCAACACGTGGAGCAGACCGATGAAAACCGGTGCCTGCGCCAGCAGCGGTAGACACCCCATCAGGGGGTTGAAGCCGTGTTCGCGCTGCAATGCGCGTACTTCGGTCGCCTGCCGGGGGCGGTCCCCGGAGTACTTCTTCTGCAGGGCCTTGATCTGAGGTTGGAGCCTTCTCATGACCAGCTGAGAGCGAATCTGGGCGACGAACGGTTTGATCAGCACCGCCCGCAGCGTGAAGACGAGGAATATCACTGCCAGCGCCCAGGCGAAGCCGTTGTCGGGGCCGAGGACGAACCCGAAGACCCGGTGCCAGAACCACAGCACGGCGGAGACGGGGTAATAGACGAAATCGAGCATGGAGGAACACCTCACTGTGAGAGAAATCGATCGGGCGTCTCGACCGGATCTCGCAGTGGCTCAGCAGGACACGAGCCACCGGTCCGGTCGCCAGGCCGAACCGGGCGCTCTGGGCATGGGGCGGCCGGGAGTGGCGGGGTGCTCCTGCCTGCGATAGGACCCGCGAAGCCTCCGGCCGTCCGCACCGACCGCCGACACCGAGTGCGGCACGATCACGATCACGTCGACCGTTGCGTCGAGGGCGATCAGCGACGCCGCAACCAACGCACCGAACATCGCGATCTGGGCGGCGGGTTGTGCATCGACGACGGTGAACACGACGAGCAGGACGGCAAGGACGCCGAGAGCTGTGACCACGGCGCGATGCATGCGGAAGCGGTTCATCCGACACCGATCGCAATCTGCACGGCGGCGAACGCGAGCACGACGAGAGGACCGCGTAGCAATTGGCGAAACATGTCCACCGGAACCTGCCCCATCGGCGTCTCGAGTATCAGTCCCCCGTATTCGAGCGGCGGGCGCGACGCCGATCTGTACAGCGCAACGAGCGCAACGAGCGGGATGGGCAGCACTGCCCAGACCGAGCCACCGAAGACGACCGGTTGGCAGACAACGAACACTGCGATTGCCCCGACCGCAGGCACGACCAGATGCGCGGAGCGCAGACTGCGATCAGACCCTCCTAGAGCAGCACGAAAAGCACTTGACGAGTTGATATCTCGTAGTCCACGACCGAACACGGTGCCGACGACACAACATGCCAGCAGCAACACGAGGGGTCGCAGGGGCAGAGCGAACACCGCCGTACAGAGGTAGACCACGATGGTCACCGCAACCAGAGTGGATACCGTGCTCCGATCCCGCAAGACGCGCCGAGCATCGGCGTCCACGAACATTCGCCAGCGTGAACCTGAAAACGACCGAGACCGCACCAGACCCACCCGACGCCAGGTACGCAAATCCATCTCGGAGGAAAAGAACGAAGAATCCATCGTCGTCGTCGCGGCCGACAGTGAGGTAACGAGCCCCGAACCGCGTTCCAGCGCAGCCCGATTCAACCGGCGAACATGACGGCGCCCGACCGACACGATTGCGACACCGGACACGGCAGCGAACGCCGCAGCCCACATGACCGGTGATGCAGGAAGTGCCGGTGCGTAAATGACGGACACCGAAGATCCGAGGACGCCGATGCAGAGCAGGCCGACAGAGAAATTCCGGTACCACCGGTCTCCGAGCCGCGAAATCTGCGCGCACACTCCCCAACCGACGACGCTCGCACCTATCGCTGCCCCTGTGCCGCCGAACCACCACCAGTTGTCAACAGCCGTACCGACCAGTGTCGATCCGCGCGCAATCAGCAAGCCCACTGCACCCCCGCCGGCTGTCGTCGCCCAATAACGCGGCGCAAGCACAGCTGACCGATCGAGCGGGGTGGAGTGAATCCAGAAGCGTTCCGCGGAATCCACCACTACCGGCCCCAGCGCCCGCACAGCAGCCATGAGCAGACCGAAGGCTGCGAGCGCGAGGCCGACCGCGAACAGGGAGTCGACCTCCCGCACCAGTCCGGCGACCGAGTCGCCGGATCGAAGCGCGTTGGGGTCGATGCGCCCGAGGACGTGCCACAGCAGTCCCCCGGCCACAAACACCGGTAGTCCCCACACCGCCAGGACGGCACCGATGTCGGTTGGCTTCCTCGCGCGTCTCCACGTACGAATCCGTCGACGGACGACGCGTGCCGAGGGAACGGCCGTCGTCACTGCCGCCACTGGTCACCGTCCACGCTCGTGTCAGCCACTTGCTCGACGAGATCCGGGTCGTGAGATGCCATCAGGACGATGCAGCCGGCCTGCTTTTCGCGCTCGATGGCCTGAGCCAACCAACGCTTGCCTTCGGCGTCCAACCGCTGCTCGGGTTCGTCGAGCACCAGTACGTCTCGCGGTCGCACGAACGCCGAACCCAGTGCCAACCTTCGCTTCTGACCGCTGGACAGGGTGACGGGTAGCTGATCGACGACGTATCCGAGCCCCAGTCCCTCGATCACCCGCTCGGCTGCACTCGAAGGGTCGGCCACTCCGTGGGCCGCAGCAACGAGTTGCAGGTGTTCACTCACCGACAGATGCGGGAACGTCCCCGGATCGTCCAGGACCGACGCCACGCGCGCGCGAAAATCGGGCGCTGTCTCGTCGACAGGCTCTCCGAACAGCGTGATGGTGCCGGAATCGAGATTGTCTGCCCCGACGACGCATCGGAGCAGAGTCGTCTTTCCGGCACCGTTTGCACCGACGAGCGCACACACCGATCCCTCCGGTACGACGAACGAGATGTCGCTGAAGACGGTCAGCGAACCGAAACGCCTGGTGGCGTCATTGACGACGAGCATAATTGTTCTCCCGGGCAAGCCTTGCGGACTATGGACGCGAAGGCGTGGGGGAACTCGAAACTACAGTGCCCCCACCAGGGCACCGGGTGCTCGTGGCTGCGGACGGCCCGGCGCATCCGGGCGGTGTTGACGCCGGAACGAACCTCGCAGCTGACGTTCCTCGGCCGTGGGCCCGGTATTCGGCAGTCGGCGCAGCAGCGTCAGAACCTCGACACGGTGCGCCAGCAGCACCATCGCGGCGAGCGCCGCCACGAGAACAAGTGCAACGTCTGCTGTTCCAGTGGGCGTCGTCAGGAGCAACGACATAACGAGCAGCGAGGTGACGAGAACGTTCTGGTATCCCATCCTGCACCTCCCTGAGTCTGTCAGTGATCCGAGTCGTTGCTCAGGGTACAGATACCGACGGATATGTGCACTGCTGCCAGGTGCCTACCGCCACCGGACCACGGGCCCGCACACAGGCGCGCTCGAACTCGGGAAGACGGCCCAGCTCCGCGTCCGCGTCGGACGACAACCCACCCAGGTAGTACGTATCGATCCGGCCCGTCTGCTCGAACCGCTCCACGTTGTGACGCGCGATGTAGGCATCGGGATTCATAGCCGCCAGCGCGAGCACGGTCAGTACGGCTCCGACGCCCACTGCTCGCGGAAGCCAACGCCCCGACATCCGAATGCCGGCGACGAGCAGGAGCGCGAATACCGAGCCCAGCCACCATTCGACGGCCGTGACGAACAGCCGGAGAGTGGTGTATCCGTACTGCTCCTCGTACAACGACATTCGATGCAGTGCCGACGCCACGATCACCATCGACAGGGCACACAGAGCGCCGAGCAACGCACGCAACGCGATTCGGTCCCCTCGCGCGTCGCGGCTTGCCTTGGTGACGGTAACCGCGATGACGAGCAGCGTCAGCACCGTCACCGCAAGCAGTTGCCAGAAACCCTGTCGCGCATATTCGGCGTTGGTCAGGCCCTCGGTGGTCTGGACGTGACCTTGCCCGCCGAAGAGCACCGGCACCTGGAAGCCGACGAACACGGTGAACAACCCGACCACCGCGCCGAGGGGAATCATCCACTCCCACAACCGCAATGTTCGGCGCAGTGACGGTGCGAGACGATCGAACCGAGGCGGGTGCAGGGCCACGTAGGCCACGGCGAGCGCGCCCGCTGCGGTGAGCGCAAAGACGACGGTGCGTCCGAGAATCGATGGGACATCGAACTCCGGCGTCACTGTCCTCAGTGCGTCCGCGAATCGTTTGTCTGCCGCGCCGAACAGCGCCGCGAACACGACGCAGAGCGCCACGGTCACGGCGGCAACCATGCCTATCCGCACCGGGCGATGCCCCTCCAGGTCGATGGACGCAGCTCCCCGCCGGGTCCAGCGAAACACACGCATCGGTAGCAACACGGGAAGTGCAGCGCCGAGCGCAATGCCCGTCCAGGTCCATGCGCGGGAGAGCACCACCGCGCCGACGACGACAGCCAGAGTCGTCGACATCGCCGATATCCACTCGGCGTCTCGCACAGCCGAGACGCTCGCCAATGCCAGAACTGCTGCCACACCGGCCCATTTCCACGCCGACAGCCTGCCGCGGCGCACTACGAGGACCACGGCCACGAATGCCCCGGCAGTGATCATGGCGCCGAAGCCGTTGTTTCCCAACACTGTTGCACCCACCAGGCCGCTGAGCGCCGCCGCGACGAGCGCCGCGCGCGGCGCGCGGTAGTACCTGAGCACCGGCCAGGTGCGCGGCCCCCAGGGCGAGTGCCCGTGTGTTTTCGTGGGCGGAGTCGGAATATCGATCGTGCTCATGGCTCTTCCTTTTCTGAAGTTTCGGGCATGAAGGATGGCGGCTGCAGTCCGAGGACGCGCAGTCGTGGATGAAAAGTCGTGAACGAAAAAGTGTCGAGTCAGTGCCCGGGGACGGCCACCCTGATGTGGCAACCGGATTCACTGCCGAGAACCTCGATGGTCCCGCCGTGCAGTTCGGTGGCCCAGCGTGCGATCGAGAGCCCCAGACCTGTTCCGCCGTCGGTGGATCCGCCTCGGGTGAATCGATCGAACACCGCGTGGCGATCGGCCGGATCGATACCGGGGCCCTCGTCGACGACGTCGAACGCGAACGCGTCCTCGATTCGGTGAGCGCGGACGATCACCGAACTCGTTGTCGGGGAATGGCGCACGGCATTGTCGACGAGGTTGGTGATCACCTGTGTCATGCGAGAACGGTCGGCCACAACCGTCGTTGCGTCGAGCGAGACGACGATCGACACTCGCCCTCGATGGGCAGTCGTTGCGTCCTCCAGGAATTGCCGGACCGCGAATTCTTCTGGAGCAATGGTGAGTACGCCACCCTCCACTCGCGACAAGTCAAGTAGTTCGTTGACCAGATCGCCGAGCCTTTCGGTCTGCCGCAGTGCCACCGCCAGCGTCTGCGGATCGGCATCGGTCACCCCGTCGACCACGTTCTCGAGCACAGCACGCAGGGCAGCGATCGGCGTCTTCAATTCATGTGAGACGTTGCCGATCAGTTCGCGTCTGTATTTCTCGGCGGCTTCCAGATCGCCTGCCATGGTGTTGAAGGCGGTGGCGAGCTCCCCCACCTCGTCCTTGGAGGTGGCGCGCACCCGCGTCGAATAGTCACCTCGTGCCATCGATGTGGCTGCCGAGGTCATCTCGCGCAGCGGCGACGTCATTCCGTGGGCGACGAATTGCGTTGCGGCCACGGACACCACGAGTGCCGCGAGAAGTGTGTAGCGAAATTGCCAGCCGGCTCCGATCCAGAAGACGATGCTCGCCAACACCAGCACGATGCCCACGACGAGCGAGACCTTGAGCTTGAACGACCGCAATGGATCCAGCGGCCGCGGGAGCATTCGCATCATCGCGGCGACTCCACGGCATAGCCGACGCCGTGCACGGTGCGGATCAGGTCGCCACCGAGTTTGCGACGCAACGCTTTCACGTGGCTGTCGACGGTTCTGCTGCTTGCCGAATCGTCCCAGCCCCACAGCTGCGACAGCAGAGTCTCCCGAGACACCGCGGTACGTGGCCGTGCCGCAAGATACGCGAGGATATCGAATTCTGTTCTGGTCAAGTGGATGTCGCCGGAGTTGTTCGACACTCGTCGTTCCCGGTGATCGATCTGCACGTCACCGACTCGGACTGCATGGGGTTCGGCGGCCAGGGATCGCTCCGCGCGGCGAAGCAGCGCATGCACGCGAGCGACCAGCTCGCGCATACTGAACGGTTTGCCCAGGTAATCGTCCGCGCCCACGCCCAGTCCGATGAGCATGTCCGTCTCGTCCGACTTGGCCGTCAACATCAATACCGGTACCGGCCGCGACGCCTGGATACGGCGGCACACCTCGAGCCCGTCGAATCCGGGCAGCATCAGATCCAGGATGACGACATCGGGATCGAACCGCGCGCACGCCTCGACCGCGGCGGGGCCATCGGCTGCGGTGACGACGTCGTACCCCTCGCCGCGAAGCCGCACGGCGACGGCCTCGGAGATCGTGGGCTCGTCGTCCACGACGAGAACTGTGCGGCTCATGAGAACTGACCCTAGAGGGCGCTCATGGAGGAGTACGTCGGGAAATGTGGAGGTTCGGTGAAGGTTCGAGCTCGGTGCGCCTCACGCAGCTGTGCGCTTGTCCATCCACATCGCGGTAGCCAGAACGCCCAGACCGGCCACCGCCAGGCCCGAGCCCACAGCGGCCGGTGCCGTGTAACCGAAGCCTGCAGCGATGACGGCACCGCCGACTGCCGCTCCGATGGCGTTGGCCAGGTTGAACGCGGCGTGATTGAGCGATGCAGCGAGCGTTTGGGCGTCCTCGGCCACATCCATCAGCCTTGTTTGCAGACCGGGAACCACCGAGGAGCCGGACGCGCCGATCAGGAACACCAGGAGCAGTGCGGTGATCGGGTTGTGTGCGGCCACGACGAAAACGGCAAGGCTCACCGCCGTCGCGGCCAGTCCGACGAACGTGCCCTTGAGCTTGTATCGATCGGCCAGCCACCCGCCGGCGTAGTTGCCGACGACCATTCCGAGCCCGTAGATCATCAGCGCGATCGGCACCAGGGCACGGGCAAGACCGGCCACATCGGTCAGTGTCGACGCGATGTAGGTGTAGACCGCGAACATGCCACCGAATCCGACGATGCCCACGAACAGGGTCATCCATACCTGGCTGCGACGCAGAGCCCCGAGTTCGGTGACGGGACTGGTGGTGGGCATGGCGTCGAGGCGCGGCATCCAGAGCACGAGTGCGGTGACGGTCAGGGCCCCGATCACGGCGACGAGTGCGAACGCACTTCGCCAGCCGAGCGCCTGCCCGAGCCAGGTGGCCACGGGTACGCCTACGACGTTCGCGACCGACAGACCCATCATGACCATCGCGACGGCCTTGGCTCGTTTGCCGGGCTCGGCGAGATGCGCGGCAACCAGAGCCGCCACCCCGAAGTACGCGCCGTGCGGCAGGCCGGCGACGAATCGCGAGGCCACCAATTCGTTGAAGCTGGGCGCGAAGACGGTACCGAGGTTACCGAGGGTGAAGGCCACCATGAGGGCCAGCAGCAGCATCCGGCGAGGGACGCGGGCAGCCAGAGCCGCGATGGTCGGTGCACCGACGACGACACCGAGTGCGTAGGCGGAGATCATGTGTCCCGCCGAGGGCTCCGAAATTCCCATCGTCGTGGCGATGTCCGGCAACAACCCCATCGACGCGAATTCCGTCGTGCCGATTCCGAAGCCACCGATGGACAGCGCCAACATCGCAAGCTTGCGTCGGGTCGAATGCGGTCGATGACCGACACTCAGACCGCTCGACACCTTGCCGCGGACAGCGCTGACTCGGGCAACAGCGGAATCGGTGACAGTCACAGCGGTACAACCTTCGTATGTGATGGGGGACAAGAGTCGAAACATCGGAAAGCGGATCGACCTCGACAGAGGTGCGACTCAGGAATGGAACGCCCTCCTGGTCAATTGTCTTCCCGAAGCGACCGGCTTTCGAGTTTCCGAGCCGTGATTGTCCTCACCTGAGCATCTGCTCGAGTTCTACCCGAGCCCTTGTTCCGGTGGGCGTTCGCACCCGCTAGAATCTGCGCCAGGTCATGAGTGCCAGCATCGAGCCCCGGCTTGCTGGCCGGCAACCCTCCAACCGCGGTGGGGTGCCCCGGGTGAACGACCAGGCCGATCCGGCACGCCCAGTGCCGAATCGACAAGCGCGGGTCCGCAGGAAGCGGACCCACTGAAACTTCGGCCTTCAGGGGCCGAGGCCTGTCAGGAGGTTCTCTCATGTGTTGCTGTACCGATACGCCCCGTAGCGCTCGACTTCTCGAGCATGATTCGACTCTTCTCTCGTCTTAGAAAACGGAGTATCACCAGCCATGACCGATTCCACGCCGGACCCCGTCGACGCCACCGGAGCGCCCACCGAGGATCAGTTCACCGACCCCTCGGCGAACTGGAGCTTCGAGACGAAGCAGATCCATTCGGGTCAGACCCCGGACAGCACCACCAACGCTCGCGCGTTGCCGATTTATCAGACCACCTCGTACACGTTCGACAACACCGACCACGCTGCCGCACTGTTCGGGCTCGCAGAGCCGGGCAACATCTACACCCGCATCATCAACCCCACCCAGGATGTCGTCGAGCAGCGCATCGCCGCTCTCGAAGGTGGCGTCGCGGCTCTGCTGGTCGCATCGGGACAGGCGGCCGAGACGTTCGCGATCCTCAACCTCGCCGAGGCAGGCGACCACATCGTCTCGAGCCCGCGGCTGTACGGCGGCACGTACAACCTGTTCCACTACACGCTCCCCAAGATGGGCATCACCGTCTCGTTCGTCGACGATCCCGACGACCTCGAGCAGTGGCGGGCAGCGATCACTCCGTCGACCAAGGCGTTCTACGGCGAAACGATCTCCAACCCGAAGAACGACGTTCTCGACATCCCCGGCATCTCGGCTGTGGCCCACGAACACGGTATTCCGCTGATCGTGGACAACACCGTGGCGACGCCGTACCTGCTGCAACCGTTGAAGCACGGTGCCGACATCGTCGTGCACTCGGCGACGAAGTACCTCGGTGGTCACGGTACGGCGATCGCGGGTGCCATCGTCGACGGTGGCACCTTCGACTGGACGCAGGGCCGTCATCCCAACTTCACCACCGCGGACCCGAGCTACCACGGTGTGGTCTTCGCCGATCTCGGTGCGCCCGCCTTTGCATTGAAGGCTCGGGTGCAGCTGTTGCGTGACATCGGTGCGGCGGTCTCCCCGTTCAACGCGTTCCTCATCAGCCAGGGCATCGAGACATTGAGTCTGCGGATGGAGCGGCACGTGGCGAATGCTCAGAAGGTTGCCGCGTTCCTCGCCGGCCGCGACGATGTCGTCTCGGTCAACTACGCCGGACTCGAATCCTCCCCGTGGTACCAGCGGGGCCAGGAATTGCTGCCGAAGGGGCAGGGCGCGATCGTCGCGTTCGAGCTGCAGGGCGGTGTGGACGCAGGCAAGAAGTTCGTCAACGCACTCACACTGCACAGCCACGTCGCTAACATCGGGGACGTGCGCTCACTTGTCATCCACCCCGCGTCCACCACGCATTCCCAGCTGACTCCCGAAGAGCAGTTGGCCTCGGGTGTGACGCCCGGTCTGGTGCGTCTGGCCGTGGGTATCGAAGGAATCGACGACATCATCGCCGATCTCGAGGTCGGCTTCAGCGCGGCGGCATCTTGAGCCACAGCTGCGACACAGGCGTTCGTCCGGAGGCGGTTCTTCCGTCTCCGGACGGGCGGCTGGGAACCATCGACATCGGCGGTGTCGATCTCGAAAACGGCGAGCGAATTCCCCAGGTCACCGTTGCGGTGCAGCGGTGGGGTGAGCTTGCTGCAGATCGCAGTAACGTCGTGCTCGTCGAACATGCCCTGACCGGCGATTCTCATGTGTCCGGCCCGCCGGACTCCGATCATGCGCTACCCGGTTGGTGGAACGGAATGGTCGGTCCCGGCTGCCCCATCGACACGGACGAGTGGTGCGTCCTGGCGACCAACGTGCTCGGTGGCTGCGGCGGCACAACCGGTCCGAGCAGCATCTCTCCTGACGGTTCGCCGTACGGATCCCGCTTTCCGGACATTTCGATCCGAGACCAGGTCACTGCCGAAGTAGCTGTGGCCGATGTCCTCGGAATCGACCGGTTCGCCGCCGTCGTCGGCGGGTCCATGGGCGGTATGCGCACCCTCGAATGGATTGTGGGATACCCGGATCGAGTTGCAGCCGCATTGGTCCTCGCCACCGGCGCCCGGGCAACAGCAGATCAGATCGGCACCCAGACGACTCAGATCGCCGCGATCACCGCGGACCCGGCCTGGCTCGGCGGCAACTACCACGACACCGGTACTGCGCCGAGGGCCGGACTGGGCATAGCGCGACGCATCGCGCATCTGACGTACCGCACCGAGAGTGAACTCGATATTCGGTTCGGCAACGCACCACAGAACGACGAAGATCCGTGGGCCGGGGGCAGGTACTCCGCACAGAGCTACCTCGAGCATCAGGCTGCGAAGCTGGTCAATCGATTCGATGCTGCGACGTACGTTCTCCTCACCGAGGCCATGAACCGTCACGATGTGGGTCGTGGCCGCGGCGGCGTCGCCGAAGCTCTTGCAGCCGTGCCGGTTCCAACCATCGTCGGAGGTGTCGATTCCGATCGCCTGTATCCGCTGCGACTGCAGAAGGAGATCGCCCGCGAACTCCCCCAGTGCAGCGGACTCGAAGTGATTCAGTCACGCGACGGCCACGACGGCTTTCTCACCGAAGCCGATTCGGTCGCGAAGCTGCTCGCCGCGACCATGGAGCTGGCCCGCTTGGGACGACGCTGACACCGTTCTCGTTCTGGTGTCAGTCCGTCCCCAGCGGATCGATCGACAGCGACAAGAACACGATCGCTCCCCCGACGCCGCCCAGCGACAGCACGTCGAATCCACGACTGCGGACGCTCAGTGTGCCGACGCGCGATTCTGGGAGGAACAATCTCAGCACTGCGGCGAGGAGTGCCGCGCATCCGAAGATGAACGAGCCGCGCCGCCAACGATCCGCCAACACCAGGATGAGCGCGGCCAGCACGACGACCGACACAGCGAGTATCGGCAGATTGCGTGCCAAGGCTGCGCGGAAACCGGACTCGGCCTCGCCCGGGGCATCCTCAGCGGCGTTCATCGTCGGTTCGCTCAGTTCTCGGACGCAGTGCGTTCGGCCCGCTCGACCACATTGCTGAGCAGAAACGCTCGTGTCAGCGGTCCGACGCCACCGGGGTTGGGCGAGAGGAAACCGGCGACCTCGTCGACACCGTCGGCGACATCCCCGCGCAATCCGCCCTCGGTGCGCGTCACCCCGACGTCGAGAACGGCAGCACCCGGCTTCACCATGTCCGCGGTGATCAATCCGGGAACTCCGGCGGCAGCAATGACGATGTCTGCGCGGGAGACCTCGGCCGCGAGGTCGCGAGTTCCGGTGTGGCACAACGTGACCGTCGCGTTCTCCGAACGCCTCGTGAGCAGGAGCCCGATGGGCCGACCCACGGTGACGCCGCGGCCGATGACCACTGCGTGCGCACCGTCGAGAGCGACGTCGTAACGACGTAGCAGATGCACGATGCCACGAGGAGTACACGGCAGTGCGGCGTCCTTGCCGAGCACGAGCCGGCCGAGGTTGATCGGATGCAGTCCGTCGGCATCCTTGTCAGGATCGATTCGCTCGAGCGCCGCGTTCTCGTCGAGATGCTTCGGCAACGGCAACTGCACGATGTATCCGGTGCATTCGGGGTTGGCATTGAGCTCGTCGATCACAGCTTCGAGGTCCGCCTGGGTGATGTCCGCGGGCAGATCGCGGCGAATCGACGTGATCCCGACCTTGGCGCAATCGTTGTGCTTGCCTCGAACGTACGCGGCCGAACCTGGGTCGTCACCCACCAACACGGTGGCCAGACCTGGGGTGATCCCCTTCTCACGCAGTGTCGCCACGCGAGCGGTGAGGTCTACGAATATTTCGTCGCGGGTCGCTTTGCCATCGAGAATCGTTGCAGTCACCCGGCCATTGTTCCAGGCTCGAGGTCGGCCGCGCCGCGCCGGTCCGATGACTGCGTCAGCCCTCGACGACAAGTCCGTGTGCGCCCGCATACGCCACGGCCTGCATCAGCTCGATCTTGGCACCTCGCACGCTGGCGCTCACCCACAGAGACGGATCGGCGACGGCTCCGCGTAGATCTGCCTCGTCGAACTTCGTGTCGACCGTGCGGGCACCGGCGAAATCGACCGAGCACAGGGTGGCCTTCCGAAAATCCGTGGACACGAGGTTCGCCTCCCGCATCCGGCACCCCGTCAGGTCGAGGCCGCGAAGATCGCCGTTCCCCAGTGCCGCGAGAGTGAAATCGACCTCGTCGTACGTCGCGGGCCGCATCCGACTGTCGACGAACATCGAGCCCATCATGGTCGAGTGACGAAAGGTGCTGTGCTGCAAATTCGTCCGAGTGAAGGTGCACGAGCGGAACGCCGAGTTCGTGTGAATCGATTCGGTCAGGTCGGTGCCGGTGAAGTCGCATTCGGTGAACACCACCGAGTCGGTTCGCACTCCACTCATGTCCGCATCACGAAAGGTGCAGCGGACGAATTGCTTGCCCGACCACTCCTGCCCGTCGAGTCGCGTGTCGGAAAAATCCTCACCGATGATCTGGTCGTCGTCCACCTGCCCCATACTTCCCCGGTTCGTGGTGGCAGAGTGAACCGGGTGTTTCGACTGATGTTCTTCGAGCCCCGTATCCCCCAGAACACGGGCAACGCGATTCGCCTGGTCGCGGGTACCGGATGTGAACTGCACCTGGTGGGACCGCTGGGCTTCGACATGTCCGAACCGAAGCTCAAACGCGCTGGGTTGGACTACCACGATCTCGCGTCGGTCACCGTGCACCCAGACCTGCCGTCGGCCTGGTCGGCGCTGGCACCGACGCGGGTATTCGCGTACACCGCGCACGCAACGCGGTCGTACGCCGACGTCGCCTACGAGCCCGGCGATGTTCTGCTGTTCGGACCGGAGCCCACGGGATTGCCCGACGACGTTCTGGACGACCCACACGTCAGCGATCAGCTCCGCATTCCGATGATCCCCGGCCGGCGATCGCTGAACCTCGCCAACGCAGCAGCGGTCACGATGTACGAGGCCTGGCGCCAGCACGGCTACCAGGGCAGCGTCTGATCGAGCGCAGCGCCTGCCGCCTTTGCGTTCGAGTGCGCTCGAAGCCCTAGCTTTCGTTTCATGACATCGACATCTGCAACTCCACACCGCACCTGGCTCGTTACCGGAGCCTCCTCCGGGTTGGGGCGAGCGCTGACCGAGGCCGCCCTGGCGGCGGGGGACACCGTAGTCGCGGCCATGCGTCGACCCGAGCGTGTCGACGACCTGCTGGCCGAACACCCGAGATCGCTGCTGCCCATCGCATTCGACGTCCGAGACACCGCGTCCGCACCTGCCGTGGTCGACGCGGCGATCGAGCGATTCGGACGCGTCGACGTACTCGTCAACAACGGTGGCGTCGGTCAGATCGGCGCTGCCGAGGAAATCGACGACACACGACTGCGTGACATGCTCGAACAACATCTTGTCGGTCCCGCGGCCCTGACCCGGGCGGTGCTTCCGGGAATGCGTGCACGTGGCACCGGAACGATCGTGCAGATGAGCAGCCAGGGTGGCCGCATCTCCTTTCCCGGTGTCGGCTCCTATTCGGCTGGGAAGTTCGCTCTCGAAGGGTGGTCGGAGGCGTTGGCGGGTGAGGTCGCCCCGTTCGGCATCAGAGTTCTGATCGTCGAACCGAGCCGATTCCGGACCGGCTTCAACAGTGCCGACGTACTCGAATCCGCCGCCCCTGCAGACGCGTACGCGGACTCTCTCGCCGATTTCAGAACCGACATGCTCGCAGCTGACGGTCGACAGGAAGGCGATCCGAGGCGCGCGGCCCGCATCATCCGTGAGTTGGTCGAGGCCGATACCGCACCCCTGCGCATCCCTTTGGGACGCGAAGCCGTCCGACGGCTGCGCGAGTCCTACCGCCGTGAACTCGCGTCGCTCGATGCCCATGCCCACGTGGCTGCAAGCGCCGACTTTCCGGGCGTGCCCGAATCCGTCCGCCCGGTCTGACGGCCGCGACCGGACTAGCTTCACTACTCATGGCGACGACGGACCTGATGAACAAGGCGCTGGCATCCATGGTCGATTCGGAGGCACCGTTGACCGTCGGGCTGGTGCACGATCTGATCGAGCCCCGGGCACTCTCCCAACCGCTCGGCATCGCCGAGGTCGCCGAGTTGCTCGATGTCTCGGCGCACACTCTCCGGTACTACGAACGGTGCGGTCTGATCGAGGTGGCCCGCGACGGCCTCGACCATCGCAGCTACGACGACGCGGCCGTGCGCAGGCTAGTGTTTCTCACCCGTATGCGGTTGTCGGGGATGCCGATGCGCGACCTGCAGCGCTATGTCGAACTGGTCGACGATGGAGAGCACACCGTTCCTGAACGCCTCGATATGCTCGTCGAACACCGCGACACGGTTCGGCGGCGTATTCGTGAACTGCAACTCTCGCTCCTGGCGACCGAATACAAGATCGCCACGTACGGCGGAGCCGCCGGTCCCTGAGGTCGGACGTTCGCGGTGACACGAGTCAGCGAACGCCGACCCTCCACAACGGCATGCCAGAGGCTGTCCGGTTCAGCCGGATACTCCCCCTTCCCAGAGGTGAAATCAATTGTGAGCGTCGACAAATCGATCCGGTCCGACAGTTGGTTCTTCTGTGATACCGACCTGTCGGACTCTCTGTAGTGGCTCGACAGTGCCGATTTCGGCTCGGCGAGATAGACAGCTGGTCGGTAACGATTTCTTGGCAATCGGAGGGCACCGGCGATTGCCGCCGCGCGACGTCCCCCACCGACTCGGGCGCGAGAGTCAACACGGGCACAGGCACCGAAATATCTAGCAAGGGAATGCAACTCGACGAATCGGGCACACCACCCGACACCAGCCTCAAGGCATGTCCGGTCGCCATGACAGCCCCGGCGACCGCACGGAAAGCCGGACTTCTACGACGAATCATTCACGGATGCCATCGGCACCGTTACACAAACCGCACTGGCTTGCTGCCGAGACCCGCTCTGGCGGGGTACCGTGTGCCGCACCGACCCGTTTCGCTCGTGAAGGAGCTTTCTGTTGTTCTCTGTTTCCCTCCCCCGCCTGTCTTCCTCCCACTCCTCCTCCGCGCGCACGTCCAGTCGGTTCGGTAGCCGAATTGCCCGCACCGCAGCAATATTCGCCCTCGGCTCAGGTATGACGGTCGCCGCCTTCGCTGGCGCAGCCACCGCGTCGGCCGCGCCCGTCAATTGCGTGTCTCCGCCCTCGGCCAACGACATCCAGGTCGACGGCACCGCTAGTTGCGGCGCTACCTCGAATGGCGACGGTCGGGCCACTGCAGGTGCAGCCGACAGCGGTACCGCGGTGAGCGTCAACGACGGACCCGGCTCGTCGACCACGTACGCCAACGGATTCGGCGTCGCACTCGGCGCAAGCAAGAATGCGGGCACCGCCTACGCGATCGCGCTCGGCGGCGGAATCGCGCACTCATGGGCCGACGCCGGCCAGACCACTCTCGCGATCGCCGGCTGGGGATCCGGTGCCACTTCCGAAGGCCAGGGTGTCGATTGTGTCGGCCCGCTGTCCCTGGCACTGAACCTCACGAGCGGCCAGTTCTGCGTCCTCGGTAGCTGATCCCCGAGAGCACATCCCCCACGCGATACACCGGAGCCGATTACCTCGACAGCTACTCGTCGAGGTAATCGGCTCCTTCGATATATACGGCCCCATTGGATAGCTCGTGACCGGCCGAGTCGAGTCACTCGAACGTTTCTCCGTTTGTGTCGGTGGCCTCGGTTACTCTTCACCTCGTTCGAACATACGTTCTGAACTGGGTCACCGGGGGGTGAAGACGATGGCAGTACCGACAGTGTCGCTGGAGGCGTTGACCACAGCAGCACAGGCAGAGAACCGGCACGCCGCCCGCAAGATCGCAGCCTGCTACCGCGTGCACCGCGACTGGATCACCCGCGACATCAAGCACAAGCACTACAGCCGCTACGGGCGCACCGAGATGGCACTCGCGCTGGGATGCTCGGCGACGGTCGCCGAATCGTACGTCTCCATCGGCGTCGCCCTGCACACCCGGCTACCACTGGTACTGGCGGCGTTCGAGACCGGTGAGATCGACCTCGCCCGAGTCCGAGTCGTGTGCCGGATCCTCGACAACCTCTCCGACACCATCGTCACACTCGTCGAAGACGACGTCGTCGAGGCCGCACGCAGGAATTCACCAGGGCCGCTCGAGAACGAGATCTGGGACATCCTCATGCGCGCCGCCCCCGAGGAAGCGGCCGCGTTGCGGGACTTCGCGAAGAAATTCCGTCACATCTCCCACAGTCCGGGTGGGGAACTGGGACGGATCCGAGCCGAACTCACCGGACCCGAGGCTGCCGCAGCCTGGCAGTTGTTGGAGGAAATGGCCGACACGCTCTGCCCGAAAGACCCCCGCGGGAAGCAGGAACGCCTGTGTGATGCGTTCATGGCCCGCATGCACGGCGAACCCCGCCTGACCTGCCTGTGCCAACGAGAGAGTTGCCCGAAAGCAGACGCAGTCCTGCCGGATCGGCGGACACCGCTGACGATGATCACCGTCGACATCGCCACCCTCATCGGACTACTCGCCGACCCCGCATACCTGGCCGGACACGGCTCCATCGACCCCGAACTGGCGCGGGAGTTGGCACGCAACAGTGCCTGGCAGATCCTGCTCACCGAAGCAGTCACCCTCGCCGAGAAACTCGGCCTCGCAGTCCAGAACCCGGAGACCGGGGAATGGGAACGCTC
>NZ_CAPS01000103.1 GCF_000333955.1 Rhodococcus sp. AW25M09
CGCGACGACGGGGTGGGGCCGGTGACTTCGGTGCGTGTACGCGGTCTCTACTGGTGACCTGAACCCGAAGCGAAGGACACCCCATGACCCCACAGCTGCTGTTCCTCCACGGTGCCGGCGGATTCATCGACGACACACCGCTCGCACGCGGGCTTGCCGATGCCCTCGGTCTGGCTCTGAACATGCCGGAACTGCCCGACACAGCCATGGGGTTCGAGGATTGGGCACTACTCGTTCGGCCGCACCTCGCTCGCCTCGGGCCCGAGGATTTGGTCATCGCGCATTCCTTCGGCGCATCGATCCTGGCCGGTGTGTTGGCCGAGAAAGGCCGGACGCGTCCACCACGGGCTGCGCTGTTGGCGATGCCGGACTGGACTCCACAAGGGTGGGACGTCGCCGACTACGCATTGCGCGGCCCGGAGTCCGAGACCGATCTGACGCTGTTCCACTGCCGGGACGACGACGTGGTTCCTATTTCCCACCTCACGCTGAACGCATCCGTTCTGCAGTCGGCGACGGTGGTCGAGTACCCGACGGGCGGTCACCAGTTCGACGGCATGATCGAGGCAGTTGCTGCTTCCTTGGCAGGATGACCCCCGTCGTGCGCCTTTTGCATCCCTGCAGGGGTGCAAAAGGCGCACGAGCGGTAGCTATCGGTAGTCGTGATCGATTCCCGTTGCCCACTGCGAGCATTCGACCGCACTCACATCGTCTCGACCTCGTAGGAAGTTCCGGGCACCGAAGTCACCCGACGCCGACGTCGCGGCTGCGTCGAAATGTCGACGCGCCAAGACGACCGGATGACCTGGGCGGCCGTCGAACACCGCCCTGGCGAGACCGGTTTCCCGAGCAGCATCGAGAACCGCCCGCACCACCTCGGGTCCGACGTCCGGGGTATCGACCACGTGCACCACAGCGAACTCCGCGTCCGACGCCGCCGACAGTCCGGCCGTGAACGATGCACTCATGCCCCGCTCCCAGTCGGGCGCGAACACGGCAGTCGCCTCGTCGGGCACAGCTGTGTCAGCTGCCCCCAGCACCACGACGACGCGGTCACAGCCGCCCTCGCGCAATGCCTGCACGGCCGTTCGGAGCCACAAACCGTCGTGAGCGAGCACCTTGGGCGATCCGTACCTCGTTCCGGCACCGGCGGCCAGCACTACTCCGACGGCAGAGTTCGACACCCTCACTCCTTCGATCGTTCGGCCGCGTCTTGGATGTTCGTACAACGTCCACGTCGAGTACGTCCGAAAGTTTGTGCTCGCTCGACTAGCGAGGATAGGCGCGATGACCGATTCTTAGAGCACTTCTCCTGCAGCGTCGCAGGAATCCTGCCCTGTTGCTTCCGCGAGGTGCCCACCATGTCCGTTCTGCCCAACACACGCAAACGCGTCCATCCGGTCGACGAAGTTCTCCCAGTTCCGAAACTTGCCGCGTACGGGTTCCAGCACGTCGTCGCGTTCTACGCGGGCGCTGTGCTCGTGCCGATCATCATCGGTGGCGCGATCGGACTGACCAACGAACAATTGATCCACTTGATCAATGCGGATCTGTTCACCTGCGGCATCGCATCGATCATTCAGTCGGTGGGATTCTGGAAGATCGGGGTCCGCCTGCCACTGCTACAGGGTGTGACTTTCGCAGGTGTCTCACCGGTGATCGCGATCGCGATGGCGAACGGCGGCGGCACCGAGGGGTTGCTGTACGTCTACGGTGCCGTCATCGTGGCCGGCCTAGTGACGTTCTTCATGGCCCCGTACTTCAGCAAATTGCTGCGTTTCTTCCCACCCGTGGTGACCGGTACGGTCATCACCATCATCGGTGTCGCGTTGCTCCCGGTGGCGGTCAACGATGCGGTGACCAATCCTGCGACCCACGAACAGGACCCGACCAACGGACGCTGGATGGCCTACGCGATCGGCACGCTGCTGATCATCGTGCTGATTCAGCGGTTCTTCAAGGGATTCATGGCCACCATCGCCGTGCTGCTGGGGCTCGTCATCGGCAGTGCTGTCGCATTCGTACTGGGAGACATGAGCTTCGACGGTACCTCCGAAGCATCGTGGATCGGCTTCACTCAGCCCTTCCTGTTCGGCGCGCCCAAATTCAGTGTCATCGCCATCATTTCGATGATCGTCGTCATGCTCATCATCGCGGTCGAAACCACCGGAAGTGTGTATGCGACGGGTGAGATCGTCGGCAAGCGCATCAAGAAGGACGACATCGCAGCGACTCTGCGTGCGGATGGAGTTGCCACCGTCATCGGCGGTACGTTCAACTCGTTCCCGTACACGGCCTTCTCGGAGAACGTCGGCCTCGTCCGCCTGACCGGTGTTCGCAGTCGATGGGTGGTGGCCACGGCAGGCGGCATCATGATTCTGCTCGGCCTGCTGCCCAAGACTGCAGCCGTCGTCGCGTCCATTCCCCCGCCCGTGCTGGGCGGCGCAGCGCTGGCGTTGTTCGCCACGGTCGCCGTGGTCGGAATCCAGACGCTCTCCAAGGTCGACTTCACCGATCACCGCAACCTGATCATCGTCGCCACCAGTCTCGGACTGGCCATGCTCGTGACCATTCAGCCCACGGTCTCCGAGGGCGTACCGGATTGGCTCGCGATGCTGTTCGGCAGTGGCATCGTTCTCGGCGCGGTCTCGGCAATCGTGCTCAATGTGCTGTTCTTCCACATCGGCAATCGCGGTCAGGCCGTTGCCGGCGGCCCGGGTAAGGGCATCACGCTCGACAGGGTCAACGAGATGTCATCCGACGAGTTCGCCACCACGTTCGGCGGCTTGGTGCAGGGCACTCCGTGGGTGGTCGAGCGCGCCTTCCAGCAGCGACCGTTCGCCGATGCCCACGGTCTTCGCGAAGCGTTCCAGGAAGCTCTCTTGGCCGGCTCCACCGAGGAGCAGATCGAGCTGATCAACAGCTATCCCGATCTCGGGAGTGAGGATGCCACCGGCATTCTCAATGCCGGTGATCACGTCGGTCTGTCCAATTTGGAGGAGGAGGAACACAACAACATCGTCCAACTCGCCGGTGAATACCGCCGACACTTCGGTTTCCCGTTGGTGATCTGCGCACGCGAGACCGAACGCTACGATCGAGTCCTGGCCAACGGTTGGTCGCGGGTCGAGAATGCGCCGTCGGCAGAGCGATCGTTTGCAATGATCGAGATTGCCAAGATCGCGAACTACCGATTCGACGATCTCGTGGCAGATGCCAACCCGATCGCGGCCGCTCGGTTCGGTCGTATCAACGAGTTCAGATAGCGAGCGAGAGTTGCTTCACGCGTGGATAGGGCTCGACGGGTTCAACCGATTCAGTGACCGGCAGGCGATGCATGCGCTCTACGAGTGTTGCGCGTCGTCGATCTGGGCCCGTCGAGTCGCCCAGGGCCGTCCTTTCGCCAATCGAGACCTGCTGCTGGACAGAGCAGATCGGGTGCTTGCCGAGTTACCCGAAGCCGAAATCGATCATGCGCTCGACGGTCATCCCAGAATCGGCGGGAATGCCGACAATCCGTCTTCGAAGCGCGAGCAGGCCGCGGTGACCACCGCAGGTACCGAGGTTCGCGAGAAGTTGGCGGCGGGAAATCGTGCCTACGAGGACAAGTTCGGGCATGTCTATCTGGTCTGCGCCACCGGGAGGTCGGCGGAGGACTTGCTCGCTATCCTCGAGGAGCGGCTCGACAACGATGCCGAGACCGAAAGACGGGTGCTGCGCGTGGAACTGGCCAAGATCAACCGAATTCGCCTCGGCCGCATGCTGGGACCGGAGCAGTGACCGCACTGTCGACACACGTGCTCGACGCCACGTCGGGCACACCCGCGGTGGGAATTCGGGTGCGATTGTTCCACCCGGACAGAGGCGAGATCTCCACTGCCACGACGGACGGAGACGGACGCATCGGTGAGGTCGTTCCAGGGCCGATCGATCCGGGCGTCTACCGCCTCTCGTTCGACACGGGCGACTATTTCGAGGCGACGGCGACACCGAACTTCTACCCGGAGGTGTCCATCTCGTTCACCGTCACCGATCCCGATGCCCACTACCATGTGCCATTACTGTTGTCCCCCTTTGCTTATTCGACCTATCGCGGGAGCTGACATGACCGACTTGACCGGCAAGATCGTCCTCGGATCCAATCAGTACGGCAAAGCAGAGAACCGTGTGGTGCGGATCTATCGAGATTCGCCGAGACACGAGATCCACGACATCAACGTCTCGAGTGCACTGCGTGGCAACTTCTCCCCCGCGCATCTGGTGGGCGATCAATCCAACGTGCTGCCCACCGACACTCAGAAGCAGACCGCGTACGCGTACGCGAAGACCAAGGGACTGCTGCACCTGGAGAGCTACGGCCTCGATCTCGCGCGCCACTACGTCGACGATGTCGAACCCGTCGAGGGTGCCCTGATCGAACTCGAGGAGTACGCCTGGGCGCGCGCGGTGATCGACGGCGTCGAACACGATCACACATGGACGCGTACGGGCGAGGAGATCAGAACGTCGGCGGTGACCGTCGAGGGCAAGGGCGATACGCAGCAGTCATGGGTGATCAGCGGCTTCAAGGAGATGGTGATTCTCAAGTCGACGGGTTCGGAGTTCCACGGCTTTCTCGAGGACGACCTGACTGTTCTCGAGCCCACCACCGACCGTGTCATGGCCACATCGCTCACCGCACAGTGGCGGTACACCACCACCGATGTCGAGTGGGACGCCGTGTATGCGGGCGTGAAGGCCGTGATGATCGAGCGGTTCGCCAATCTGCAGTCCCTGGCGCTACAGCAGACCTTGTACGCCATGGGCGAGGCCGTGCTCGAAAAGTACCCGTTCATCGCCGAGATCAGGATGTCGGCACCGAACAAGCATCACTTCCTCTACGACCTGAACAAGTTCGGCATCGAGAACAACCTCGAGGTCTTCAACGCCGACGATCGGCCATACGGTCTGATCCAGGCGACTATCGAACGTGAGGATGCCCCGGACGCCGGAAGTGCCTGGCGCACATACTCTGTCGTCGGATAGAGCGCTACGCGCACGTGCGCGGAACTTCGGCCCCT
>NZ_CAPS01000102.1 GCF_000333955.1 Rhodococcus sp. AW25M09
GACGACAAATCGGTAGCGAAGCGAATTTCGCCTCGAATCCGGGACTCGGATAGCGCTACCCTGTAGCCATGTCGGAGCTTCCAGAAATTCGTATCGGCACTGTCGATCGGGAAAAGGCACTCGAGGCGCTGAGCCTGCACTTCAGCGAGGGTCGTCTCACTGTTCCCGAATTCGACGAGCGCAGTGCCACTATCACTTCGGCCACGACGCGCGGGGAGCTCGACAAGGTATTCGTCGACCTCCCCGCTGCGTCGGCGACGCCCGCTCCACTCGGGAAGTCGCCGGCCCCGACCGAGACCAGCGGCGGCATCGACTGGCGTGCAGTGGTGATGCCGCTGGTCATCTTCGGATCCCTGGCATTGTTCTTCCTCACCGATTTCGACCAGAAATGGCTCTTCTTCCTCCTCATTCCGGTTGCCGGCGCCCTCCTGTCCGCAGGTGGACAATCCAAGAAGAAGAAAAAGAAGAAGAACCGTTGAAAGCACTCCTGTTCGACGTGTTCGGTACCGTCGTCGACTGGCGTACCAGTGTCGCGCGCGAAGTCCGGGACCGGTGTGGTCCCGACATCGACAGCCACGCGTTCGCGGACCGGTGGCGCAGCCTGTACCAGCCGGCGATGGAGGAGGTCCGGTCCGGTCGCAGGCCCTTCACTCGGCTCGACGTACTGCACATGGAGTCGCTCCGGTTCGTGTTGTCGGAGTTCGACGTTCGGCTGGACGAGGATGGCATCGACGACTTGAATCGGGCGTGGCATCGATTGGACCCCTGGCCGGATTCGGTTCCCGGACTCACCCGGCTACGCACCGAGTTCATCATCGCTCCGCTCTCGAACGGCAATATCTCACTACTGCTCGAGATGGCCAAGAATGCCGGACTGCCGTGGGACGCCATCCTCGGAGCAGAACCGGTACAGGCGTACAAACCCATGCCCGACGCATACTTACGCACGGCAGAGGTTCTGGGTCTCGAGCCGAGCGAATGCATGATGGTGGCCGCGCACAACAGTGATCTCGCAGCGGCAGCCGAGTGTGGGTTCGCCACCGCGTTCGTCGCCCGTCCACTCGAACACGGCCCGGGTCAGACTTCCGACATCACCGCTGAGGCCGTGTGGACCTACAGCGTCGACTCGATCGATTCTCTGGCAACACAATTGGGCTGTTGACCGGCCTCAGTTTTCGGCTGCGGGTACGAGTCGAGCCGCGATCCAGTCGTTCACCTCGGCATGAGATCGGAATCGAACGATAGGTAGCTCCGGTCGGCGCACACTCAGTCGATGTACGCGCTCGGACGCCAGTGGATGGGTGTTCCAGGCCCATCGAACGACGTGCGCCCGGTCGAAGAAGATGCGGTGCAGAGGGGGCTCGACATTGCCGTTCCACAGCTCTTGCCTGCCGATCCGGCGACGTAGCGTCCGAACTACGACCTGCCGCATCACCGTTCGACGCGGCAGATCGAGCCACAGTAATAGATCCGCACGATCGGCGAGGCGATCGCGCACAGCGTGGTACTGCCACTCGGTGACCCAGGCCGGGCGCGAGATGAACTTCTCGACGTCGGATTCGAACGTCGCACGCGGCTTCCAATCAGGCCCGTGATAGAGGCTGTCGATCTCGATGTGTTCGATTCCCAGAATCGATCCGAGACGGGCAGACAGTGTCGTTTTGCCGGAACCGGACGTCCCCGCAACGACGATCCTCGAGGGGCAACGTAGAACTGCATCGTTCGGTCCGAGCATCACGGAGACGACGGTAGCGAACCGTAGGTACCGATAGGGCGTCGACTGCGTCGAATGATTGCCACGATCCCGACAGTCAGGGGCACCTGCAGAAATACGATGGCGTTGAGAGCGTCGTTCGGAAGAGGCAAGTAGTCGAAGAACTGGGCAGTTCCGGTCACGATGAGCACCAGGTAGGACAGCTGCATCGACAGCATATGTCGCCGAACCCAACCCGCTCGAGAGCGCCCGAACACGGGTTGCCACCAGCCGCACAGCACCAGAACGCCGGTCAGCACCGACACTGCGTGAAACACGCTCCAGCCGTTCCGAAGGTCGGTGACGAAGAACGACGACGCGACCATAACCAGCAAGGCAAAGCCGTACATCCGTCCCCAGTGCCGGTGACGCGGCGTCCCTTTGCGCGCGAGCAGAATCACGGCACCGAGCAGAACCGACAGCAGCGCGGCCGATATGTGGAGCACCGTGATCGACATCGGCCACCACCTTTCGCGGTCTCGACGCTACCGAATCATGAGCACCGACGCTGCGTCTGGGCTTGCCGTACCCGACTGAGTTAGCCCTCTACGGTTGGGCACACAGCGCTACGATCGCCTCCGCCATGTGGTTCACGAACTCTCGACGCGCCGGCTCGGGCAGCCGGTCGAGTGAGAGATATGGATTCAGGTCTTCGAGCTCGAGCAACAGCAGCGCTCCGTCAACGGTGCGGCACGCGTCGACCCGCGCGATTCCGTGGTCGATGTCGTTCCAGTCGACGAATCGTTGCGCGAACTCTTCGTCCTGAGCCGTAGCCGAGTACGGCTCCAAGTCCCAGCGTCGGCCGGGGTCCGGAGCGTGCAAAGAGTATTGCAATGTGCGCCCGATGAAGTAGAACGACACTTCGTACAGAAAATCGATTCGCGGCTGAATCAGATGGTCCGCCTCGACTTCCGACAGTTCGGCGTGCCCGATGTGACGCATACCGATCGAGTCGGCACCCCATTTCGGTTTCACCACATAGGTATCCACCTCGGGTAAGCGCGAGACATCCCGCGGGCCGTCGACAGTAGGAATGACCGGAAAACCATCTGCAAAAAGGTCGACCAGGTACTGCTTGCCTCTCTGGTCGCCTTTGCCGGTGAGCTGGGTGAAGACCCTCGTGCCGTTCTTGCGCGCGTGGCGAGTAAACGCGTCGAAAGCGTCCTGGTACCCCAGCACCGGCCCGGAGTTCCGGATAACGACAACATCGAAGCCATCCATCAGCGCACGCGCTTCGAGCGGGTGACACAGCGCAATGTCGACACACTCGCGGAGCTGCGACGACAGAAAGATGTCTTCGTCGCAGTAGCGTCGGCCCCTCGACAGATAAGCCAGGTCGGTGACGAAGAGAACGCGCGGACGGGGTGCATACATCGCGCGAATCCTACCGATCGAAGAGGTAGCTACAGGACATCAGCGGCAATCCGAGGCGGTCACGATGGTCGTTTGCGAGCCATCAGATACGCCTGCGGTGTCGGCTCGTATCCCACCGGAGCCCGGTGCACTCGAACTTCGACATCGAAATTCGCATCGACCACCATGGCCGCAATGGCATCGAGGTCCAGTCGGTAAGCGTCGTACGAGACCGAGTGTCCGTAGGCATGCTCGAGGCGGACTCTCTCGTCACCCGATTGAAATGCGAGCAGCAGCAGTCCGTCCGGCACCACTACTCGATTCAGTTCGGCGAATACCGCAGGCAGATGCTCGGGAGGAGTGTGAATGATCGAGTACCAGGCGACGATGCCTGCAACGGAATTGTCTCTCGCGTCCAACGACTCCATCGATCCGACCAGGAATCGAAGGTGTGGGTATTCGCGCCGAGCAACGTCGATCATGTTGGGCGAGAGGTCGATTCCGGTGACATCGAGGCCGAGTCGGTGCACATGCTCGGTGATGCGGCCGGATCCACAGCCGACCTCGAGAACCTCGCCTGCCGGAACTCGGTCTGCGAACGTAGCCAACAGACCATGCTCGAGGTGTCGACCGTCGAGTTCGCCGCGAACGAGGTCGGCGTAGCTCTCGGCCACGGTGTCGTAGGCGATCCTGGTCATCGAAACATGCTGTTGCTCGGCCACAATCGCTACGTTACCGGCTCAACTTGCGGGGTCGGATACGAGTGCGTGAGCATCTCGAAGAAGTGCCCGGTGGGTCTCGGAAATACACTCCCCGGCCACCGAATCCAAGTCACCCCCCCTCGTGCGCCTTTCGTTCACCCCTCCGCA
>NZ_CAPS01000101.1 GCF_000333955.1 Rhodococcus sp. AW25M09
ACTGGCCCACCGGGGTTTCGAGCAGGCCAAGCAGATCGCGGAGGCCCCGGTGCACGCTGTACTGGGCGCTCTCGCTGCTGACGGCACTCTGGGCAGCGAGCTTGCTGTCAGCCCGAATATGCTCTCCTACATCGACTTTCGATGGTTCCCCGGTGTCGGACGCGACGCGGACACACGCGCGAAGCACTTCACCGGCGAGGGTTCGACGTCGAACGCATCGATGTGGATCAACCGCGATGGTGAGCACCTCTACCTGGTGGCCCAAACCCCCGATACCGACGTCGCCGCCGAATCGGTGCGGAGGTATCACGCGCACCTGGCGCGGGTGCTCGACACCGTCGCACGCGACGGTGATTACACGTTGTCGCTCGACCATCTCGCTCAGGAGCCGGCCGGTGCGGGTCACCTCGATCACTGAGTACACCCCGCGGGCAGGTTCTCTCGTCGAATTCTCTGCCGCCGTCATCGGCGATCCGGTGCTGTCGCCGATTCCGCCGTCGTTCAACCAAAAGTTCCATCTGGGCGACTTCGGCGATGCCGAACGCGTCTGGATCGCTGCAGCCTTCGACGTGCCGGGCAGCCTCGATGTCGACGCACTCGGGTGGGCATTCCAGCACCTGATCGACCGTCACGACACGCTGCGCAGTTCGTTGGTCCCCACCGCAACCGGAATCGAGCGACTGCACTATCAGCCGGGCGCCATCGAGATGACACAGTCGACGCGATCGACGATCTCGTCGTCGTCTCGGCTTCGAGACCATCTCCGCAGCAGACTCGACACGAATTGCGATGCACGAGTTTTTCCGTCCTACAGTTGTTTCGGGATCGACAGGCCGGACTACTCCACGGTGCTGTGCGCGTTCGACCACGCCAACGTCGACGCGATGTCGATCGCAATTGTCATCGACGAAATCCACGCCATGTACGACGCGTACCGCCGCTGCCCGCCGAGCCCGGACGCCGACCTTCCCCCGGTCGGGAGCTTCGTCGAGTACTGCCGCATCGAGGCCGCCGAGCCGATCGTCGATCCCACCGACGATCGCATGGTGCGATGGTCGAGCTTTCTCGGCGAGTGCGGCGGGACCACCCCGAGGTTTCCGTTCGACCTCGGGGTAGCCGACGGCGATACCGCCACCCAAGCAACGTCGGTCGATCGGTTGCTCGACGCCGCGCAGACTCTCGACTTCGAGCAACTGTGTGCCCGATCCGGAGCCGGAATGTTCGCAGGTGTCGTCGCTGCGATCGGACAAGCCTGTGCCGGCATCGGTGGTCCCCAGCACGTACCTTTCCTGTTCCCGCTGCATACTCGACACCGAGCAGAATTCTCGCGTGCGCTGGGCTGGTTCACCACCAACGCTCCCATGACCGTGCATGTCCAAGCCGACTTCGCCGACACGATAGCTGCCGCCCACAGTGCATTTCGCGCAGCTCTGCCGCTGAGCGCCGTGCCGATCCCGCAAGTACTGGCCAACCTCGGGGACGCCTTCACCCTGACGCGGCAAGACGTGTTCATGGTGTCGTACATCGACTACACCAAGATCGAGGGCCACGAACTTTTCGAGGCGTCGAACGCACACCACATCAGCAATGCCACGGTGTCCGACGACGCTCAGTTCTGGATCTCCCGCACCACATCCGGCTTGGCCTTGCGGTCGCGGTTCCCCGACACCGCGGTGGCACGCTCGGTGATCACCTCGTTCACCGGCGAACTCGTTGCACTGCTGCGCGCCGCCATCGTGAACGCCGGGGTCGCGGCACCGGCGCCCTCTCCGAACGCCGATCCGCAGACTCCTCGCGAACTGTCCGAAGGCGCTACCGCATAGGATCGATGGTGCAGACCGTTCACCCCCGGGCGGGCCGCCAGCCGAATATCTTCCGTAGGAGCCGATACGTGCCTGTACCAACCGATTCCAACGCAACGTTCGCCGACTATGCGCACCCGGATCGACTCGTATCCACCGAATGGCTGTCCGCCCATCTCGGTACCCCGGGCCTGCGCGTCGTCGAGTCCGACGAGGACGTGTTGCTCTACGACGTCGGCCACATCCCCGGCGCGGTCAAGATCGACTGGCACCTCGACCTCAACGACCCGGTCACCCGCGATTACATCGACGGTGAGCAGTTCTCGAAACTGCTGAGCCGCAAGGGCATTTCGAGGGAAGACACCATCGTCGTGTACGGCGACAAAAGCAACTGGTGGGCCGCTTACGCACTCTGGGTGTTCACTCTCTTCGGACATCAGGACGTACGTCTGCTCGACGGCGGACGCGACGCCTGGTTGTCCGAGAACCGCGACACCACCCTCGACGTGCCCGAGTTCCCGGCAACGGACTACCCGGTGATCGAACGCGACGATGCACCCATTCGCGCGTACGCCTCCGATGTACTCGGCTCACTGGGCACGGTCCCACTGATCGACGTCCGCTCCCCCGCCGAATACACCGGCGAGCGCACCCACATGCCGGACTACCCGGAGGAAGGCGCGTTGCGCGGAGGTCACATCCCCACCGCTGTCAGCATCCCGTGGGCCAAGGCAGCCGCACCGGACGGACGGTTCCGTTCCCGCAAGGAATTGGACGAGATCTACTCCGGTACCTCCGCGACCGACGACGTGATCGCCTACTGCCGTATCGGTGAGCGGTCGAGCCACACCTGGTTCGTGTTGACCCACCTGCTCGGCTACGAGTCGGTCCGTAACTACGACGGCTCGTGGACCGAATGGGGCAACGCCGTTCGAGTTCCGATCGCGAAGGGCGAGGAGCCCGGATCGGCTCCGGCCGCTCGATGAGTACGCTGCCGGACTCGCTGGCCGAGATCGTCGAGGACTTCGCCGCGGTGGAGGGACAAGACAAACTGCAGCTGCTGCTGGAGTTCAGTCGAGAACTGCCCCCACTGCCCGAACACCTGGCACAGGATGCGATGGAGCCGGTGCCCGAGTGCCAATCGCCACTGTTCCTGTCGGTGGACGCGGCGGATCCCGCGCGGATTCAGTTGTACTTCAGCGCCCCGCCGGAAGCCCCGACCACTCGCGGATTCGCCTCGATTCTGGCGCAGGGACTCCACGGTCTCAGCGCTCAGGAGATCCTCGACGTACCGGACGACTTTTACTCCGCGCTGGGGCTGAGCGATGCGGTCAGCCCGTTGCGCCTGCGCGGCATGTCGGCGATGTTGGCTCGAATCAAGCGCCACCTGCGCTGACGGCGCTGCAGAACTGTCGTCTTGATCGGTACATCGACAGATCGGTAGACTGCGCGGGCGAGCATCGATGCTCTTTTCATCAACATCCCCGATGTGGTCGAGCGAAGGCTGGTTGCTGCCGATATGGAGTTCACGGAGTTAGCGGATTACGCGGTTCCCGCGGGCACGCTCACCGAGTGGATTCCCAGCGTCGGCCCACAGGCCCGCACTCCCGAGGCGGCAGGGTGGCGTCCCGACACTCGACCGACGTCGTACGTCCACGAGGCGCACCTTCGCGCGAGCCTGAGCAGCCCTCGTCGTGGCCGCGAATCGTGGCTCGGTGCGGCGTTCGAGATCGCCGGCCCTCTGAACAAGCCGGCGTTTCGGCAGGCCGTTCTGAACTGGATCGACAGGCACGAAGCCATGCGCTCGAGTGCGTCCATAGACGAGGTCACGGGCGAGATGTCGCGGTTGACCGCCGCTCCAGGTGCCATCGACATCTGGCAGGTCGAGCAGGAGCGGTGCGCGCAGTCGAGTGAAGTGTTCGAGCACCTGCAGTACTTGTTCGACGAGTTCACCTCGCCGTTGATCTGGCCCGCATATGCCTTCGTCACTCTCGAACCGCTGGACGAGGCGCGCCCGATCACCGTGTTCTTCGCAGCGGACCATTCGATCATCGACGGTCTGTCCACAGTGCTGGTCGCGCACGAGATCGCCGCCCTGTACGGGGAGGAACTCGGTGGCCCACCTGCTGCCCTGTTCGAGGCCGGTAGCTACCTCGATTTCGGATCCTCGGAGCGTGAGCGAAATGCGGAGTTGGAGCATTCTCACGACGCAGCGAGAATTTGGCGGGACTTTCTCGTCGACGGCGATGGTGAGCTACCGGCATTTCCACTCGACATCGGACTCCCGAGCCCGGACGATGTGCCACAGGGCGGTCTGTCGGCGTGGGTACTGGATCCCGATCAGGCCGACTCGTTCTCGGTCGCCTGCCGCAAGACAGGACACAGCCTGTTCGCCGGACTGCTCGCAGTGCTGGCGATCACCGGTGCAGAGCTCGGTGGCACCACCCAGTTCCGCACGGTGACTCCGGTGCACACCCGTGACGAACCTCAGTGGGCCTCGGCGCTGGGATGGTTCGTCGGACTGTGCCCCATCTCGTTCGACATAGCCGGTGCCGATTCGTTCGGCGCGGTGGCCGCGGCCGCCTCGGCCGAGGTCAAGAAGACCAAACCGATCGCCCGAGTTCCTCTCGATAGGGTGTTCACCACTCTCGGTTACTCGGCCCGCCCGCGATTCGTCGTCTCGTTCATGGACGTGAGGTTCGCGCCGGCCGCCGAGCACTGGCCGGACTGGAACGCTCGCGCGCTGCGCAGCAAGCAATACCAACACGACGTGTACGTGTGGATCAATCGAACCCCGCAGGGAATCAACATCGCGGCGCGCTTCCCCAACACCGAGCAAGCCACCGCGCGAGTTCACGAGTACATCGGTGCGTTCCGGAAGTTGTTGACCGATCTGGCAGACACAGGAACCACATCGATTTCCGTCGCAGATCTCGGGCGATCCGATCACGGACACACCGACACCGGTCGAGTTGCTACCAATCAGTAGTCCGCCTCGACTCGCCTCAGCTGTACAGACCGAGTGCAGAGCGAACAGAGCCGGTGCTTAGACTCCGACGAGACGTTCGCAGGCGATGCATGCGAAAAACAGATCCGTAGGAGGCTCAGTGCCCAGCCATGCCAGTGCTCAGATCACCAAGGTTCTTGTTGCCAATCGTGGTGAGATCGCGGTTCGGGTGATCCGGGCGGCCGCTGATGCCGGGTTGGCCAGTGTGGCGGTCTACGCCGAGCCCGACGCCGATGCCCCGTTCGTGCGGTTGGCCGACGAAGCATTCGCTCTCGGCGGTCAGTCCTCGGCCGAATCCTATTTGGTGATCGACAAAATCCTCGATGCCGCCGCGAAGTCCGGCGCGG
>NZ_CAPS01000100.1 GCF_000333955.1 Rhodococcus sp. AW25M09
TACTGCCCGCTCCGAAAGAACGACGTGGTGCCCGTCAGCCCCGGGATCACCCTGCCGGGCATGCTCAACCGATCGATGTGGGCGTTGGCGGAGAGCCCGCGCTGGAAGTCGATGAAGACGCGGGAGAACATGCAGAGGACGGCACTGGGCTTGCCACCCACTCGCGATGCTCTGCCCGTCCGGAGCGCGCGCTACGGCGGCGTCGAGATCCAGGCCTACGAGTCGGCACTCTTTCCCGGGCTCGCCGAGCAGTGGGGCCCGCAACGTCCGTTCGTAGGATTTCTCGGCCCGAGCCAGGGACACCGTGACGCCGATCCTGATCTCGATCGCTGGCTACAGGCAGGCTCCGCGCCGGTGTATTTCGGATTCGGCAGTATGCCGGTCCCCGACCCCGCAGCGCTGCTGCGGATGATCGACACCGTGATCGGACGGCTGGGGATCCGAGCACTGGTCTGTGCGGGGTGGAGCGATCTCACCGGTGCCGAATCGGTTGCGGCCCGGTCGAATCCGAACATCATGATCGTCGAGTCGGTCGATCATACGAGTGTGTTCCCGCGGTGTCTGGCCGCCGTTCACCACGGTGGCGCGGGCACGACGGCAGCGAGTGCACGGGCCGGTCTACCGACACTCGTGTGCTGGTTCAGCGCCGACCAGCCGTTCTGGGGAGCTGCGCTGCACCGGATCGGAGCAGGTGCCAGCACGAAGTTCGCCACGTTGTCCGAACCCGTTCTGCGGCAAGGAATCATCGACATCACCACCGAGGATGCCAGGCGTATGGCACGACGGCTCGCAGAGACCGTGTCCCCGCCTGAGACAGCCGTGGCCGCCGCTGCCGACATCGCCGAGGCCGCCGCACACGCGCGCTGACGTAATCACCAGAAGCGCACGGACAATTCCCATCGACTCAAAGCCTCGGACAGGTGATCGCGCAGCGCTCGGTCATCCGGGAATCGATCGGGATCCATCGCGTGGACGGTGAGGGTGACAGTGGCGTCCGTCTCGCACGCCCAGGCGGTGAGGCCGCCGTCGAGCGTGCGTGCGAAATCGGCATCGGCACCCGCGAAGCTGGCTCTGCCCGAGACCGCGCGAGCGCGGACCCCCGCCACCGTGATGAAATCGTCGGGCAGAACACCCAAATTGGAGGCCAGCCCCTCGGCACCGTCACGAGGCTGCGGGATACGCGCAACCACGGCGTCGGGCAGCATCTGAACGAGAGCCTGGGAGATGCCGGCGGGCGCTCGGCCGGCCGCTTGCCTCTCGGCGAAAGCGGTGAACGCCGACTTACTGATCTTGCGAATCGGCGAAAGGTCGAGGTCGGCGGCGTCGGTGACCGGAACCTCGACTTTGACGATCTTGGTTGCATTGGAGCGCGTGTCACCCTCACTGCGGTCACTAACGGGTAGCGACCATTGCACAGTGTCTCCGATCGAGGCGCGACCGGCGTGCCCGGACGCTGCTGTCAGCACCGCGATGAACAACGAGTTCGATGTGCCGCCCCAGCTGTCGGCAGTGGCCTTCCACTCTGCTGCGTCCACCTCGGCGACCGCGTAGGGCGAAGTCCACTCGGCGTCGCCCGCCGGGTCCGTCGGTGCCGCCGAGCGGTTCGGAGCCGAACGCGGGGTGACTGCCGGTGGACCCGAGCGGCTGCGGGTTGGAAGTGCGGATACCGCGGTATCGAGTAGCCACGCCGCAGCGGACCTCAGCTGCCCCATGGCGTCCAGCACGTCCGAGCCGACAGCGGCCAGGCCCTGCTCGCCCGGGGTCAACCGCAGCTGCTCGGTGTTGGAATTCGCGGAGCGGAATGCGGCAACCAATGCGCCACCGTCGGCGACCATGTGCGAAGCAACCAACGACACGACCGTTCCGCCATCGGTCAGCGGCACAGCCGACAACCGCCAACCGAGACCGGTCTCGGGATCGATGTCCGGTCCGAGGCGGCCCTCGGCCCAGACTCGCACTTCCGCCGGGTCGATGGAATCGCAGTGAAAGTCGAGTGAATGGGAGACCGGTGAGTTCACCCAACGTTCACGTGCCGTCGGCACTGCCGACGCTGCCACCCGGCGCGCAAGCAGACCGTCGGACAGGTTGTCGCGCAGATTTTCCAGATCTACTCGCCGGACCGATTGGTCGAACCACCAAAGAAACTGGTTATAGATGGGATATCCGATGCCATGATGCATTCGCAAGAATAGGTGATCGGCAAATCCAATTCGAGTCACGCGCCGAACCTACTACATCCTCGAAGCAGTGGCAGCGGCGTGAATTCTTCGACGGCTTTACATTGCAATTCGACAATATGGGCATCGATAACCCGCCGAGTGTGTCGTGCACCATAACCTTGCCGCTCAGTGACGAAGATCGTGCTGCCACCCCAACTCTCGCTTTCGACACAGTCCTCTTGTGATCGGTCATGAAAGTAGCCTGCGGAGACAGTGAAACGGTCGTACGATGTGACAATCGACCGCGTTCTCGGTAGCAACCGAGCGTCGTCGGTCAACACCTTGCATAGTGAGAAGTATTACTTTTAAGCGTCGCGAAATAGTTTCATTTTGCCCCTATCGTGAGTGCTGCACTCACTTCGGACCGACGGCAATGACGTTGTTCTTTCAATGTAGAAAGCAGCAATCCGACAGTAGTCGAATACGTGACGAGTCGAAATGCCCGTCGCAACTCAGCGCTTTACACATGCAGCTCGACCGTAATCGAACGTGCGAAATACCGAACCGACGTCGAACACTGCTGGGCGAGCCCGGATACGGAATGAGGACTCACATGGAATACACCGAACTGGCCGACTACCCACTTCCCGCGGGACGCCTGACCGAGTGGGTTCCCCGCGTCGACGACGACCGATGGGCACTGGATCATCGCGGATTGTCGTTCACGCATCAAGATCATTGCGAGCGCAGCGCACCGGGCTCGTGGATCGGGACAGTGTTCGAGATTCACCGTCGTTACGACGTCGAGGCAGTGCGGGCGACAATCGTCGCGTACGTGGCACGGCACGAGGCCTTCCGGACCAAAGTTCGACGCGACGCCGAATCCGGTGCGTGGCTGCGGTACACCGCGCCGACGGATGCGGTGCAGGTGTTCGAGCGGGCACACACCGAACCACGGACCGAGACTCAGGTCTTCAGCCATCTGCACTCCTGGTTCGGCGAAACCGTGTCGCCGACGGCGTGGCCGCACTTCATCCTCGCGACCATCGAACCGGATGACGCCTCACGTGCCCTGTCCAATGGGCCCGGCGAATCGTTTCTGCTCGCTTTCGCTGCCGATCACTCGGTGATGGACGCCTACAGCCAGATCTATGCCATCAACGAGATCGACCGGTTGTACGCGCAGGCACTCGACGGCATCGACCCGGAACTGCCCGAAGTAGGCAGCTACGTCGACTTCAGCCAGTCCGAACGCGCGTTGGGCGACACACTGACCCGCGACCACAGTGCCGTGCGCACCTGGCAGGACTTCTTGGCCGTGGAGAACGGTCGCTTCCCCGGCTTCCCACTTCCGGTGGCTGTCGACCGACCCGCCACGACCGACGGCCCGGCTGCTCAGAGCAGCATCTCCTCCTGGCTTCTGACGTCTGAACAGTCGGACGCCTTCAACGCCGCGTGCCGTGTCGGCGGATACAACATGCAGGCCGGCATACTCGCCGCCCTGGCGCTGACGAACACCCGCCTGTCCGGCCGCACGTCGTTGCGCACCGTGATGCCGATGCACACCAGAGACGAACAGAAATGGGCGGCCTCGGTCGGCTGGTACGTCGGAATTCTGCCCATGGAGATCCAGCTCGACAACGCCTGCACCTTCGTTGAGGCACTCGAAGCGGCGGCAACCGCAGGCGCGGCGAACAAGGGGCTGGCACGTATGCCGTACTCCAAGATCGCTCAGATCCTCGAGTCGACCGAGATTCCCCGATTCGTCGTCTCGTACATCGACTTACGGTTCCTTCCGGATGCCGCACAGTGGCAGGGCCGCAAGGGCCGAGCCTTGCGGAGCAACTGCCACGCCGACGACGAGGTCTACTTCTGGGTCAACCGAACGCTCGAAGGGCTGAACATCTCTGCGCGGTTCCCCAGCTCGGACGTCGCGTCGACCAATGTCCATCGCTTCATCGCCGAGTTCGTGGCGGTCTTGACGGCGGTGATCGACTCCGACTCCGCTACCGATACGGTGCTCACGTCGGTCTCGCAGTCGGTGGCCGTCGCCGCAGAGTGAGACATCCGACCGGCCCGCGGCATGTATCGAAAAGGATGAAGCGACAATGATCATCACCGCTATGGGCAACTGGCATCCTGCTCCGGGCCGATTACTGGAGTGGCATCCGACCGCGGCTGCCCACGCGAGTGCCGCAGCGGCACCTGTCGATTCGACTCCGCCCTCGTTCCTGCAGGAAGACCATCTGAAGGCCGCCTGGGCTGCACGGCAACGCGACGACGTGCACCACGCGTACACCGGAGTCGCGACCGAGATCGACGGCGAGGTGAACACGGACGCGATGAGCCGTGCCCTCGCGGCATACGTCTCGCGTCACGAAATTCTGCGATGCTGGTTCGAGGTGGAGGGCAACGGCACAGAAAGCAGCGGGGTCGTTCGGCACCTCGTGGCATCCGAGGTCGCCGAGTTCGAGGTCTCGGACGCCGGCGAGTCGACGGACGAGGACGAGTTCCAACGCTATGTGCGCCGGCGCTTCTCCACCGAGGCAACCGCGGACGTCTGGCCCGGATTCGTTGTCGGCGTCGTGGCTCGACCCGGCAGCTTCACGTTGTTCTACGGCGCTGACCACGCGTTCACCGACGGCGGCTCGCAGGCACTGGTCATCAGCGAGCTCGCCGATCTGTACTCGCTCGAGATCGGTCTTCGGGTACCTGAGCCCGCACCTGCCGGCAGCCACCTCGCCTACGCCGCCGACGAGCGGGCCCGCGCGGCGACATTCGGATCCGAATCTCCCGAAATAGCCGCCTGGCGAGACATTTTCACCCGGCACGAAGGCCGAATGCCTCAGTTTCCACTCGACCTCGGGCTCGAACCCGGCGAGCGTGCCCCGGTCCGCATAGTCGAACGCCACCTGCTGGACAAGGACTCGACAGCGGCATTCGACGCTGCATGCAAGGCCGCCGGGGCGCGGATGAGCAGCGGGGTATTCGCCGCCGTCGCGATCACCGACTTCGAACTGGCAGGCACTGCAGACT
>NZ_CAPS01000099.1 GCF_000333955.1 Rhodococcus sp. AW25M09
CGAGCTGCAACAACAATACGAGGACACCCTCGTCAACCCGTACGTCGCCGCCGAACGCGGCTACCTCGACGCCGTCATCCCACCCAGCCACACCCGCGGCCAGATCGTCACCGCACTACGACTGCTCGAACGCAAACAAGTCACCCTCCCACCCAAAAAACACGGAAACATCCCACTATGAACGATGAAGCGAACCATGACGCAGCGAACCATGTTGCCGCGAACGATGCCGCTGATGCTGGGGTCACCGAAGCATCCCCGGACGTTCGCGTGGTGAAGGGAAATCCGGGCGACGAAGAACTCGCCGCGCTGGTGGCGGTTCTGACAGCCAACCAGGGTGGATCTGCAGCGGTGGGCGATTCTCGGCCGCCGGAGCTGTGGGGTTCGCCGGAGCTTCTGCACCGCCGTTTCGTGGCTCACTCGGCGTATTCGTACGCCGCGTCGGGTCGCCACACGCGGTGACGGTGCCACCTCCCGCACAGACGCGGTTGGTCCTGGCGTCCGCGTCACCAGCTCGGTTGTCGGTGCTTCGCGGAGCCGGGGTCGAACCCATCGTCCGGGTATCGGGCGTCGACGAAGATGCATTGACCGCGGCGCTCGGGCCGTCTGCAGCGCCGGAGACGGTGGTGACCGAACTGGCCCGAGCGAAGGCAGCGGCGGTGGCCGAGACATTCGCGGACTCGGCCGACGATCTGGTGATCGTCGGCTGCGATTCGATGCTGTCGATCGGCGGCGAGCTGCACGGCAAGCCGCACTCGGTCGAGGTTGCGCGTCGACGATGGCGCACGATGGCCGGCACCAGCGGAGTGTTGCTGACCGGCCACGCCGTGCTCCGAGTGACGAACGGGATCGTGGTGGCGCAGGCTGCGGCACACAGTTCGACGGTCGTACATTTCGCAAGGCCATCATCGGTTGACCTCGAGGCTTACCTCACCTCCGGTGAGCCGCTGCTGGTGGCGGGGGCATTCACGTTGGACGGGCTCGGCGGCTGGTTCGTGGACCGCATCGAAGGAGATCCATCGTCGGTGATCGGCATCGGTCTACCGCTGGTACGAACGTTGTTGACACGGGTGGGATCGTCGTTGGCGCAGTTGTGGGACTCCAGCCCGTCCTAGCCGACGAGGCAGGGTCAACCCTCAGGGCAGCAGGTCGATCAGTTCGCGAGCCCATTCGTCGGCCATCGATTTGGGCTTGATGTTGGACGAGCTGTCGTGCCGAGCATGGGTACCGATCTGCTTGGCACCGAGTTCGGTGAGCTTCTCGGCGATGATCTCTCCGCCGCGGTTGAAGGTCTCCTCGTAGATCTTGTCGCCCAATCCGAACACGGCGAACTGCAAGCCGGCGAGATCGGGTGCGTCCTCGACGAGTGCCTCGAAGAACGGCTCTGCACCGGTGGGAAGCTCGCCGTCTCCGTAGGTGGAGCAGATGATCACGTGGAAGTCGTCCGTGTCGATGTCGGACACCTCGTACTCCAGCATGTCGCGTACCTCGGCGTCATGATCGCTCAGAACGTCCGCAATCTTGTCGGCGACCTCCTCGGCCGTACCGGTCTCGGACCCGAACAACACGACCACTGCCATGGATCGCTCCCCTTTCTCACACCTGCTCGAACACACGAACAGTCGGAAAGCATAGCTGCACCGGCGATCCGGTCGAAAATCCGTCCGAGCCCACTGTTGTGACTTGTCTCGAGATCACCAGAACTCAGGCGTCAGACCCCATCTGTCGTACTCCGCCTCGACGAGTCCGCGCAGGTGTTCCTTGCTGGGGAATCTATCCGGATCGAGTCCGGTGACGCACAGGGTCGCACGCTCACCCGATTCGTTCCACCACGCGCTGACCCCGCCGCCGGTGCGGCGCAACAGGGCGACATCGGTGTTCTGAGTGATCGACCTCATTGCCACCGCCGTGGCGTCGACGCCCCCGATGGTGCGGAGCGCGACGCCTCGGTTGCCGAGATTCGAGCACAGACACAGCGGTGCCGATCCGGACGCGGCGAGCTTGGCCACGATGGCGTCGGGCAACAACTGCATGAGCGGTTTGAGAAGCTCGAATGTGGTGGTGACCCGTTGGTCGGCCTGAGCCTTGAACGCCTGCTTGCTCGACGCTCTGATGGCTCCGAGATCGTCGCGATAGGTCCCTCCCGCGTCGACGTGAATCGAGACCCCGGATGTCGCGTTGGCCCGCCGATCTCCCACGATCCGGGTACTGACCGGCAGAGCGACGCGCACTCGGTCCTCCGTCGTGATCCGTCCGCTCCCGGTCAGGATGCCCAGCACTACCGCCACCAGCAGACTGTTGGCGCTGCCGCCCTTGCTCGCTGCGGCAGCAGACCAGTCCGCGGTCATGCAGTCGACGACGACGGTGCTCGGCACCCATGCGCCCGCCGCCGGTGCGATCGACACCCGCGAGCGGTCCGCGTTCGGTGTGGTCGCGTTCGGTGTGGAGGAGCCGGGGTCGGCAGAAGAATTCCGCCGAGCCCGCATCGATTCGATGGCAGTGTTGCTCACTGCTCGTGCCGCGCCCGACAGCGCCGCGCCGATGCGGCCGACACCGTCGGCGATGTCGGCACCGGACTCCGCCGACGGGGAGCGAGAACCGTCCAGTCCGACGCGTTCGAAGTCGTCGGGGACGGCGTGGCCGGACAGCGCGGCCGCTGCGGCAGAAGTCAGGGCACCGCCGTCTCCGACGACGTGGGAACCCACCAACGACACGACCATGCCGCCTGATTCGACCGCTGTGGCGGACAACCGCCACGCCGGCCCTTCGATCGGGTCGAGTGTCTGGGCAGCCTCGTCCTCGATCCACCGGTCTATGTCCTCGCGGGCGATCGATGATCCGATGACGACGGGATCAGCCGATCTGCGCGCTGCGGTCCAGCTGTCACGCGCTCCGGGGATCCGGGCCCGCCGAACGGAGCGATCGATGGGGCCTGCGGCAAGCAAGCGCCACATCGATTCGAGTGCGACGAGAGCCACCGGTCGCTCGAATCGCCAGACGATCTGGTTCACCACGGGCACCCCGAGGACGCATTCCATGCGGAGAAAAAGGTCGTCGTCGTAGGTCAGTCTTTCCACCACGAGAGACTATCGCTGCGCGAGCACGCACGCAGGTGGGCCGCAAATGTGTTTCCCGCCATATGTTTTCCGCATCGAACTGTGCAGGACGGTACTGATAGGTTGAGTTCGATCCGAAGCCGCCGCGACCGCGAAGGACCGAATGAAGTTCGTGATGCCCTTCAACGGGAGCCGCGGTGACGTGACGCCCGGCGTCGCGCTCGGCGCGGAACTTGCGCACCGCGGACACGAGGTGGTGTTCGGTGCGCCTCCCAATCTGGTGGAGTTCGCCGGCACCCAAACAGCTGGGTCCGAACGGTTCCGCGTCGTTTCTTTCGGACCGGACACCCAGCACCTGTTGGAGTCGGAGTTGATTCGGGTACGTATGAAATCGCGTAACCCGCGAACCAGACTGACGGCACTGGCGGAGCTGGCCAACCACGGCTGGGATCAGATGTCGGCCGAGCTCGAGCAGATGGCCGAGAACAGCGACGCGATCGTCACCGGCTCACTGGGCCAGGAAATGGCGTTCAACACGGCCGAGTCGGCCGGCAGCGCTTTTCTGGCGCTGCAC
>NZ_CAPS01000098.1 GCF_000333955.1 Rhodococcus sp. AW25M09
AGGAGTGGAGCCTGCGGAACGCCCTGGGTGGCGGGGCCGGAATCAGTGGCGGGGTGTTCAGTCATTGTGCGGATCCCATCCGTCGGTCCATTCGGCGTGCGACATCCAGTGCGCTGCGCGTTCGGCCCGCTCGCGCACCGAGGCCACGTAGGCCGGATCGGTGAGGGAACCGGTCGGCGAGCCCAGGATGTTCACGTGGCCGATCTTGCGGTCTTTACGCTCGCCCTTGCCGTACAGGTGCACTTTCGCGTCGGGCATCCGAGCGAAGAGGTGATGCAGCCGCTCGTCCATCGTCATCTCGGGTGCCTCGGGCGCGCCGAGAATGTTGGCCATCACTGTCAGCGGAGCGAGCGGATCGGTGTCACCGAGCGGGTAGTCCAGCACCGCGCGCAGATGTTGCTCGAACTGCGAGGTGCGGCACCCGTCCATCGTCCAGTGTCCCGAGTTGTGCGGTCGCATGGCGAGCTCGTTCACGAGCAGCTTGCCCGAGGTGGTCTCGAACAACTCGACCGCCAGATCGCCCACCACGCCCAGCGCGCCTGCAATGTCGAGGGCCAGCCGGCCCGCGTAGGTTGCGACATCCTCGTCGAGATCGGGGGCGGGGGCGAGGACCACTGCGCATTGACCGTTGCGCTGCACTGTCTGCACGATGGGCCACGCGGCACCTTGACCGAAGGGCGATCGTGCGACCATCGCCGACAACTCACGTCGCATGGCGACCTTTTCCTCCACCATGAGTGGTACACCCAGGTCGAGCTGAGCGGTGACGATCTGTTCGGCTTCCTCGGCGTCGGCCGGCATCCAGACTCCGCGGCCGTCGTACCCGCCCCGGACTGCCTTGAGGACCACCGGCCACCCGTGCTCGTCTCCGAACGCAATGGCATCCTGCGCCCACGAGACCGCCGCGTAGGCGGGTCCGGGGGCACCCAGTTCTGCGAGTTTGCGGCGCATCCGCAGTTTGTCCTGCGCGAAGATCAATGCGCTCGGCGGCGGTTGCACGTTGACACCCTCGGCGACGAGAGTGTCAAGATGCTCGGTCGGCACCTGTTCGTGGTCGAAGGTGACCGCGTTGGACCCGGTTGCGGCGGTGCGCAGCGCATCGAGGTCGTCGTGGTGACCGAGGACGACGTCGGGGCTGACCTGAGCTGCCGGCTCGTCCGCGCCTGCAGCCAGGACCCGGAGCGTTTGGCCGAGCTCTATGGCGGACTGATGGGTCATTCGAGCGAGCTGACCGCCGCCGATCATCGTCACCACGGGCATTCCGGTCGACGACGGGCGCGCAGCGTTGGGGCGCGGTTCGGTACCTGTCACGGCTCACTATGGTGTCACGCCGTGCACATTCGGTCCGAACCGGCAGTCGCACGCGAGACCGCCGACCCTGCAGGGACCTGTGGAAACCCTGATGATCCGAGCGTCGGTTCGTCGGATCGACGGTGCGTTTCGTAGACTTCACCGTTGTGCCGACGATAGAAAGCGTGCTTCGACGCTTACCCAAGCCCATCAGGGACCTTGCGATTCGGCACGGCGAGCTGATCAAGTTCGCCATCGTCGGTGGCACGACGATGGTCTTCGACCTCGTCATCTTCTACTCCCTGAGCCTGACGGTGCTCGAGCAGAAGCCGGTGATCGCCAAGATCATCTCGGGCGTCCTCGCGACCCTGCTGAGCTACTTCCTCAATCGCGAGTGGGCATTCAAGCACCGCGGCGGACGCGAACGGCACCACGAGGCGCTTCTTTTCTTCGCCATCAGCGGCGTCGGCGTGCTCATTGCCGCCGGTCCCCTGTGGATCGCGAACAACATTTTCGACATTCGCGACACGAGTGAATCGTTGACGATGGTGGTCATCATCGACTTCGTGCTCAACTACATCATCGGAAATCTTCTGCAGATGGCGTTCCGATTCTGGGCACTGCGGCGCTTCGCGTTTCCCGAGGACAACGCGCGCACGATCCTCGAAGTGGACGCCGAGCGGACCGAGGATGCGACCGACGCACTCGACCAGCCCTGAACCGTCAGCGCGGCTCGCGGCGGGACGCGGCAGGCAACGACTCACGGCGGGCCGGTAGAAATACCGAGAACAGTGCAGGACGGCGACGCTGCAGTTCCAGACGACCGCCGTCCGCCTCGATCAGGGCCCGCGCAAGAGCGAGTCCCACTCCGGTGGAGCCGGCGCCGGAGAATCCCCGATCGAAGATGTGCGGTGCGAGCTCGTTGCTCACTCCCGGCCCCTCGTCGGATACCTCCACACAGACCAGTCGCTCACGCCGTCGATCGGTGCTCTCGACGGCAGAAGTCGCTCGCACCGCCACGGTGCAGCCTCCCCCGCCATGCACCAGCGAATTGTCGACCAACACCGACACCGCTTCTCTCAGCCGCGACCCCGTCACCGACGCTTTGAGGTCCGCGTCGCCCTTGAGTACCAGGCTGCGACCCGCATCCTCGAAATTTCGCCGCCACTCGACGACGGTGCCGGTGAGTTCCTCGACGACCGAGACCTCGTGGGCGTCGGCCGCGCCGTCGCTGCGGGAGGACCGAACGAGTTCGTCGATGGCAAGGGTCAACCGATCGACTTGGTCCATCGCCTCGTTCGCCTCGTCCACCACCGCTGGATCCGGATGTGTTGATATCTCGTCCAGACGCAGGCGGACCGCCGTCAAGCGGCTTCGAAGCTGGTGCGAGACGTCGGCAACCAACGTGTGTTCGCGTTGCAGCCGGCCGGCGATCTCGACGGTAGCCGAGTCGAGAACCTCCGAGACCCGGTCGAGCTCGGCGATGCCGTGGCGTCGCGCGTCCGGCCGAAAGTCACCCTCGGCCAGTCGAGCGGCGCGCCGGGCCACGTCCTGCAGCGGATCTGCGAGGCGCTTGGCCGTCAGAACCGCGACGACGGTGCCCGCCATCGCGGATGCGAGAACCACGAGAGTCACCGCTCCGAGCGCCTGGCGCTGGAGGGAACGCATTTCGTCGGAGGGCACGTCGAGGCGCAGCGAACCCGAGGTACCCATCGAGAGAGATTCCACGAGCGGCCTGTCGACGAACGCCTCGCCGATGTCTGCCCGCGAGGCGGCATCTTCGGGAGTCGGGTAGATCACCACCAGACGGCCTCCCTGCGGAATCGCCAGCCGGAGCGAGCCGATGTCGAGCTGGCCTTCGACCAGACCCGCCGAACCCTCCTGCGAAATGATCTCCGCTGCCATCCGGTCGAGGCGTGCTTGCAAGTCGTTGCGGGTGAAGTCCTCGACCCACAACCACGCGGTATACATCAGGGGTAAGCCGAGCAACAGCGCTGTCATGATGACGACAGCCAGAATCGAGACCAGAATTCGACGCCGCATGGACGACTAGTCGCTGTTGATGCGGAAACCGACGCCGCGAACCGTCGCGATTCGACGTTCGGCCACGGGTCCCTCGTCCCCGATCTTGCGGCGCAACCAGGACATGTGCATGTCGAGTGTCTTCGACCCGCGCAGCTCCGCATCGCCCCAGACTTCCCGAAGGATCACCTCGCGAGAGACGACCTGGCCCGCATGATCGAGCAAGACCTTCAGCAGCTCGTACTCCTTGTTGGCGAGAGAGATCTCGGTGCCGCCGACGAGTACGCGGCGGGCGGCCGGTTCGAGGCGAATGGCACCGACCTCGATCGGCGTATCTTCCCCGGCACCGCGACGGCGTAGCAGAGCACGGACGCGAGCCATGAGCTCGGCAAGGCGGAAGGGCTTACCGACGTAGTCGTCGGCTCCTGCGTCGAGGCCGACCACGAAGTCGACCTCATCGGTTCGCGCGGTGAGCATGAGCACTGCCACTTCGGATCGGTTGGCGCGAACCTGCCGACACACCTCGAGCCCATCCATTCCGGGCAGTCCGAGGTCGAGGATCAGCAGATCGAATTTCCCGTCCAGGGCGCGTTGCAGAGTGGCCGGTCCGGTCTGTTCGACCGTCACCGTGTATCCCTCACGCCCGAGAGCGCGCGACAAGGGCGCAGCGATAGCTTCGTCGTCTTCTGCAAGCAGCACATCGGTCACATCGGTCACCCTACGGTTCGAAGGTGAGAACAGCCTGTGTTACCTGCGTTTTCCAGCGCGCCAGCCGGGCTTGGACTCGGCGGGTGAGTCGTCGAGCGACGGCTCGAAGGCCGACTCGTCGCCGTGGATGGACTGGCGGCGGTACTCCATCGAGTCGAAAACTTGCTGGTAGAGCAGCGAATGAACGCGCTGCACGTGCGGAATGTCGTCGAATTCGAGTGGATCGTCCGAAGCCGAGGCAATGATGAGTGTTCCCGTGCCCAACATCCGGTCGAGCAGGCCGTGCCGAAACTGCACGTTGCTGATTCGGCTCATCGGAATGTCGATGCCGGAATGGGTGAGCACGCCCTGACGAATCAGTACTCGCCTGTCGGTGACGATGAAATGCGTGCACTTCCAGCTGATCAACGGGACCAGACACCGCCATACCACTACCGCCGCCCACACCACCGCTACGACGATCATGGCCACGTTCGCCGCCGTCGATTCGAGCCGCGCACTCGCAAACCCGAGTGCAACACCAGCGATGCCCGTGACGAGTACGAACGTGATCGACGGAAGTATCAACATCTTCCAGTGCGGGTGATGATGCAGCAGCAGCTCTTCTTCGTCGGCCAACGCGTCCTGTGGGTAACCCACGTGCACTCCTGACTACTCGCTACGGCATCGGTCCAGAAACGGTCACTCCGCAGGCTCCGCTCTTGCTCGAGATGGTCACTCCGCAGGCTCCGCTCCTGCCAAAACGGTCACTCCGCATGCTCCGCTCCTGCTCGAGATGGTCTCACGAGACGGGTCGAAGATGCGTGACATCACCGGCCGCGACCGCCAGCACCGCCGGCCGGCCGGAATCGACGTTCTCCATCTCGATGACGATTCTGCCGTGTTCGTCGACGTCTACCGCCGTTCCGAACTTCTCCTCGCCGCCGGGCAGATCGACGCGAACGCGTTGCCCGATGGTGCCGCACCGTTCCCGGTACCGATGGGCCAGCGCATCGATCCCCCAGTTCGAGTCACGCCAGGAGTCCACCTCTGCGGCCACCCCGCGCAGAATCGCCCGCACCAACGTGTCGCGATCGAGAACCGCAGCGTTCTCCAGAGCCAGCGATGTCGCCGTCGCGACCGGCAATTCTTCGGCCGTCATCGACACGTTCACCCCGAGCCCGATGACGACGGTCGGCGACGGCCCGTGGGCGGCGACCTCGGCCAAAATGCCCGAGACCTTCTTGCCTCCGATGAGGACGTCGTTGGGCCATTTCAGTCGCGCATCGACCTCGGCGACCGTCCGCAACGTGTCGACCAGCGCGATCCCGGTCATCAGCGGCAGCCATCCCAGTACGGCTGGATCGATACCCGGGAACTTGAGCAGCATCGACAGCAGAATCTGCGATCGAGGCGCGCCGGAGAACGATCTCGAGTGCCGGCCGCGTCCGCTGTCCTGGTGCTCGGCGATCAGAGCTGTCCGGTCCGCGAAGTTCGCTACCCCGGCGACGAGGTCGGCATTGGTCGAACCGGTTTCGGCGACCACATCCACCCTGGACCACGATGCCTGCGGTCCGTCCACCAGAGCCCGACGAAGGGCACGGACGTCGAGCGGCGGGCGATCGAGATTTGTCCACATGCGACACAGCATATGGGCTCGACACCGAGCCGATGCCCTTGGCGAACCACCCTCGGTCGGGTCGCAGATCACACTCGCAGTTACAGTGTTGCCCCATGACCAGCGTCCAGGATTCCACTGCACATGGGTCGGCCGAAACACCCGATATCCATACCACTGCGGGTAAGTTGGCCGATCTTCGTAAACGTCTCGCGGATGCGGAAATTCCGTCGGGTGAAGCGGCAGTGGACAAGGTCCACGCGAAAGGCAAGTTGACCGCCCGCGAGCGGATCACCGCCCTGCTCGACGACGGCTCGTTCGTCGAACTCGACGCGTTGGCGCGGCACCGGTCCCAGAACTTCGGATTGGGTGAGAACCGGCCCCTCGGCGACGGTGTCGTCACCGGCTACGGCACCGTCGACGGCCGCGATGTATGCGTGTTCTCCCAGGACGCCACCGTCTTCGGCGGCTCGCTCGGCGAAATCTACGGCGAGAAAATCGTCAAGGTCATGGACCTGGCCGTCAAAACCGGCCGCCCACTGGTCGGCATCAACGAAGGAGCCGGAGCCCGCATCCAAGAAGGCGTCGTCTCCCTCGGACTGTACGGAGAAATCTTCCACCGCAACGTCCGCGCCTCCGGAGTGATCCCACAGATCTCACTGATCATGGGCCCCAACGCCGGCGGGCACGTCTACTCCCCGGCCCTGACCGACTTCGTGGTCATGGTCGATGGCACCAGCCAGATGTTCGTCACCGGACCCGACGTCATCAAAACCGTCACCGGCGAAAACGTCACCATGGAAGAACTCGGTGGCGCACACACCCACATGGAAAAATCCGGTGTCGCCCACTACGTCGCCTCCGGCGAACACGACGCCCTCGACTACGTCCGCGACCTCCTGTCCTACCTACCCTCCAACAACCGCGCCGACGCCCCCCGCACACAGCCCTCGGACCCGATCGAAGGATCGATCGCCGACAACCTCACCGCCGAGGACCTCGAACTCGACACCCTGATCCCCGACTCCCCGAACACCCCCTACGACATGCACGAAGTCATCACCCGCATCCTCGACGACGACGAATTCCTCGAAGTCCAACAAGGCCGCGCGGCGAACATCATCGTCGGATTCGGGCGCATCGACGGCCGCTCGGTGGGGATCGTGGCCAACCAACCCACCCAGTTCGCAGGCACCTTGGATATCGATGCCTCCGAGAAAGCAGCCCGGTTCGTGCGGACCTGCGACTGCTTCAACGTCCCGATCATCACCCTCGTCGACGTGCCCGGGTTCCTGCCCGGCACCGGCCAGGAATACAACGGCATCATCCGCCGCGGCGCGAAACTGCTCTACGCCTACGGTGAAGCGACCGTCGGGAAAATCACCGTCATCACCCGCAAAGCCTACGGCGGCGCCTACGACGTGATGGGCTCGAAACACATGGGAGCCGACGTCAACCTCGCCTGGCCGACCGCGCAGATCGCCGTCATGGGAGCCTCCGGCGCGGTCGGGTTCGTCTACCGCAAACAACTCCTCGACGCCGCCAAGAACGGCGACGACGTCGACGCCCTCCGCCT
>NZ_CAPS01000097.1 GCF_000333955.1 Rhodococcus sp. AW25M09
GGCGGACGTGCGCTCGCCGGCGCGGCAGCAGGAGCAGCGGCCGGGCGTCCGGCTGCCACCGGAGAAGCCAACCCCGGAGCCACCGCGAGACCTGCTGAGGCAGCGGGTCCGGCAGGAGCCGGTGTCGCCTCCACCTGCAGGTTGAACAGGAAGCCGACCGACTCCTCTTTCAGACCTTCGAGCATGCCCTGGAACATGTCGTAGCCCTCGCGCTGGTATTCCACCAGCGGGTCGCGCTGCGCCATCGCGCGGAGGCCGATGCCTTCCTTGAGGTAGTCCATCTCGTAGAGGTGCTCGCGCCACTTGCGGTCGAGTACCGACAGCAGCACTCGACGCTCGAGTTCGCGCATCCCGTTCTCGCCGGCGATACCGTCGATCTCCGCCTCGCGGTTGGTATAGGCCGCTCGCGCGTCGTCGAGCAGCGCCTCACGCAGTTCGTCGCGGCTGAGGTCGCCCTTCTCGCCGTCCTCGTCCTCGCCGGCGAGGACCTTGTGCTCGAGGCTGACCGGGTAGAGGGTCTTCAACGCTGTCCACAGCTGTTCGAGGTCCCAGTCCTCGACATAACCATCGGCCGTGGCACCGTCGACGTAGGCGGTGATCACGTCGGTGATCATGCCCTCGACCTGGCCCTCCATATCGGCACCTTCGAGGATGCGACGGCGCTCCTCGTAGATGACGGTGCGCTGTTGGTTCATCACCTCGTCGTACTTGAGGACGTTCTTGCGGATCTCGAAGTTCTGCTGCTCGACCTGCGTCTGCGCGCTCTTGATGGCTTTGGACACCATCTTGGCCTCGATCGGTACGTCGTCGGGCAGGTTCAGCCTGGTCATGATCGACTCGAGTGCTCCGCCGTTGAATCGACGCATCAACTCGTCACCGAGGGAGAGGTAGAAGCGCGATTCGCCCGGGTCACCCTGACGGCCGGAGCGGCCTCGGAGCTGGTTGTCGATTCGACGCGAGTCGTGTCGTTCGGTGCCCAGCACGTACAGGCCACCGGCCTCACGCACAGTGTCGGCATCCGCCTTGACCTGAGCCTTGACCTCTTCCAAGGCAGGCTCCCAGGCAGCCTCGTAGTCCTCAGGGGTCTCCACCGGGTCCAACCCCTGCTTACGGAGCTGCAGATCGGCGAGGATGTCCGGATTGCCACCGAGCACGACGTCGGTACCACGACCGGCCATGTTGGTCGCGACGGTCACCGCGCCCTGACGGCCGGCCTCGGCGATGATCGTCGCCTCTTGCTCGTGGAACTTCGCATTCAGCACGTTGTGTGCGACGCCGCGCTTGGTGAACTGCTTCGACAGGTACTCCGAGCGCTCCACGCTGGTGGTGCCGATCAGCACCGGTTGACCCTTTTCGTGCCGCTCGACGACGTCGTCGACCACGGCGTCGAACTTGGCCTCTTCGGTCTTGTAGATCAGGTCCCCGTTGTCCACTCGGACCATCGGACGGTTCGTCGGAATAGGGATGACGCCGAGGCCGTAGATCTGATGCAGCTCGGCGGCCTCGGTCTCGGCAGTGCCGGTCATACCCGAGAGCTTGTCGTAGAGCCGGAAGTAGTTCTGCAGTGTGATGGTGGCCAGAGTCTGGTTCTCGGCCTTGATTTCCACCTTCTCCTTGGCCTCGATCGCCTGGTGCATGCCCTCGTTGTAGCGGCGCCCCACCAGGATTCGGCCGGTGAACTCGTCGACGATGATGACCTCACCGTCGCGGACGATGTAGTCCTTGTCCTTGGTGTAGAGCTCCTTGGCCTTGATCGCGTTGTTGAGGTAGTTCACCAGCGGCGAGTTGGCGGCCTCGTACAGATTGTCGATGCCGAGCTGATCCTCGACCAGTTCGACGCCTGCTTCGTGCACACCGATGGTGCGCTTGCGGATATCGACCTCGTAGTGGGTGTCGGCCTTCAGCATCGGCGCAATACGGGCGAACTCTCCGTACCACTTGCTCGAGGCGTCCGCCGGGCCGGAGATGATCAGCGGGGTGCGGGCCTCGTCGATGAGAATCGAGTCGACCTCGTCGACCACGGCGAAGTTGTGGCCGCGCTGCACCAGGTCGTCCAGCGAATGCGTCATGTTGTCACGCAGGTAGTCGAAGCCGAACTCGTTGTTGGTGCCGTAGGTGATGTCGGCGGCGTACGCCGCGCGGCGTTCCACCGGTGTCATGCCGGAAAGAATGACGTCGACCGACAGACCGAGGAAGCGGTGTACGCGACCCATCCACTCCGAGTCACGCTTGGCGAGGTAGTCGTTGACCGTCACCACGTGAACGCCATCGCCGGAGATCGCATTCAGGTACGCGGGAAGTACGCACGTCAGGGTCTTGCCCTCACCGGTCTTCATCTCGGCGATGTTGCCGAAGTGCAGCGCGGCACCGCCCATGACCTGAACGTCGAAGTGTCTCTGCGAAAGCACACGCCACGACGCCTCACGGGCCACCGAGAAAGCCTCGGGCAGGAGTTGGTCCAAGCTCTCGCCGGCGGAGTATCTCTCCCGGAACTCCGCGGTCTTACCGCGAAGTTCGTCGTCGGAGAGACTCTCGACGTCAGGAGACAGGGTCGAGACGTGGTCAGCGATGTTCTTGAGCCGCTTGACCATGCGACCTTCACCAACACGGAGCAGCTTGGAAAACGACAGCGACGGCACGGGCTTTCTCGTCCTCGATCCTCGGTTCACGGGTACTGACACGAACAACACTGCATTACGAACAACACTGGTACTTCAGGAACTCACGGGTTCGTCACCACGGCTTTTGCGCGGCGGGCAACCCGAACGCGTCCATGGTAGGCGGTAACGCTGTGGGAGCGGCAGCCCGACCGGCGGTCGTCGCAGTTCCCAGGCTCGCCATCGGCACAGACACCGACACAGCACTGCAGGCTCGACGTGGGAATAGTGTCTTCCGGTGTCGAGCCTGCAGCGGTGAGAGATTTCACGGACGGCGAACGAACGGAACCGCCGTGACCGACCGGGTCAGGTGAGCCTGATCAAGCCGTAATCGAAGGCGTGCCGTCGGTAGACGACCGACGGTCGGTCGGTGGCGCTGTCGTGGAACAGGAAGAAATCGTGGCCGACGAGCTCCATTTCGTACAGTGCGTCGTCGACGCTCATCGGCGCAGCAGAGTGGATCTTGGTCCGCACGATGTGCCCGGGACCGCTCTGATCGTCGTCGAAAGACTCGAGCTTCGTCTCGGGGTCGAGGGCCAGAGTGTCGTCCTCGGCGAGTTCGGCAGTGGCCTCGGCAACGGAAACGGGCCGCTTCTCGCCGTAGTGCACTTTGCGACGGTCCTTGGTACGCCTGAGTCTGTTCTCCAGTTTCGACGTCACCGCTTCGAGTGCGGCGTAGAAACTGTCGGCGCATGCTTCGGCACGAACCACGGGGCCCTTGCCCTTCGCGGTGATCTCCACGCGTTGGCATGCCTTGGCCTGACGGCGATTTCGTTCGTGCTGCAGTTCGACGTCGAACAGATAGATCGAAGGATCGAAGCGCTCGAGTCGCGCCAGTTTCTCGGAGACATACACCCGGAAGTGATCCGGTATCTCGACGTTGCGGCCCTTGACCACAACATCCGCATTGGTCTTGGCGGGTTCTTCCGAAGGCTTCTCGTCGAAGAAAACCGAGGCTTGTGAAGGGGTCGTCACGCGTACCTCCCGATATCGGCCACGCCCACTGTTGGACGTGGCAAGTGTGCATGCCGAATGGGGAACCTTCCGGCATCAAAGTCCGGGGCATCACCTCACATCTCGTGCAACTGGGGCGTGTTCGCGACGTTAGTCGGTCACGGACTCGTGTGCCACCGTTCACCCGGAATTGGTTGTCGGCGTGTCCGCCTCCTGACTCGTCATGCGCTCGCGACGACGAGAGCTCCGGCCAGCGGTATCCCGAATTCCACTAGCACTCTTGCCGATTCGGCGAGTGTCGCTCCGGTGGTCACGACGTCGTCGAGCAGGAGAACCGTATGGGTCGATGTCCGCGGACGGCCAGTGTCGGCTCGCGGACGACACACCCCGACCGCCTCGATGCGACCCGCCACATTGTGCTGGCGTTGTCCGGCCGACAAGCCGACCGAATCTCGGGCTCCACCGGACATTCGAAGCAACTCGGGCACCAGCACGGTCTCCGGCGCCAGCTCTTCGGCGGCGATCCGAGCGCATCGCAGCACAGGATCGCCGCCGCGGGCCCGTGCCGCGCGAGCCCGCGTCGGGGCACAGACCAGCACCAGCGAGGCGAGCTCCGGGGGATCGATCTCACCGGCATCGCGCAGATGTCCGATGGCCTCGGCCAGGGCGCGCCCCAGTGGCCGTGCCACCGATCGGCGGCCTCTCTCCTTCATTGCGATGACGCCGTTGCGGCGCGGCCCGCTGTACGTACCGAGGGCCCAGCAGGGCACACCGGGATCGACACGAGGGCGAACGGTGACGGGAGGGACGTACAGGGCCCGGGAACACCACGAGCACCAGTTCTCACCGGGTACTCCACAACCGGCGCACTCGAGCGGTAGAACCAGATCGAGGAGCGTTCGCATGTTCGTGAGTCTGCCCGCACCCACCGACACGCGTGCGCTCGATGTCAGCCGGGCAGAACCGGCACTGCTTTGACGCCGGCCAGGCCGGTGACCTCGCGCCAGTAGCGGTCGCCGACGGGGTCGGCGTTGTTGAGTGCGAACACCGCCCGCGAGTCGGCCACGTACTCCGTTTCCGGGGACGCATCGACCGCCAACACCGGCGTGGTCAAGTTGCGCGACGGCAGCGCGTCCATCCTGGATCCGTCGACGGTCACCTGAACCACCGGTGCGTCCGTGGCAACCCGTGCGATGACGATGGTGTCGCCGGTACTCCAGTCCAAGCTGGTGGCGTCGCTGCCGAGTCCGATGGCCACGGCGCGGGGTGACGTCAGCGAGTACACCCCCGAAGGATCGCGCACCACGGTCGCCACGTACACGACGCCGTCGACGATGATCGCTGCTCGCACCCCATCGCGGGCCAGCCTCAGTTCGGTGATCCGGGTGCCCAGGGTCGTGACTGCGTCGGCTTCGACGGGGATCACCGACACCTGACCGTTGGAGGGGTCACGAGCAGCACGGATGACATTGGTGCCGTCGATCACCGCCCAGGCCGCATTGTCGTCGGACCCCCAGGTCGGCCGGGTGATCGATTGGCCCTCGGCAACCGGGAACGCGCCGCCGTCGTAGCTGCCGATCAGCAGGGTGCTGGACGGCGCGGGGGCCGGACGTCCGGTGTCTGCGACGCCGGCCACGAGGGTGCCGTCGTTGGACAACGCCACCGAGCGCAGATTGCGAGCCTGACCGAAATACCCGGGAGCGGGGCTTGTCTGCGCTTCGTCGACGCGGAGCAACCCGCCCGCTGCGAGCGCGTGCAGTCCGACGGTGTCTTCACTGCTGCCCTGCGGATCGAACGAGTCGACCCCCGCGGTCGTCCACCCGTCGGGTTTGGTCGTGTCGATCGGTTGACCATCGGCCAACAGCACATAGGGACCTGCCACCTCGGCCGAGGCGAGGGTCCAGATCACCTGAGCGGCGAGAAGTTCCCGGTCGCGGTCACCCTTGTTCTGCAGGCCGCCGAAGTCGATTCTGATGCCGCCGAGTCCGACCCCCACCTGTGAGGTCTGACCGTCGGCTTTGGTGATGGGTCCGCGAATGCTCACGTCCTCGGACAGCTCGTTGCTCACTGCCGCCGACAGAGCCGATTTGGGACCGTCGATGAGCAGCTGCACGAGTTGATTGGCGAGTTGGTCCGAAGATCCACTGGTCCAGCGCACATCGGGAACGAGCACGCCACCGAGCGGATCGACGAAGTAGAGCGATCGTTGCTCATAGGTGCTCAAGAATGCGGATCGATCGATCACGACGCCGGGCGGCAACTTCGAGATGCGCCACTGGCCGTCCACCCGCATCATCTCGATCGCGACATCGAAGGTGTCCGACCCGGCCTGATACTCCCCACCGGAGGCCAGTATCCCCGCCGTCTTCGAGCGAATGGTGAACTGCGCGGTATCGGCCGAGCGTGGGCCGGAGAGAATGTCGATCCGGTCGGCGATCACCGTTCGTGCGCCGTCGTCCCAGGTTCCCGACGCCTCCTCGGTGAGAAATTGGCGAGCGGCCTGGTGCCTGTTGGCGGAGACGGCGCTCGCGTCGAAGAAGTCGTCGAGCAAGCGATCCGGTTCGCGTCCGGGCTCGGGAGCCGGGGCGCTGGTGGGCGCGGCATCTTCGGTCAAGGTTCCGATGGCCTGGGGGCTGGACGACTCGGGCAGGCTGGCACATCCGCCGACCAGCGCGACCAGAAGTATGCAGATCGCCAGCACGCGAGCGCCGCGACGAACCGACCGACTCACGTCATCGACTCCGACGCGGAGGACTTCTGTGCGGTGATCGAGGGAACGGGTTGACCCTGCGCGTATTTCTTCGTGCTGGGCTTGAGGGGCAGCGGGGATCCGATCACCTTGTGCCCACGTACGAGTGGCAGCGTGAGTCGGAAACATGCGCCTTCTCCTACCGCTCCCCACGCTTCGAGCTTACCGTCGTGCAGACGGGCGTCCTCGACGCTGATCGCCAGACCGAGTCCGGTGCCACCGGATCGACGAACGCGAGAGGGGTCCGAGCGCCAGAAGCGGTTGAACACCAATTTCTCTTCTCCGGGTCGCAGCCCGATCCCCTGGTCGCGCACCACGAAGGCGGCCGCGTCGGCATCGGAACGCAGCCGCAGCAGGACCGGCTTGCCTTCACCGTGGTCGAGGGCGTTGGCGAGCAGATTGCGCAGGATGCGTTCGACTCGCCGGGGGTCGACCTCGGCAACGACGGCGGTCTCGGGCATGTCGACGATCACTTCGGTTCCGGTCTCGCGTGCCAGGTGCCGCACGGTGGACACCGCAGCGCGGGCACACATGCGCAGGTCCAGTTGCTCGGCGGAGAGCTCGGCGACGCCCGCGTCGTGTCGGCTGATCTCGAGCAGGTCGCCGAGCAGAATCTCGAACCGGTCCAGCTCGTTGACCAGCAGCTCCGAGGATCTCTTGAGTGCTGGGTCGAGGTCGTCGCTGGCGTCGTGGATGAGGTCCGCGGCCATCCGAACGGTGGTGAGTGGTGTCCGCAGTTCATGGCTGACGTCGGAGGTGAAGCGGCGCTGCAGGTTGCCGAATTCCTCGAGCTGGGTGATCTGCTTGGACAGACTTTCGGCCATCTCGTTGAACGACATCGCGAGTCTGGCCATGTCGTCCTCGCCACGGACCGGCATTCGCTCCTTGAGCCTGCCGTCGGCGAACCGCACCGCGATCCTCGATGCAGATCGGATGGGAAGGACGACTTGGCGAGCGACGAGCATCGCGATCGCTGCGAGCAGTACCAGGAGCACCACGGCACCGATGAACAACGTGCCGCGTACGAGGGACAGCGTGCGGTCTTCGCTGGCCAGTGGGAAAATGAGGTAGAGCTGTAAGGCGGCGATGTCGGATCCGGTGGGCGATCCCATGATGAGAGCGGATCCGGAGTAGCCGCCGTCACTTTCGGTGACGGTGGCGTACTGCGAGCTGATCAGGCCCTTCTTGACGAATTCGCGCAGACTGTTCGGGATCTGATCGACCGGACCGACCGACGCCTCCGCGCGGGTGGCGTCACCCTCCACGATCAGGACTGGATCGAACGAACCCGCGGACCCGGTGGTCGACGCGGCGTCCAGGTCCTGGTTGGTCAGGGCCGCCCTCGCTCGTTCGAGGCGCGTGGCAAGGCCACTCGAGTCGTCCGCTCCGGCGAGGTTGCCCTCGACGGTGGTACGGGACCGATCGAGTTCCTCGGTGGCCGCAGATACCTTGGCTTCGAGTAGTCGATCGGTGATCTGGCTGGTCAACACCACACCGAGGATGAGGATGACCACCAGCGACAACGTCAACGTCGAGACGACGACACGGAGTTGCAGGGAACGTCGCCAGGCATGACCGAGCGAGGTACTCAGCGAACGAAACAACCGCAGTACAGGAGAGAACTTGCCGTTGATCCGCCGCCGGGAGTGGGAGAAACCGATCACGGCGGTCCGGCCTTGTAGCCGACCCCTCTCACGGTCAACACCACCTCGGGGTTCTCGGGGTCCTTCTCGACTTTGGCGCGCAGACGCTGTACGTGCACGTTCACCAGTCGAGTGTCGGCAGCGTGGCGGTAACCCCACACCTGTTCGAGCAACACCTCGCGGGTGAACACCTGACGCGGCTTGCGGGCCAACGCAACGAGCAGATCGAACTCGAGGGGAGTGAGCGAGACGAGTTCGTCTCCGCGGCTGACCTTGTGTGCCGGTACATCGATGACGATGTCTGCAATGGACAGCAATTCGGCGGGTTCGTCCTCGGTCCTGCGCAGCCGTGCTCGAACGCGAGCAACGAGTTCCTTCGGCTTGAACGGCTTCATGATGTAGTCGTCCGCGCCTGATTCGAGGCCCAACACGACGTCGACGGTGTCGGTCTTGGCCGTCAGCATCACGATCGGAACGCCCGAATCGGCCCGCAGTACGCGACAGACGTCGATGCCGTTCATTCCCGGAAGCATCAGATCCAGCAACACCAGGTCCGGCCGGTTCTCACGAACAGCGGACAGCGCTTGGGTGCCATCGCCGACCACGAAAGGCTCGAATCCTTCACCGCGAAGCACGATGGTGAGCATCTCCGCCAGAGCCGAATCGTCGTCCACAACCAGAATCCGAGGCTTCATGCTCTTATGGTGTCACTTTCCGCGCGGCTGATGGCTGATTGAACAACTCGGCGGCGAGTCGATCAGGGTCGACGTCCGCGGCGACGACGCGCCACGGAGACACCCAGTTCGATTCGGCGAGGCGGACGTAGACCGCCGAGGTCCGACTTTGCAGGGAGCCGTCTCGCTCGTAAGCATCCCGGGCTCGCGCGGCATCCGCGCTCTCTCGCGACGCTGCCCGCTCGGCCGCGAGTGCCACGGGTACGTCCAGGAGAATCTGAACATCCGGAATCGGCACTCCGAATCGAGCGAATTCGAGCTCCTCGATCCATTCGACGGCCTCGCCGTCGGAGGACTGTTCCAACCGGGCAGCGGTGTATGCGGCATTGGAAGCAACGTATCGATCGAGAAGAACGATATCGTTGTGCGAGAGCAACTCTCGGATCTCGGCGACCGCATCCCGACGATCGAGCGCGAACAACAGAGCCATCGCATGCACACTGCCAGCGGTGTCACCGTGTCCGCCTTTGAGCGCCTCCGCCGCCAGATCGGCGTGGACCGATCGGTCGTATCTCGGAAACCCGATGCGTGCGACGTCGAGTCCGTCGCGTTCCCACGCCGAAACGAGCCGACGGGCGAGCGTGTTCTTGCCCGCGCCGTCGACTCCTTCGATGACGAACAGTTTTCCCACTTCTCGGACCGATCCGAGAAGTCAGTAGCGGTAGTGCTCGGGCTTGTACGGGCCCTCGACGTCGACGCCGATGTACTCGGCCTGCTCCTTGGTGAGCTTGGTGATCGAGCCACCGAGCGCCTCGACGTGGATGCGCGCAACCTTCTCGTCCAGGTGCTTGGGCAGGCGGTAGACCTCGTTGTCGTACTCGTCCGGCTTGGTCCACAGCTCGATCTGCGCGATGACCTGGTTGGAGAAGCTGTTGCTCATGACGAACGACGGGTGGCCCGTGGCGTTGCCGAGATTGAGCAGACGCCCCTCGGACAACACGATGATCGAATGACCGTCCTTGAACTGCCATTCGTCGACCTGCGGCTTGATCTTGATCCGCGTGACGTCCGCAGCCTTCTCGAGGCCGGCCATGTCGATCTCGTTGTCGAAGTGACCGATGTTGCCCAGAATCGCCTGATGCTTCATCTTGCGCATGTGCTCGAAGGTGATGATCGACAGGTTGCCCGTGGACGTGATGACGATATCGGCCTGCTCGATGAACTCGTCTACCGTGCGCACGTCGTAGCCGTCCATCAGCGCCTGCAAAGCGTTGATCGGGTCGGCTTCGGTGACGGTCACGCGCGCACCCTGACCCTTGAGCGCCTCTGCGCAGCCCTTGCCCACGTCGCCGTAGCCGCAGACCAGCACGGCCTTGCCGCCGATGAGGACGTCGGTGCCACGGTTGATGCCGTCGATCAGCGAGTGGCGGGTGCCGTACTTGTTGTCGAACTTGCTCTTGGTGACCGAGTCGTTGACGTTGATCGCTGGGAAGGAGAGCTCTCCGGCGGCTGCGAACTGGTACAGACGCAAGACGCCGGTGGTGGTCTCCTCGGTGACACCCTTGATCGAGGATGCGATCTCGGTCCACTTGGTCTTCGACGCCTCGAGCGAGCGGCGAAGCAGTCCGAGGAACACCTTGTACTCGTCCGAGTCGTGGTCGTCGTCGGTCGGCGGGACAACGCCGGCTTTCTCGAACTGCGCGCCACGGAGCACGAGCATGGTCGCGTCGCCGCCGTCGTCGAGAATCATGTTGGCGGGCTCGCCCGGCCAGGTGAGCATCTGCTCGGCCGCCCACCAGTACTCCTCGAGGGATTCTTCTTTCCACGCGAACACCGGGACGCCCTGGGGCTCCTCGGGGCTTCCGTAGGGCCCGACGACCACGGCTGCGGCGGCATGATCCTGGGTGGAGAAGATGTTGCACGATGCCCAACGGACCTCGGCTCCGAGCGCTACCAGGGTCTCGATCAACACGGCGGTCTGCACAGTCATGTGCAGAGACCCCGAGATTCGCGCTCCCTTGAGCGGCTGAACATCTGCGTATTCGCGACGAAGTGCGATCAAGCCGGGCATCTCGTGCTCGGCCAGCCTGATTTCCTTGCGGCCGAATTCTGCGAGGGAAAGGTCTGCGACCTTGAAGTCGATTCCACCGCGGTGATCCGCCGTGAGTGCCGATCCTGACGTAACTGAGGTCGTCATCTTGCCTCTCCTGTTGACTGAGTGTCTGTTGTCCAGGCTATCGGGTCCGCGCGCCCCGGCTACCGGCTGCCCGGAAGCAAGGGGTGGCTCTATCCGTTTCGTCGCGCTCGCGCAAGAATTCTGCTGCGCTTGCGGGGCAGGATGTTGGCACGGGTGACATCGCCTTCGTAGTGCTCGAGTACCCGAGGGTCCATCACTCGACGCCACAGCGGCGGAATTGCGGCGAGCATCACCATCGTCGCGTAACCGGCCGGCAGCTGCGGAGCCTCGTCGCAGGTGAGCAGCGTCTGATAGCGCTTGCCGGGATTGGTGTGATGGTCACTGTGCCGCTGGAGGTGATACAGAAAGATGTTGGTGCAGATTCTGTCGCTGTTCCAGCTGTGACGGGGAGAGCACCGCACGTACTTGCCGCGCTCGTTCGTTTCGCGAAGCAGAGCGTAGTGCTCCACGTAGTTCACCATCTCGAGCAGCACGAACCCCACGACCGCCTGCAGCAGCAGATACGGCGCGACCTGCCAACCGAAAACGACGATCAACGAGCCGAACAGCACAGCGCTGAGCAGCCAGGTGTGCAGGAGAGCATTGGTCGGGCTCGCGACCGAGCGACCCTTGCGCCGAAGTCGCTGCGCCTCGAGTTTCCACGCGGAGACGAGCCCGAGGACAGTACTGCGCGGCACGAAAGTCCACACGCCCTCGCCCAGTCGCGCACTCGCGGGGTCGCCGGGGGTAGCCACTCGCACGTGGTGACCACGATTGTGCTCGACGAAAAAGTGCCCGTAGAGCGTCTGAGACAGGGCGATCTTGGCCAACCATCGCTCGTGTCGCTCGATGCGATGGCCCAGTTCGTGAGCGGCGTTGATACCGGTGCCCGCAACCAGCCCCACCGTCACCGCAAGGCCGATCTTGTCCACCACATCGAGTTGGCCGTACGCCCACATCCAACCTGCGACGATCAGTCCGACGAACTGAATCGGGAGAAACAGGTACGTGCACCAGCGGTAGTAACGGTCGTGCTGCAATTTCTCGCTCGCCGACTCGTCGGGGTTGTACCCGTCCTCCCCCGCGATCAGGTCGATCATCGGAATGATCACGAAAAACACCAGTACACCGCTCCACCAGAAGAGCGACATGCCCGTCCAGTAGACCAACTGCGACGGAAGCAGTGCCGATGCGGGCGCGAGCAGCCCCAGCATCCACAGATAACGCTTGCTGTCCTGCCAGCGAACCGAACGTTCACCGGCCTTCGAATCCCGCCCCCCGACAGCGACACCCGAATCCCCAGTAGGAGTGATTCGGCCGTCCACACTCACTGTTTCAACACCCTCTCATCGAACTTTACGAGTCCTCCAGGTCTGTTTTCAAGGTTATAACATTCAAGCAGTTCGATCTCCCTCGAGCTCGATTCCCCCGAAATACCTCTACGGGCCACCTGAAGGCTCGTGTGCTCAACGTCTCGGTGCTTCGCCACGGGCTTTCTCGGCTTCGCGCAATCCCATCACCGAGTGACGCCTGCTGTAGACGACGTAGACGACGACCCCTGCCACCATCCAGACCACGAAGCGCAGCCACGTTTCGACCGACAGGTTCAGCATCAACCACAGGCACGCGAGGACTGCGAGAACCGGCACCAACGGAACCCACGGCACGCGGAAGCCACGCTCGAGGTCGGGTCGAGTTCTGCGCAGGACCAGAACGCCCGCCGACACCAGCACGAAGGCGAACAGCGTTCCGATGTTGACCATCTCTTCGAGAGTGCCCAGTGGCACGAAGGCAGCGAGCAGGCCGACGATGATGCCTACCAGAATCGTCGTCCGAACCGGTGTGCCCTTCGCTCCGGTGTGCGCCAATCCCCGCGGCATCAAGCCGTCACGCGACATGGCGAAGAGCACCCGGGTCTGGCCCAGCATCAACACCATCACCACGGTCGTCAGACCGGCAAGCGCGCCGAAGGAGATGATGTTCTTGGCCCAGGTGAGCCCGTTGAGCTCGAACGCCGTCGCCAGGGTGGAACTGTCTCCGGCCAAATCTGTGTAGTTGACCATTCCGGTCAGTACCAGAGTGACTGCCACATAGAGCACGGTCACGATCGCGAGCGATCCGAGGATGCCCCTCGGCAGCGCCTTCTGCCGCTCACGCGTTTCTTCCGCAGTAGTCGCGACCACGTCGAATCCGATGAATGCGAAGAACACCAGAGACGCAGCTGCCAACAGCCCGTACCAGCCGAATGTGCTGCTGCCTGCACCTGTGACGAACGAGAGCAGAGACTGATGCAGACCCTCGCCCGTGGAACCGGGTTGCGACGGCGGAATGTACGGGTCGTAGTTGGCGACCTTGATGTAGAAGGCACCGACCACGACGACGAAGAGAACCACGATGACCTTCACCGCGGTGATGACCAACGACACGCGGGAGGACAGCTTGGTCCCCGATGCGATGAGCACCGTCAGCACCACCACGACGAGCAATGCGCCCCAGTCGACATTCAGTGGACCGATCTCCAGCACGGGGGCAGCGGTACCGAGCAGGTCACCCAGATAGAGCGACCACGCCTTCGCCACGACGGCGGCGGCCAGGCCGAACTCGAGGATCAGATCCCAGCCGATGATCCAGGCGACGAACTCGCCGAACGCCGCGTACGAGAACGTGTACGCGCTTCCGGCAACGGGAACCGTGGATGCGAACTCCGCGTAACACAGAGCCGCGAGCCCGCAGGCGATCGCTGCCAGCACGAACGCCAACGACACCGCCGGTCCTGCAACGTTTCCGGCGGTTCGAGCGGTCAGGGTGAAAATGCCTGCCCCGACGGCTACCGCCACACCGAACACGGTCAGGTCCCAGGAACCGAGTTCCTTTCGGAGTTTGGTGTCGGGTTCGTCGGTGTCCTCGATGGACTGCTCGATCGATTTCGTCCGGAACCACCCCGTCGTGCGCGGGGCCTTCGCCGGCCGGTCTGCTTTGGTCATCGGGTCTCCGTATCGCCACTCGCCTGCGTCGACGGAGTACCGAAAATCCGTCGCGGAATCACTGTGTCATCAGACTATTGCCTACAGGCACACCGCTCGCACACGTCCTCGGTTCCGGCCGACTACCGCCGATCGGTGCCCGGCGGCGACGTGCAACAAGCGACCTACAGGCGGCCGACGGAAGCCACGAACACCTCGGCATCGTCCGAATCGGCGGTGACGGTGACAGATTCGTCCGCGGCCGGTATCCAGGCCGAGCTGCCCTGCGGCACCGTCAGTGGGGACTGCCGGCCCCCGGCTCCTGCCACGACGGTCCCGCTTGTGCACAGCAGAATCCTGGGACCCGATCCCGGGATGTCGACAGTCTCCCCCGCCGCCACCGCCGTCCGGCTCAGCGCGAATTCGGGTGCAGGAGTGGGATACACGTACGACGACCGATCATCGATCCCCGGAGTGATCGCAGAGACCACGGCGGGCTCGAAATCCAGTACCCGCAACAATTCCGGGACATCGACGTGCTTGGGTGTCAGCCCCCCGCGCAACACGTTGTCGGAATTCGCCATGATCTCCACGCCCGTGCCTCGCAAGTACGCATGGAGATTTCCCGCGTCGAGGTACAGGCCCTGACCGGGAGCCAGCGTCACCCGATTGAGCAGCAGAGCTGCGAGCACACCGGCGTCACCGGGATAGGACTCTCCGAGCTCGAGCAGAGTCCTGGCCTCGGCCGCAAACCGCCCACCGTCCGTGCGCGCCGGCCCGGAAAGATAGTCGATGCAGCCCTGCGCGACGGCCGGCAGAATATCGTCGAGCGACTGCCCGGGCAGCGTGATCCACGAGGTGAACACCGTGCGCAGCCCGGACGCGTCGGGTTGGGCAGCCAGCAGCGAGCGGTACCCGGCGAGCGCGGAAACGGCCAATGCATCGAGCAGTTCGACTGTCTCGGTCGGTCGGCGGAAACCGGCCAGCGCCTCGAACTCGGTGAGCGCCACGATGAGTTCGGGCTTGTGATTGGGGTCCCGATAGTTTCGCACCGGGGAATCGATGGGCACACCCGCAGCGTTCTCCCGCGCAAACCCCTCCCTGGCCTGGGCGCTGCTGGGGTGAGCCTGCAACGACAACGGCTCTTCTGCCGCAAGCAGTTTCATCAAATACGGCAATCGTGACTCGTAGTGCTGCGCCGAACAGCCCAGCTGCGTTCCAGGATCTCCGTCGATCACTGCGAGCAACGGCGTACTGCCATTGTCGTGGACCACGTGCGCTGGGTCGGCTGGGTGCGCCCCGAGCCAAATCTCCGCCTCGGGATGATCGGAGGGCACCGGCCGCCCCTGCATACGGGCCAGCGCGGTTCGCGATCCCCATGCGTAGGACCGAACAGCGCCTCGCAAGAGCTGCACTAGCTACCGCCCATCAACAACAGATACGCGGCGGTCGTGTCCAGCCGCGTCGCCAACACGGACATCGTGTCGAGCACCGAGAGTGTAGCCGGATCCGGAGTCGAGACAGCGATGTCGAATTCGGACCTCGCGCGTTCGCTACCGAACAGTGCCTCGCTCGACTCGGTGAGCAGCAATTCCGAATCCGGTACCCCGGCTATTCGACGTTCGGTCATCGCGCGATCGGCTTCCGCGGCCACGACGATGACGCGCATCGGCAATGCCGGCGGTGGGCCGTCCAGTTGCTCGTCGTGAAAGAACGAGTCGAATGTCTTTGCGGGGCTCGACGATTCGGCAATCGACGCGCGAACGGATGCAGCGATGACATCACCGAGTTCCCCTGCACCGACCACGGCACCGGCTACCCGCAGCAGCACCTCACTGCCATGCCGAGCAACCTCGACAGCGGCTGGGCTGCTCCCGGTCAACACCACACGACGACCGTTCACTCCACTGGCGAGAGCCTTGGCCGGGTTGTGAAACACCTCGTTGGAGGGACTGTTTCGCACCGCCTCGGCGTCGAGCAGATCGGCCAGACGGGACAGGTTGGGCAGCAACGTCTTCCACGACCCGCCGGCGACCGCACCGAGCGCCGCAACGAATGCAGCGAGATAACGCATCAGGGCGTTGTGGTCGCGCACCGCGATCCGCGGCGGCATCCACATGACTCGGGCCCCCCTGACGCCGCGCAGCGGCCCTTCCTCAGGGGCCACCACGACGACTTCCGCACCGCGGCGCGAGGCGGCGTCCACCGACTCGGCCAGACGCGGATCCCCCGCGTCGTCGCCCGCGACCACGACGACATCCAGTGGCCCGATCCACGGCGGAGTTCCGGTACTTCGAACCAGCGGAACTCCGAGCCGGTCTCCGAGCGCTGCGACAAGAAGCGACGCGGCCCGGCTGCTGCGACCGTCGCCGGTCACGATCACCACACTTCTGGGTCGCAAATCGGCCAGTCGGTCGAGCACCCCCTCGTCGACCTCAGTCGAGATGGCGCGGACCTGAGCGCCCGCAAGCGCGGCGCTGCGCAATACGCCCTCGCGATCGGCCGCGATGAGAGCATCGGCATCGTCGAGATCGACCAGAGACGACACTGCCGTCATGGCTCCGACACCTCCTCTTCGTCACCGAACGGAAACGTCCGTGTACCCACTCATCAACCCTCGGTAACCACTATTCCAGTCCGGCGCGAACGATGCTCAATATCTCGGTCGAAAGCGCGTCGACGTCCTTGCTGGTGCGCGCCTCCACATTCAATCGGAGCAACGGCTCGGTGTTGGAGGCCCGCAGGTTGAACCAGGCACCGTCTTCGAGATCGACCGTGACACCGTCGAGGCGGTCGATACCCGCGGTCCGATCCGCGAAGGCCGTCAGCACGGCATCCGTACGCTCGGCCGCGTCGTCGACGGTCGAGTTGATCTCACCCGATGCGCTGTAGGTCTCGTAGGTGGCCATCATCTCCGACAACGGCCGATCCTGCGCACCGAACGCAGCGAGGACGTGCAACGCGGCGAGTATGCCGGAGTCGGCACCCCAGAAATCGCGGAAGTAGTAATGGGCGGAGTGCTCACCACCGAATATCGCTCCGGTGTCGGCCATCTGCTGCTTGATGAAGGAATGCCCCACTCGCGTGCGTACCGGAGTACCACCGAGCTCGGTGACCAGCTCTGGCACCGCACGGGAGGTGATCAGATTGTGGATGACCACCGCCCCTGGCTCCTTGGCCAGTTCACGCTCGGCCACCAGGCAGGTGACGGCAGAGGGCGAGACGGGGTCGCCCTTCTCGTCGACGACGAAGCACCGGTCGGCGTCGCCGTCGAACGCGAGCCCGATATCGGCGCCTTTCTCCACGACGAAACGCTGCAGATCCACCAGGTTCGCCGGATCGAGTGGATTCGCCTCGTGGTTGGGGAAGTTGCCGTCCAGCTCGAAGAACAGCGGCTCGATCGTGACCGGCAGCGGCTCGAACACCGCGGGAACGGTGTGCCCACCCATTCCGTTACCTGCATCGACGGCAATCTTCATGGAACGAATTCCCGACAGATCGACCAGGTCTCGCAGGAACTGGGCGTACTCGCTCAGCACGTCGCGCGACGTGACCGTCCCTGCTGGGCCGTCGAACTGCGGTACCCCGTCCACCAGTTCGGCCTTCACGACGGCAAGGCCGGTGTCCTGTCCCACGGGCTTCGCACCGGCGCGACAGAGCTTGATTCCGTTGTATTTCGCCGGATTGTGACTGGCGGTGAACATCGCGCCCGGGCATTCGAGCAGTCCGGAGGCGAAGTAGAGCTGATCGGTGGACGCCAGACCGATGTGCACCACGTCGAGCCCTTGAGCGATCACGCCCTCGGCGAACGCCCGAGACAGGGCAGGCGACGAATCACGCATGTCGTGGCCGATCACGACCGACTGCGCGGCCCCCGCCTCGTCACGTACCAAGCGGGCGAAGGACCCACCCACGTCACGGACGAACGCCTCGTCGATCTGTTCACCTACGACGCCACGGACGTCGTAGGCCTTGATGACTGCGTTCACGGACTCTACGGTTCGGGCCACTGAAGATTCTCCTGGTGATCGTTCTTGCGACACCGCGCACCGGCGTCGTCGAGCGGGTGGGAACGGTGCGTCCCACCCCGATATCGGTAGACCGATACCGCCCGTTTCGGTCCTGCGCGAAACCTTGCCAGACGGTAGTCGGACCGGCCAGTCGGATCGGCGCACGCCGGCCTCGGTCTACGGACGGCTCAGGACGTGGGGTCAGGGAGAACTCGGAGGTGGCCGCGCCTGCCCGTCCGGACTGCCGGAGCGGATCGACGTTCGCCGTCGGACGGGCGGGACGCCGCGCGATCGGCGTTCTCACGATCCTCGGAGCGGACGCGATCGCCGCGCCCCGCCTCACGCACGGCCTCCGCGAGAGCAGTCAGATCATCCTCGTCGGGCGTCGACGTCGAGTAACCACCCTCGTAACGGACCAGCTCCCACCCCTTGGGTGCGGTGGTCGTCGATGCGTGTATCTCGCACAGATCCCACGAATGCGGCTCGTCGACGGTGGCAAGCGGTCCGACGACCGCGGTGGAATCGGAGTAGACATATGTGAGCGTTGCAACGGCAGAACGGTTGCAACCAGGCCTGCAGCAGCCACGCAGTGATCTCACGAATGCAGAGTATCCGGTAGGTGCAACCGACCGAACCACCGACACACCGGACGAGCGCGATAACCTCGCTCCATGCCTCGATTCACCTCCCCGCGCAGGATCACCTCTCGGTCCGTGGCACGGCACGGCCGCGGCATCCGTGGTCCGGTTCTGCCCGACGACATCCCGGCCAGGCGTTCACGAGCGGAGAAGTTCGATCGACTGGTACTCGACGCGTTCGCACGGATCGATCACCGGTGGCACGAGAAGCTGTCGAAGCTCGACATCGCCGTCGACGAGGTACCCAAGATCAGGGCCTTGGATCCCGAGTCGGTGACCTGGCCGCCCGAGGTGGTGGCCGAAGGACCGGTGCCGCTGTCGCGACTGGTACCGGCCGGAATAGACAAGCGCGGTGAGACGACACGCGCCAGAGTCGTACTGTTTCGCCGGCCACTCGAGCGGCGCGCGAAGCACCCGGAAGATTTGGAAGACCTGCTGTTCGAGGTTCTGGTCGAACAGGTAGCGACGTATTTGGGTATCGACCCGGACGACGTGGATCCGAGCAGCGCCGCAGAGTGAGCGGTGGCGGCGTTCGACCGAGCCGGTCGTGGCCCCGGAGAGCTCAGCCGATTCCGCGCTTGAGCCGTCGCCGTTCCCGCTCCGACAGCCCGCCCCAGATTCCGAACCGCTCGTCGTTGGCGAGCGCGTACTCGAGGCACTCGTCCTTGACCTCGCAGCCGAGGCAGATCCTCTTCGCCTCGCGGGTCGAGCCGCCCTTCTCCGGGAAGAAGGCCTCGGGATCGGTCTGCGCGCACAACGCACGCTCTTGCCACTGATCCTCGATCTCCTCGAACATCTCGTCGAAGCCCGCGACGAGACTGAGGAAGGGCTTCGACGGCGGAACCGACTCGGCAACGAACGGCATCATGTCGGCATCCGGGTCGCCGGAGACCGGGTCGGCAGCGTCCGAGTCCGAGTCCATCTCTTCGACATCGGTCTCGGCATCGGTGGTTCGGGCTACGTACGCAGACCCAGCGTCGAACGTGACGCTCGAACCTGCGCCGTTGTCGGACTCGGTTTGCGGTGCGTCGTCGACTGCGCTGAGGTGTGCAGTGGGTCCGCCCCGCTGATCACGTGTCACGTGCTCGTCATACATCGCTTCCGCCTCCTCACCTGTGCTAGCGCAGATACTTTCGGTCATCGTGTGCTCGAATACCTTGCCCCGCGCAGGTATTCGATCGAGCTGGCCCATCGTGCCCGTCAACCCTCGACCTTTACTCGACGTCCAGTCAGGGGCGAAGAGGAAGGGAACGAGTGTTCGAAACCAGGTTCGCCGCAATCGAACTCGTGCCGCGAACACTGAATGACATACCTGTGATTAGACACGTCCAGGTGTGTCGCGGTCAAGCCGATCGCTCAAATCCAATACCATCACATGCCCGAAATCGGCTGTCTCCCCGGATCGGAGCCTGTCCCGTGCGTGTCGCGCCGGTTCTCGGGCTCACGCGCAGTCCCTCGAACGGTCCGGGTGGGCGCTCGCCGCCCATCGCCGCAACCCCACTAGGCTCGCGTGTTGTGAAAGTTACTGTTCTTGTCGGTGGTGTCGGCGGAGCCCGTTTCCTGCAGGGCCTCAAAACGTTGTTCGGCACCTCTACGTCCGAAGGCGAGCCCGCACACGAGATCACCGCTGTGGTGAACGTCGGGGACGACGTCTGGATGCACGGTCTTCGCATCTGCCCGGATCTCGACACGTGCATGTACACCCTCGGTGGCGGAATCGACACCGATCGCGGCTGGGGCCGAATCGCAGAGACCTGGAACGCTCGGGACGAGTTGGCAGCCTACGGTGCCGATCCGGATTGGTTCGGGCTCGGCGATCGAGACATCGCCACGCACCTGATCCGCAGTCGGATGCTGCGCACCGGTTTTCCACTGTCCGCCGTCACCGAAGCGCTCTGCAACCGATGGCAACCCGGCGTCCGACTTCTACCCGTGACCGACGATCGCTCGGAGACCCATGTCGTCGTCACCGATCCGGACGACGCGAGCGGTGAGACGCAGCGCGCAATTCATTTCCAGGAGTGGTGGGTTCGGTACCGCGCACAGATTCCGACTCACAGTTTTGCCAATATCGGTGCCGAACAGGCAACTCCGGCGCCGGGAGTTCTCGAGGCCATCGCAGAAGCCGATGCCGTGATCCTCGCACCGTCCAATCCGGTGGTGAGCGTCGGCGCGATCCTTGCCGTGCCGGGCATCCGCGGGGCGCTGCGCACGACGGGCGCCCAAGTGGTCGGCCTGTCCCCCGTCGTCGACGGTAAGCCGTTGCGCGGCATGGCCGACGAGTGTCTGTCCGTCATCGGCGTCGAGACCACCGCGCAGGCGGTGGGCCGTCACTACGGAAGCCGAAGCGGTACCGGCATTCTCGACGCGTGGCTGGTGCACACCACCGATACGGCCGTCGTGGACGGAGTGGACGTGCACTCCGTTCCGTTGCTGATGACCGATCCGGAGACGACCGCAGTAATGGCGCGCACGGCTCTGCGGGCGGCCGGACTAGACCTGTGACCGATTCCCGCGAACCAGGCGCGAGCGTGCCCCCACAGGGTGATCGAGCACCGAGCGATCACGCGCCCGGCGGATCGATCGAGATTCTGCCGATCCACGATCTCCCGGAATTTCGGCCCGGCGACGACCTGGCCACGGCAATCGCAGACCGAGCGCCGTGGCTGCGCGACGACGACATTCTGATCGTCACCAGCAAGGTCATCTCCAAGGTCGAGGGCCGGCTGGTGCAGGCACCTCGCGATGCCGACGAGCGCGACGCTGCCCGCAGAGTCCTGGTGGAACAGGAGTCCGTGCGCATCGTCGCGCGCAAGGGCCGAACACTCATCACCGAGAACCGACTCGGCATCGTGCAGGCCGCGTCGGGAATCGACGGCTCGAACGTCGACGGTGGCGAATTGGCGCTGCTGCCCGAGAACCCCGACGCCAGCGCGGCTGCACTGCGCGCCGCGCTCAGGAAACTGCTGGGCGTGACGGTGGCGGTGGTCGTCACCGACACCATGGGACGAGCCTGGCGGATCGGGCAGACCGATGCCGCCATCGGCGCGGCGGGCCTGGGCGTCGTTCATGCGTACGCCGGTGCAGAGGACGGCCAGGGCAACGAGCTGGTCGTCACCGAGGTCGCGATCGCCGACGAGCTGGCTGCCGCAGGGGATTTGGTCAAGGGCAAGCTGGGCGGTGTCCCCATCGCCGTCGTGCGCGGCCTGACTCCGATCGACGATGGATCCACCGCAGCGACTCTGTTGCGTGGTGGCGAGGACGACCTGTTCTGGCTCGGTACCGCCGAGGCACTCGATCGTGGTCGCCGCGAGGCTCTGTTGCGTCGACGGTCGGTGCGCTCGTTCTCCGCGGATCCGGTCGATCCCGACTCGATTCGGGCGTCGGTCGCCGACGCACTCACTGCACCTGCCCCGCACCACACCCGCCCGGTCCGGTTCGTCTGGGTCAGAACCCCGGCAGTCCGACGTCGACTGCTCGAGACGATGCGCGATCGGTGGCGAGCGGACCTGACGAGCGACGGACTCGGCGAAGAGCAGATCGCTGCGAGACTGAGCCGGGGCGACATTCTGTTCGACGCACCGGAAATCGTGATTCCGTTCTGCGTACCGGACGGCGCGCACTCCTACCCTGACGAGAAGCGGCGAGCCGCCGAGGACACGATGTTCACCGTGGCGGTCGGCGCCGCCGTCCAGGGCCTGCTCGTGGCTCTCGCGGTGCGGGAGCTGGGCAGTTGCTGGATCGGCTCGACCATCTTTGCCGCCGACACCGTGCGCGCCGAACTCGGACTTCGCGCGGATTGGAAAGCGATGGGAGCCATCGCAATCGGACATGCGAGTGAGCCGTCGACCCTGCGGGACCCGGTGGTACCCGGGTCCTCGCTGCTGGAGCTCTGAACCGCATGTCGGCGTCCAGCCTGTGGCATTCCACCGCCGCTGCGCTCGACCGTTGGGCCCCGCCGGGTTCGGGAGACGATTCGCTTCGACACACCATGCTGGCATTTCTCTACAGCAATCCGGACGCGTGTCTGCGCGCCAACGAAGCCGGCCACTTCACCGCCTCCTCGTTGGTGCTCGACCGATCCGGAACCCACGTACTGCTGACACTGCATCCCAAGGTCGGTCGGTGGATTCAACTCGGAGGCCACTGCGAACCGACTGACGAGACGGTCGTCGACGCGGCACTACGCGAGGCGACCGAGGAATCCGGGATCGCGGATCTGACCATCGACCCGACACTCCTCTCGGCGCACACGCACCCGATCACCTGTTCGCTGGGTACTGCGACACGTCATCTCGACCTGAGGTTTCTGGTACGCGCCCCGGACGGTGCCCGAGCGGTACGCAGCGAGGAATCGACGGATCTGCGATGGTGGCCGGTCGACGCTCTACCGGATGGAGCCGAGCACGAGACGATCGATCACCTCGTCTCGCTCGCCGCACGCCGCTCGTAGGGACGGATCGACGAACTCGTATCTCAGCAGATCGGGTCAGACGTCGGTGGAGAACCGCACTCCGCCGTCGGGCAGTTTCACGCCGGGCCACACCCGCGCACCGCGAAGCAGTTCGCAGCGAGCGCCGATGTCCGCTCCGTCGCCGATCACCGCATCTCGCACCAGAGCGCGCGGTCCGATGCGGGCACCGAAGCCGAGGATGGATCGCTCGACGACGGCCCCGGCCTCGACGACCGCACCGTCGAACACGACGGCACCGTCGAGGCGAGCACCCGCGCCGATCTCGGCACCGCGGCCGACGACGGTCCCACCGATGAGCAACGCACCCGGTGCCACTCCCGCGCTCGGGTGAACCAACGATTCGCCGCGATCGCCCTGCAGCGCCGGCGACGGAGCGATCCCGCGGACCAGATCGGCCGAGCCCTTGACGAAATCCTCCGGTGTGCCCATGTCGCGCCAGTACGCGCTGTCGACGTGCCCGTAGAGCTTCTTGTCCTCGGCGAGCAAGGCGGGAAACACTTCTCGCTCCACCGACACCGGTCGATCGGACGGAATGGACTCGATGATCTCGCGTTTGAAGACGTAGCAGCCGGCGTTGATCTGATCGGTCGGCGGATCCTGAGCCTTCTCGAGAAACGCGGTCACTCGGCCGGACTCGTCGGTCGGCACACAGCCGAACGCGCGCGGGTCGCCGACGCGAACCAGATGCAATGTGACGTCGGCTTCGGTGGTTCGGTGCGTTTCCAGTACTGCCGTCAGATCCGTACCGCCCAGCACGTCGCCGTTGAAGACCATGACGTTCTCGGCACGCAGTCGTGGAAGTACGTTCCTGATACCGCCCCCGGTGCCCATCGGCTCCGTCTCGGTGACGTACTCGAGTTCGATGCCGAGCGAGGACCCGTCTCCGAAGTGCTGCTCGAACACTTCGGCCTTGAACGACGTGCCGAGAACGACGTGCTCGATTCCGGCCGCCTTGATGCGGGCCAGCAGGTGGGTCAGAAAGGGAAGTCCCGCGGTCGGAAGCATCGGCTTGGGTGCCGAGAGCGTCAACGGCCGCAGCCGAGTTCCCTTGCCGCCGACCAGGATGACTGCATCGGTACGCGCGGCGACCGATGAGGAACTATCCGACATGTCCAGCCTCTGTTCTCTCGTCAGTGAGCCGTCCGTCGACGGCTCGAGCCCGAAGCGCCGAAGTCACAACGATCTTCGAGCGAAGACCGAGACCCGCACGCAGGGCCAATCGTAGGGGAGCTTGCCATGCCCGGGCGTGCCGGTCTGCCTGGAAGCGATACGCGCTGGTGTGATGTGCGGGCAACATCACCTCCGGATGCCGTCCTGCTGCATGACCTTTCGAGTGCGTCACCTCGACGCCGGGGACGTAGACGTTGTGCCAGCCTGCCTTACCGAGCCGGTCACCGAGATCCACGTCCTCCATGTACATGAAGTACCGCGAATCGAATCCGCCGATCGAGTCGAACGCCGACCGCCGAAGCAACAGGCATGATCCCGACAGCCACCCGACGGGACGCTCGGCCACCGTCTCGTTCTCCTGGCGATACCGCTGAGTCCACGGATTCTTCGGCCAGAGCTTGCCCAGTACCGCGTGGCCGGCACCTGACGTGAGATCGGGCACCGAACGAGCCGACGGATACCGCGAGCCGTCCGGCTCGCGAATGAGTGGCCCCAGGGAACCCGCCCGCGGCCACCGGGCCGCGGCGTCGAGCAGACCGTCGAGCGAACCGGGATGCCACCGCACGTCGGGATTGGCGACGACGACGAACTCGACGGCGGGGTCGACGGCGGCGACCGCACGATTGACCGCTGCGCCGTAACCGATGTTCGCGCCCGTACGCAGCAACTCCGCCTCGTCGAACGCGGCCTCGGCCGCCTCGGGTGTGCCGTCGATCGAGCCGTTGTCCGCCATGATCACCCGAAACGGACGCGTCGTGGCCTCACGAAGAGACGTCAGGAATTGATCCAGGTATTCGCCGGGCGAATAGGTCACCGTCACCACGGCCAGCTCGGAACTCACGCGGGCAAGACTAGCCCGCGCGGGGCCGAAACCCTCATCCCGACTGCGTCAAGGCGGCCGTCAGAGCGTCCGACCACGGGCGCGCAGGCGACAGCCCGGCATCGACCCACGCCGCCGACGAGAGCACCGAGTACGCGGGCCGAGGTGCCGCGGCGACATAGTCGGCACTCGAACACGGGCGTACACGCTCGGCATCGGCACCGATGTGAGTGAACACCGCGCGAGCGAACTCGAACCAGCTGGCCTGCCCTGCATTGGTCAAGTGCAGGGTCCGGCCGATCACGGCGGGGTCGGCTTCGATCTCGAGCAGGCCCGACGCCAGGTCGAGGGCGAATGTGGGCGAACCGATCTGATCACTGACCACCGAGATCGTCTCGCGCTCACCTTCGAGTCTGCGCATAGTGGTCACGAAGTTCTTGCCGGTGTTGTCGTATACCCAGGCAGTACGCACGACGACGGCTTCGGGCAACTCCTCGAAGACAGCGAGTTCGCCGGCCAGCTTGGTGCGCCCGTACGCCGACTGCGGTGCAGTCTTCGCATCCACCTCGTACGGTTCGGTTGCTGTGCCGTCGAACACATAATCGGTGGAGACGTGGATCATCCGGGCACCGACACGCCCGCAGGCGCGCGCGAGATTCCGCGGGCCGTCCGCATTGACGGCCAGGGCTCTGGCCTCGTCGGTCTCGGCCGCATCGACCGCGGTGTACGCAGCACAGTTGATCACTGTCACCCCCGCACTCACCACGGCAGCGACCGCATCGAGGTCGGTTATGTCCAGGTCGGCGGACGAATACGCGAAGACCTCGGTACCGTCACCCCGCTCGGCGGCAAGAGAGACCACCCGGCGGCCCAGCTGGCCATGTGCTCCGGTCACCACGATCGCATTCACGGTTGCCAAGTGTGGCACGCCGAGTTCGGTTGGGCGAGGCAGCGAGCACTGACCAGTAACCTTCGAACAGCAGGGGGAGAACGAAGCAGGCGGGTGCCCAGGCCGGCCGGTAACGAGAGAGGGTCGTCAAGGTGCCACGAGATCCAGGCACGCCCGGCGGTGAGCGCACTCCCCCGCCCAGGCGGCGCACCCACCGCAGATCCGGCGGTCCCGAGGTGAGCGCTGCGGGCAATGTCGGCGATCACGCGGCACATCGGTACATCGGTAGCGAGGACTCGCGCGGGGAACGCCGCGCTCGAGAACGCACTCGTCGCAGCCGCGGCGAACCCACCGACAGATCGCACCGGCCGAGGCAACGCGATCCTCGCGGCCCTCTCGAACCACGCGGCCCTCTCGAACCACGCGGCCCTCTCGAACCACGCGGCCCTCTCGAACCACGCGGCCCTCTCGAACCGCGCCGCCCTCTCGAACGGACTCGGTCCCGGAACGGATCCCGGCCGGCGGTCGGCGGCCGTCGATGGCCGGCGACCCACGTCGCGATCGCAGTGCTGTCGGTACTCGTTCTGCTGGTGACCGGTTTCGCGTGGCGCAGCGTCGACAGTCTTCGGTCCAACATCGCAACCGCAGGCGGCCTCGGCCTCGGCGGTGCCTCAGACGGTGCGATCGACATTCTGATGGTGGGCACCGACAGCCGTACCGACGCCCACGGCAACGCGCTGTCCCCCGAGGAACTCGCATCGCTCAATGCCGGTGAAGAGGTGGCGTCGAACACCGACACGATCGTGCTGATCCGTGTCCCGAACGACGGTTCGTCGGCCACCGCCATTTCCATCCCCCGCGATTCCTACGTCGAGGTACCCGGCATCGGCATGTCGAAGATCAATGCTGCGTACGGCGCGACCAAGGAGACCAAGCGGCTGGAACTGGTGGAGCAGGGCGTCTCGGACGCAGACGCCGAGTCCCAAGCCACCGAGGCCGGGCGGGAAGCCCTCATCGATTCGGTCGCCAACCTGACCGGCATCACCGTCGATCATTATGCCGAGGTCGGTCTGCTCGGCTTCGTGCTGTTGACCGATGCCGTCGGCGGCGTCGAGGTGTGCCTGAACAATCCTGTGCAGGAACCGCTTTCGGGTGCGAATTTCGTAGCCGGTGAGCAGAGACTGTCCGGCTCACAGGCCTTGAGCTTCGTCCGGCAGCGGCACGATCTTCCCCGCGGCGATCTGGACCGTATCGTGCGCCAACAGGTGTTCATGGCCTCGCTCGTACGGAGTGCGTTGAGCGCCAAGACATTGAGCAACCCCGGAAAGCTGGGCCAGCTGAGCACCGCGGTGCAGCGTTCGGTGACACTCGATTCCGACTGGGACATCTTGCAATTCGCCACTCGGCTGCAGGACCTCGCCGGCGGCAAGGTCAAGTTCGAGACCATCCCTGCCGTCGACATCAACGCGACGACCGACTACGGCGAATCGATCGTTCAGGTCGATCCCGCGTCGGTGAAGAAGTACGTCGCGGGTCTGCTCGGCGACGGCAACTCGGCGGAGGCAAACGCCGAGAACACGGACGCCCCCGAAATCGACCCGTCGACGGTGACGGTGGACGTCGCGAACGACAGCGGGATCGACGGGCTGGCCAACGGAGTCGCCGGTTCGTTGACGGCATTGGGTTACGTCGGTGGAACCATCGGAAACTACGAGGGCACGTCCATCTCGGCGAGCCGGATCCAGGCCGCCGACGCGGACAGTGATGCCGCGCGCGCAGTCTCCGCGGCGCTCGGCGGACTGCAGATCACCGCCGAGGACTCGTTGCCGGCCGACACCGTTCGGGTGGTGCTCGCCAACGACTACGCGGGCCCGGGTTCGGGGCAGGCAGCGACGGCGGAAACCGTTGCACCCGAAGCCGGTACAGCAATTCCCGAGGCACCCGCGGCCCCTATCGACGCCGGCTCCACCGGCCCGATGTGCGTCAACTGAGCGGTGTCGCTCGCAGCGTGTGAAATCGGCACCTCGAGCGTCATCTAGGGTTCGAGGTGTGCCATCGAACCTGACTCAGACCCTGCTCGATCCCGTTCTCGCCGCTGACCCGGCCGGTCCGCGTATCACGTTCTACGACGACGCAACCGGTGAGCGGGTCGAGGTCTCGGCAGTGACGCTTGCGAACTGGGCCGCCAAGACCGCCAACCTCCTGTGCGACGAATTCGGCTTCGAGGTGGGGGGCCGGGTCAGTGTGCTGCTGCCCGCGCATTGGCAGACCGCCGCAGCATTGCTGGGAATCTGGTGGGCCGGCGGCGAGGTGATCCTCGGAGCCGACGACTCCGCCGACGTGGCGATGGTATCGGCGGATCGACTCGGCGAGGCCCCGGACGTCGACGAGGTGTTGGCCTTCTCGCTCGACGCATTCGGCAAGGCAGTCCCCGATCTGCCGATCGGGATGACCGATTACGCAACCTCGGTACGAGTGCACGGGGATCAGTTTCGGGTCTCGGGTTCCGGAACCGGAGCTGGGGCACTGGACGGGCGTTCGGTGGAGCAGGTGCTCGCCGTCGCGCGTGAGCGAGCCGCCGCCCGTTCGCTGACGGCCGCCGACCGCGTGCTGTCGAGTGCATCCTGGACCACCGCCGACGAGTTGATCGACGGTCTGCTCGCGGTTCTCGTCGTAGGTGCCTCCCTGGTTCAGGTGGCCCAGCCCGACGAGGAGAAGAACGTGCGACGCACCGAGACCGAGAAGGTCACCGTCACCCTCGACTGAGGAGGCCGCTCGGCGTGCCGCGGCCCTGCTCAACCGGGCAGTCGGTACCCGCCGTCCGCGAGCCCCGCCTCGATTTCGTATTTGTTTGCCGGCCCATGGCGGCGAGCTTCCTCGGCGAGGTAGCGGAACGGGAAGGTCAATCCGAAGTGAGCCCACTGATCCGCGTGCACGGCCTCGTGCCGTATCACTCGACGGGCGGTGTTGCCCTTCGTCAGATAGGCACCACCGAACGTCGTTCCGCCGCGCCCGAATCCACCGCATAGCCCGGTGCAGACGAAGATCGAGAACTCGTCGTCGAAGTGCGCCGTTCCGCGCCATAATCGGGCGTAGAACAATGCCAGTCGCGTCACGAAGATGGACTGCCATCGGCCACGACCGGCTCGACGAATCTGCTCGCGTCGCGAGGCCGCCGTGCTCATCCCAGTAGCGTCGCGCGCAGAGCTTTGTCCTTTTCCAGCACCATGGTTTCGAGCGAGGCCTGGAACGCCGACATTCGTTCTTGCAGAGCCGGATCGGACGCGCCCAGAATCCGTACTGCGAGTAGGCCCGCGTTGCGAGCACCGCCGATGGAGACCGTCGCCACGGGAACGCCAGCGGGCATCTGGACGATCGAGAGCAGCGAGTCCATACCGTCGAGGTATTTCAGTGGCACCGGTACACCGATCACCGGCAACGGCGTCGCCGAGGCCACCATGCCGGGCAGGTGGGCCGCTCCCCCGGCACCCGCGATGATCACTCGGATCCCGCGGCTCGCGGCGTCGCGTGCGTAATCGAGCATTCGCTGTGGAGTGCGATGCGCCGACACGACACCGACCTCGAACCGAATTCCGAACTCCGCCAATGCTTCTGCCGCGGCTTCCATGGTCGGCCAGTCGGAGTCGCTGCCCATGATCAGGCCTACTGCAGGAGTGGAGCCTGCGGAACGACCCTCGGGGGCAGGAGTGGAGCCTGCGGAACGACCCTCGGGGGCAGGAGTGGAGCCTGCGGAACGACCCTCGGGGGCAGGAGTGGAGCCTGCGGAACGACCCTCGGGGGCAGGAGTGGAGCCTGCGGAACGACCCTCGGGGGCAGGAGTGGAGCCTGCGGAAC
>NZ_CAPS01000096.1 GCF_000333955.1 Rhodococcus sp. AW25M09
TCGGGGTGCGCCCTGCGCCGCGTCGGCCGCCGAATCCGGACGGGCTGACAACAGCCCAGCAGCCGCACCGGTCCAGGTGCGCGGAGCCCGAGCCACCTTGGGCGCACGGACGAGGGTCACCGTCGCGCCGTGTCTGCTGTCCGTGCTCATGACTACAGATGCAATCACGGACCACCGACAACGACGGCCGTGGCAGCGAGGACGCCGCCGACCGGCCCGGTCGAACCGGGCAGAGTGTGGAACATACGGCATAGTGGTCTGCGTGCCCGAATTGAATCTGCATACGTTCGGACCGGTGGACGGTCCAGAAATTCTCGCTGTCCACGGCGTCACCGGCCACGGTGCCCGCTGGTGGGATCTCGCCGAGAATCACCTACCCGAGGCCAGGATCCTGGCACCCGATCTGATCGGCCACGGGCATTCCCCGTCCACGCCGCCCTGGGATCAGGACGCACAGGTCGACGGCCTGAAGTCCGTGCTCGATGCCCATGCACGTGGCCCGGTGGTAGTGCTCGGGCACTCGTACGGTGGCGCGTTGGCGGTGCACCTCGCGCAACGGTTCCCCGAGGCGGTGCGAGCCTTGGTGCTGCTCGATCCCGCAATCGCGTTGCCGCCGGAGGAACTGCTCGAGGTCGCCGAAGCGACCGCCAAATCCCCCGATTACACCGATGCCGACGAGGCGCGATCGGAAAAGATCCATGGAGCGTGGGCGGATGTACCCACCGAACTGCTCGACCGCGAGGTCGCCGACCACCTGATTCCGGCCGACGGCGGGAAGGTCGCATGGCGGATGTCGATTCCTGCCATCGTCGCCACGTGGGGCGAGCTGGCGCGCCCGCTGGTGGTGCCGGCCGAGAGCGTCCCGACCATCGTCGTACGAGCCATGCGTGTCGAACCTCCCTATGTCACAGAAGAATTCCTGTCGGCCCTGCGAGACAAGCTCGGCGACAACCTGCGCACCGTCGAACTGGACTGCGATCACATGGTCGGCCAGGCCAAGCCGGTCGAGGTGGCCGAGCTGGTGCGATCCGTGCTCTAGATGGCCCCGATCACCGAAACCCAGGTCGAGCGCGTCCGCGCCTTGGTGGCGTCCATTCCTGCGGGATTCGTGGCCACCTACGGAGACATCGCGGCCGCTGCGGATCTGTCCAGTGCGCGCATCGTCGGCTGGATCATGCGCACCGACTCTGCCGATCTGCCGTGGCATCGGGTGCTCGGAGCCAGTGGCAGGCCCGCCGCACACCTGGCCACTCGGCAACTCGAGACGCTGCGCAGCGAAGGGGTGGCGATCCACGACGGCCGAGTGCCGCTGAACTCCATTCGATTCGACTTCGGGTCGCTCTCGTCGCCGTCCGAACCGACCACTAATCTCGGAGAATGAACATCGGAGACGGGCTCGGGCAGTTCGATCCACGCCCCACGGCGAAGTTCGCCCTGTCCAAGGCGAGTACCTTCGTCGCCTCGGCCGGTCTCGTCGTCGACGAGGTCTCGGGCACCCGGGTTGCCGGACATATCGACCTGACGGACGATCACTTCACCCCGTGGGGCGTCGTACACGGCGGGGTCTACACCACCGCCGTCGAGAGCGCCGCCAGCATCGGTGCCAGCGAAGCGGTCAAGGATCGCGGTGAATTCGCAGTCGGAGTGCACAACGGCACAGACTTCCTGCGCGCCAGCAAAGGCGGACGCGTCGATGTCGTCGCAGAACCGTTGCAGCAGGGCCGTGTTCAGCAACTCTGGCTGGTCACTATCACCGCCTCCGACAGCGGTAAGACCATTGCACGCGGCCAGGTTCGGCTGCAGAACGTGCCCCTGCCGACATGACCGAGCTCGCAACGTGATGCAGCCGGTCTGCGATGCGATCGTCCTTGCCGGCGGTCGCGGATCGAGAATGGTCGATCCCGTGCACTCACCTACGTCGAACGAGATCGACAAGCCGGCTCTGACCGTCGGCGGCCGACGAATGGTCGACATCGCCCTGGACGCGGTATCGAGTTGCCGCCGAACGGTTCTGGTGGGTCCGGCACGAGACGGAGTGCCCGAGCACGTCACGCAGACTCGCGAGTCCCCTGCGGGCGGTGGGCCCGTGGCTGCCCTCGCCGCTGCACTCGAATGTCTCGACGACACAGCAGATCTGATCGCGGTCGTCGCGTCGGACATCCCGCTTCTCGACTCCGCCGCGCTCGCGTCCTTGATCGAGTTCATGGCCAACTCCCGAACAGATGCGGTCTTTGCGCAGGACAATGCGGGACGCACGCAATTCCTGCTGGGAGTCTGGCGGCAGACTGCGCTGCGATCCGCTGTGGCACAGCTGGATTCAGCAGAGGGTGCACCGATGCGGAGGATTGTTCCGATCGATCACCTGGTCGTCGCGATGCCCGGTATCGAAGACTGCGATACCCCGGCTGATCTACTCGCCGCTCGCCTGGCCACACAACCGTCGCAGACACTCGAGGTCGCCGATGCACTGGAGCGCATTCGAAACCGCGTCACTGCCCTGCCGATCCGTCGGGTTCGGTTGCCGGACAGTGCCGGAACCGTTCTCGCTGAACCTCTCGTGGCCGGGACAGCTCTGCCTGCCGTCGACATTTCCGCCATGGACGGTTACGCCGTCTGCGGCACCGAACCGTGGACGCTGCGGCCCGACATCGCGTACGCGGGAAGTGCCGACATCCCTCGACTTTCCGAAGGAACGGCGGTGCGCATCGCGACCGGTGCCGCGGTTCCGTCCGGGGCAGCATCGGTGGTGCGTGACGAGCGAATGTCCCATGGCCCGGACGGGATGTTGCGTCGACTGCCATCGGCAGCGCAGACCGACGACACACGGCGGCGCGGCGAGGATTGGTTGCCGGGAACCGAACTGGTCGCCGTCGGCACCCCGGTCGATGTGGCGGTGCGCTCGCTCGCCGCGAGCGCAGAAGTTCTCGACGTGGATGTACGCGGCCCGGTTCACGGCCGAATAGTGATCAGTGGCACAGAAATTCGATCGACAGGACCACTCGCCCCAGGTGAGACCCGAGATGTTCTCGGGTCGGTGCTGCCGGAGTATCTGGCGCACTGCGGCATTGCGGTCGTCGACGTGACCCTGCTCGACGATTCGGCACCGGAATTTCGGAACGTTTTGACGAGCACGCAGGACGTGGACATCGTCATCGTCGTCGGTGCCACCGGTGGCGGCGCCGCCGACCAGCTGCGCTCCACGCTGGCTGCACTCGATGCCGACTCCATCGTCGGACGAATGCGTGTCCGTCCCGGCGGTTCTCAGATCACCGCGGTACTGCCCGACGGCACGGTGGTTCTCGGCTTACCCGGCAACCCCCTGGCCGCGGTCAGTACGGCACTGCTCACAGCACCCGCGATCGTCGACGCTCTGACGGGTAGATCGGTGCGCCCACCGCAGATGGGCTTGTTGTCCAATGCCGCTGCCGTTCGATCCCCGGTCCCTCGCATAGTCCCCGTCACCAGCGATGGGACACGCTGGCGAGCCGATACCGACGTCCGCACCGCACATCTGGCCCATCTCGTCGGCCGTGATGCACTGGCACTGGTCCCGGCCGAGATCAGTGGGGACGAGCCGGTGACAATTCTTCCGCTGCCTCGCTGAATTCTCCACCGAGGGATCGAACGCCCTCGCGGTAGCGGGCAACCACCAGATCGACGATCGAGGGATGCACTCCGAGGGGATCACCGACCCCCTCGGCACCTGCGCCGGCCAGGCGGTTGTGAAAGAGCCCGCGTGCCAACAGATACGACGCCACGAATATTCGAGCGTGTCCCTCTGCCCGTAGAGCCGACACCGCGTCGGGCACCGTCGGGGTGCTGGTGGCGACGTACCCGATCTGCACCGGTACCCCAGCTGTGTCGGCCAGCATTGCCGCCGCGCGGCGGTGTTCCTCGCGAGCGCGAGGGTCGGAGGACCCAGCGGCGGCGAGCACGATGGAATCGCCTGGATGCCACCCTTCCTGGCGCAGGCGATCGAGCATGACGCGGGCGAGTACGGGGTCCGGTCCCAGGGCACGGGTGACCGTGACCGACGGGTGAGCACTGTCGGCGATTTCTCGCGGTACATCGGTGTGAACGTGAAAGCCCGATGCCAGGAAGGCCGGAACGACGACAGCCGACTCGGGGGTATCGCGCAGCACCTCGGCCGGGGACGGCCCGAGTACATCGACGAACGCGACACGAGTGGTGCCGATCTGCATCGAGACTGCGTCGGCGAGGGCGGCGATCATCTCCACACCACGAGGGTTTCGGGTGCCGTGTGCGACCAGCACCAGCGTCGGAGTCATCAGTACTTTCCCCCTTCGACGACGGCCACCTGCGCGGCCGACACTTCGGAATCGCACTCAGGCTCGGTCTCGACGTGATCGAGTGCGATGCGGTAGCCGCGCTTGACCACGGTCTGGATTGCTTTCGGAGCGCCCAGTGAGGACCGCAGCCTGGTCATTGCGGTCTCCACTGCATGGGTGTCGCCGCCACCGCCCGGCAACGACGCCAGCAGGGCCTCGCGGGAGACGACGCGTCCGGGAGTGCGGGCCAGTGTCTTCATCAACGCCATGCCTGCCGGAGACACCGGCCGTACCTCGCCGTCGACCACCACACACCTGCCGCGCACGCTGACCACGTGACCGCCTGCATGCAGCCGACCGGTTCGCCGCGGCAATTCCTCGACGATGTGCCGCGCCAGTGCGCCCAAGCGTGCCCGCGCAGGCTGGGTGGTGGCCACGTTCAATTGTTCGAGGGGCGCGGCAGTGACCGGCCCGACGCAGACCGGCAGCACGCGCGATCGCATCGACTGCAGCAGTGGTTCGAGCACGCCGTTCTCGTCGGCACGCATCAGCATCGACGCCACCGCAGGCGCGGAGGTGAAGCTCAGTGCGTCGAGATCGCCGATGATCACCGATTCGATCATCCGGTCCATCGGACCCTGGTCGTCAGGGGCAGTCCAGCGATACACCGGCACCGGGACCACTTCTGCTCCGGCGCAGCGCAGCACCTCGCAGAAGTCCGGGACCGGCTCCCACTCGGTGGTCGCGCCGTGCAGTTGCACCGCGATGCGCTTGCCCTCGATCCCCTCGGCCAGGAGGTGTTCGAGTACTTCCGCGGAGGACTCGGAGGCAGGCGACCATTCCTCGCGTAGGTCCGCTGCCCGGATGGCCCCTTTCGCCTTGGGACCGCGAGCGAGCAACCGGGAGGCGCCGAGCGCGCGACCGAGTTCTTCTGCTCGCCCCCACCCGTCCGCCGCCTCGATCCAGCCACGAAAGCCGATTCCGGTTGTCGCAACTGTAATTTCGGGTGGATCGGCAATGACGGCGGCAGTGACGCGTTCCAACTCCGCATCGTCGGCGAGCGGAATGATGCGGATCGCGGGGGCATGCATGACGGTGGCACCCCGCCGCTCGAGCAGAGTCGCGAACTCCTCGGCTCGGCGAGAGGCGGTGATACCGACGGTGAACCCGGCCAGGGGCGTTCCGGCCCCGGCGATTTCGCTCACGTAGTGCCGCCGCGGACGAGCACGAGACCGTCCGCACAGGAAATCTCGAAGGATCCGAGGCTCACCTCCGGATCGTCGAGACAGCGTCCGTCGACAAGTGAGAAGACCTGCTTGAGCAACGGGGATGCGACGGTGGGTTCGCCCCCACGATCGCCCACCAGGCCTCGGGACATCACGGCTGCGCGCCCGTAGGGGTCGACGTTGCCCACCGCGAACAGCCGTCCGTCGTCGAGCAGAAACAGCGCCGCCTGAGCACCACCTCGCAGGAGCACCGCAACTCCGCGACCTGGAATCAGCGCATCGAGTGTGCAGGCCGGGGTCCAATCACGCGCAGTGGCGTTCGGTAGCGCGGTGTGTGAGTCGATGACAGTCATGGCGTACCTCCTGGTCAGCTATTCCACGTTGTGTGTGTTTCTGGACCGTTAAGTCGCGATTACTCACCTGTGCACATGCACTCGATCTCGCGCCCGCCCTCGTGTGAGCTCCTTCGCCGACTCAGCCGCCGACACCGGGCATCCCCATCAGCACGGGCACCTTACGAGGGCCGGACTCGTCGAACGAGATGGTCGGGTCGGCTTCGCTCGGGGCGTTGACGAACGAGACGAACCGACCGAGCTTCTCTTCGTCTTCGAGCACCCCGGCCCATTCGTCCTTGTAGCCGGCAACGTGGCGCGCCATATCGGCTTCGAGCTCTGCGCCGATGCCGAGACTGTCCTCGCACACCACGGCTTCGAGGTGAGCGAGTCCCCCGTCGAGCGAATCGAGCCACGGCGCGGTGCGTTGCAGCCGGTCTGCGGTACGCACATAGAACATCAGGTAGCGGTCGATATAGCTCACCAGCGTGGCGTCGTCGAGATTGGACGCGAGCAACTGGGCATGCTTGGGCGACTGCCCGCCGTTACCGCCGACGTACAGGTTCCATCCTCCCTCGGTCGCGATGATTCCGACGTCCTTACCGCGGGCCTCGGCGCATTCACGCGCACAGCCCGAGACACCGAACTTGATCTTGTGCGGCGACCGGAGTCCGCGGTAGCGGTTCTCCAGGTCGACGGCCATCCCCACCGAATCCTGGACGCCGTATCGGCACCAGCTGGACCCGACGCAACTCTTGACCGTGCGTAGCGACTTCCCGTACGCCTGACCCGATTCCATCCCGGCGTCGACCAGACGCTTCCAGATGGCCGGCAGCTGCTCGACGCGGGCCCCGAACATGTCGATGCGCTGCCCTCCGGTGACCTTGGTGTACAGCCCGAAGTCGCGGGCGACCTCGCCGATGACGATGAGCTGCTCGGGCGTGCACTCACCACCCGGCATGCGTGGTACCACCGAGTACGTGCCGTTCTTCTGGATGTTCGCCAGGAAATGATCGTTGGTGTCCTGCAACGATGCCTGCTCGCCGTCGAGGATGTGGTCCGAGGACGTGGACGCGAGGATCGACGCCACAACCGGCTTGCAGATGTCGCACCCGGTTCCGGTGCCGTATTTGGCGATCAGCGAGGAAAAAGTACGCGTGTTCGTGGCGCGAACGATCTCGAACAGCTCCGCCCGCGACTGTGAGAAGTGCTCGCACAACGACTTCGAGAGCACCACGCCGGATGCGGCCAGCAGCGACTTGATCGAGGGCAAGCAACCGCCGCAGGTGGTACCCGCGGAGGTGCAGCTCTTCACAGCGGCCACATCGCAGGCCCCATCGCCGATTGCCGAGCAGATGGCACCCTTGCTCACACCGTTGCACGAACAGATCTCGGCGTCGTCCGGAAGCGCACCGATGCCGACCTGTTCGGCTGCCGGTGAGATCAGCGCGCCGGGGTCGCCGGGCAATTCCCTTCCGACGAGCGGCCGAAGCAGCGCGTACGCAGACGCGTCCCCCACCAGAATTCCGCCGAGCAGTATTGTCGCGTCGTCGGTCACCACGAGCTTGGCGTACGTGCCCTTGAAGGCGTCGCTGAACACCACCTCTAGCGCGCCCGGCGTGGCCGCCATCGCGTCGCCGAAGCTCGCAACGTCGACACCCATGAGCTTGAGCTTGGTGGACATGTCCGCACCCGGGAATTGCGCTGGGCCGCCGAGCAATCGATCGGCCACCACCTCTGCCGTCGAGTATCCGGGAGCGACCAGGCCGTAACACCGACCCTCGACTGCGGCGCATTCACCGATCGCGTAGACGGCGGGATCGGAAGTACTGCAGCCGATGTCGACCATGATGCCCCCGCGCTCACCGACCTCGAGGCCGCTCTCACGGGCGAGCCGATCCTGCGGTCGGACTCCTGCAGAGAACACCAGCAGCGCCGCGTCGATCGTGCTGCCGTCGCTCAATTCGACCGTCAGACCGCCGGCGTTCTCGACGATCGACGACGTGCCCACTCCGACATGGACATTCAACCCGAGCGCGGTGACCAGACGAGCCAGCAGCGCGCCGCCGCCCTCGTCCACCTGCAGCGGCATCAGCCGCGGGGCGAACTCGATGACGTGGGGCGTCATACCCATCTTCTTCAGCGCATTCGCCGCTTCGAGACCGAGCAGGCCACCACCGACGACGACACCCACTGCACCGGGCCCTGCCGCATCGGCCCGGGCGCGGATCTTGTCCAGATCGTCGAGAGTGCGATAGACGAAACAGCCCGGCAGGTCGTGTCCGGTGATCGGTGGCACGAACGGATAGGAGCCGGTGGCAAGAACGAGCGCGTCGTATTCGACCGTGTCGCCTGCGGAGGTGACGACGGTGCGGTGGTCGCGGTCTATCCGATCGGCTCGCACTCCCGTGCGCATCTCGACGAGTGCATCACCGGGATAGTCGTTGCCTGCCAAAGCCAGTTCTCGGTGGTCCCAGGCCCCGACGTAGGACGACAAACCCACCCGGTCGTACGCCGGCAGTGCCTCCTCGCAGAGAACCGTGACCTTCCACTCGGCCGCCTCGTCACGCGCACGTAACGCCTCGACGAACCGGTGTCCGACCATTCCGTGACCTACCACTACCGCGTTCTTCATTGCGGGTCCTTCCGAATCGGCGTTGCCGTGAAGAGTGTCTCGATTGCGCCTGTGACAGGCCCTCTGACGGCTGCCCGGACGTCGGCGGCGTCGTACTCGAGCAGCCGAATCGCCCGCTCGACGAAGGCGCGATCGACGAAAGCACAGACGAGGAACACCCAGAACGCCGTCGTCGCCGACTTCGCGGTGGCGGCATCTGCCGAAGCGCGACGACGAAGATTGCTCACGTACGGCCTCCTGATCGGTGTATGCACCGAAGATAGGAAAGCCATGTTGCCGACGCGCTGCGTGCGGTGACTCGGAAGATTAACTCGGTCTCACGGGGCCGCGAGCGCCGGCGTGAGATACCGCGTCACCAGGTATCTTCGAGCATCCTCGGTCGGCAGGACAGGAATCCTCCGACGAGCAGAATTGCCACGCATCCGGTCAACAGAACCAGCGGGAGTCCCCAGCCACCGGACTCCGCGTGCAACACCCCGAACAGGATCGGACCGGTCGAGGACACCACGTAGCCGAGCCCCTGGGTGAAGCCGGACAGCGAGGACGATCCGACCGCGGTACGAGTCCTGAGGTTGATCAGCGTCAGCGACATCGGGAAGGTCATCGTGCCGAGCCCGACGAGACACACCCACACCACGGTCCCGGCCGTCGGAGACCAGTGCAGACCCGCAAAGCCGCAGAGGTAGCACACCGCCGCGACCACCACGATGCCGTACGGATTGCGAACCCGCGCGCACAGCGTCGGAGTAGCCAGGGACGTGATCAATCCCATCGCCCCGAAGGCCGCGACCGACGCACCGGCCAGCGCTTCGCCGATGCCTGCGTCGATCAACAGCGTCGGCAGCCAGGTGAGCATCGAATAGGTGATCAACGACGTCATGGCGAACATCGTGACCATCCCCCACGCCAGTGAGGACCGTTGTATCCGGCCGCCGGACTCCACGTGAACCGCGGCCGAACCCGACTCGGCCGAGACGTCTTTCTCGTCGCGGCCGCGTCGGGCCACCACCACACCGAGCCACGGCAGCGCGGCGGCAAGGCCGACGACGGCCCAGATGCCGATGGACACGCGCCAACCGTGTGCGTTGGCGACGGGGACGGCCAGCAGAGGCGGCACCATGGTGCTGACCTGCATGACGCAGATGTAGATGGTGCTGACCACGGCCAGGCGATCGGAGAAGTACCGCTTCACCAACGGCGGGATGACGACGTTGCCGATGCCCATGCCGGCGAGAGCAATGGCGGACAGCGCGAGCAACGACGCGGTGTTCGGCGCAAACGCGCGGGTGGCCATACCGAGGGTGGTCAGCGTCATGGCCAGCAGGGCGGCCCGCTCGAGCCCGGTGCGCTTGGCGAGAAACGGAGTGGTCAGACCGAAGATGGCGAACATCGCAGGGGGCAACATGCCGACGAAGCCGATCACCGTGGAACCGAACTGCAAATCGGTGCCGATCCTGCCGAACAGCGGGCTGATCGAGGTCACGGCGGCGCGCAGCGTCATGGCGGACAGAACGATCGCGGAGAACACCAGGATTCGCCCACGGAGGAGCGAAGTACCGACGAAGCGGGTATCGGGAACGGTGGACGCACTCACCGCGCAATCATAGGATGACCGGATCATTAGTTGCAAAGCCTTACTATCGACGGCGCAACGTTCCCAGCCCAAGGAGTCCACGTGCGGAATGTCCAGCGATCGAGCTTGATCAGCCAGGTCACCGCTGCGCTGCGCGACGAGATCACGTCGCAGCGATGGCCGGTGGGCACGCGCATCCCCACCGAACCAGAACTGTGCGAGATCACCGGCACCGGACGCAACACCGTGCGCGAAGCTGTGCAGGCGCTCGTCCACGCGGGAATGGTCGAACGCAGACAGGGCTCGGGCACATTCGTCCTGACCAGCTCGAACCTCGGTGGAACCCTGGGCAGATACTTCTCGGACGCGCACCATCGCGATGTGACGGAGCTGCGGGAGACACTGGAGGTCACCGCCGCGGCACTTGCCGCCGACCGGCGTGACGAACACGACATCCGGGAAATGCTGGACGCGCTCGAACAGCGCAATACGGCCTGGTCGGACGACACCGAATTGGCCGATGCAGTGCGCCTCGACGCGCGCCTGCATCGCAGCATCGTGGCCGCCAGCCACAACGCTATCTATCTCGAATTCTACGATTCACTACTTCCGGTGATCCACCACACGATGGAGGACCACGTCGTCGTACACAACGAGGAATACCTCGCAGAGCACATTGCACTCGTCCACGCGGTCATCGACGGTGACGCCTCACGCGCAGCCGATGCCGCTCGATCACTGTTCCACGAACTGTCCCAAGCACCTTCTCGCGCACCGGAACTCACAGAATGAGGCGCACCAGGTCTGCGGTGCGTGCCAGCCCCGGGAAGGCCTCCGACGTCGATCTCGGATGGAGCGCATGAACGGCAAGACGAAAAATCAACGCGCGCAGTAACATCTGCGGCCACTCCGGCAGATCGTCCCAGCGGCCGACCAGACCGTCGTCGGCGTCGCCCCAGGACAACGCGTCGACCACAGCCACTCCGGCAGCCCACGACGCAGGACGCCAGTACGGCGTGATGTCGCTGATGCCGGGTGCGTCGCTGCCCGAGAACAACACCGTCCCGAACAGATCGCCGTGCACCAACTGATCCGGAGACTCGACCGGCTTACGCAGTGTCGCAAGTTGTTTGACCAATTCGAGGCTGGTCTTGCCATCACTCGACAACGGTTCGGGGGCACCTGCACCGCGCGCCGTCCGAAGTGGGACGGCCTCCCACGCCGCTCTGTCCGCCGCGACGAACACATCCACATCGGCCCACGGTGCCACGGGAGGCTGCACGAGAAAACGAGGTCGCTCGAGCTGCGCCGTCGCTGCATGCAACCGCATCGACAACGAGACCACCTCGTCGTGACGAGGCTCGGGTTCGCCGGCGACGAACGTGTCTGCGCGCCAGCCCGACACGACGTACCGGCCATCGGTGGAGCGCACGGGACGAGCGAGCCGAACCCCGTCCACCGACAATGTCTCGCGCACCTTGGCCGACCAGGCGGCGCGGGCATGGTCGGCCACCGGAGACAGAACGACATCACCCAGACGCCACCCGCCGTCCCAGTCCGCACCGAGAGGCGAGGGGTCGACGTCGCGCAGCCCGAACGTAGAGATCACGTGCTGAGGAGGTTCGACAGAGCTCACGAATGCCACGGTACCGCCGATCGCGGCGGCACTGCGGAGGACGCGCACAGTCGCGCCGCATCAGTAGATGGGCATACCAGGGTCGATCTGCTTGGCCCACTCCACAATTCCGCCCTGCAGATGGGAGGCGTCGGAAAAACCGGCACCGACTACTGCGGCTAGCACTTCCGCGGACCTGACGCCGGTTTTGCAATAGAGGACGATCGGGACGTCTTGCGGTAGATCGGCCATGGCCGCCCCGGAGAGAATTCGATCCTTCGGAATCAGGCGCGCGCCGTCGATGCGAACGATGTCCCACTCCACCGGTTCACGCACGTCGATCAGAGCAACCCCGGTGCCGGAATCCAGCATCGTTCGTAGCTGCCCGGGAGTGATCGCCGCGTCATCGGATTCGGCCGGCGGAACAACTCCGCAGAATGCCTCGTAGTCGATCAGCTCGGTGATCGGAATTCGGTGCGGATCGCGGGTCAGCCCCACTGTCCGATAGCTCATTGCCAAGGCGTCGTAGATCATCAGTCGGCCCAACAGCGTCTCGCCGATTCCGGTGATCAGCTTGATGGCCTCGGTCACCATGATCGACCCGATCGAGGCACACAGAACCCCCAGCACTCCTCCCTCTGCGCACGAGGGAACCATGCCAGGCGGCGGAGCCTCGGGATACAGGTCGCGATAGTTGACGCCCACTCCGCCCGGTGCTCCGTCCCAGAACACCGAAACCTGGCCCTCGAATCGATAGATCGAACCCCACACGTACGGGATGCCCACCAAAGCGGCCGCATCGTTGACGAGGTATCGGGTGGCGAAGTTGTCGGTACCGTCGAGCACGAGATCGTAGTGCTCGAACAGTTCGAGCGCGTTCGAGGAGTCGAGGCGAACACGATGCAGCGTGACCTCGACGCCGTCGTTGAGTTCGAGAATCGAATCTCTGGCGCTGTCGGCTTTGGAGCGACCGACATCGGACCTTCCGTGAATGATCTGCCGTTGCAGATTGGACAGTTCGACATCGTCGAATTCCACTATTCCCAGGGTGCCGACGCCCGCGGCCGCGAGATAGAGCAAGGCGGGTGATCCGAGTCCCCCGGCACCCACGACGAGCACCCGGGCATTGCGTAGCCGCTTCTGACCCTCGGTCCCCACGCTGGGGATGATCAGATGACGGCTGTACCGGGCAACGTCGTCGGGCGTCAGTTCGCCTGCGGGTTCGACCAGCGGAGGTAGGTGGACCACGACGCAGCGACGCTCCTCGACTCGACAAAGCGATCGGTGACCCGATGCGCCGCCTTCGAATCTAATCCCCAGCTAGTCCGAAACCCAGCCGATCACCCTCGCGGGTAGGGCCACGGATTGAAACGGCACGTCTTGCCGTCCATGGGCACGACACCCTCCGGATCCAATCGCGCGATGTCGTCGTTGGACGTGCCGAACGTCTGCTGCATCATCACCGGAGCGAGCCCACCTTCGGTCTCGCACGGCTGATGCTGCTGGTAGCCGATCGCGTGGCCCACCTCGTGATTGATCTGGTACTGGCGGTACGAGCCGATGTCGCCCTGGAACGAAATCGCCCCGCGCACCCATCTCGGCTCGTTCAGGACGACTCGCTCGATCCCCGGGTTGTAGCAGGAGACCTCGAGTTGAATGTCGTAACCGCACGCCTGCCGGATCGACATCTGCGACGTCAGAGAAATCCTGAAGTCGGGGTCGCCCTGATCGATTCGCCGAAACGCGAATCGAGGGTCGTTCGTCCAACTCTTGGGATTGGCGAGTGTCTGATCGACCAGCCTGCCGAAGGACTCGTCGCCGCCGAAACCGACCGTGTCCACCCCGTCCTCGACCTCGACGGTATACGTGAACACCCGCTCGGTCCCCTGGCCCACCTGCTCGGTGGCACCGGGCACCGTGTGCCACGTATTTGCACCCTGGACCGCGAACGGACCACCGTCCGGTAGTTCACCCGACGACATCGACGACGCAAAATTGCCGTCGGCCTGTGGCGGCACACCGATGATCCCGGTGCCCGACGTCGTATCGGCGCTCAGGGCACCGAAACCGGGATCGGCATCGGCGCTCTGTGCGGCCGTACCGGCAATGGGCTCACCGGTGCGCACGGCGTCGAAGACGACGAGACCGGTGACCACGATCAGAATCGGCACCGCGTAGGCCCGCCAGCCGTACGTCGACGCGAACTTGCCCAACTTGCTTTGCTTGCGTACGTCACGGTCGGGCCGAGGACTACGTTGCTTGACCTCGCGCTGCGTCGGGTCCCATTGCGCGCGGAGGGGTTGATGCGACCCGCGACTGCCCACAGTGCGCGGAAAGTCGTCCGACCGATCGTCGTACTCTTCGTCGACGTCGCCCGACTGCACACCTCCGCGGATACGCGGCCCGCCTCGGTCAGTCACTCGAACACGATCTCACAATCCTCAGCGCCCGCTGCTCGGCACGCCGAGACCGGGAATGGAACTATCGGGTTTTCGGTACGGAAACATCCTACAAACAAACCACGCGATCTGATTCGTTATCGGCACATCTCACCGGCGATCCCCCAGGATCCCGGTAGTGCCGACGGCCACGAGTATCGTTGCCCGTGATCTGCGCTACGGACGATCCGAACCGACGGCCACCCGCCGAAAGTTCACGGCGGATCGCTCGAGGTCGAACCAAGACGAGCGCAGTTGTCGACGCGGATGGGACAAGAATTGATGACAGATCTCGACGACCGGAGGTCCTCGGACCGGCCGGCCACTCCCGGCAATCGGCGCAGCGCACGGCTGCCGCGCGATGCCCGTCGGGCGCAACTGCTCGCCGCTGCGAGCGAAATATTCGTGACCCGCGGATATCACGCATCCGGAATGGATGAGATCGCAGAATGCGCGGGCGTCAGCAAGCCGGTCCTGTACCAGCACTTCCCCGGGAAACTCGACCTCTATCTCGCGGTACTGCAGAGCTACGTCGACACCTTGATCGCCGGCGTCCGTCAAGCCCTGCGTTCGACCACCGACAACCGACAGCGTGTGCGCGCCGCTGTGCTGGCGTTCTACGACTTCGTCGATACCGACACACAGGGCTTTCGCTTGGTGTTCGAGTCGGATCTGATGGGCGATCCGCAGGTCAACGCACGCGTCGAGCAGGCAACCGAAGCATGCGTCGACGCAGTCTTCGATCTGGTCGCTCACGACTCGGGACTCGATCCGTATCGAGCCCGCGTGCTGGCCGTCGGCCTGGTAGGCGCAAGCCAGTTCACCGCGCGGTACTGGCTCGAAGCCGATCGGCCGATTTCCAAGGAAGACGCAGTCGACACCACCGTGTCGTTGGCCTGGGGCGGTCTGTCGCACGTTCCTCTGCAGTCGCCGTAGACGAGACTGCTCCTCGAACGCCACACGCCCCTCACTCGATTCGAGTGAGGGGCGTGTGCTGCGTTTCCCGGCCGTCTCAGGCGGTCGCGAATCCGACCTTCCGAGAATCGGACGGACCGATCTCGACGTACGACACCTTGGCGGCCTGGATCAAGAACTTGCGTCCCTTCTCGTCCTCCAACGACAGCACTCCGTCCTTTCCGGCGAAGGCGGTCGATACGAGCGCTTCGACCTCGGCCGGGGACTGCGTGCTGTTCACGACGAGCTCACGGGAACTCTCCGAAACACCGATCTTGACCTCCACGGTCAACCTCCGAACTCTCGACAACTCTGCTCACGCCAGGCTAGTGCAGCGGGCTCGACCCGAACGCCCGACGCCCTGTGCTGTCAGCGAACACCGCTATCGGGTAAGTCAGTCCAGGCCGAGCGAGGACATGCGTTCCGCGTGCTGTTCCTGCATTCGATCGAACAAGGCAACGACCCCGTTGAGATCGCCCGAAGCGGAAATGACGAGATCGGTCAACGACTCTCGTTGGGCGAGCACGAATTGCGCCTGGGTGATGGCTTCGCCGAGCAGACGGCGACCCCACAGCATCAGTCGCGCTTTTTCCTGCGAGCTCGCCCGCACCCGGTCCGATACTTCGTGAACCACGAATTCCGAGTGTCCCGTCTCGGCGAGCACGTCGCGCACGATCTCCGCGACATCGGGATCGAGGCTGTGCGCGATCTGCCGGTAGAAGTCGGCTGCGATCCCGTCGCCCACGTAGGCCTTGACCAGGGACTCCAACCAGGTGGACGGCGTCGTCGACGCATGGTATTCGTCGAGCGCACGCTCGAACGGGGCCATCGCCGCGTACACGTCGAGCCCACGGTCCGACAGGGCGCGCTCGAGGGTCTCGAAATGGCTCATCTCCGCTGCCGCCATGCTGGCCAGGGCCACACGCCCCTCCATGGACGGAGCCATTCGGGCATCCTCGGCCAGACGGTAGAAAGCCGAGATCTCGCCGTACGCGAGGACGGCGAACAAATCCGGGACTCCGGGGTGATCGTGCGCGATCGCCGGTTCTGTTCGGTCGCGGGACGGACTCCACTCGTCCTGCGCCGACCCGTTCGGATCAGCCGAACCCTCCGCCCCGACGAACGTGGTGGATGCGGCTACGGACGACGACGGCTCCGACGAGTGGGCTCCCATGGCTGGCAATCGTAGTCCCGTGCGCGATACCCCGTCGCAGCACGCGTAGTGAGGTGCCGTGACCGGCCGACGATGGATAATTCGGTTCGGCAAGCTACCATGGTGTTCGATCGTCGCTCGCGGACCGATGGAACGGACCGAAGGAACACGCGATGATCATCGATAATGTGTGCGCACCTGATCCGGGTCGCCTCGACAGCTTCGCCGCAGCGGACATCACAGTCCGTGGCCGCGCTGAGGCTGGCGGCGACATCACATCGGATTGAGGGCATCGACTTCGGCCGGCAATAGGCCTGTGCCCTTCTCTCGTGCGCACGTTCGACCACGAGGAAGGCCAGTCCCCTGAGCAAGATTGTCATCGACCAAGAATCCGAGACCGGCGATACGACGCTGTCGGCGCAACTGGACGACACCCACGTACCTCCCACCTTCGCCGAACTGAACGTGGACGCTTCCATCGTTCGTGCGCTCTCCGAAATGGGAATCGAGCGCACCTTCGCCATCCAGGAGTTGACGCTGCCGCTCGCTATCGCGGGCGACGACCTCATCGGTCAGGCGCGCACCGGAATGGGCAAGACCTTCGGCTTCGGTGTGCCGCTGCTGCACCGACTTGCCACGGACAACTCCGGCACGACCCCACTCGACGGCACGCCACGTGCCCTGATAATCGTGCCGACCCGCGAACTGTGCGTCCAGGTCAGCTCCGATCTCGAAAACGCCTCGAAGTACCTCAGCGGTGCGAACGGCCCGGTCAAGGTGCTCTCCATCTACGGCGGTCGCCCGTACGAGGCGCAGATCAGCGCACTGCAGAACGGCGTCGACGTCGTCGTCGGCACTCCCGGCCGACTGCTCGACCTCGCCAAGCAGAACCATCTGATCCTCGGCAAGGTCGGCGTGCTGGTTCTCGACGAGGCCGACGAGATGCTCGACCTCGGATTCCTACCCGACATCGAACGCATCCTCGGCATGGTCCCCGACAAACGCCAGACAATGCTGTTCTCGGCAACGATGCCGGGGCCGATCATCACGCTGGCCCGCACGTTCCTGACGCAGCCGACGCACATCCGCGCCGAAGAGGCCGAGTCCTCCGCGGTGCACGACCGCACCGCCCAGCACGTCTACCGGGCGCACGCACTGGACAAAGTCGAGATGGTGGCCAAGGTCCTCAAGGCCGACGGACGTGGCGCAACGATGGTGTTCACCCGCACCAAGCGCACCGCTCAGAAGGTCGCTGACGAACTCGCCGAGCGCGGCTACTCGGTGGGTGCCGTGCACGGTGATCTCGGCCAGGTGCAGCGCGAGAAGGCCCTCAAGGCCTTCCGCACCGGCAAGATCGACGTGCTGGTAGCGACCGACGTCGCTGCCCGCGGCATCGACATCGACGACGTCACGCACGTCATCAACTATCAGTGCCCCGAGGACGAGAAGACCTACGTGCACCGTATCGGCCGCACCGGCCGGGCCGGACGTACCGGGATCGCCGTCACCCTCGTCGATTGGGACGACATCCCTCGCTGGCAGCTGATCGACAAGGCACTCGATCTGGGTATGCCGGACCCGGTCGAGACCTACTCGAGCTCGCCGCACCTGTTCACCGACCTGGGTATCGCCACCGACGCCACCGGCACGCTGCGCAAGGAGCCGTCTCGCGCTCCCGCCAAGTCGGCCGAGGACAACACGGCGAGCGTCGACGCACCCGCAGCCGATGCGTCGTCGACGAACAAGCCGCGCCGCTCCCGCAGTCGTCGTCGCACCCGCGCGGGTCAGGACGGCCAGACCGGTGCCGGCTCCGCCGACTCGGCGTCCGATTCCGCACCCGGCGCTACGACGGTTGCCACAGAATCGAACGCAGCAGATTCGACGTCGGCCGACACGGCCACCAAGACCGCTCCCCGCCGCCGCAGGCGTCGCCGCTCCAGTGGATCGTCGGCCGATGCCGGACCGTCGACTGCGAGCGCCTCGGAGTAGTCCCCCGTCGTGCTGGCTCCAGAACGTCGAACGAGAGCCGATCTCGTCGCCGTTGCCGTCATCGCCGTGGTTTCGGTAGTAGCCGCGGGCACCGCCTGGTTCACCGGCGATGCCCGCGGTACTACGTCGGTGCCCGCCGGGGAACCGCTACCTCGGATCGAGCCGGCAACCACTGTGCCTGCAGCCCTCACCGAACTGTGGCGTGCATCGAGCGAGGCGACGGAGGCCACCCGCACACCGGTACCCGTCGTCACCGACTTCGGGGTGGTGACGGCCGACGGTGGATCCGTCGTAGGCCGCAGCCCACGGTCCGGCGAGCAGTCCTGGTCCTACACACGTGATCTCCCACTCTGCTCGGTGGTGTCGTCGTGGAACACCGCAGTCGCGGTCTACCGCGATGATCGCGGCTGTTCACAGGTGACCGAACTCGACGGGTCGACCGGACAACGCGCCGCGCAACGCACATCCGACGCCGACGATGCAGTTCGCCTGTCCTCCGACGGCACCTACGTGACGTCGAGGGGCGCTTCCCGGATGGAGTTGTGGCGCTCGGACATGGTGCGCACCCTCGAATACGGTCGCGTGGACGCTCCGGTCAATCCGGGTAGTCAACCGAGGACCGGCTGCACTCTGCTGTCCTCGGCATCGACCAACTCGCGCACAGCAGTGCTCGAGCAGTGCCCAGGCGAAGCGGCGGCCAGACTGACTCTGCTGAAACCAGCACCCAAGGATGCGACCGAACCCGAGGAGTACGGCTCGACAGTGGTGCCCGAACTGGTTCCCGGGCCCGACTCCCCGACTGCCGGAACCATCATTGCGGTCACCGGAAGCGTTGTTGCGCTGCATATCCCAGCTGAGAACGGCATGCCCGATCGAGTCGGACTCTACGACGACACGGCTAGCCGGATATCCGAGTTCGACCTTCCTGCCGACCTCTCCCCCACGAAGGACTCACCGAAATCCACTGCACAGACGGCAGGTTCGGTGTTCACCTGGTTCACGGGTACGGGAGTGCAGGCATTCGATGCCACCAGCCTGTCCCCGTCGTGGTCGGTCCCCGGAGCCCTCGGGAGCGGAAGCGTCATGGCAGGCCGGTTGGTGGTGCCCGTGCCGGACGGTATAGCGGTGGTCGATCTCGCAACCGGCACCTCGATCACCGACATTCCGGTCGACCGAGGCGATTACTCCGGTCCGATACAGACATCGGTGATCGGCGATGTGATCGTCGAGCAACGCGGTACCGACGTGGTTGCTCTGGGCTGATCCCCTCGCCGCTCGCGCAGATCTAACCAGCCGGATCGTAGGTTTTCAGGTCTGCTCCATCGTCCCAGTGCGCGAGCAAATTCTCGGCAAGTTCGCGATAAGCCTGCGCTCCCTTGTTCTTTCGTCCCGACAACACTGTCGCGCCCGATGCGCTGGCCTCGGCGAAACGAACGGTCCGCGGGATCGGTGGTGCCAGGACCGGTAACGCGTATCGGTCCGAGACATCACCGAGTACATCCCTGCTGTGGGTTGTGCGGGCATCGAAGAGAGTGGGGAGGGCACCGAGTAGAGCCAGGTCGGGGTTGGTGATCTGCTGCACCTCGGAGACCGTCCGCAACAATTGCCCGACTCCCCGATGGGCGAGGGTTTCGCACTGAAGGGGCACCAACACCGACTGTGCTGCGGTGAGACCGTTGAGGGTCAGCACTCCGAGTGACGGCGGACAATCGATGACGACGACGTCGAAATCGTCGAGGATCGGAGCGAGCGCGCGCTTGAGCGCGAACTCTCGACCTGCGCGCATCAGCAACAGCGCTTCCGCGCCGGCGAGATCGATCGTCGCCGGGAGCAGAACGATTCCTTCCGACGTCTCGATCAGCACGTCCTCGACCTTGGCATCACCGGTCAGCACCTCGTGGACCGAGGAATCGAGTTTGTCGGGGTTGTGCCCGAGTGAGAACGTCAGGCAGCCCTGCGGGTCGAGGTCGACCACCAGGACGCGTCGGTCGAGCGCGTGCAGCGCAGCGGCGAGCGAGGCCACCGTGGTGGTCTTGGCCACGCCACCCTTCTGGTTCGCTACCGCAAGAATTGTCGTCACGACTCTGATCCTTGCTTACATTCGGCGGATGAGCGAGGGTTCGGCGTCTCTCGGCCGCGTCAATGCAGCGCGATCGGTGTTGCCGTGCCCGCGCTGGCGTGCTTGGTTCGCGGCAGGAAGAACGCGGGAACGAACGTGAGCACGATCAGTACCAGCGCAACCATGAAGGTGGTACCGAACGCCCGCGTCGAGATGTCGAAGGCCTCTGCCTCGCTGGTCGCGGTCAGCGCAGGCTTCTGCTGAGCAGTGAGCACCACCGACATCAGAGCGGTACCGATCGAACCGGCTGCTTGCTGGACGATGTTCATCAAGGTCGAACCCCGCGCGACGGTTTCGTCGGTCAGCGTCTGCAGGGCTGCTGTCATGATGGGCATCATCGTCGAACCGAGACCCAGACCCATGACGAACAGCGCACCGATCAGCAAGGTGTAGGACGTACTGGTACCCACCTGGGTGAACACCGCCATACCTGCGGTGATGAGTACCAAGCCCGCTAGCACGATTCGACCGGGGCCGGTCCTGTCGGCAATGACACCGGCGATCGGCATCGCGATCATCGCGCCGATTCCCTGCGGTGCGAGCAGCAGCCCGGCAGACAGAGTCGATTCGCCGCGAAGCAGGAAATAACTCGGGAACAGCAGGCCTGCGCCCATGAAGGCGACCATGAACAGCGTCGTGGTGATCACCGATACGGACAGCGACCGGTTCTCGAACAACCGCAGCTCGATCAGTGGATACTCCACCCGAAGTGCATGGAAGACGAACAGGACTATCAGCACCAGGCCGACGATGACGGGAACCAGCACCTTCACCGCCAGGACGGTTTCGGTTTCGACGACCGAGGATGCGCCGTAGAGGAACAATGCGAGACCGGGCGAGAGCATCAGCATGCCTCGGAAGTCGAAGGATCGAGACGGAGCCGGATTGTCCTTGGGGAAGATCGCCACTGCTGCGACCAGCGCGATGATGCCGATCGGCACGTTGATGAGGAAGATCCAGTGCCAGCTCGCCGCTTCGATCAGCCAACCGCCGAGAATGGGTCCTGCGATGGGACCGATGAGCATCGGAACTCCCAACACGGCCATCACGCGTCCGATACGTTCGGGTCCGGCAGCGCGCGTCATGATGGTCATGCCGAGCGGCATCAGCATGCCGCCGCCGAGACCCTGCAACACTCGGAACACGATCAGTGATGTGATGTCCCAAGCGAAACTGCACAGCACCGAACCGAGGACGAACAGCACGAGCGCGGTGATGTAGAGGCGTTTGGTTCCGAAGCGGTCGGCCGCCCAGCCGGTCAGGGGTATGACGGTTGCCAGGGCGAGCGTGTACCCCGTCATCGTCCACGCAGCATTGGCGTAGGTCGTGTCGAAAACGTCGGTGAAAGTCCGGAGCGCGACGCTGACGACGGTGACGTCGAGAATCGACATGATCGCGCCGAGCACCACGACACCCGCGATCTTCAACAACGCTCCGTCGAGTTTCTCCGGCGCGACGGACGCCGCGGGCTTCTGCAGGTCGGTCATTTTTCTCCCGATCGGTAACTACGCGGCCTGCCGCGGCCAAGTGACGGCAGGCAGTATGGATGTCGCGCGGGGCGGTGAAGATCCAGATGAGATTAACGGTCCAGTCGGTCTGTGCTCAATGGAATTTTCGGACCACGTGCGCGAGTGGCCTATGACAAAGGCCACATCGTCGGAACAGGCATGATCGTTGTCATGACTACACATGCCGCCGCTGACGCCGGGCGAGTTGTTCTGCTCCGTCACGGGGAGACCGAATGGGCCCTCGCCGGAAAGCACACCGGCAACACCGACGTCCCACTCACGAGCATCGGCGAACAGCAGGCAGTCGACGCCGGATCCCTGCTGCGGCTGCTGCAGCTGCGCGATCCCCTGGTGATATCGAGCCCGCGAGAGCGTGCTCGCAGAACCGCCGATCTCGCCGGTCTGGAGATAGATCGAACCTGGGATGCGCTGTCGGAGTGGGACTACGGGGACTACGAGGGCCTCACATCGAATCAGATCCACGAGACGGTGCCGCACTGGACCGTGTGGACTCACCCGTGCCCGGGTGGCGAGTCGATCGGTGACATCGCCGTGCGAGTGGAGCTGGTGCTCTCGGTCGTCCTTCCCCTGCTGAGCGGCCGCGACGTCGTACTCGTCGGCCACGGCCACTTCTCCCGCGCACTCATCGCCGGCTGGACCGAGGCCCCGATCACCGAAGGCAAACGCTTCGCCCTCTCCCCCGCCGCATATTCACTGCTCGGCTTCGAGCACTCGTTCCGCCAGCTCGTCGCGCACAACGTGCATCCATCGATTCTCACCGCTGCCGGCACCAGGACGGGAGGTGGACGGTGATCCGCCGCGCCGCCGAGGCCGATGTTCCCGCCATCACCGCTCTGGTGCACGAACTGGCCGCGTACGAGAAGTCGTCGGCACTGTGCACGGTACGAGACGAGCAACTTCAGGCGGCTCTGTTCGGTGCGCAGCCTTCGGTGTTCGCGCATGTCGCCGAACACGAGGGAATCGTGGTGGGGTGCGCTCTTTGGTTCTTGAATTTCTCCACGTGGGACGGCGTCAACGGAATCTATCTGGAGGACCTGTACGTGCAGCCTGCCGCGCGCGGAGGCGGTTTCGGAACTGCGCTGCTCGCCGCGTTGGCTGCCGAATGCGTCGCTCGCGAGTACACGCGGCTGACCTGGTCGGTTCTGGACTGGAACACCCCGTCGATCGGCTTCTACCGGTCGTTGGGCGCACAGCCACAGGACGAGTGGACCACGTTCCGGTTGAGCGAGGGCGCGTTGGCCGAGCTGGCCGCCACGGCACTGTGACGGGTGCGGTTCAGCCCAGATCGTCGTCGACGTCGCTGTACTCCGCTGCCATCCACTGCGAGGACGGTGGGCTGAACAGCAGAGCGAGCACACCGATGACCGCGACTCCGAGAACGACGCCGTAGAGGGTCTGATGTGATCCGGTCAGCAAGGACCACACGACGGGCAGCAACAGCAGCTGTACGACCGTCGCGATAGCTCTGCCCCAACGCTTACCGACAATCAGTGCGACTCCCGCAACCCCGACTCCGACACCCAGTACGCCGAACCATCCAGCGGTGCCGTAGCCGTTGGCGACGGCGTTGTCTCCTTCGCCGGAGACCGCACGGACGAGGAGCACGAATGCGGCGACCAACGAAACCGCGCCCTGTGCTGCGACGAGGACCCCGGCGGATCGAAACGTGGCCGGCGGGGTGAGGTTCTCGGGTGTGGTGGGCACGCGACCAGCCTAGGCAACCGGGAGTGGAGCCTGCGGAACGACCCGTGAGACCGGGAGTGGAGCCTGCGGAACGACCCGGTTAGTGTCAGTAGTCGTGCGTGCGCTGCTGATCGTCAATCCCAATGCGACTTCTACGACGGCTGCGGCTCGCGATCTGCTCGCTCATGCGTTGTCGAGCCGGGTTCGGGTGACGGTTGCGCAGACGACTCATCGTGATCATGCCTCGGAGCTCGCTCGGGGTGCCCGTGAGGACGGGGTGGGTCTGGTGATCGTGCACGGTGGTGACGGCACGGTCAACGAGGTGATCAACGGTTTGCTCGGGGTGCCGTTGCCGACGTCGATGCAGGCGGTGACGATCGGTGCCATTCCTCCTATCGCGGTCGTTCCTGGCGGTAGTGCGAATGTGTTCGCGCGTTCTCTCGGTATCGAGGCCGATCCGGTGGCGGCGACGAATCAACTGATCGGGCTGTTCGATGCGCGGGCGCGGCGGACGATCGGGTTGGGGCACTGTGACAATCGCTGGTTCACTTTCAATGCGGGTATGGGCTTGGATGCCGATGTGTGCCGGGCGATCGATGCGAGTCGCAAGGATGGCAAGCCGGTGTCCGCGACGCGGTATCTGCGGTCGGCGGTGCAGGAGTTCTTCAAGAACAAGCGTCGGCCGGCGCGGTTGACGGTGGAGGTTCCCGGGCAGGATCGGTTCGATGGGGTGCATTATGCATTCGTGTCGAATTCGAGTCCGTGGACGTATCTGAACGAACGGCCGGTGCACACCAACCCCGGCACTGGTTTCGACTCGGGTCTGGGCCTGTTCGCGATGCATTCGACTGCTCTGTTGCCCACGCTGCGGGTGTCGCGCCAGTTGCTGTCCAAGGGAGCGGAACCGAAGTCTCGCAAGCTGATTCGTATCGACGACGTTCCGAGTGTCCGAATTTCTTCGACGGAGCCGGTCGGCTTGCAGATGGATGGGGATTACTTGGGCGAACGCACGGAAGCGGAGTTCTTCTCCACCCCCGACGCGCTCGAGGTCGTCGCCCCGAACGCGTGATCGGTGGCCGCTGCGGGCACGGACGAGCACTGAGCGCATTTCCATTGGGCGGTTACTGGCCCGAGAGAACACGGGCCTGAAAAACACCAGCCTGCGTAAACACGAGCGAAATCTGTCCGCTCAGGGTACAAAGGAGCGCAGAAGGCTAAAGCGAGCCTAACAGAGTGAGCTTGACCACGGTCACGCGCGTATCCCTTGACTTCACCTGAGTTCGTGAAAGCATTCACAAGCAACAGTGCGGAAACATTGGTTACCCACTCGTGAACAGAAGAGAAACGAAACGGCGCTCCGGCGCCCGGTAAGGAGCAGAGGATGGACTGGCGCCACAAGGCTATTTGTCGCGATGAAGACCCGGAACTATTTTTCCCGGTGGGAAACAGTGGCCCGGCTCTCGCGCAGATCGCCGATGCCAAAGTCGTCTGTACTCGGTGCCCCGTCACCGCTGAATGCCTGTCCTGGGCACTCGAATCCGGCCAAGATGCTGGAGTATGGGGCGCAATGAGTGAAGACGAGCGCCGTGCGCTCAAGCGACGCAATGCACGTACGCGCGCACGCAGCACCGTCTGAGACGCTTTCGCAGCAACTCGACAAGGCCCGGTATCCGCAGCAGCGGGTGCCGGGCCTTCCGCGTGCGGTGAGCCGCTCGGCTCACGTAACTCAATATTCACCGAACGAGCGTCAGGGCCTGGGCATCCGCCGTCCCAGCGGAACCCTCAACATCGCGTCCGTGCCCCCGCCCGCTGCCGGATGCAGCCCGAGCGATCCGTTGAGCTCGACCGAGACGAGCGTGCGGACGATCTGCAATCCGAGCCCGTCCGAGCGCTCCAGCGAAAACCCGCTCGGTAGGCCGCGTCCGTCGTCGTGGATGACCACATCCAGCCATTTCGCCGAACGATCGGCGCTGATTCTCACCACGCCGGCCGATCCGGCGTCGAAACCGTGCTCCATCGCGTTCTGAACCAGTTCGGTCAGCACCATCACCAACGGAGTGGCTCGCTCTGCCGAGAAGACTCCGAGCTTGCCCTCGCGTACCACTCGTACCCGCGGATTGACCGTCGCGATGTCGAGCATGATCGGTACCAATCGATCGACTATCTCGTCGAGATCGATCTCCTCGTCCACCGACATCGACAACATTTCGTGCACCACGGCGATGGACGTCACCCGACGGACCGATTCGGACAACGCAGTGCGCGCTTCCTCGTTCTCGAGTCGACGAGACTGTAGCCGGAGCAGGGCCGCCACGGTCTGCAGATTGTTCTTCACCCGATGGTGAATCTCCCGGATGGTCGCATCCTTGCTGAGCAGGGCACGATCGCGTCGCTTCACCTCGGTGACATCTCGGACCAGCACCGCCGCACCTGCGGACCGCCCACGGGGCTGCAACGCCAGCGTGCGCACGAGAACGGTGGCACCGCGAGCGTCGACCTCCATCCGATGGCCCACGTTGCCACTGAGCGACGACCGAATATGGTCGGCAACCTCTTGTGAGTCGAACGGGTCGGTGACCAGCGACCGGGTGATCGACGCCAGATCGCGACCCGACAGTTCCGTCGTCAGTCCCATCCGGTGATAGGCAGAGAGTGCGTTGGGACTGGCGTAGTCCACCCGACCTTCGGTGTCGACGCGGATAAACCCATCGCCTGCTCGAGGCGACGAGTTCACATCGGTGCGCTCTTCCGGTGTGGGAAACGTGCCCTCGCTGATCATCAGACAGAGGTCGTCGGCGCATTCTCGGTAGGCCACCTCCAGCGCACTCTGCGGCCGAAGCTGAGCCGGGTCGGTATCCCGCGTCAGCACCGCGATCACGTGCTCGCCACACCGCACCGGAATGCTCTCACTTCGCGTCAGGACGCCTCCTCGAACGATCTCACGCTGCTGCAGCGCAACCATCACATCCGGGTGCTCCGACTCGGAGATGGTCGTGCCCACGATGTCGTGCGTGAACACTGTCGGCGCGGTTGTCGGACGGCACTGAGCCACACACAACACGTCGGCGTTCTCACTGGCCACATCGTCGGTTCCGACCCACAACAGCACGTCGGCGAAGGACAGGTCGGCCAACAGTTGCCACTCCCCCACCACTCGCTGCAGATGGTCGACCGCAACACCGGGAAGGTCGGTGTGTTCGGCCAGCAGGTCACTGAGGGTCGACACGAGGTCTCACACAACCGCGGATCAGGACACCACAGCGATGAGGTCGCCCTGTTGAATGACGTCGCCCACCGCGACGTCCACGGACGTGACCGTCCCTGCAGTCTCGGCCAGCACCGGAATTTCCATCTTCATGGACTCCAGGATCACGAGGGTGTCACCCACCTCGACTGCGTCACCTCTGGCCACGACCACCTGAAACACGGTGGACACCATCTCCGCTCGGACGTCCTCGGACATCGGCGAACCCCTTTCTCACGTCACCAAGAACTGCGCCGGACACCCGCTGGGGACCAGGCCCGTCACAGTAAGCCAATCACACGTGGGAGACTGTAGTGAACAAACGAGAGGAGCCCATCATGGGAAAGCGTGGACGTAAGAAGCGTGCTCGTAAGGGCAACAAGGCCAACCACGGCAAACGTCCGAACAGCTGACGGTTTGCCACACGCCGCGAGGGGCCGAGAAGCATGTGCTTCTCGGCCCCTCGCCGGTTGGTAGGCCCTTCGGAGCCCTGGACTATTCGGAGTCGATCCGGCGAGTCAATACGGTTCGCCTGATTTCGACGCTCAGTCGTTCGCGCAGACCTGCAGGTGCCTGATCTCCTCCGCATTTGCGTGAGATCAGCCGCTTGACCTTCTCTTCGATCCCGTAGGCCTCGAAGCACGACCCGCACTCGTCGATGTGCTTCTGTAGGCGAGATCTGCTGGCCTCGTCACACTCGTTGTCGAGCATGATCCATACGTCTGCAATGACCGCCGAGCAATCGAGTCGCTCGAACTGTTCGCTTCCGTCGGTGTTGCCGGTGCCCGTCACTGGACTACCTCCTGCTCGTGCCGATCGACTGCGCCGTCCCGGTTGAAGCCCCGCTCGCGCGCGACACCGGCCAACAAACCCCTCAGCTGCTTGCGTCCGCGGTGCAGACGCGACATCACCGTACCGATGGGAGTACCCATGATCTCGGCGATCTCCTTGTAGGGAAATCCCTCGACGTCGGCGTAGTAGACGGCCATCCGAAACTCTTCGGGCAGAGACTGCAAGGCCGCCTTGATGTCGTCGTCGGGCAAGGCGTCCAGCGCCTCGACCTCGGCAGAACGCAGTCCGGTCGACGTGTGCTCCGCGGTGGCTGCGAGCTGCCAGTCGCTGATCTCGTCGGTCGGGTACTGGGCGGGCTGACGCTGCTTCTTGCGATAAGAATTGATGTAGGTGTTGGTCAGGATGCGATAGAGCCACGCTTTGAGATTCGTGCCATCGCGGAACGATCGGAAAGCCGAGTAGGCCTTCACGAACGTCTCCTGAACCAGGTCCTCGGCGTCGGCAGGGTTACGCGTCATCCGCAGTGCCGCGCCGTACAGCTGATCCAGCATCGGCAGCGCGTCCCGCTCGAAGCGCTCGGTCAGCTGAGCCTCGGTCTCGGCTGCCCGCTGCTCCGCGATGGCCTTCTCGTCCTCGATTGCAGTGGCCGCTGCACCGGGAGTCCTGGGTTCTGTCACGCTGATCCCTTCGGTAGCTTCCGCCGTCCAGGCTACCGCGCCCGAGGCCGGCTTCCGCGAGGAGATCACCTCCGCCAGAGCCAGAGGACGTTCCGCGGTCAGCAGTGCCATTGTTCGTTCCTTCCGCCAGTAGACGTATCTGTTGTTGCACAACACAGCTCTGCGCCGACGTGTTCCCGCCGGATCGCTAGAGTCCCGTTGATGGCCACGTCCACACCCGCTCTCGCGCTGCTCACCAGACAGAAGGTGGCGCACACCGTGCACTCGTACGACCACGATTCGCGAGTCCAGTCCTACGGTGAGGAGGCGGCGCAGATACTCGTCGAACGCCTCGGAGTTCGACCCGAACGAGTCTTCAAGACCCTGATCGTCCAACGTGCCGACCGTTCGCTGGCCGTGGCACTCGTCCCGGTCACGACCACGCTCTCGCTCAAGGCAGCGGCGACCGCCCTGGCTACCAGAAAGATCACACTGGCCGACAGGGCTGCCGCCGAACGGTCCTCGGGATACGTCTTCGGTGGAATTTCCCCTCTGGGACAGCGCAGGTTCCTTCCCACGGCGATCGACGACTCAGCGCTGGGGTTCGAGACGGTGCTGTGCAGCGGAGGGCGCCGAGGACTCGAAATCGAACTGGACCCGGTCGATCTCGTCCGGCTCACCCGCGCCACATCCGCGCCCATCGCGACGCGCTGATTCCGAATGAGCGAAGATGTACAGGTGAGCAATTGGACAGCCCCCGCCGCCGTCGCACCCGTCGACGCGACAGTCACTCTGCCCGGATCGAAATCGATTACCAATCGCGCACTGATCATCGCTTCCCTGGCATCGGGCCCGTCGACGATCACCGGTGCCCTGCGAAGCCGTGACACCGACCTCATGATCGACGCTCTGACAACACTGGGGATCGGGATCACCGCCGCCGATGACGACAGAACGGCACTGCACGTCGATCCGGCTCCGCTAAGCGGCGGAGCGGTGGAGTGCGGGCTGGCCGGAACCGTGATGCGCTTCGTGCCGCCACTGGCCGCACTCGCCGACGGCGAGGTGTCGTTCGACGGTGACGAGCAGGCCCGCATCCGCCCGCTGGACACGATCCTCGACGCACTGCGCGCCGTAGGAGCCGACGTCCAGGGCAGCGCGCTGCCGTTCACGATGCGCGGCACGGGCTCGCTTCGCGGCGGGCCGGTCGAGATCGACGCCTCGGGATCCTCGCAGTTCGTCTCGGGTCTGATGCTCTCGGCCGCGGCATTCGACGAGGGCATAGAAATCCACCACATCGGCAAGCCCGTTCCGTCCATGCCACATATCGACATGACCGTGGAGATGCTGCGGCGGGCCGGCGTGCGGGTGGACACCCCCGAGAGCGGCGACGCGAACACCTGGCGTGTGCACCCGGGTCCGGTCACGCCGATCGAGTGGAGCATCGAGCCTGACCTGTCCAACGCCACCCCTTTCCTGGCCGCGGCGGCGGTCACGAAAGGCGTGGTGCGCGTTCCCAATTGGCCACAATCGACCACTCAGCCCGGTGACGCGATCCGCGAGATACTCGCCAGGATGGGCGCTCGGGTCGAGCTGAGCGCCGGCATCCTGACCGTCGAGGGCCCGGATACGTTGCGCGGCATCGACTTCGACCTCCACGATGTCGGCGAGTTGACCCCCACCGTCGCGGCGCTCGCCGCTCTCGCCGACGGGCCGTCGATTCTGCGCGGCATCGCCCACCTACGTGGTCACGAGACCGACCGACTCGCGGCGCTGACGACCGAGATCGTGCGACTCGGCGGTCGAGCTGTCGAAACCGACGACGGTATCCGCATCGATCCGGCACCGCTGCACGGCGGCAACTGGCACTCGTACGCCGACCACCGAATGGCCACGGCGGGTGCCATCATCGGACTGCGCGTACCCGGTGTCGAGGTGGACGATATCGGCACTACCGCCAAGACCCTCCCCGATTTCGAAAAGCTTTGGGACGCAATGCTGTCCACGCCGACACCGAGCGGGGTCGGCTCCTGACCGCGCGTCGGTACGACGAGTCCGACGTTCGTATCCGGCCGGGCAAGAGCTCACGTCCGCGCACCAAGACTCGCCCCGAACACAACGACGCCGAAGCCGGCATGGTCGTCTCCGTCGACCGCGGCCGGTGGGGATGTGTGCTCGGCGGAGACCCGTCCAGACCGGTCGTGACGATGCGCGCCCGCGAGCTGGGCCGAACTCCGATAGTGGTGGGCGACGAAGTCGGCATCGTCGGAGACCTGTCGGGCAAGGTGGACACCCTGGCTCGAATAGTGCGCGTGGCCGAGCGCCGCACGGTGCTGCGGCGTACCGCCGATGACACGGACCCGTTCGAGCGCGTCGTGGTGGCCAATGCGGACCGATTGCTCATCGTCGCGGCTCTCGCAGACCCACCGCCGCGCACCGGCTTCGTCGAACGAGCACTGGTGGCCGCGTACGTCGGCGGCCTCCAACCAGTGCTGTGCCTGACCAAGAGCGACCTGGCAGCACCCGAGGAATTCACTGCGGCGTTCGCAGATCTCGACGTCCCGGTGGTGCTGGCGGGTCAGTCCGAAGACCTCACCGAACTGACGGCCATGCTGACGAACGAGGTGACCGCACTGATCGGACACTCCGGAGTCGGGAAGTCCACTCTCGTCAACAGGTTGGTGCCCGACGCCTATCGTGCGACCGGGGTGGTGTCGGGCGTGGGAAAGGGACGTCACACCTCGACACAGTCGGTGGCGCTACCGCTGCCCGGCGGCGGTTGGGTGGTGGACACGCCTGGCATCCGATCGTTCGGATTGGCGCACATCTCGCCGGCGAACGTCGTCGCGGCCTTCTCGGACCTCGCCGACACGATCGAGGACTGTCCGCGGGGGTGCACTCACCTCGGCCCTCCGGCCGACCCCGAATGCGCCCTCGACACACTCACCGGCGACGCAGCTCGACGCGTTGCTGCCGTGCGCCTACTCCTCGAAGCCGTTCGAACGAACGAGGCCTGGTAGCAACCGCCCCTCGGGGTCGGCTACCACCAGGCCTGCGCGCAGTCCGGGTGCCTACGCGGCCGTACCGACCGGCCTACGAGTTCTCCTGCGCTTCTTCGTTTCCGCGATGGCGGTTCGCAAACCACGGCGCTTGCCGGTCTCGGGATCGACCGTGAACAGCCCCGCCGGAGCGTCGGCGAACTTACGTTCCGATGCGGTTTCCGGAGCGTCGTCGCTGGTTGCCTTCAAGTACTTGTTGGGCAGCGACAGCTTCGCAATGGTCCGCCAGGACAAGAAGTACTGATGGACGATCGAGCCTGTCGTGTACGGCAGGTCGTACTTCTCTGCGAGTTCGAGCACTCGAACCTTGATTTCCCGCAGGCGGTTGCTGGGGAGATCGGGGAAGAGATGGTGCTCGATCTGGTAGCACAGGTTACCGCTCATGAATTCCATGACGGGGCCCGCGTTGAAGTTCGCGCTACCGAGCATCTGACGCAGGTACCACTGACCCTGCGTCTCGCCCTCCATGTCGGACTTGGTGAACTTCTCGGCGCCGTCCGGGAAGTGTCCGCAGAAGATCACGGTGTTCGTCCACACGTTGCGCATCATGTTGGCGGCGATGTTCGCTGTCAACGTGCTCTTCCACGCGGGACCGGTCAGCAGCGGGTGCAGAATGTAATCCTTGCCGACCTGCTTGCCGACCTTCTCGAGCACCTCGCGACGCTTCTGCTCGAACTCCTCGCGCGGCACTCGCCCCTTGGCAACCTTGCCCAGTTCGAGGTGCTGCAATGCCACGCCGTACTCGAAGAACAACTGCAGCAGCAAGTTGAAGACGGGATTGGCGAGGTTGAACGGCTTCCACCGTTGGTCCCGGGTGACACGGAGCAGGCCATAGCCCACGTCGTCGTCCATGCCCAGAATGTTCGTGTACTTGTGATGGATGTAGTTGTGCGTCTGCTTCCAGTGCGCCGACGGCCCCGTGTTGTCCCACTCCCACGAGGTGGAGTGAATCTCGGGATCGTTCATCCAGTCCCACTGGCCATGCATGACGTTGTGGCCCAGTTCCATGTTCTCGATGATCTTGGCGACCCCGAGCATGGCAGTGCCTGCGAGCCACGCCGGTCGACGACGACTGGCGAACAACAGTGCCCGACCGCCGATGTCGAGGGACCGTTGCAGACGAATGGTGTTCTTCACGTATCTGGCGTCGCGTTCACCGCGGGATGCCTCGATATCACGACGAATCGCATCGAGCTCGTGGCCCAGCGCTTCGATATCAGCATCGGTCAGATGCGCGTATTCCTTGATGTCCGTAATCGCCATGGATACAACCTCCTGGCAGTCGTGAACACACGGCGTTCGATGACGTGCCATGTGCAATTCCGTCACCTACCGTATCGTAAGTTACGGTCGCGTAGGTTGCGGCCACGAATCTGTGTGACGATTCACAACTCGGTACGGTCAACCGAATGACGCAGAGCCTTCGCCTGTCGCTTGGCTTCCTTCTTGGCGTTCCGCAATCCCACTCGTGCCTCCTGCATGGCCGAACGCAGTCCTCGACGTTGCCCGGTGAGCGGGTCGATCCGCAGCGCATGGACGGCAGGCGACTCGCCTACCCGCCAGCGCCGCTCGGACGACGTCTCGGGGGCGTTGTCGGACGTGGCGCGTAGCCACTTGTCGGGGAGAGAGAGCTTGTGAATCGTCCGCAGCGCCAACAGGTACTGCTTACCGAGCGAGCCGGTCGTGTAGGGCAAGTCGTACTTCTCGCACAGGGCATGCACCTTCTCGGAGATCTCCGAGTACCGGTTGCTCGGGAGGTCCGGAAACATGTGATGCTCGATCTGGTAGCACAGGTTGCCGCTCATGAAAGCCATGACCGGACCCGCCTCGAAGTTGGCACTACCGAGCATCTGGCGCAGGTACCACTCGGGACGCGTCTCGGTCTCGAACTGGCCCATCGTGAACTTCTCGGCACCGTCCGGGAAGTGACCACAGAAGATCACCGCGTAGGCCCACAGGTTCCGAACCAGGTTTGCCGTGGCATTGGCGGTCAGCGTCGACTTCCACGCCGGGCCGGATATAGCCGGGAAGAACACGAAGTCCTTGCCGACCTGCTTGGCGATCTTGCGCGCGAAAGCACGGGTCGCCGGTGACTTCAGCAGACCCTTTTCGTTGTCGCCGTCCAGCTGCTTCTGCGCGTCGTAATCGTGCAGGGCGATGCCCCACTCGAACGTCGTCGCCAGCACGATGTTCGCAAGCGGCTGAGCGAGATTGATCGGTTTCCACGGCTCGTCCCGCGTCATACGCAGAATGCCGAAGCCGATATCGTCGTCCATGCCGACGATATTGGTGTAGGTGTGGTGCGAGTAGTTGTGGGCACGTTTCCATTGCTCGGACGGTCCGGTCTGGTCCCATTCCCACGACACCGAATGGATCTCCGGGTCGTTCATCCAGTCCCACTGGCCGTGCATCACGTTGTGGCCGAGTTCCATGTTCTCGATGATCTTGGCGACACTGAGCATCGCTGTCCCGGCAAGCCACGCCGGTCGATATTTGCTACCGAGCAACACAGCGCGGCCACCGAGTTCCAACAGTCGCTGCAGTCGGATGGTTCGGCGGATGTATGCGGCATCGCGTTCGCCGCGGCTGTCCTCGACGTCTCTACGAATTGCGTCGAGCTCGCGCCCGAACGCTTCCATGTCAGCTTCGCTCAGGTGCGCGAACTCTTTGATATCGGTGATGGCCACCGGGTCCTCCAACAGTTGAGTGCAGTGCCCGAAAAATCAGGTTTCAGCGTGGGCAACCTACGTAAGCGTAACCGAACAGCCTGAGAAGGCAGTGTGCGAAAAGCAGACCTACAGTTCCAATGTGCAGTCGCCGGCAGCGGCGGAAATGCACGTCTGCACACGATCACCCTCACCGTGCTCCTTGCCGGAACGAAGGTCGATGACGTGCCCTGCTGTCAACGGGACCACACATGTCTGGCAGATACCCATCCGGCAGCCGAACGGCATCTGAACGCCGAGACTCTCGCCGGCTTCGAGCAGGCTCGTTGCCCCGTCGACAGCGACCTTCTTGTCCGATTTCGAGAACGTGACGGTACCGCCGGCTCCGGACGTGTCGGCCCGGGAGATCTCGAATCTCTCGAGGTGAAGCTTGTCCTCGATTCCCTCACGCTTCCACGTCTTCTCGATTTCCTCGAGCAGGGCCGCGGGGCCACAGGCCCAGGTATCGCGCGTGCGCCAATCGGGGTAGAGCGCGTCGAGCGAGGCAAGCGCGAACTTGCCGTCGGATCGCGTCAACTGCACATGCGAGGTGAAGTTGGGATGAGACTTCTCCAACGCGCTGAGCTCGGCGGCGAACATGACCTCGTCCTCGGTGGGGGCCGAGTGGATGTGCACCGTGTCCGGCATGTCCCCGTGCCGATCGAGTGCCCGGAGCATCGAAATGACCGGGGTGATGCCACTACCGGCGGTCACGAACAGGATCTTGTTCGGCGGCGGCACCGGCAAGGCGAAATTGCCCTTCGCAGCGGCCAGTCGAACGATCGTCCCCTGAGGAACTCCGCCGACGAGGTGCGAGGACAGAAAACCCTCGGGCATCGCCTTGACGGTGATGGAGATCAGCTTGTCTTCCCAGTTCGGCGGCGAGGTCAACGAATACGACCGCCAATGCCACCGTCCGCCGAGGTGCAAGCCGATTCCGATGTACTGACCCGGCTGATAATCGAAGTTGAAGCCCCAACCGGGACGAATCACCAGTGTCACCGCAGTGGCCGTCTCCTTCTCCACTCGTACGATGCGGCCCCGCAGTTCACGAGCCGACCACAGTGGATTGGCCAGATGTAGGTAGTCGTCCGGCAACAACGGAGTGGTGATGCGGGTGAAGGCACCACGCACCATGTTCAGTCTGGGACGCCTGGGTGCCGAGACGCCGGCCGCAGGAGCTTCCAGCCATTTCTTCAGATCCATCGGGTGTTCCATCCCCTCGATCGAGACACTGAGCCGCATACGGCCATCGAGGTTACGCTACCGTAGGTTCGGGGGAAGGGGCACCTTCACCATGATCCTGCGGGAACGATCACAGCGGAATCAGAGCAGCTCGAGCAGAAATGACAACTCCTGCGGGGCGTACCACGCCAGCGTGTGATCCTCGGCGTCTCCCAGCACGAATTCCGCGTCTACATCGCCCATGTCCGCAGCGTCGACCGCTACCACGGCCTTGGCGACCGCCGCTTCGGCACCTTCGAGGTCGACGTGCACCGACGCGACCTGATCCATGCGCAAGGGTTCCTTCAACCGAACGACGGCATCGTCGAGATCGGGTCGCAGAGTGGGGTCGTCCACATCGGCGGCGATCACCGCGCGCCGATACACCACCCCCTCGGCGACCGTCCCGGTGTCGGCTTCGTCGTCGACGGCCGCAGCGATCAACCGCAGCGAGGCACGTGCCGCCTCCCCCATCGCCACTTCGGCCAGCTCCTCGTCGTCGCCGGAGGAGTAGGACTCACGCAGCGTCGGCGTCACCGCGAAGGCCGTCCGCGAGACCGGGCTGAACTCGCCCTCCGCCGACAACACCTTCAAGAACTCCAGCGTCGCCGGAACATAGACTCGCATTGCAGAAGACCTCACACTCTCGATTCGTTACTCGCGTCGACCAATTCTTCCAGCGCCTCGTGCAACAACGCCGTCACGACGTCCACGTCGGGCATGGCACCTCGATCGGCGTTCAGCCCGAAGAACACGAAGCCGTCGTACGACGTCAACCCGATACTCAACGCCTGGTTCTCGAACAGCGGCGAGACCGGGTACATCTCGAGCATGCGCGCACCACCCACGTAGAGCGGAAATTGCGGTCCGGGCGCGTTGGTGACGATCAGATTGAACACCCGCTGAGACAGGCGGCTACCCGCCCGCACCCCCATCGCATGCAGACTCGCAGGAGCAAATCCGGAGATACGCATCAGCGTCTGAGCCGTGACGCCGCGACTCTGATGGGCATGCGCCTCGGTGGCGTGTGCGATGTGTGACAGCCGAACCACTGCATTCGACTCACCGACGGGCAGGTCGACGAGAAAGGACGAGACCTCGCTGCGATCGTCCTCGTCCGGCTCGATCGGTCGGTCGATCACCTCTCCGAAACCGACACGATCAGCGGAGACGTACACCGACATCGGCACCATGGCCCGCACCGTCGAGGAGGCCGTGACCGGTTCGCCGCGCGAAAGCAGCCAGTTTCGAAGTGCTCCGGTGACCACCGCGAGCACCACGTCGTTGATCGAGCACCCGAACCTGTTGTGGATTTTGCGATAGTCCGACAGCTCGGTCTTGGCCACCGCGAATCTACGGTTTCGCGAGATCGGGGCGTTGAGCGGACTCGACGGAGCGCTCTGTGTCGCGGTGCGCAGCACGGCCGCAACCTTGCCTGCGGCGCGCACTGCGTCACCTGCGACCCCCGCCACGCTGTTCATCGCGCCACGCAGAGCCTCGATGCTCTCCCCCGGTCGCACCACCAACTCGGTCAGCGCGTCGATGACCAACACCGAATCCTTCGGCTCGCGCGCAGGCATCCACAGCTCCTCGGCCATCGGCGGAGGATTCTTGCTCGCGTCGAGGATGACCTGACCGATGTCGAGGGCGTGCTCGCCGTCGACCAACGCCGAATGCGACTTGGTGAAGATGGCGAAACGATTCTTCGACAGCCCCTCGACCAGGTACATCTCCCACAGCGGGCGGGTGCGATCGAGAGGGCGTGACGTCAGCCGCGCGATCAGATCGTGCAGCTGGTCGTCCGAACCCGGTTTCGGGAGCGCCGAGCGCCGGATGTGGTACGTGATGTCGAAATCTGCGTCGTCGACCCACACCGGCCGGGCCAGGCCGAAGGCGACCTCGCGGACCTTTCGCCGATAGCGGGGAACCAATGCCAAACGCTGCTCGACCAGCGACAGCAACCGCTCGTAGCTGAAACCGCTCCGAGGGGTACGGAAGATCGCGAGCGAGCCGAGGTGCATGGGGCTGCTGCTGGCCTCGAGAAAGTAGAACGACGCATCCTGCAATGTCAGCCTGGTCGCCATCGCGTATTCCAGTCCCCGTCCTCGTCTGAAGTACGCGCTCGCCCCTGTGGTCGTGAGCGCGATGTGCTCGAACCTAGAGTACGTGCCCGAGCATCATCGGTCGCGGCACCGTTCGAGGACTCGTGTCGCGAGAACCTCACCGATTCGACAGGGAACCGAACGACGCCGGAGACCGTCAATGTCGGTGTGAGCGTCATCGAATCGAACGAGCCACCGAACACCACCGACGGGGCCGGGCAGGACCCACGGCTGCGCGCCGAACACCACTGTTTCCTCTCGCGTGCCGCTCCGTTCGAGCCCCCGCTCTCGTCCAGCACTGTGCACACGTGCGATCGCGTCGCGAACGCCGAACCGACACCGGTCAGACACCGACCGTCGTTGCGCAGCAGTCGATCTCGACGGCGCACCGAGCCGGCCGCCGGTCGACCTACCGTACCCGCCGATGCGCGCTCGACCGCCGACCGCGCGATGCGCATGCTCATCGAGGTGATCGATCGTCGACGAAGCGCCGATCAACTATCGGCGTTGTTCACTGCCTCGACGATCGACCTGGTGCGCACGATCGTGCGCAATCCGCCGCCGGGACGACGGCTCGGCTTCGCTGCGGTACACCGCGTGCACGTGGTGTACCAGTCGGAAGTCTCCGCAGAGATCTTCGGCTCGTACACGCGCGGGCCGCGGATGTTCGCTTTCGCCGGCCGAATCGAGTTGGCGATCGATCCGCGCCGTCCCGGGTGGACGGTCACGTCGTTGCGCGTGGGGTAGGAACCCCCTCGGCGGTGACGCGACCGCCGTCCACTACTTCTTGCGCTTGGAGCGAGCGGTCTTCTTCGGTGCCTTGCTCTGCGCCCTCGCTGCTTCTCGGCGCTCTCGACGAGTGCCATCCGCGGCAGACTCACCTGCGGCAGCAGCCGAACCGGATCGGCGAACCGCGGTGCCGCCGTCCTCGGCCGGACCGGAGAAGGTCAATCTCTGATCTTCTCGATCGTCGAGGCCCTTT
>NZ_CAPS01000095.1 GCF_000333955.1 Rhodococcus sp. AW25M09
GCCGACCGACACGAACTCGTCTCCCACGTTCAGCACGGCGGCCGCAGGCCCGTCTTCGGCCACACTGGTCACCGTCACCAGCACCGGCAGATCCAGATGGTGCAGGGCGGCGAGCTCGGCGCTGGACTCGGACTCTTCGAAGTCCGCCTGGTTGCCCTGCTGCACTTCTTCTTTCGACTTGTCCGGCGGATAGACCTCTTCGCGCGGAACCAGACCTTGACGCCCGCTCGCCCAGAAGCCGAGAGCCTCGAACAGATTGAGCTGATCACGTACGGCCACGGTCGTCATGTTCAAGTGACCCGTGGTGGGATCGACCTCGGTGCCGTCGATCTGCACCACCGGCATCCCGTCGACATCGCCGAGAGTGTTGTACGTCGGGCCGGGGCCGAGAGCGGCGAACGGAACGGTGACGACCGAACCGGTGACGCCCAGCACCACCACCGGTACCAGTGCAGCGACGAGTGTGGCGATCCTTCGGTTCACTCCGTAGACACTAGATCCGGATACCGTCGACTGTGCAGACCACCCCTACCGCAGGGTGTCCCCGGGGACTTCGAGGAACCGAGTGTTCGCCGTCAGCGTGACGATCTGCCGCACTCTGCGTTCACCGGGCTTGTACCGTTGAGACATGAGCAATTTTGGTTTCGGTGCCTCCGACGACGACCCGGACAAGAAGAAGGATCCGGACGGTTCGCCGAACCCAGCCGGTTTCGGCTTCGGCGGCGAGGGATTCGACCCGGCACAGCTGGGCCAGATGCTCACGCAGTTCGGGCAAATGCTCAGCGGCATGGGCGGTGCCGGTGCGGCAGGAACCGGCTCGGGCCCGGTGAATTACGACCTGGCCAAGCAACTGGCACGCCAGCAGATGGGCGATTTCAGCCCGGTGTCGGCAGGCGAGCGCGAAGCCATCACCGACGCTGCGCACCTGGCCGAGCTGTGGCTGGACGGGGCGACCACGTTGCCTGCCGGTGCCACGAAGACCGTTGCGTGGACGCCGGTCGACTGGCTCGACAACACGATCGATACCTGGAAGCGCCTGTGCGACCCCGTCGCCGAGCAGATTTCGGGGATGTGGACCTCCGGCATGCCCGCCGAGGCTCAGCAGATGGCCGGGCCGATGATGGGCATGCTCACGCAGATGGGCGGAATGGCCTTCGGCTCGCAGCTGGGCCAGGCACTCGGTCAGCTGTCCAAGGAGGTGCTGACCTCCACCGATATCGGACTGCCGCTGGGACCGTCGGGGACAGCGGCTTTGCTGCCGTCGGCCATCGCGTCGTTCAGTGAGGGGCTCGAGCAGCCCGAGCGCGAGGTATTGGTGTTCCTCGCTGCACGCGAAGCCGCGCACCAGCGGCTGTACAGCCACATCCCGTGGTTGCGCCAACGGGTTCTGGCCACGGTCGAGGAGTATGCGCGCGGAATCCGGATGGATTTCTCGGCTATCGAGGAGGCCGCTGCGGGTCTCGACCCGTCCGCGCTGACCGATCCGTCGAAGATCGAGGAGATTCTGAAGCAGGGTGCCTTCGAGCCACAGACCACGCCGGAGCAGAAGCACGCACTCGAGCGTCTCGAGACCTTGCTCGCACTGGTAGAAGGATGGGTAGAGACCGTCGTCGGGGCAGCTCTGGGCGACCGACTGCCCGGGGCGGTCGCGCTGGGCGAGACCATCCGACGGCGCAGAGCATCCGGTGGCCCGGCCGAGCAGACGTTCGCGACGTTGATCGGCCTCGAACTGCGCCCCCGCAAAGTCCGAGAGGCAGCAGATCTGTGGCGCCAGTTGCTCGCAGCAGCCGACATCGAGGGACGCGACGGAGTGTGGGCGCACCCTGACCTGCTGCCCGACCCGTCGGATCTGGACAACCCGGCGTCGTTCATCGACCGCGTCGTCGGCGGTGGAACATCGAGTTTCGACGACCCGATCGCTCAGCTCGAAGCGATGGAGGCTCGCGAGCGCGCCGAGGCCGAGAAGGCCGCACGCGATAACGATGAGGGTACCGACGGTGACCCAGAGAAGGGTTCATCCACAACCTGACCCTGCCGTTGCTGCGCGAGTTGGCTCGAATCGGTCGAACGCCTGCTCGAAGGCACTTCCACCCTGTGGATAACCTGCCCGGAGCGGGGGTTCGGCGCAGTCGTCGCTGTCAGAGTGTGTTCCATGATCACACCGACCGTTCGACTGGATCCTTCGGTGGCAATTCTGCCGCGACGAGACGGCACCGTTCAATTGGGCTGGAGCCCCGAGACCAGCGTCGTCGTCACTCCCCCTCCCGATGCCGAGCCGGGTTCGATACTCGCCATACTTCGCCTCCTCGCCGCAGGGCATTCCAGACCTCACATCGTCTGTCACGCAATGACACTGGGGCTCTCGGCCAATAGAACATCGGCGATGCTCGGCGAACTGGAGGAATCCGGGCTGCTCGTGCACGGAACGAGCGGACCGATCGCAGCCGATACGTCGAGGCGCGTGCCGCCGGAGGTACCGGAGACGGTGAACACCGTCCACCTGGTGGGGCGGGGTCCCATCTCCGACGCGTTGGCATCGGGCCTGAGTCGAACCAGCGCCACGGTGAGCCGATCGAGTCTGACACCCACGCGCTACCCGCAGTCGGCGGTGAGCTCGTGGGATTACGACATCGTGGTACTCGCCGACGACCTCGTAGCCGAACCACGACTGGTGACCGATCTGGTGCGGCTGCGCATCCCACATCTGCAGGTACGGCTACGAGACGGAAAGGGTCTGGTCGGCCCGTTCGTGCTCCCCGGCCGGACCAGCTGCCTGCGGTGCGCCGATCTGACTCGATGCGACTTCGAACCCGAATGGCCGCACCTGTCCGCTCAGCTACTCGGTACGGTCGGCCAAGCCAGCAGCGCGACGGTGTTGGCCACTGCGGCGTTTGCCTTCGCTCAACTCGAATCCCTCATCGGGCGTACCGACGCGGCACTGCCCGAAACTGCCGACTGCACGATGGAGCTGAATTTCGCGGCAACCGGAACCACCGTGCACAGAAGACTGTGGTCCAAGCATCCGCACTGTGATTGCTGGCACTGACCGGACGCGCTCGCACCGTGCTCAGCTCGACCGAAACGGGCCGAAACAGGTCGGTCCGAGCAATTGTCGGAAGGTTCGGCCATGATGGAGCTGTGTCTGACATACCGCGCCGTGGATCCACCCGCACTGCAAAATTGGCCAGCATTCCTCTGGGAATGGCGGGGCGTGCCGCCGTCGGCTTCGGCAAGAAGCTCGCTGGCGGAAATCGCGACGAGATCGATGCCGATATGGCCGCGAAAGCAGCAGAACAGCTCTTCTCCGTACTCGGGGAACTCAAGGGCGGTGCCATGAAGCTCGGGCAGATGCTCTCGGTGATGGAAGCCGCCGTTCCCGAGGAGTATTCGGAGCCCTACCGCGAGGCATTGACCAAGCTGCAGGCACAGGGCCCGCCCATGCCCGCGAAGACTGTTCACCGTGTGTTGGACCAACAACTCGGAACTGCATGGCGATCGCGTTTCCTCGATTTCGACGACAGGGCCATCGCGTCTGCAAGCATCGGCCAGGTCCATCGCGCGACGTGGTCGGACGGACGTGACGTCGCGGTCAAGATCCAGTACCCCGGTGCGGACGACGCATTGCGCTCCGACCTCAAGACGCTGTCGCGATTCGCGAACCTCTTCAGCACCGTTCTCGCAGGAACCGACGTCAAACCGGTTCTCGAGGAGTTGACGGCCCGCACCGAGGACGAACTCGACTACCGCATCGAGGCGGCGAACCAGCGGGTGTTCAGCAAGGAATTCGCGGGCGATCCGCAGTTCGCCATCCCCAAGATCGTCGCCAGTGCACCCAAAGTCGTGGTCAGCGAATGGATGACGGGAAGACCGTTGTCGGACGTCATTTCGAACGGAACGGCCGAGGAACGCAACCGGGCCGGCGAACTGCTGGCCCTGTTCGCGTTCGCGTCCCCCGCTCGAGCGAAACTGCTGCACGCCGACCCGCACCCGGGCAATTTCATGATGCTCGACGACGGGCGGATGGGGGTCATCGACTTCGGTGCGTGCGCGCCGATGCCGGACGGTCTGCCGTCCGTGCTGGGCCGGATGGTCTCGCTCGCCCGTGACGAGAAGTTCGACGAGCTGGTCGAATTGTTCACCGAGAGCGGTTTCGTCGTACCCGGCCGCACTGTCACGGAGAAGGAGATCGAGGATTATCTGCGCCCTTTCACCGATCCGATCCACACCGAGTCGTTCCACTTCACGCGCGCCTGGCTGCAGAAGGCTGCGGGAACCGCCGCAGATTTCAACAGTGCGCAGTTCCGCACCGTTCGAGCGTTGAACATGCCTGCCGAGTACGTGATGATCTTCCGGGTGCTCGGCGGCCTGGTCGGGATCTGCGCTCAACTCGACGCCTACGCGCCGTACATGGCAATCCTGACCGAGTGGCTGCCCGGCTTCACCGACTGATTCGTTCGGTGAAGCCGGACATCGGTGCCGGGCATCATGCTGCGTTCTTCCGCGGGCGTCCGCGGGGACGCTTGCGGGCGATGACGACACCCTGATCGAGGATCTCCCCGCCCCACACGCCCCACGGCTCGGCGCGGTCCAATGCCGCACTCAGGCACGTGCGACGGATGGGGCATTCGGCGCACAGCGCCTTGGCCTGCTCGAGTTCGGCAGGGGTGTCGGCGAACCACATGTCGGGGTTCGCCGCTCGGCAGGGTACCGACAGCTGCAGTTCGGCCAATTCGGTCGAAGCCTGTGCAGCGTAGGCACTTTCGGACTCTGGTCGGCATGTCGTCCGGATCGTGACGGTTGACACGTCGGTCTCCTCTACTTTTCGTGTGGCGTCGTTGTCGGTTCGAGGGGTGATGCGAACCTGTCGGCCTCACGCTCGGATAGAGGAACTACCTGAACGAGAAAGGCCACGGTCCGCGTATGCGGGTCCGTGGCCTGGTGGGGCTTGTCGAAGCGTCTACCGACAGTGAAGTCGGTGTCTGCGGTCGACCACGGACGCGCCTGGCGTGCGGTGACGTCGTGCTGCCGGAGCAACTGCTTTCGCTCCGGGTGCCACGGTCGCTCCTGGTGCTACGGCGACGTGGGCATACTCGGCCCCGGAGGCCGAGACTGCGCACGTATGCAAAGGACCGAAAGCGGCGGAGCGAATCCACGTCTGTGCAACCGAGCCTGCGGCTGCAGCGGCGGCATTACCGACGGGTGCAGTGCCGAGCACTGCAGAACCGAGCTCTGCAGAACCGAGGACAGGGCTGAACGCGACGGTTGCGTCGGCAACGGCGGCGTGGAAAGTAATGATCATTTCTCGTCAGCTCCTGTTCTGGTCTCGAATGTGGACTGGGCAGTGCACGGTCTCCCGCGGCACGTGAAACAGACTAAGCCCCCCGCAGATATCTGCACAAGTTATTTTTGACCTGCAGTTTTCCGGTCATTCTCTTGTCGCCGCGTCACCTGTCCGAATCCCGCACCACAGTGAGCACATCCTCGCCGAACCGCTCGAGCTTCTTGGCTCCGATTCCCGGTATCGCCACCAGCCCACGCTCGTCCTGTGGTTGCTGCTCCGCGATGGCCGTCAATGTCGTGTCGCTGAACACCACGTACGCGGGTACCTTCAGCTCGCGAGATTTGTCCAGTCTCCACGACTTCAGGGCGTCGAGCAGGGCAATGTCGACGTTCGACGGGCAGCTCTCGCATCGGCCGAGCATGGTTGCGGACGTGCCGATCAACGGCTTTCCACACAACCGGCACTTGGGTCCGGACTTCTTGGTAGCGGGCGCGGCGATACGCGAGGCAGGCGAGTCCTCGGGGACGAGACCGTTGAGAAACCTCGACCGGCGCCGCGATTTGCGCCCGCCCTCGTTGCGGGCGAGGGCCCAGGACAGATGCAGGTGCACTCGGGCGCGTGTGACACCGACGTAGAGCAGCCTGCGCTCCTCTTCGACGGCCGCCTCGTTGTTGGCGCTGGGGTCGTTGCCGATCGCGTGCGAGATCGGCAGAGTCCCGTCGGCGAGACCCACGAGGAACACTGCGTCCCATTCGAGCCCCTTCGCCGCGTGCAGTGACGCGAGCGTGACGCCCTGCACCGTCGGTGGATGCCGCGCCTCGGCACGGGCCGCGAGTTCCCCCAGCAATGCGGCCAAGGTCAGGTCCGGCTCGTGCGCCAGAAGTTCTTCGGTCAGCTGAACCAGACCGCCGAGCGATGCCCACTTCTCTCGGGCCTGCGCACCGGTCGGCTCGGTGGCGGTCAGACCCAATGGGGCGAGAACCGCTCGCACCAGCGCCGGCAACCCGTCCCCTGCTCGAGCGCCGCCGGGCAGATCGTCGCGACCGGCCGCCTGCCGTAACGCGTTGACGCCCTGCCGTACCTCGGGTCTGGTGAAGAAGCCCTCACCGCCGCGCACCTGGTAGGGAATCTTCAGCTCGGTCAAGGCCTGCTCGTGTGCCTCGGACTGAGCGTTGATGCGGTACAGAATCGCGATCTCGGCCGGCGAGGTGCCCTTGGAGATCAATCTCTTGATCGCGCGCGCCACGCCGTCGGCCTCGGCAGGCTCGTCGTCGTACTCGAAGAACTCCGGCTCGGGTCCCGGCTCGCGCTGGCCGATCAGCTGCAATCGGGTGCCGGCAATACGACCACGAGCAGCTCCGATGACTCGATTCGCCAGTGACACCACCTCCGGTGTCGACCGGTAGTCGCGTTCGAGCCGAACCACCGTGGCCTCGGGGTACTTGCGCGAGAAATCGAGCAGATACCGAGGGGACGCGCCGGTGAACGAATAGATGGTCTGGTTCGCGTCACCGACGACGGTGAGGTCGTCGCGCTCGCCCACCCAGGCGTCCAACACACGTTGCTGCAGCGGCGTCACGTCCTGGTACTCGTCAACGACGAAGCAGCGGTAGCGCTCGCGAAACTCGTCGGCTACCGACGAGTGTTCCTCCAATGCCGCGGCGGTGTGCAGAAGGAGGTCGTCGAAGTCGAGCAACATGCCGTCACCGCCGCGCGACTTGAGCTCCTCGTACCCGGCGTAGACGGCGGCCACCTTGCTCGCGTCCATCGGAACGTCTCGGCGATTGCTCGCGGCTATCCGCGGATAGTCCTCGGGGGCGATCAACGAGCCCTTGGCCCACTCGATTTCACCTGCGAGGTCGCGGATCGCGTCGGTCGATGTGGACACTCCGGCCCGATTGGCCGCCTGCGAGACAACGGTGAACTTTCGATCGAGAAGCTGCCATCCGGTGTCACCGACGACCTGCGGCCAGAAGTACTTCAGTTGCCGCATCGCAGCGGCGTGAAACGTGCGGGCCTGCACCGGAGGTCCGTCTCCGCCGACGCCGAGCTCACGCAGTCGACCTCGCATCTCGCCGGCCGCGCGTGCGGTGAACGTCACCGCCAGCACCTGCCCCGACGAGACGTGACCCGCCGAGACGAGGTGCGCAATGCGTCGGGTGATCGTGCGTGTCTTACCTGTGCCGGCACCGGCGAGAACGCACACCGGGCCGCGAGGAGCCAGTACTGCCGCGGATTGCTCCGGATCGAGTCCGGCGGTCATCGCGTCGTCAGCCATGGGGACCATTGTGTCAGTGCGCACCGACAGTTCCACTCGGCCCTGTAGCTGCCGGCGAACTCCCGAACCCGGTATCGACAGGAACAATCCCGTCGGTGCTCCTGTTGACTGTTGTCGTGACCACTACCGAGAACACCCCGCAGACCCCAGCTTCGCTGACCGTCTACTCCACCACGTGGTGTGGCTACTGCCGCCGACTCAAGACGCAGCTCGACGAGGCCGGTATCACGTACGCCGAGATAGACATCGAACAGAATCCGGAGTCCGCCGACTTCGTCGGCAGCGTCAACAACGGCAACCACGTCGTGCCGACCGTGCTCTTCGCCGACGGCTCCACAGCCACCAATCCCAGCCTGGCCGACGTCAAGCGCGCGCTGTCGATCTGATCGAGCGTCAGCTCGTCGCAGCCCACGCCTCGAGCATCCCGCGCGCGATGGAGATCGAGCCGGGAAGCAACAGCCGGGAGGTCGAATCAGATCCCCAGTCGCCCAGTTCGAGTGCGGCGACGACCTCTGCTCGGTCGAACCAGTGGGCCTCGGCTATTTCACCGTCCTGAAAAATCAACGGCTGGTCTGGTTCGGCAACAGCAGAGAAGCCGATCATCACCGAGCGCGGGAACGGCCACGGCTGGCTGCCCAGGTATTCGATCTGGGAGACGTCCAGGCCGACCTCTTCTTTGATTTCCCGTGCCACACAGGTTTCCAGCGATTCACCGGCCTCGACGAAGCCGGCGAGCACCGAGAACCGCCGCTCGGGCCAGGCCGGTGCCCGCGCGAGCAGCACTCGGTCGCCACCGTCGTGAACCAAACAGATGATGGCCGGGTCGGTACGGGGAAACTCCTCGTGGCCGGTGGACGTGCTGGTACGAGACCATCCCGCGTTGGACGGAACGGACGGCGCACCGTCGAGTGAGCTGAACTGCGCGCTCGCATGCCAATTCAGGATTGCCAGGGCACCGGTCACCATCGACAGCGAGTCGCTGTCCAATCGATCGCCGTCGGTCCGGAGGTCGCCGAGTGCGCCCTCCACGATCTCCACCCGCCTGGTCCACAGGTACCGATCACCGTGAATTCCGAGAAACACCGCATCGGCCACCGGCTCGGCTGCGACATCGACTGCGGGAGCGAGAACGAGACCGGCCTCGTCCACACCGAATCTGCCACGGGCGTCGACGTTCAGTATTCGGCCGTTCGACCAGCCCGCCGCCAGTGCAGCGGTGTCTCGGCGCAATTCCTCTGCCCTGTTCAGAGGCGATCGGGACAGGCGAGGTGGGTGGGCGAGGTGGAATTTCGGCACACTCGGAACCCTACTTGGCCTGTGCTAGTCACCCACACGACGGATGTACAGCAGACGGTCGGTTGCCTCGATGGCGTCGACTTCGGGCGAACCGACTCGGAACAGTTTGCCGCCCCGTACAACTCCGAGAACGATATCGGTGAGATGCCTGGGAGATCCGCCCACCTCGTCGCGCTCGACTTCGCGCTCGGCAATGGCGAATCCGGCCTCCGGGGTCAACAGATCCTCGATCATCTCCACCACCGACGGTGTGGACGTGGCGATACCGAGCAACCTGCCCGCGGTCTCGGACGAGACGACCACCGAATCGGCACCGGACTGACGCAACAGGTGAGTGTTCTCCGCCTCCCTGATCGCCGCGACGATCTTGGCTTTCGGAGCAATCTCTCGAGCGGTGAGTGTCACCAGAACGGCGGTGTCGTCTCGATTGGTCGCCACGATGATCGCCGACGCATGCTGGGCCCCGGTGAGTCTGAGCACGTCGGACTTGGTTGCCGAGCCGTGAACGGTGACCAATCCCAGGGCCGACGCGGCGTCGAGCACCGTCTGATCGGTATCGACCACGACGATGTCGGACGCCGATACGCCGTCTCCGAGCATCGCGTCGACTGCGGTTCGGCCCTTGGTGCCGAAACCGATGACCACGGTGTGATTGCGCACGCTGCGTCTCCATCGCTGAATTTTGAATGCCTGCCTGGACCGCTCGGTGAGAACCGACAGCGTCGTACCGACCAGCAGAATGAGGAAAAGGACCCGAAGTGGTGTGATGACAAGAATGTTGACCAGTCGCGCCGACGGGCTCATCGGTGCGATGTCACCGTAGCCCGTGGTCGACAGGGACACCGTCGCGTAGTAGAACGAATCCAAGAAGGAGAGTTCGCCGTTCTGGGCATCGCTGTAGCCGTCGCGATCGAGGTACACCACGAACGCTGCGAAGAACAGGATTCCCAGCGCCAGCAGCACCCTCTTGTAGATGGCGCGCCACGGACTCGATTCCAGTTCGGGCACTCGGAGAACTCCGACGAGCGCGAAATCGGGCTTGTCGGTCAGCGCACCACTGTCGCTCAGGTGCGCACGCAACCTACCTGCCACGTCGCCCGCCGAGGTACTCACCGAAGTCGAGATCATTCACGGCACGCAGCGTAACCCCACGGCACAAATATGTGCCGACGACGCGGGGTGTGGCACGGTGTGTGCATGACACAGCGACCAAGTCAGGCAGCGGCACTGCGCCTCGCGGGACTGCTCACCGGGGCAGGAATTCTCCACTTCGTCACTCCGAAATTCTTCGATGCCCAGGTTCCGACGGCCCTGCCGGGTTCGGCTCGCACCTACACCCAGGTCTCCGGTGTCGCCGAGCTCGCCGTGGCCGCGACGCTGGCCGCTCCCGGAACGCGTCGGCTGGGTGGCGCACTGGCGGCCGCGCTGTTCGTCGTGGTCTTCCCCGCCAACATCAACCTCGCCTGGAAGTACGTGCAGAGCTCCAAGACGTCACCGGCGCTCAAAGCTGCGATGATCGCCCGTTTGCCGCTGCAGATCCCACTGGTCACCGAGGCCCTGAAGGCTCGTCGGAACGCACCGTAGAGCCGGACAGCTCGGGAACGGCCCGCCCTTCCAACAGCGCCGCCAATGCTGTTGCGTCCGGTAGGTTCTCGGGCGAAACGGTGTGACCGCTGCGGACGTAGTGGAACGCGGCGCGGACGCTGTCGAGCGCCACCGGTTCGGCGCGACCGATCGACATCAACTCGGCCCACGCCAGCCGGTAGGCCGCAAGTTGCATTGCCACCGCCTGCTGTTCCGATGCCGTCGGCTGGGCACCGGTCTTCCAGTCGACAACGGTCCAGCCGCCGTCGGGGTCTGCGAACACGGCATCGATCCGTCCACGCAGTACCGTTCCCGCCACGGATGTCTCGAAGGGCACCTCCACTTCGACGGGGCTCCGCAGCGACCACTCCGAATCGAGAAACGCCTGCTGCAGGGTCTCCAGGTCGACGTCGGCCGAAGCTCCGGTGTCGGCCGAGCCCGGTAGCTCGTCGAGATCGAGCAGCCGGGTCGCACCGAACCGCCGCTCGATCCAGGCGTGAAATGCGGTTCCTCTGCGCGCCAGCGGATTCGGCGGAAACGGCAGTGGTCTGCGCAGGCGCGATGCCAGCGCATCGGGATCTGCAGCCAAATCGACCAGCTGCGTCACCGACAGATTTCCGGGCAGGGTCACGTCGACTCCCGTGACCGACCTCGCCGCCCGCTCCGCGAGCAAAGTCTCGACGTCGGCTGCCCAGTTCTCCGGATCCATCTCGGGTGTGCTCTCGCCACTCTCCGCCGAAACACCATCCGCCGAATCGCGCTGCGCAGCGCTGATATCGGCCAGAGCACGCAGCACCTCCTGCGCACCGTTCTCGATCGCACCTCGCCTGGAGCCGAGTGGATCTCGTGGCCAGGACGCCGTGTGCGGCACCGCCCCGAGCGGGTTCTGCGCCCCGTCCTCCGGAGCCGGGGCCCACTGCTCTATCACCGCTGTCGCATCAGCGGATTCGCTTGCTTCCCTGTGTAATTCGTCCAGAAACTCCGACGGCCCACGCGGCTTCGTCGACGTCTCGTCCCAGTGGTGTGCAGAGACCAACAGCACTCGTTCGGTTCGAGTCAGCGCCACGTAGAACAGCCGACGATCTTCTGCAAGCCGGCGCCGCGCCAGTGCGTCCTTGTGGTTCTTGACGGCGTCCTCGAGGTCCTTGCGGTTGTACAGCTGGTCGAGTTCGAGAACCGGAACGCCTTCGGAACCTTCGCCGTCGAGGGCGCGATCACCGCGCAGCGACGGGGGCAGCTCGGCCATTGCCCCGAGCCAGGTCGAGGATGCATTCGAGGACGGGAACACGCCCTTCGCCACGTGTGGCACGGCCACGACCTCCCATTCGAGGCCCTTCGCGGAATGGACGGTGAGTACCTGCACTCGATGTGGGGCGACGTCGACCTCGCCCGGAGCCAGACCGTCCTCGACGGTTTCCGCGGCAGCGAGGAACGACAGGAATCCGGTGGCCGTTGCGGTGGGATTGTCGGCGTAATCGGCCACCACGTGGGCGAATGCGTCGAGATGTTCGCGGCCGACTGCACCGTCGACGCTGATCGGTGTGCGGGCCTGCGCTTCGACGCCGATGCCCATCATCCGTTCGATGTCGCCGACCAGTTCCGTCAGCGGCTGACCGATTCGGTCGCGTAGCAGGTGCAGTTCGCCGGCCAGGGCGACGATGCGACGGTGGCCCACCTCCGAGTACCGCTCGGCCGGACCGGGATCGGCGATCGCGTCGGCCAGTCCCGCCTGCTCGGACTGCTCGCCGGGCAGCGCGCTCCCGAGTGCGACCTCCAGCGCCTCCGGGTCGTCGACGCGACCTGCGATGCCGTATCCGCCACGGATCTCGAGTTCTCTGGCGCGCTGGGAGAGCGCACGCAGATCGGCAGGCCCGATCTGCCACCGGGAGCCGGTGAGGATGCGCATCGCGGCGCTGCCGGCCGTCGGATCGGCAACCAAACGCAGCATCGCGATGATGTCTGCCACCTCGGGAACGTGCAGCAGTCCACCGAGCCCGACGACCTCCACCGGCAGGCCGCGGTTGCGCAGTGCCTCCGCGATCGGCTCGGCATCGGCATTGCGGCGCACCAGAACAGCAGCGGTGGGTGGGGGCCGATCCTGCTCTAGGGCCGAGCGGTACTCCCCCGCGATCCGATCGGCGATCCACTCACGTTCGCCGACAACGGTATCGGTGACGGCCATCCGCACGTCTCCGGGAACTGCACCCGGACGGGCCCGAAGCGTGGGCACGGGGACACCGACCCTGCGCAGTGGATCGGTGATCAGGTTGGCCAGAGTCAGCGCCTCGGGCGGATTCCGCCAGCTGGTGAGCAGTTCGAGTCGAGGTGCGGGGCTGCCGTCTGCCCGGGGGAAGTCGGTGGCGAACCGAGGCAGGTTCGCTGCCGATGCGCCCCGCCACCCGTAGATCGACTGCATCGGATCGCCGACGGCGGTCAGTGCGAGTGTGGGGTCGCCACCGGATCCGAACAGTGACGACAACAGCACGCGTTGGGCATGACCGGTGTCCTGGTACTCGTCGAGCAGAACGAGCCGAAAGCGATGCCGTTCGGCAATACCCACCTCGGGATGGTCGGCAGCAACCCGCGCGGCCATCGACATCTGGGAACCGAAGTCCAGGGCACCCTCCCGGCGCAGCGTGTGTCCGAGCCGTTCCACCAGCGGCAACAACCCGATTCTCTGGTGTTGCGCGCCGAGAATGTTCAGCAACTCCTTGGTGGGGCCGCCGCGTTGCCGCGGACCGGGCCCCAGCGTGTGCACGAGTTTCTCCAACTCGACGTGAGCGTGGCGTAGGTCCTCCGGATCGACCAGATGCTCGGCCAACTGACCGGAGAGTGCCAGCACGGCCTCGGTGACCGAGGTGGGGTTGCGATCGGTCTCCAGGTCGCCGTCCCACGTGCTGACCACGCGATGAGCCAACTGCCACAGTTCGGTCTCGGAGAGAAGGGTCGCGGACGGTTCGATCGGTAGGAGCAACCCGTGCTCGGTGAGCAGTCGTCCGGCGTACGAATGGTAGGTACTCACTTCGGCCTCGGCACCGAGAATTCGCTCGCGCAGGGCCAGGCTCGGATCCAGCGCACGCACCAGATCGGAGCCGGCCAGCCGAGCTAGTCGAGCCCTGATTCGAGAGGTCAACTGCTGCGCGGCCTTTCGGGTGAACGTCAAGCCGAGCACCTGATCCGGGTCGACGAAACCGTTGGCCACCATCCACACCACGCGCGCAGCCATCGTCTCGGTTTTGCCTGCACCTGCTCCGGCCACCACGAGCATGGGACCGGGTGGGGCCGCGATCACTGCGGCCTGCTCGTCGGTCGGTGGATGCTTCTGACCCAACGCGCGCGCGAGTTCCACAGGTGTCACGCGCGCAGCACCGGTACGTGTTCTCGTCGACGCCGTCATTGCTCGGTCACCTGCCGTCCCGTCTCGTGTGCCGGGCAACTGGACTTGACCGGGCAGTGCCTGCAGCCGTCGTTGATTCGCGCCTCGAACGTCGGCCCCTGTGTGGCCGATGCGGCCAGGTGCACGGTGTCTCGCCAGTGCTCGAGTTGCTCCGGTGTCGGAACCTGTTGAATGCGCTGTGTCGCCCCGTCCTTGTTGTGTGGTTTGGCGACGAACACCAGCCGGGCTCCCCCGGGTTCGCCCGCGGGCTCGCCCTCGATCGCACCGGCGGCGGCAGCTACCTGATACGTGGCCAGCTGATGGTGGCCCTGCGCATCCTCCTTGGACATGACGGTCTTGGCCGTCTTGACGTCGATGATCACCGGCCGACCGTCCGGGTCGTGTTCGAGTCGGTCGATGCGTCCGCGCAGCGCCACTGCAGGCTCGTCGTCCGACCGCGCGGCGAGTACGCCGTCGACCCGCACTTCGACTCCGGCCTCGGTGAGCTCGCCGCGACTGCCCTGCAGCCAGTTCTCGAACGTCTCGAGCATGGCTCCGGTTCGATCGAGCTCGTGCCGGGAGAACCACTGCGATCCGAGATCAACTGCATCCCAGGCTGTTTCGAGTGCGCGACGAAGCTGCTCCGGCGGTATCCGTCCGGCCACCGCCTGCACCAGAGTGTGCACGAGAGTGCCGGTGACCGCATGGGTGTTGGCACCGTCGTTTCCTCCGTGACGTTCGAGCATCCACCGCAGCGGGCAGGTGGTGAGCTGCTCCACCGTCGAGGGCGAGAGCGGAACCGGGCCGTCTCCGAGGTGCCACAGCGGCGAGTCGGTGCTGGGACCCGCTACCCCGAACCATTCGTCCGGATGGGCACCTCGGACGCCGGCGTCGGCGAGGGTTGCCAGCTGCCGGACTGCTCGGGACCGCTTGTCCGGATCCTGTTCGGCAACTACCGGGTCGCACACCACAGCGCGCAGTTCAGCAACCAGCATGGGCAACGCCAGTACTCGGTGCGCAGCGGTGACATCCGGCACTTCGGGTGGGACGACGGACTCGCCGTCCGCGTCGACGCCACGAAGCTCGTCGACGAAGCGCGAGCGCACCAGGTCGGCGTCGCCGGTGGTGGAATCGACGGCTGTGACGAGAAGAGTCGATCGAGCGCGACTGCACGCGACCAGAAACAGCGCACGCTCCTCGGCGAGCAGCGGCGCCGACGTCGACAGTCGCCCGTCCAACGCTGCGCGGGCATCGACCTTTCCGGACGCGAGGTCTACCAGCGTGTCGGTGCCCAGCAGGCTTCCGCGCGAACGCAAACCCGGCCACAACCCTTCCTGAACCCCTGCCACCGCGACGAGCTCCCATTCCCGACCGGCCGCAGAATGCGCGCTGAGCAACGTGACGGCATCGGCCCGAACGACGCGGCGATGCGAGTTCAGAGCAGGAATCTCCTGCTGCGCAATGTAATCGAGAAATCCGCCGATCTGCGCTCGCGGCAATCTGTCGACATAGGCCGCCGCGGCGTCGAACAGCGCGACCACTGCATCGAGGTCACGATCGGCCTGGGCACCAGCCGAGCCACCCCAGGCGGACGCGCCGGACCAACGCCGCTCGAGTCCCGAGGCCTGCCAGGCCGCCCACAGCACGTCCTCGACACCGCGGCCCGCCCGGGCGACCGCCCGGGCCTTTCGGATGACGCCGAGGGCCTTGCGCAACGGAGCCGACTCCACGTCCGACAAACCACCGATCCAGCCGGATTTCCCGCGAGAATCGTCGGCGAGAACACCCCTCAGTAGTTCGGCCGAGTCGCGCTCACCGCCCGACGCGAGCTCGAGTCTGCGCACCCCTCGGCGCAATCTCCGCAGACCCACTGGATCGGCACCGCCGATCGGCCCGGAGAGCAACGCCAGCGCGTCTTCACCGTCGAAGGTCGAGTCGGAGATCGCCCGCAGCACCAACAGCAGACCTACCGCTCCGTGCTGGCGGTGCAGCGGTAACTCCGAGGTGGGGGTAACCATGGGAACCCCGGCGGCATGCAGCGCTCGGCGCAGCGGTGCCACGGTTCGTGGCACCGACCGCACCACGATGGCCATCTCCGACCACGGCATCCCGTCGAGCAAATGGGCACGGCGCATGGCGTCGGCGATGATCGCCGCTTCTTTGGCCGGGGACGACGCGACGTGCACCCGCGCTGCCGGGGCACCGAATCGCGGCGCAGCCACCGGCTCGGGACAACGGTGCCGTCCGAGCCCGGGCAATCGTCTCGCCACGATGTCGGTCAGCTCGGCAACCGCGGGAACCGACCGGTAATTGCGCGTCAGCAGGACTCTCCGCGGTGAATCCACGTCGACCAGGTCGGCCACGAACGTGGGATCGGCACCGCGGAAAGTGAAAACCGATTGATCGGGATCGCCGGCGACGACGGTCGATTCGGTATCGGTGCCGATCAACCGAACCAGTTGTGCAGCCTGCGGATCGAGATGTTGAGCATCGTCGACGACAAGGTGCCGAATGCGGGCCCGTTCACTGCGCAGCAGTTCGGGATCGGTGGCGAACGCCATCAGCGCGCTGCCGATGAGCTCGGCGGCGTCGAGACCGGGTGCTGTGGCCCCTGCAGCTTCCACACCGACGGCACCGCGCAAGAGCATGGCCTGCTCGTACCGGGCGGCGAATCGTCCGACGGCAACCCACTCGGGCTTGCCGTGCTTACGACCGAGTTTGACGAGGTCTTCCGGCCCCAGTGCGCGTTCGGCGGATCTGAGCATCATGTCTCGCACCGCAGTGACGAATCCTGCGGTACCCAGCGCCGGACGCAACCGGTCCGGCCAGTCGGCAGCCCCGTCGTCGAGATCGCCGCGCAGCATCTCCCGGACCACGGCGTCCTGCTCGGCACCGGTCAACAGCCTCGGCGGCGGGTTGCCGTACAGCGAAGCCTGCAGCCTCAGCACCGCGAAAGCGTAGGAGTGCACCGTGCGTACCAACGGTTCGCGAGTTGCTCGCAACGCGTGATCGCCGCTGAACAGACCGGAGGTGATGACCTCACGCACGGCGGTGGCCGCCCGCTTGGACTGCG
>NZ_CAPS01000094.1 GCF_000333955.1 Rhodococcus sp. AW25M09
CGGACCGTCGGCCACGAAGGACTTCATTCCGATCGTGCGATCGTCGGTGGCGAACAAGGCCGCGAACTGCTGCGCTTCGATACGAAGGCCGGTGGTGAGATCTACGTCGAGCCCCTGGTCTATCGACGCCTTTGCCGCGGCGAGCGCCCGCGATGCGCCCGTGGTGAACTGCTTTGCCCACGCCCGAGCCGCGTTGTACACCTCGTCGGGAGCTACCACTTCGTCCACCAAACCGATACGCAGCGCCTCCTCGGCCCCGACGAACCGACCGGTGAAGACCATGTCTTTCGCACGACTCGGACCGATCAACCGTGCCAGCCGTTGAGTTCCGCCGCCGCCGGGGATGACACCGAGCAGCACTTCGGGAACTCCGAACTTGGCGTTGTCGCCGGCAATTCGGCGATCGGCACCGAGCGCGACCTCGAGTCCGCCGCCGAGTGCGTATCCGGTGACGGCGGCAACAACCGGCTTGGGGACAGCGCTCAGCGAACCGAACGCGGACTGCAGGTCGCCGGCGATCTCCGCCATCTCCGCCGCAGACATTGCCGCCATCTCCTTGATGTCGGCACCGGCCGCGAATACCTTCTCACCGCCGTAGACGACGACGGCTTTGACCGCACTGTCGACCGTTGCCTCGCGGGCCGCCGCGCGAAGCTCCTCCTGCATCTGACGATCGAACGCGTTCATCGGCGGGCGATCCAAGCGGATGGTGCCGATACCGTCGGATACCTCGAGATTCACGAACTCAGCCATGGGCGCAAAGGCTACCGGGTCACGTCCGGTCGATCCGACCAGGGATGTCGCGCCCCGGCGTAGTAGGCATCGTCGCCGTCGAACAGCACTCGGACCGCGCCGTCGTCGCGGATCAGTGTGGGCAGGACCGGAGTGATCTCACGTTCGTGGTCGACAACCTCGGCGACGGTGGCGAAACGGGAGAGTGCGTCGAGCTGACTCCACGTCGGTGGCAGCAGGATCGTCCGTCCCGCTCGCCAATCCGCCAACGCTGCACCGGTCGAACGCCAGCTCACCGACGCTGCCTCGCTGGTGTCCCCGTCCGCATTCTGGCCCTCCGGCAGTACGGCAACGAAGAACCGGGTGTCGTACCGTCGCGCTTCGCCCACCGGCGTGATCCAGTGCGACCACGGCCGGAGCAGATCCGATCGCAGCACCAGATCGTGGGCGGTCAGAAACTCGGCGAACGACAGTTCGCGACGCTCGAGTCGGCCTCGTTCTGATGCGAACGGAGCAGTGTCGGCAACGATGGAATCCGGTGCCGATCCGGCCAGCAGCACCCCACACTCCTCGAACGTCTCGCGCGCCGCGGCACAGACGAGGGCCTGAGCCTTGCCCTCGTCGGTTCCGAGACGGTCCGCCCACCACGAAGGCGGCGGGCCCGCCCACCGGACATCTGCCGCCGCGTCGGATGGATCGACGCCGCCACCGGGAAAGACCGTCATGCCGCCCGCGAACGCCATTCCGCCGACGCGTTCGAGCAGGAACACTTCGATCTCCGCACGTGATCGGCCGTCGCGGACCAGGATGACCGTCGAAGCATCACGGGCAGGGACATGGTCGGCAGCACTGTTCGAGCTCATGAAGGGCAACGTACCGCCGCGTGCAGCAGGTGGATCCAGCGGTCCGCGCTAGCGCCGGTGTGCCCCGGCAGCTCGGGTTCGGCGGGCGAAGAAGCGACCGTCGACGCGATCGAGGGTGATCGACTGGCTGAACGCCTCGGTCAGGTTCTCGGCCGTGACGACATCGTTCATCAAGCCCTGTGCCACCACTCCGCCCTCTTTCAGCAGCAGAGCGTGACTGAATCCCGGGGGGATCTCCTCCACGTGATGAGTGATGAGCACCGTTGCAGGAGCGTCCGGGTCGGCCGCGAGGTCGGCCAGCCGTGCCACCAGTTCTTCGCGACCGCCGAGGTCGAGTCCAGCAGCCGGCTCGTCGAGCAGCAGCAATTCCGGGTCGGTCATCAGAGCGCGCGCGATCAGAACCCGCTTGCGTTCGCCTTCGGAGAGGGTGCCGTACGTGCGGGTGGCGAGATGCTCGGCACCGAGACTCTCGAGCATCTCGACGGCCCGCTCGGTGTCGATGGCGTCGTATTTCTCACGCCAGCGTCCCAACACCGAGTACCCGGCGGACACCACCAGATCGGAGACGAGTTCGTCGGCCGGGATTCGGTGGGCCAGCGATGACGACGACAACCCGATCCGCGGTCGTAGTTCGGAGACATCGGTGTGGCCCATGACCTCACCGAGAACGTGAGCGACACCGGACGTGGGATGCATTTCGGCCGCCGCGATGCGCAGCAGCGATGTTTTGCCGGCACCGTTCGGCCCCAGGACGACCCACCGTTCGTCCAGTTCCACCTTCCAGGTGACGGGTCCCACCAAGGTCACACCCCCACGGCGGACGACAACGTCGGTGAAATCTACGAGCAGGTCGGGATCCGGTTCAGACACGACGCCTATCTTCCCGCACATCCGCCGCGCATTCACGGCAGGATGTGCACGCGTGTCGCCCATTGACGATGTACCTCGCAACTTCCGCTCGACCGTCGACGGCGAGTCTGGCTCGAACCCGCCCGGATCACCGTTTCCCTTGGGTGCCACTGTGCTGCCAACTGGTACTCAATTTGCAGTCCACGCACCCGAGGCCGACGGCGTCGAGGTATGCCTGATCGACGCCCAGGGCGGCGAACGTCGCATCGAGCTGACCACCCGCACCTTCGGGGTTCGACATGCATTCGTTCCCGGAGTTCGAGCCGGTGATCGGTACGGCTTCCGCGCCCACGGCACCTGGGATCCACATTCGGGGCGTCGGTTCAACGGCGCGAAGCTTCTGCTGGATCCCTCCGCCCGACAAGTGACCGGACGGTTCGGCGACCCATCGGCATTGTTGGCGTACGAGGACGATCCGTTCGGAGCACCGAGTTCTCGCGATTCGCTCGGGCATCTCCCCCTCGGCGTGGTTCGCGCGCCGCTCGCTCACTCCGACAGACCCGCGCGACCCGGCGTGCCCTGGGACAGAACCGTCCTCTACGAACTGCACGTGGGATCGTTCACTGCCCGCAATCCTGGCGTACCCCAACATCTTCGAGGAACCTATCTGGGCCTCGCCCAACCGGCGGTGCTGGAACATCTTGCTCGCATCGGTGTCACCTCGGTCGAGTTGCTGCCCGTGCAGACCACGTTCACCGAGCCCGGTGTGCGCGCCCGCGGCATGCGGAACCATTGGGGCTACTCCACAGGTGCGTACTTCGCGCCGGACCCGCGTTTCGCTGCCGTTCCCGGCGACGAGGTGACCGAGTTCCGCACCATGGTCGACGCGTTGCACGAGGTGGGGATCGAGGTGATTCTCGACGTCGTCTACAACCACACTTGCGAGTCCTCGGTCGACGGCCCCTCGATCAGCTGGCGAGGGCTCGATGCGCCCGGCTACTACCTGCTCGACGGACGCGGATCGGACGTCGATCTGACCGGCTGCGGAAACACTCTCGATTCGGCGTCGCCCGCGGTAGTGCGCATGGTGTGCGACAGCCTGCGCTACTGGGTCGACGAGCTGGGCGTCGACGGATTCCGTTTCGACCTCGCCAGCACGCTCGGCCGGCCCGGTGGTTGGCGATTCGATCCTCGCGCACCGCTGTTGACCGCCATTTCCGTCGATCCCGTTCTGTCCCGGGTCAAGCTCATCGCCGAGCCGTGGGATGCCACCGGCGCCGGCTACCAGGTCGGAAACTTCGGCGTGACCTTCTCGGAATGGAACGATCGCTACCGCGACACGATCCGCCGCTTCTGGGCAGGTCACCACGGCGTCCGCGAATTGGCGTCGCGTCTGGCCGGTTCGGAGGACCTGTTCGCGGGCGGCGGGCGCCTGCCGTGGGCGTCGATCAACTTCGTCACCGCGCACGACGGATTCACCGCCCGCGATCTGGTGTCCTACGAGCGAAAGCACAACGAGGCCAACGGAGAACAGAACAGGGACGGAACCGACAACAACTCGTCGGTCAACCACGGCACGGAGGGGCCGACGGAGGATTCGTCGATGCTCGAGGCCCGTGGACGCCATGTTCGCGCCCTGCTGGCCACCCTGACGCTCTCGACCGGAACTCCGATGCTGCTCGCCGGCGACGAGATGGGCCACACCCAAGCCGGCAACAACAACGCGTACTGCGTTCCCCAGGATGCGCCGGCCGCGGACTCGTGGGCGATCGACTGGGAGGGGGCCGATCAGAACATGATTCGCTTCGTCGGTCGATTGCTACGCGTCCGGGCAAGTGCTCCAACGCTACGCCAGCAGGAGTTCTTCACCGGTCGCGCGACGCCGACCGGTCGACCGGATCTGGTGTGGTTCGATTCTGCCGGAACAGAATTCGACACCGATCGCTGGAACGACGATTCGGTGCGCACCATCCAAGCCTGGGTCGACGGCTCCGACGTCCGCTCCTATGCATCCGACGGCGGGCAGGTCGACGACGCAAGTTCGCTTCTGATTCTCCACTCGGGCGGACCTGCAGAGATCACTCTGGCGTGCCCGAGCTGGTCGTCGTCGCAGTTCGTCCCGGTACTCGATTCCGCCAACGTAGACGGGGTTCCCTCGAATACCGTTGCACTGGAAGCAGGTTCGACGGTATCGGTGACCGGCTCCACGGTACTGGTGTTCCGTAGCGCAGGCAGGTGAGTCATGAACAGTTGTACGAGCGGACCGACTCCGAGCGCATAGAGCACCGTTCCCAGCCCGAGCGTCCCGCCGAGCAACCAACCGGTGAGCACCACGGTCGATTCGATCCCGGTGCGGGTCAGACGGATCGACCATCCTGTCCTCGCCACGAGGCCTGTCATCAATCCGTCACGCGGCCCCGGGCCCATGCCGGCACCGATGTAGAGCGCGGTGGCAAAAGCGTTGACCACGATCCCCGACACCATCGCCACCGATCGAATCACGAGACCGTCGAGCTGCGGCAACATCGCCGACGTCGCATCCACGGCCAACGCGATGACCACGACGTTGCTGACGGTGCCCAGACCCGGACGCTGTCGTAGCGGAATCCACATCAGCAGCACCGCCACTCCAGTGATCGCCGTGATGGTTCCGAAACTCAGCGAGAGGTGGCTTTCGAGACCCTGGTGAAACACATCCCAGGGATTGACGCCGAGGCCACCGGCGATCATCGACGCCATCGACGCCCCGTACAGCCAGAGCCCTACGTACAGGGCGAGCAGTCGAGAAGGGAGCCGCCTATCGGCGAGCGAGCGACGTACTGAGGTGAACATGCTTCCAGTGTCCAGCGCACTGGATACGTTCTGCATAGCCACTTACACGACAGTGGACCCCAGCGTTATGGAAACAGTGGTGTTGTGCAACAGCGGTTTCAGGGAACGGCGATCACCGTCGTCGAACCGGGCGCCACCTCGGTGAAGCCGGCATCGCGCACTGCAACGCCACGTCCGGCGCGAACCTCGTCCAACGCGCGCGCCCACTGGTGCGGGTCGGCCGAGCGAACCGAGCACCGATAGCCAGCCACTGCCCACTGTCGGCAACGGTCCACACTCATCGCTCCGGCGAGCAGCATCGACGCGTGGCCGACCTGTGCGGCGGCCTTGCCCACCGTCATGGACAGCGAGGCATCGACCCACAGCACCGGACCCGCCGCAGGCGAGGGCTCGACCTCGGACGGTACGTCGGTGCCGCCGATCTGCAGGCGCTTGATCCTCGGATCCAGATCCCCGACCCTACCGGGTACCAATGCCCGTGCCGACGCGCCGCCGACGTCCACCGTCACGCCCGGGACATGCTGTGCCGCAGCCCATTGCGCGCCGCGCGCACGTCGAGCGACTTTGCGAATCCGAGCCGATGTCCATTCGTCGAAGGCCTCGTGCCACGAGGCACCGGTACCGACGCGCGGATCTAGGCACAGCGTCACCGTTGCTGCGGCGGCCGCCTCGAGCAATTCGAAGCGCAACGGCGGGTCGATCTTGGGGATGTGCAGCACCATCGGCATGGCCAGGACATCCGCCGGATCGGCCGGATCCTCGGCACCCCCGTACCCGCGGGCGAGCTCGGCATGACGCGAATCGAACGTGTTGTCCGGAGAGAATTCCTCGGCAGCGCTGTGCTCGTCCACATCATGTGCGGCTTCGCCGGTCTCGGGACCACCGGCCACGAACTCGCCGGTCATAGGATCGGGATGCGGCGGACTCCCCCGTCGACTGCGTCCGCCGCCTCGATTTCGTTGCGCGTGACACCGAGAATGAACAGCACGGCGTCCAGGTACGGATGCGAAATAGCCGTATCGGCAATCTCTCGCAGCGCAGGCTTGGCGTTGAAGGCGACCCCTAGACCTGCTGCGGTCAGCATGTCGATGTCGTTGGCACCGTCGCCGACGGCGACGGTCTGCTCCATCGGCACTCCGGACTGGGCTGCGAACTCTCGTAGTGCAGTGGCCTTCGCAGCGCGGTCGACCACCTCGCCGATCACCCTTCCGGTGAGCTTTCCGTCGATTATCTCGAGCGTGTTCGCCTTGACGTAATCGAGCTCGAGTTCGTGCGCGAGCCCCTCGATGACCTGTCGAAAACCGCCGGACACGACGCCGCACGCGAATCCGAGTCGCCGGAGCGTGCGGATCGTGGTCCGAGCCCCCGCCGTCAGCTCCAGACTCTCGCCCACATCTTCGATGACGGATTCGTCGAGACCGGCGAGCACGGCGACCCGCTGTTCGAGCGACTCCGCGAAATCGATCTCACCGCGCATGGCCGCCTCGGTGACGGCGCGTACCTCGTCCTCGCGACCGGCACGCGCAGCCAACATCTCGATGACCTCGCCCTGTACGAGTGTGGAGTCGACATCGAACACGATGAGGCGCTTCGATCGACGCGCGATCCCGGCCCTCTCCACTGCGATGTCGACACCGATTCCCGCTGCGATGGCCGCGAGGCCAGTACGTAGTTGCACGTCGGCATCGGGCGAGGTGTCGGTGGCAGTGACCTGCAGTTCGAGGCCGGTCACGGGGTAGTCGGCAATGCCTCGAATGGAGTCGATGTTCGCACCCTGACGGGCCAGCTGGCGCGAGATGGCACTGAACGCCCGTGCGGTGACGGGTCGACCGAGAACGACGACGACGTGGGTGGCCAAGCTCTGGCCACCACCCTGCGCCGCACCGATCTCGACGTCCACGTGCACACCCACCGTGGCCATGGCGTCCTCGAGCTCTTCCTGCAGGGCTTCGGGATCGCGGGGACAGGTGAGCAGAACACCGAGGGTCAATCTGCCGCGGATGACGACCTGCTCGACGTCCAGCAAGCTCACGTCGTGCCGAGACAATGCTGCGAACAGCACCGAGGTGACGCCCGGCTTGTCGGGTCCTGTCACCGTCACGAGCACTGCGGTGTCGTTCGAGCTCACCGGATCTCCCTTTCACGCGCGGCCAATGGCCGGACAGGTCTTCGTGTCATCTCGTCGCGCCCGGGCAAGCCCGGATACACCACGACATTGTCGCAAGCGAAGAGCCCCACCCGGTAGCCGGGAGGGGCTCTCGCTGCTGCTGTGGACTACCTGGGGTCGTGGTCCCCGGAACCTTCGTGATCGCTGGTGGCGATCGGAGCCCGTCGGGCCTGTTCCATCACGGCAGTGGTCTTACCACCGTGTGCTCCCGGACCGACATGCGCTTCCGCACGCATCCGTTCGACCATGTGCGGGTAGTGCAGCTCGAACGCCGGCCGTTCGGACCGGATACGAGGCAGCTCGGTGAAGTTGTGCCGTGGCGGTGGGCAGGAGGTCGCCCACTCCAGCGAGTTTCCGTACCCCCACGGATCGTCGACGGTGACGACCTCGCCGTACCGATAGGACTTGAAGACGTTCCACACGAACGGCAGGGTCGATGCACCGAGTACGAACGCACCGATCGTAGAGATGATGTTCAGCGTGGTGAAACCGTCGGAAGCGAGGTAGTCGGCGTAACGACGCGGCATTCCCTCGTTACCCAGCCAGTGCTGCACCAGGAACGTTGCATGGAAACCGAAGAACGTCAGCCAGAAATGCCACTTGCCGAGCGCCTCGTCCATCATCCGGCCCGTCATCTTCGGGAACCAGAAGTAGATGCCTGCGTACGTCGCGAACACCACGGTGCCGAACACCACGTAGTGGAAGTGAGCGACGACGAAGTAGGAGTCGGTGACCTGGAAGTCGATCGGCGGCGACGCTAGCAGCACGCCGGTCAGCCCACCGAAGACGAACGTGATCAAGAATCCGATGGAGAACAGCATCGGCGTTTCCAGAGTCACCTGACCGCGCCACATGGTGCCGACCCAGTTGAAGATCTTCACACCCGTGGGCACCGCGATCAGGAACGTCATGAACGAGAAGAACGGCAGCAATACTGCGCCGGTGGCGTACATGTGGTGCGCCCACACGGCAATGGAGAGAGCTGCGATGGCGATCGTCGCGTAGATCAGCCCCGAGTAGCCGAAGATCGGCTTGCGGGAGAAGACCGGGAAGATCTCGGAGACGATTCCGAAGAACGGCAGCGCGATGATGTACACCTCGGGGTGACCGAAGAACCAGAACAGGTGCTGCCACAGCAGAACTCCACCGGTTGCCGGATCGAACAGGTGCGCACCCAGGTGACGATCGGCCGCCAAGCCGAGCAGGGCCGCCGTCAGCAGCGGGAAGGCCAACAGAATCAGAATCGACGTCACCAGGATGTTCCAGGTGAAGATCGGCATCCGGAACATCGTCATGCCGGGGGCCCGCAGGCAGATCACCGTGGTGATCATGTTGACGCCACCGAGGATGGTTCCCAGGCCGGCAATGGCCAGGCCCATGATCCACAGGTCCGCACCCACGCCCGGCGAATGCAGGGCCGATGTGAGCGGGGTGTAGGCGGTCCATCCGAAGTCTGCTGCGCCACCGGGAGTGATGAACCCGGCCGTGGTGATCAGGGCACCGAACAGGTACAGCCAGTACGAGAACGCGTTCAACCGCGGGAATGCGACGTCCGGCGCACCGATCTGCAGCGGGAGGATGTAGTTCGCGAATCCGAACACGATCGGCGTCGCGTACAGCAGCAGCATGATGGTGCCGTGCATGGTGAACAGCTGGTTGTACTGCTCGTTGGACAGGAATTGCAGCCCCGGTACGGCCAACTCGGCGCGCATCAACAGCGCCATGAGCCCACCGACGAGGAAGAACGCGAACGACGTCGCGATGTACATGATCCCCAACACCTTGGGGTCGGTCGTCGTTACCGCTTTGTGCAGAAACGAACCCTTCGGTCCCATCCGCGGCGGGAACGGCCGAGCAGCATCCACAACGGAAGCGGGCCTAGGCGCTAGGGCAGTCACAGATCCTCCTGATTGCGCGCCGTCCTCGAACTACGAGGCGACGTCGTCTAGTCATGCGCTACTCGAATCGTAGACCGTCGGGCCGACGCTTGCCGAACCGGTCCTACCGTGTGTCGTATTGGGCCGAACCAGCGCGGCCAGGATCGAGCGATCTGCCTGCGCTGTCGGCCTTTCCGCCGAAGCAGGCAGCGCTCCGAACGCGATCGATTTCGCAACCTCGACGGTGTCCGTTCGAGTGCCCTGACGCAGCCCTCGTCCGATACTGTGTGAGACCACCCGACCCGTCGAAGGAAGTCCCGCGTTGCCACTCCCCCGTTCGTGTGTACCGCGCAGAATCGGCCCACTGGCCGCTGCGTGCCTTGCCGCAGCTGTGGCGCTGGTCGGCTGCTCCGACTCGGAGGTCGTCGACGACGCATCCACCATCGTCCGCACCACGACGAACATCGCCGGTGCCGGAGTGGTCGGGAACGACCGGGACACCGTGGGACTGTGCCCCGCCCTTGCGCCGCTCGACCGGACCGGAATCGAGGGCGACACCCGGCCAGTCGGACACGCCGAGGGAATCAGTGCCATCCCGGCCGACCCCCAGCGCATCGTCGTACTCGACTCCGCCGGCTTGGACGCGAGCTGCGCGGTCGGAATCTGGGAACGCGTCGTCGGCGCGGCGACGCTCGATCCCGACTTTCGTGGCGACGGAGATCAGCCGCTGTATCTGGGCACCGGATTGGCGTCCGTTCCTTCGGTCGGAACGGTAGGCGCGCCGGACATCGATGCCATCGCCGCTCTCGATCCCGATCTGATCCTGGGTGCCGATTCTCTCGGAGCAGACACCTACGATTCGCTCACCGCCATCGCTCCGACCGTCTTCACCGGCGAAGGGCAGGGCTGGAAGGATACTTTCCTGCAGTCCGCGGCGGCGTTGGGTCGAGGGCAGTCGGGATTCGACGCGCTCGCGTCGTTCTCCGCGGACGCCGAGCAGGTCGGTCGTGAAATAGATGCCAGCCAGACTCAGGCGTCGATCGTGCGATTCGACGCGGACTCCATCGAGGTGGACGGACCGAACTCGTTCGCGGGTCAAGTGCTCGCCGAGGTCGGCGTCGCACGCCCGCAGAGTCAGCGTGATGCGGCCCTGTCGGTCGAGCCGGACGACCTCGATCCGGTCGAGGGAGACATCGTCTACGTGCGATTCGCGGGACCCGACGGTGAGAAGTTCGGTCGTGAGGTGATGGACAGCGACGCGTGGCACGATCTCGGCTCGGTCACCGACGGACGCGTCTTCGCGGTCGACGACACGGTGTGGTCGGGCAGTGGAATTGTTGCAGCACGAGCGATTTTGGCTGACCTGTCCGCATCTTTGAACGCTTACGTCTCCTGAGGACGGGGTTTCGAGTCCGTGCCCATTCCAGAATTCGTGCAAGCGCTGAGGAGCGTCGTCGGCACGGCACCTCTGTGGCTTTCCGGTGTCAGTGCGGTCGTTCTCGATGACGAGAGGCGAGTACTGCTGACCCTTCGGGCAGACAACAACACCTGGGCGGTGGTGTCCGGAATTCTCGAGCCCGGCGAGGAGCCGGCACCGGCCGCGCTGCGCGAGATCGGCGAAGAGACCGGCGTCGACGCCACGATCGTGCGCCTGACGAGCGTGGATGTGACCGAGCCGATCACCTATCCCAACGGCGACGTCGCGCAGTACCTGGACATCACGTTCCTCGCTCGGTACGTCGGCGGCACACCGCATGTCGCCGACGACGAAAATATCGACGTGTCCTGGTTTGCACTCGACGCATTGCCGGAAAACCTCACGGCGACGTCGCGATTACGGATCGAGAAAGCCATAGCCGACCAACCGTCGGCGTGGTTCCGGCGCTGACTCCCCCATCCGAGTCGGGTGAACAGTTCACCTCCGAGAGTCCCCGATCGAGAATAATGTGATATCACTTTAGTATCACCATCGAGAGGGAGGTTCTCATGTCTGCACCCGCAACCGTCGCCGAGAAGCCGACGGGTACGCCGACCACCACCATTGCCGAGCGAACGGGGTGGGATCTGCCCGGCTGGTCGATGCTCGGCGTCGGCCTCGTGCTGTTCCTCGGCGGAATCGCTGCATTCGCTCTGGGGTTCGTGTTCTCCGTTGTCGGGCTCGTCGCCGCCGGGGTCGTCCTGTTCGTAGTGTCGCTTCCGGCGCTCATGGGACTGACTCTGGTGCAACCGAATCAAGCGCGGGTTCTTCAGCTACTCGGTAGTTCGTACAGCGGAACGCTGCGCACACCGGGACTGCGCTGGACCAATCCGTTGACGTACCGCAGGGCCATCTCGACCCGAATTCGCAACCACGAGACCGGGCAATCGAAAGTCAACGATGCCGACGGTAACCCGATCGAGATCTCGGCTGTCGTGGTCTGGCAGGTTGCCGATACCGCGCTGGCGTCGTTCCAGGTCGATAATTACGAGGAGTTCGTTGCTGTCCAGACCGAGTCGGCAGTCCGCCACATCGCAGGCAGTTACCCGTACGACGCCGAGGGACGAATGTCGTTGCGGGAGAACGCCGACGAAATCACCGCAGCCATGTCGGAGGAGGTACACGCTCGGGTGCGTTCGGCCGGCGTCGAGGTGATCGAGACCCGAATCAACCGTCTCGCCTATGCTCCGGAGATCGCCCAGGCCATGCTGCGGCGTCAACAAGCAGGAGCGGTGATCGCGGCGCGTCAGCAGATTGTCGAAGGTGCCGTGGGAATGGTCGAGATGGCATTGTCCAAGCTCGAGGAGAAGCACGTTGTCGAGCTCGACGAAGAACGCAAAGCCACGATGGTCTCGAATCTGCTGGTTGTGTTGTGCAGCGACAATGACACCCAGCCCGTCATCAATACCGGATCGCTGTACCAGTGAGCCATGGCTGCCGAGCGTAAGAAGATACTGCTTCGGCTGGACCCGGCGGTGCACGACGCCCTCGCCCGCTGGGCTTCGGACGATCTGCGGAGCACCAACGCTCAGATCGAGTTCCTGTTGCGCCGCGCGCTGAGCGACAAGGGTCGAATGCCCAAGAACGCGGAGGATATTCGACCGCCGGGACGCCCGCCGAAAGAGTGAGCGTCCCGGTGTAGATCGGGAGTCAGAAGTCCCAGTCCTCGTCTTCGGTGTTGACGGCCTTACCGATGACGTACGAGGAGCCCGAACCGGAGAAGAAGTCGTGGTTCTCGTCGGCGTTCGGCGACAGAGCCGACAGGATTGCCGGATTCACGTCCGTCTCGTCCTTGGGGAACAGGCCTTCGTAGCCGAGGTTGTTGAGCGCCTTGTTGGCGTTGTAGCGCAGGAACTTCTTGACATCCTCGGTCAGGCCGATCTCGTCGTAGAGGTCCTGGGTGTACTCGACCTCGTTGTCGTACAGCTCGAACAGCAGCTCGAACGTGTAGTTCTTGAGCTCTTCCCGCTGCGCCTCGCTGACCTTCTCGAGACCCTTCTGGTACTTGTAGCCGATGTAGTACCCGTGGACGGCTTCGTCGCGGATGATCAGGCGGATCAGATCTGCGGTGTTGGTGAGCTTCGCGCGCGAGGACCAGTACATCGGCAGGTAGAAGCCGGAGTAGAACAGGAACGATTCGAGCAGCGTCGAGGCGACCTTGCGCTTGAGCGGGTCGTCACCGTGGTAGAAGTTCAGGACGATCTCGGCTTTGCGCTGGAGGTTGACGTTTTCCTCGGACCAGCGGAACGCATCGTCGATGTCGCGGGTGGAGCTGAGGGTGGAGAAAATGGAGCTGTAGCTCTTGGCGTGCACCGACTCCATGAATGCGATGTTGGTGTACACCGCCTCCTCGTGGGGCGTGATGGCATCCGGAATGAGGCTCACCGCTCCGACCGTGCCCTGGATGGTGTCGAGCAGCGTCAATCCGGTGAACACCCGCATCGTCAGTTGCTTCTCGACGGCGGTCAAGGTGGCCCACGACGGAATGTCGTTGGACACCGGCACCTTCTCCGGCAACCAGAAGTTGCTGGTGAGGCGCTCCCACACTTCGGAGTCCTTGTCGTCCTGGACCCGATTCCAATTGATTGCGGAGACGCGATCGATGAGCTTCACCATGTGTCCTATCTACCGAGGAAATCTGCCGAATACTGGCTTGCCTGAACACTACCCGTTGTGTGGGACATCAATAGCTGACACAACATCTGTGTCGTGCGCCTTTTGCACCCCTCCAGGGGTGCAAAAGGCGCACGACGTGGGGACGCCATCCCACCCCTCACGCCGCAGAACCCGTGCCACGTCTGTCGCCACACCGCACGGATCGCTGCTGACTTCTTCGTACCCGAAGACGAGACGGGCACGGCCGGCGAGCTCCGCCGCGTTGTCGCGTCGCCGATCCCGAAAAGCGATCTCGCGCATCGAATGAAAGCGGCGACCGTCCAGACGCACCGTCAACGTTCGTGACGCGAGTCGATAGACGACGTCCTCGTAGAGACTGCGTCCATCGACCTGGACCACACTCTGCCGCTCGGCAACCGGAAGCCCGTGAGCTGCTTCGACGTTGGTTGCGTATTCGAGCTCGAGAACCGACTGAACTCCAGTCGCAAGCAGATCGATGGCCTTTCCGAGCACCGTGCAGTACCGGTACGGCCGTCGGACAGCGATCTGCTCCCGCAGGTCGGTCAGCCGGATTCTGCGATCGGTCACCGACGACACCAGACTCGCGAAAGCCTGCTTGGGCGTCGGTTCGGACACCGCGAGATCGATTGCTGTGTCCACCAACGTCGTGCGCGGCATGTCGCCGGGTACCCCGATATGCCGGTGTGCGCGGGATCGATGCACGAGGACGCCGGGATGAAGCGACGATCCGATACCCGCCGTCAGCCGTGCCCCGACAGCAGGGGCAGTGCGCGTCGAAGACCGTTGGTTACGTGCCGACTTCCCGTATGGCACAGTCACATGGATTGCAGCTGTGGGATCCGGTTGCCGAAAACCCCACTCCTCGGCCGCGGACCGGTGGCTCAGCATTGCGTGTCCACCTCCGTACAGAAGTGCTGCCATCAGAATCCGTTCGCGCGTCAACGGCCCGGTGAAGATGGAGTAGACGCCCCTGAGCACGGCAATCCACGCGCCACTCGCCACCAGTTTGCGAACACGACTTCTGCTGTACCCCAACTCCGAGACCTGCGACTGCGTGAACAGCCCCCGCTGCGTATCGATGAGAACCTGCAGTTCTCGATCGTCCCCCCGACCATGTTCCATGGACGGTCATCCTGCCCAGCGGGTACGACACCTTTTGTCGTGCGCCTTTTGCACCCCTCCAGGGGTGCAAAAGGCGCACGAGGGCGCAGCCCTACAGCATGCAGGAGACGCAGCCCTCGACCTCGGTGCCCTCGAGCGCCAACTGACGCAGGCGGATGTAGTACAGCGTCTTGATGCCCTTGCGCCATGCGTAGATCTGCGCGCGGTTGATGTCGCGAGTGGTGGCGGTGTCCTTGAAGAACAACGTCAACGACAGGCCCTGATCGACGTGTTGCGTTGCGGCAGCGTAGGTGTCGATGATCTTTTCGTACCCGATCTCGTACGCGTCCTGGTAGAAATCCAGGTTGTCGTTGTCGAGGTACGGTGCCGGGTAGTAGACGCGCCCGATCTTGCCTTCCTTGCGAATCTCGATCTTCGACGCCACCGGGTGAATCGACGAGGTGGAGTTGTTGATGTACGAGATGGAGCCGGTCGGCGGGACGGCCTGCAGGTTCTGGTTGTAGATTCCGTGCTCTTGCACCGAGGCCTTCAACGCAACCCAATCCGCCTGCGTGGGGATGGATACGCCGGAATCGGCGAACAGCTTGGCGACCTTCGGTGTCGACGGCTCCCAGACCTGGTCGGTGTACTTGTCGAAGAACTCACCCGACGCGTACTTGGAGTCGGGGAATCCCTTGAAGTACTGGCCGCGCGCCTTCGCCAGCTGGTTCGACGCCTGGATCGCGTGGAACACCACGGTGTAGAAGTAGATGTTCGTGAAGTCGATTCCCTCGGTCGATCCGTAGTGGATGCGCTCGCGTGCGAGGTAACCGTGCAGGTTCATCTGCCCCAGACCGATCGCGTGAGAATCGTTGTTGCCCTGCTCGATCGACGGCACCGAGAAGATGTGCGTCTGGTCGGACACGGCGGTGAGACCGCGGATGGCCACGGCGATGGTCTTCCCGAAATCGGGCGAGTCCATCGTCTTGGCGATGTTCAGCGAGCCCAGGTTGCACGAGATGTCCTTGCCGACATGGCTGTAGGAGAGGTCGTCGTTGAACGTGGACGGCGTCGAGACCTGGAGGATCTCCGAGCACAGGTTCGAGTGAGTGATCTTGCCCTTCACCGGATTCGCGCGATTGACGGTGTCTTCGTACATGATGTACGGGTAGCCGGACTCGAACTGCAACTCGGCGAGAGTCTGGAAGAACTCACGCGACTTGATCTTGGTCTTGCGGATCCGCTTGTCGTCGACCATCTCGTAGTACTTCTCGGAGACGTTGATGTCGGCGAACGGCACGCCGTAGATGCGTTCGACGTCGTACGGCGAGAACAGGTACATGTCCTCGTTCTTCTTGGCCAGCTCGAACGTGATGTCCGGGATGACGATTCCGAGCGAGAGCGTCTTGATGCGGATCTTCTCGTCCGCGTTCTCACGCTTGGTGTCGAGGAACTTGTAGACATCGGGGTGATGGGCATGCAGGTAGACCGCGCCCGCACCCTGACGGGCACCGAGCTGATTGGCGTACGAGAACGAATCCTCGAGCAGCTTCATGATCGGGATGACACCCGAGGACTGGTTCTCGATGCGCTTGATGGGCGCACCGGCTTCACGAATGTTGCTCAGCAACAACGCAACTCCGCCGCCGCGCTTGGACAGCTGCAGCGCCGAGTTGATGGACCGGCCGATGGACTCCATGTTGTCCTCGATACGCAGCAGGAAGCAGGACACGGGCTCACCGCGCTGCTTCTTGCCGGAGTTGAGGAAGGTGGGTGTCGCGGGCTGGAACCGGCCGGCGATGATCTCGTCGACGAGATCGGTGGCCAGGGCCTCGTCGCCGGCCGCGAGCGTCAGCGCGACCATGCACACCCGGTCTTCGAAGCGCTCGAGGTAGCGCTTGCCGTCGAACGTCTTGAGCGTGTACGAGGTGTAGTACTTGAACGCACCGAGGAACGTGGGGAATCGGAACTTCTTCGAGTACGCATGATCGATCAGGAACTTGACGAACTCGCGTGAGTACTGATCCAGCACCTCGGGTTCGTAGTAGTTCTCCTCGACGAGGTAGTCCAGCTTCTCGTCCAGATCGTGGAAGAACACGGTGTTCTGATTGACGTGCTGCAGGAAGTACTGATTCGCAGCCTCACGGTCCTTCTCGAACTGGATCTCGCCGTTGGGGCCGTACAGATTGAGCATCGCATTGAGCGCGTGGTAATCCATGTCGCCGTCGCCGTGGGCGGTGGTGGGTACTGGTGCTGCGTCGGTGATGGTCGGTGCCACGGCGAATGCTCCTAATGTTGCCTGGTGTGTTTGCGCTAGTGAGTGTGGGCGGCGCGACGAACCTCGCGCTCCCAGAAATCTTCGAGTCCCTCGCGTACCCGAACAACGTCCTCGGGAGTGCCCATCAACTCGAACCGGTACAGGTACGGGACTGCACATTTCTGCGAGATGACATCTCCCGCAAAACAGAACGAATCACCGAAGTTGGTGTTTCCGGCAGCGATGACCGCTCGTATCAACGACCGATTGTGCTTGTCGTTGAGAAACTTGATCACTCGCTTGGGGACGTAATTGGTGTCGCGCCCGGTGTAGGTGGCCCCTCCCCCGTACGTCGGCACGATCAGAACGTAAGGGGAGTCGACACGAAACGTGGCGTCGGGATCACGAAGCGGTATGCGTGTTGCGGGAATGTCCAGCTTCGAGACGAAACGATGTGTGTTCTCGGATGCGCTGGAGAAATACACCAGTGAGTTGGAGGACTGCGGCTGCGAACTCACCGCTCACTCACTTTCTCGTTCTGTTCAAGCGGCGTTCACGGCGAGGGTCTTGATGCGATCCGGACGGAAGCCGGACCAGTGATCTTCGCCTGCGACGACAACTGGAGCCTGCAGGTAGCCCAGCGCCATGACGTAGTCACGCGCCTCTGGATCCTGCGAGATGTCGACGACGGAGTACTCGATGCCCGCTTTGTCGAGAGCGCGGTAGGTGGCATTGCACTGAACGCAGGCGGGCTTGGTGTAAACGGTGATGCTCATGGTGTCCCTCTTTCCGTTGTCGCCATCGGGTGCACCGACGGCGACCGATGTGCTCTGCGTGCGGCACCGAGAACATCTCCCGCTCAGGGCGACTTCGACCTGCTCGAACCCGTATTCTCAGGTTCTTCGAGTTGTGGTCTCTCGGTCGGACAAACACTACACCTAGTGTCCGACATCTGACTACAACACGAGATGTTGCGAACAACATCCATGGTATTCGCTGGTCACGGCGCTGAGCGCCGGGACAAATCCAGCCGCTTCGGCGTGTCGCACGTCACATCGTCGACGTGTTGTCGATCACAACCGGGGGCAGCGGCCACAGTGACGCCCCCCAGCGACCGGTCACGCGCACGACGAGGGCCCCCGGACAATTGTCCGAGGGCCCCACATCGTGGACAGTGCGAACGTCAGCGCTGTCGCGCCTTGAATCGCGGCTCCTTCTTGTTGATCACGAACACGGTGCCGTGGCGACGTACCACCTGTGCGCCGGGCTTGCTCTTGAGCGATTTCAGAGAGTTTCTCACCTTCATGAGCTCAGGCTACATGAAAACGATTACCGATACCATGGAGGTATCAAGCACTGACGAGTTCGTTCGAGGCTTTGACCAACTCGGCCATCACGTGGCCGATCTCACCGGACACCTCGGTGTTCTCACGCGGGTGCGCCGAGCCGAACTTGTCCATGGTCCCGCCGATGGAGAGCTGAACGTCCTCGAGCACCGACCCACCGGCGATACGAACCGCCTTGCTCGTGTCCTCGTGTGCCCACTTGGCGCCGTTGCCACTGGGCGAAGCACTGATGACGACGACCGGCTTGCCCACCATGGCACCCGCACCGTACGGACGCGAGAGCCAGTCGATGGCGTTCTTCAACACGGCAGGAATGGTGCCGTTGTATTCGGGTGTGACCAGCAGCAGGGCCGACGCCTTGCCTGCCGCGGCCCGCAGATCGAGCGCGGACGCCGGTACGGATCCCTCCACGTCGATATCCTCGTTGTAGAAGGGGACATCTCCGAGGCCGTCGTACACCACGACCTGGGCATCGGACGGTGCCACGGCCACAGCAGTCTCGGCGATCTGCTTGTTCACCGATTCGGCGCGCAGGCTTCCGACGAGAACGAGTACATGAGCGTCTGACATGAGATCTTCCTTCGAAAGTTCGGATGACGTGATCGTCTGGTCAATTCATACCATCCAAACGGACCATGGTCCATTTATGTTCCCAGCAGGGTAGGCTGTTTTCTGTGACCGGCCCCATGCTGCCCATTGCGGGCGAGGACTCCGAGCGATGCGACGCAGCGCGCAACCGCCGGCTACTGCTCGATGCCGCAACGGAACTGGTGGCCACCGTCGGAGCCGACGCCATCACCATGGACGCAGTAGCGAACAGGGCAGGAGTGGGCAAGGGCACCGTGTTTCGCCGCTTCGGGAACCGGGCCGGGCTGATGCGATCGCTGCTGGACCACACCGAACAGAAGTTGCAGCATTCCTTCATGTTCGGCGAACCGCCGCTCGGCCCGGGGGCCGATCCGATCGACCGTCTCGTCGCCTTCGGTCGGGCGCGCCTCGAGTTCGTCAAGATTCAGGGCGAGGTGCTGCGCGCTGCCGAGACGTCGGCCGACGCTCGGTACTCGGCCCCGGCGCACATGGTGAACTTCACCCACGTGCTGTCGCTGCTCCGTGCCGCCGACCTGGACGGCGACCTTCCGCTGCTGACGCACTGGCTGCTCACACCACTGGAAGCCACCTTGGTATTGCACCAGTACCGCGATCTCGGAATGACGATGGATCGCCTGGCCGACGGCTGGGAAGATTTGGTACGCAGAGTAACTCGCGTTCGCTAGCCCGCCGGTTTCACAGCCTCTCGACTGCCACCGCAGCGGAGTGCAGCGCCGCGCCGTACGAACGGCCGTGCCCGGCAGCGTGGACGGCGAGTGGATGCAGCTGATGTAGCGGGGTGCGCTCGCGCCACCCTGCTACCAGCGGCCGCGAGGCCTCGTAGCCGTCGACGATCGCCTCCAGGTGTGGACATCCGAACAGCGCCAACATCGCCAGGTCGGTTTCGCGGTGGCCGCCGTGCGCCGCCGGGTCGATCATCACCACACCCGCCTCGGTCCAGAACACGTTGCCGTTCCACAGGTCACCGTGAAGTCGGCTGGGCGGCTCCGCATCGTCGAATTCCCCGGCTGCAACTCGGCTGCAGGCCGATTCGACAACCGATGCCTCCGAATGCGTGATATTTCCGGCATCGACAGCGATTCGTAGAAATGGCAGCACCCGCTCGGCCGCATAGAACGCGCCCCACGTCTCGTGCACCGTACTGCTCATGGGCCGGGATCCGATGAACAGTCGACCCGCGAACGGCGCGCCATCGGAGCCGACCGGCGGTGCGCCGAATCCGACAGCTCCCGCAGTGTGCATCTCGGCCAGCACACGCCCGAATCGTTCGGCCGCGGAGAGCGATGGACGGGCCGCAACGAGACGTTCGAGCTCGATGTACGTCGGCCCGCGTCCGAGAACTCGGACTACAGGGGCACCTGTCTCGCCGAGCCAGCCGAGCCCGGCCGCCTCGGCGGCGAAGAAGTCCGGGTGCGCCTCGGGGTTTCGTTTCACGAAAGTATCGGATGGTCCGCTCACGAACACCGACACTACGACGGCGCGTGTGCGAGCCGCAGACCTGCACGCGTCATTAGGATGACGTGATGGGACTCATCAACTCGGAACGTCGCACCGCAATCATGCGTGAGCTGGCTGTGCAGTCGACCATCGACCCGGTCACGGAGATCCGCCGGAGGGTGGACTTCCTGAAGGACTACCTGAAGTCGACTCCGGCCTCCGGATATGTGCTCGGTATCAGCGGCGGACAAGACAGCACACTCACCGGCAAGCTCTCCCAGCAGGCCGCAACCGAACTGCGAGCCGACGGCCACGAGGTCGAGTTCGTTGCCGTTCGGCTCCCCTACGGCGTGCAAGCCGACGAGGACGATGCGTCGATCGCGCTGCGGTTCATCGACCCCGACCGGACGGTGACGGTCGACATCAAGGCAGCCGCCGATGCCGCCGCAGCTGCAACGGCAGACGCGTTGGGCACCGCCGAAATGCGTGATTTCGTTCGAGGCAACGTCAAGGCCCGCCAGCGGATGGTCGCGCAGTACGCCATCGCCGGAGAGCTCGGGTACGTCGTCGTCGGCACCGACCACGCTGCCGAGGCCATCACCGGTTTCTTCACCAAATTCGGCGACGGAGGTGTCGATCTGACTCCACTGACGGGCTTGAGCAAGCGTCAAGGGGCGGCATTGCTCCGTGAACTAGGTGCTCCGGAGAGCACGTGGCGAAAGGTTCCCACCGCCGATCTCGAAGACGATCGCCCGGCCCTACCCGACGAGGAAGCCCTCGGCGTGACGTACGAGCAGATCGACGACTATCTCGAGGGCAGAGAGGTCACCGACGACGTTGCCGAGAAGCTGGAGAAAATGTTCATGGCCACCCGCCACAAGCGCACCGTGCCGGTGACGCCGTTCGACGACTGGTGGAAAACCAGCCGCTGAGCTCGACGGCCGGTGGCTGAGCCGAACGTAGGTCAGCCGCCGGCGAACGGCGGCAAGACGTCTACCCTGCTCCCGATCGCACGGTCGAGATCGCGGGTGAGGTCGTCTCCGACCAGATAGGCCGACACTCGCAGGATCGGCTCCATCGGTGCACCGTGCCGAGACCGGATCAACTCACGCAGCTCCGCCAGAGTTGCTCCGGTCGGCACGGTGACGTACTCGGAGTCGCAACCCGATGCGTCCACGGCGGCGGCGAAGTACCGCACCTCGACCCGAGTCTGCGGCGCGGCGTCACCGCTCGCCTGCACGTCATCCACCGATGGCTCCCATACTGCGGGCGGGCGGTACGAAGCCCTCGGCGTCGATGCCGTGCCCTGCCCACTTGTTCCACATCGCCCCGCGCCACACGGCCGCCAATTCGTCATCGGTGGCGCCGCCGCGAAGTGCCGCGCGAAGATCGGTTTCGTCGTCACTGAACAAGCACGAGCGAATGGTTCCTTCTGCAGTCACCCTCGTGCGGTCACAATCTCCGCAGAACGACCGCGTCACCGACGCGATGATGCCGACCGTGGCGTCCGTACCGTCGACACTCCATTCCTCGGCGGGAGCGGACGGATCGGCGCGGCCGACGGCGCGCAGGTCGAATGCGGTCGAGAGTTCGTCGATCAGGGTCTGGGCGTCGATCATGTTGTTGCGAGCCCATTCGTGATCGGCGTCGAGTGGCATCTGCTCGATGAAGCGGAGCGCAACCCCTTCGTCGAGACACCACCTCAGCAAGTCGACTGCACCGGAGAGTGTGTCGCGCATCAGAACTGCATTCACCTTGACCGGCGTCATCCCTGCTCGCTGCGCCGCACGGATCCCGGCGAGCACGGACGGTAACCTGTCTCGCCTGGTCAGCCGTGCGAAATCTGCCCGGTCGACCGAGTCCAACGACACGTTCACCCGGGTCAGCCCGGCGTCCGCCAACGACTGCGCCCGGTGCTCCAAGCCGACTGCGTTGGTGGTCATCGACAGCGGCACGCCCTCCGCTGCCTCGGCGCTGAGCCGCAAAATCTCGTCGAGGTCGCGTCGCATGAGGGGCTCGCCACCGGTGAAACGCACGTCGCGAATACCCAGCAAACGCACCGATACCGAGACCACGCGTGCAATTTCGGCGGGCGTGAGCAAATTCGCCGCAGGAATTGCCGGAAGGCCCTCCTCCGGCATGCAGTAGGTGCACCGAAGCGAGCACTTCTCGGTGATGGAGATACGCAGGTCCCGCGCGACGCGCCCGAAGCGATCGATCAGATGGGGCACGTCCGGCCGATCGGCCACGGAATTCACCTGCGCCGATGAACGGTCGCCCGCAGCTCCGCCGAACACCGGAATGCCGAGCGAGGTGACACTGTCCACCGTCACCTCGTACCTCACCTTCGTCGATCCAGCATGCATGTCCTGAACGTGTCTACCCAGTATGCCGCAGCCCACACTCGGCAGCCTTGTCGGCGTGCCTAGGATGATCACCCATGACGGCTGAGCACAAGTGCGCGATCACCGGACCTACGCAGTGAGCGCCGTATCCGTCGAGGAACATGCCGCCGCGGTCGAGGCCATGCTCGCTGCGCTGGGTACCAGAACTGCGCAACGCATCCCTCTGGCCGAGGCCCTGGGACGCGTCTCGTTCGAGGACGTTCGATCACCGGTCGATCTGCCACTGTTCCGCAATTCGCAGATGGACGGCTACGCGGTCGATTCTCGTTCGGTGGCCACGACCCCGGTGACGCTTCCGGTCTCGACCGTCATCGCCGCAGGCCCCACGGAGGCGGCGGTGCTGGCCTCGGGTAGCGCGGCGAAGATCATGACCGGAGCGCCGATCCCCGACGGAGCCGACGCCATCGTCCCCGTCGAGGACACCACCGTCCCTACCGTGGGTTCGGTGACGATCGAACGGGGCCGCGCGGCAGGTGCATTCGTTCGCGAACAGGGCAGCGACGTCCGCGTCGGAACAATTCTGATCGAGGCCGGTCGGGCGCTCGAACCCCGGCACATCTCCGTTCTCGCGGCGGTCGGCTTCGCCGAGGTCGACGTCCGTTCGCGGCCACGCGTGGCCGTGGTGACCACCGGTGCCGAACTGGTGGATGCCGGATCGGCGCTCACGCCCGGCCAGATCTACGACTCGAACGGCATCACCCTTGCCGCACATCTTCAGGCCAGCGGCGCGGAGGTGGTCGCGGTCGCGCGAAGCTCCGACGATCCGAGCCGATTTCGCGAGATTCTCGACGAGGCAGCGCAGTCGGCGGAGCTGATCATCACATCCGGCGGGGTCTCGATGGGCGACTTCGAGGTGGTCAAGGATGTCCTCCGGCCACTCGGCGGCCACTTCGGCTCGGTTCGTATGCAGCCGGGCGGGCCGCAGGGCATGACGATGTTCGACGGTATTCCTGTTCTCAGCTTCCCCGGCAACCCCGTCAGTACGGTGGTCTCGTACATCATGTTCGCGCGCAACATCGTTCGGAAGGCCGCAGGCCTGTCCCCGGTGCTCCCCCGCACTGCGTCTCTGCACGAACCGGTCGTGTCTGCGCCGGGCAGAAGACAGCTGCTGCGTGGCAGGCTGCGTGACGACGGCCGGGTGGAGCTCGTGGCCGGCCCCGGCTCCCACCTGGTAGCGGCCCTGGCATGGGCGGACGTTCTGATCGACATCGACTCCGACACAACCGAACTCGCCGCAGGAACCGACGTGGAGGTATGGCCACTGTGACCACCGACGCCCCGCATTCCCATCTGTCTCATCTCGACGATCAGGGCCGCGCTCGCATGGTCGATGTAGCGCACAAGAAGGAGACCTCGCGAACGGCCGTCGCGGCCGGAGAATTCGTCACCACTGCCGAAGTCATCGCGCTCGTGCGCGCGGACGACATGCCCAAGGCCGATGTTCTCGCCACCGCGCGCATCGCGGGCATCTCGGCGGCGAAGAGGACATCGGAACTGATCCCCCTGTGTCATCAGCTCGCGCTCTCGTCGGTCAAGATCTCGTTCGAGTTCACCGAGTCGTCCATCACGGTCGAGGCAACAGCGCGCACCACCGGGCGCACCGGAGTGGAGATGGAGGCACTGACCGCAGTCGCGGTGGCCGGACTGACGCTGCACGACATGGTCAAGGCCGTCGACCCGGGTGCCACGATGAACGGGGTTCGGCTGATCACCAAGGACGGCGGAAAGCACGGCCATTGGCAGCGCGACGAGGCACGCACCTCCCCTACCGCCGAGGCTTCGCAGACGGTCGAGTCGACACGATCCGCAGTGGTTCTGGTGGCGTCCACCGGCGGCGCGAACGGGACTCGGCCGGACACCACCGGACCCTCGATCGCATCGTGGTTGTCCGATCGAGGCTTCACCGTGCGGGGTCCGCTGGTGTACGCCGATGCCGACATCGCGGCGGGTCTACAAGACTCCCTCCGCGGCGAACCGTCGTTGATCGTCAGCACCGGGGGCACCGGCGTATCCCCGACCGACGCGACCCCCGAGGCGACAGCGGCACTACTCGATATCGACATGCCGGGGATCGCCGACGCGATCCGTACCCGCGGAACGTCTGCGACGCCGCACGCGGTGCTCAGCCGAGGCGTCTCGGGCCTGATCGGACGGACGCTGACCGTCAATCTGCCGGGCTCGCCCGGCGGCGTCAAGGACGGTCTGGCCGTCCTCGATCCCCTACTCGACCATGTGCTGGCCCAGATCGCCGGAGGAGGACCCCACGATGAGTGAACTCGTCGCGCGAATTTCCAGTGAACCATTGAGTACCGCCGAAGTGGAAGCAGCGGTGCAGGATTCACGGCACGGTGCCGTTGTGCTGTTCAGCGGGATCGTCCGTGATCACGATGGTGGCCACGCTGTGGAAACCCTCGAATACCGCGCTCACCCCGATGCCGAACGCTTCTTGAGCCGATGCTGCGCGGAGGTCTCCGCCGACACGGGCCTGGCAGTAGCCGCAGTACACCGCGTCGGCGATCTGCGCGTCGGCGACCTCGCCCTCGTGGCAGCCGTCGGTTCGGCTCATCGCGCCGAAGCATTCGAAGCCTGTGCCCGACTCGTCGAACGCATCAAGGCCGAGGTCCCGATCTGGAAGCGGCAGGGCTTCGAGGGGGGACGCACCGAGTGGGTCGGCCTGTAGGGCAGCTATACGGTGTCGAGGTAGCGGTGGACCGGGAGCATCGATGAGGCGTCGCAGCGCTCGTGTGGTGTCCGCACGCAGGCACGCAGACGTCTCTCGACCGCCGATGCGTCGAGCTCGGTACCGATCAGCACCAGTGCGGTCTGCTCGGGCTCGCCCCGAGACCACGACGAAGCCTCGAACCGAATGTGACGGCCTACCGTGTGGACGATGAATTTCTGCATGTATCCCGGTATTGCGAAATACACGACACCTTTTATGCGGTAGAGATTCCCGGAGGGATTCTCCAGGAATTCGATCAATCGTCGCGGTTCGATCGGATCGGTAGTGACGAATTCGGTATGCGAGTACTGCGCGTGCAGATGGTGGTGGTGATCGTGGTCGTGATCGGCGTGGTCCTGACGAAGAAGTTCGTCGAACGACAACTGCACGGACATCGCCGACTCGACCGATAGGTTCTCGCGGCGGTCGAACAGCAGCAGCGGATCGACTCGACCGAAAGCGACCGGGACGACCGGAACGTCCCCCACCACGTCACGCACTGTGGAAGCACGTGCGGAGCGTTCGGATTCGGAGACCGCATCGGACTTGTTCAACACCACCAGGTCGGCCAACTGCAGGTGCTGTTCGACCTCCGGATGCAGTACACGCGTCCGCGGAAACTCCACCGCGTCGACGACCCCGACGAGCCCGCCGTAGACGATGAACTCGTTCTCGCTGCCGCGAACCATGCGGATCAGATTGCGGGGCTCGGCCAGGCCACTGGCCTCCACCACGATCACGTCGATGTCCGAACGGCGATGCGCGAGGGCGTCGAACATCGCATCCATGTCGCTGATGTCCACCGCGCAGCAGATACAGCCGTTGCCGAGCGAGACCATCGAATCGACCTGCCCGGCCACCAGCATCGAGTCGATGTTGATGGCTCCGAAATCGTTGACCACCACGCCGATTCGAATGCCGGCATCGTTTCGCAACAGGTGATTGAGCAGAGTCGTCTTACCTGCGCCGAGGAAGCCTGCGACTATCACCACCGGGATTCGTCGACGCGTCACGGCGTCCGAGACTACCGGGCAGCGAGAATCTGCTTCATCAGCCCTCGTGCGAAGTTCGACACACTGGTGACGTTTTCCTGGGTCACGAGCCCCCTCAAGCCCTCGACCCCGAAAGAGTCGACGTACGGCGAGACGCTCTCGAGCAATCGAGACAGCGCACTGCGCCCCTCGACAGCGGTGCCCGCTCCCGGCTTCGCGGATGTCGTGGGGGCAGCGGTGTCGGCCGGGGCAGCTGCAGTCGTATCGGCCGGGGTCGCCGCTGTCGTGACGGCAGTGTCGGCACCGAGTAGGTAGTCGATGATCCCGGTCGCAATGGCGATCGCGTGCTTCACCTGACCGTCCGAGCTTTCGAGCAGTGCCGCGTCGCCGGGGTTCGATCCGTTGCCCATTTCTACGAAGACCAGGGGGACCGTCGTCAACGCGGGGCCTGCAACATCGGATCGCTCCTGGATTCCGTCGTCGACGCCTGCGTAATTGGCCGGATCGAAGCCAGCACGCACGTACGAGTCTCGCATCAGATTCGATGCCGAACGACCGCCCTCGGCCTGGGCTGCATCGGCGGCTGCATCAGGAATCGGCAGCGTCGGGACGATGAGGTGAAATCCGTGCTTGCCGGTGTCGGTCGTGGTGCTCGTGGAGTCCGCGTGGATGCTGACGGCGACGTCGGCTCCGGACTCGCTCGCGGCGCGCGCCCTGTCGTCGACGCAGCCGCCCCAACCGGTGTCGTCTGCTCGGCTCGTCTGGACCGTTGCACCCAGGCTCTCGAGGCTGGACCGGACGAGTTCGCTGACTTTCCAGTTGATGGTGTGCTCGGGCACTCCGTCCACGGTGGTCATGCCGGTGGTCTGACAGTCTTTTGTCCCGCCGCGCCCATCGCTGACCTGTCGCTGCACATTCTCCGAATGCGCAGTGCCCTGGTGGCCCGGGTCGAGGAAGACCGTCTTACCGGACAGTTCGGTACCGGAGGAGGCAGTGGTCGACGGTGTCGTGGTGCTCGGCGTGGTCGTGTCGGGCGCGGCGTTCACCGGAACGGGTACGAGGACTCCCGCACCGAGTATTCCGGCACACATCAATGCTGTTGTTGCCGACCTGCTGATTCGTGCACATTTCATATGGACATTGGCGCCCCGGTGAAGCTGGTGGCGCGTCTCCCCTCTCGACCCCTCGGACGCGAATGATCGGGCGAGTCGCCGAATTCACGGGACATCACACGTCACAGCAGACACTTACGCCTCAAGTGAAGCAGAGATCACCGGTGCTGCGCATCGGTCCACCTTTCGTTAGCGAAACGACTGCATTTCGTGATCGATTCGATGCCGAAGCGAACCGTGCGTCTTTATCGACCAGAACCGACTCGACGACGGAAGAACGAATACAAACCGGACAGTTCGTCGTCCATCTACATAAAGACAAGCATGACGCTCAGCCATTGTTTCTCACATACATCTCGCTCGTTTCGGCGAACGGCCCATCCGATTCTGTGACAATTCTGCGAATCGAGCAACAATCCCCGGCCCATATAGATAAACGCTTTGCCGAGCCGTATAGTCATTTTCGTTCGATCTGGACATCCCCGCATCATCCCCGGCACCATTGGAGAGCTTCAGCATGGCCAGAAAAGTCTATGTGCAACTAGTCGATGACATCGACGAAAAACCGATCGACTCCGGTGGCGAACACATAACCTATTCGGTCAACGGAGTCAGCTACGAAATCGACCTGAGCGACAAGAACGCGAAGGAATTTCACCGCAAGCTCGACTATTACATCGAACACTCCACCAAGGTCGGTGGAAAGCGGACGAAGAAGTCGAGTACCTCCGCAGCCGGCTCGAAGCGCGACGCCAATCAAACCAAAGCCATCAGAGAATGGGCGAAGGCGAACGGCCACAATATTTCGGCGCGAGGAAGAATCCCCGCCGAGGTCGAGCAAGCCTTCGACGCGGCACACTGACGCCTCGACACTCGACCACACCGGACAACGACAAAAGCGCCGCTCGCGAGCGGCGCTTTTGTCGTACGTGACTCCATGCTTGCAAATTAGAGCTCATAACTTCGGTGGAGCTAAGGGGACTCGAACCCCTGACCCCCACACTGCCAGTGTGGTGCGCTACCAGCTGCGCCATAGCCCCGAGATACTGCGTGCTCCCGCTCATGCGGTTGCTCGAACGAAGTTACACCATCGGTCGCAGCAGCAACAAATCACCTGGTGCGGCCCTTCCGATGTCCGGCCGCCACCACTGCGATCGTCAGTTGATGGACGCCAGCCATTCCGAGTCGCCGAGCGCATCGACCACCTGTCCGTCCACCAGCACCCCCGGTGTTCCGCGTGCCCCCGACGCCGCCAGTGCGTCCCGTCCGGTGTTGGCGTCCGCTACCGCGGCATCGCGTTGCGCGCCACTGGCGATGCATTCCACAGCCAGCTCGCTCGCTCCGCTCGACCGGGCGAGCTCGGCCAATTCGGCATCGGTTCTGTCGGAGTCACCGCCCTCCTCGGGGCGAAATCCCGGGTCGAACAAACCGGAGTGAAAAGCGGAGTACACCCGCGCATTCTCCGTTACTGCCACGCAGTGGGAAGCCGCGACAGCGCGAGTCGAATAGTCACCCGAGGCCGACTGCCCGTCCAGGAAGTTGACCAGGTGGTATTTGACCTCGACAACACCGTCGTCGATCTTCTGAGCCAACTCCTGACCGTGTTTCACTTCCAGGTCTCCACAGAACGGGCACATCGGGTCCTCGAAGACATCGATGACGCGCTGCGCTTCGGGACGTGCCAGTTGCACGACGCCGTCACCCGGCAACGACAATTCGACCTCGGGATTCTTCACGGTGCCGTAACCGTCGTTGCGTGGGGCGTCGGTTCCGCTCTGCCACATGATTGCGACGACGATGACGATCACCACCACGACGAAAGCGATGCCGCCCAATACATAAGTCACTGTGTTGGACGTGGCCTGCGGCGTATGTTTCGTACTCGATATCTTCTTCTGGCTCACAGAGCGAATACTACGGTCGTACCCGTCAGGTGCGCTCGCGCTCGAGGGAGTCCGGAACGCGCGACCACCAGAGTCCGGCGACGAGTAGCAATGCACCCGTGACGGCGAAGGCCGGCCCGAACGAGGCCTTCTCCACGATCAAGCCGGCCACTATCGGGCCGATGACAGCGCCGACATCGGAGGCCATCTGGAAGGCGGCAAGCACGGGCCCTCCGCGCGCTTTCGATCCGATCACATCGGCAACCGATGCCTGCTGCGCAGGACTCATCAGCCCCGATCCGATTCCGGCGACGAACGACACCACGAGGAAGAGCACGGGATCGTGCACGTATCCCATCACGACGGTCCCCAGGCCGCACACTGCCAAACCGCCCACCATGAACGGCTTGCGTCCGCGCACATCGGACAGGCGCCCGGCACTGGCGAGAACAACGGCATTCCCGACCGCGAACACGGTCAACGCGACACCGACGAACACCTCCGATTGTTGCATCGCCTCGACGACGAACAACGGAACCAGAGCTACTCGAACGCCGAACACCGCCCAACCGTTGGCGAAGTTCGATGCCAGCGCGGCTCGATAGGAAGGAACGCGAAGAGCGGCGAGCAGGGACATCGTCGGCGGGGCCGATCCCTTCTCGGGCTTGACGAGATCGGAATTGCCGAGCGTGAAGTACACGACCGCGGCGGCGATCACGAGCGCCACAGCGTAAATGACGAACGGCACCCTCAGCCCGAACCCGACGAGTGCACCACCGACCAGCGGACCACCGATCGTGCCCAGCAGGAAGCTCGTCGCGTACAGGCCGGAGATGCGTCCGCGCCTGGTGGGCGGACTGATTCTGATCAGCAACCCGAGAGCCGACACCGAGAACATGGTGGATCCGATTCCGCCGAGCCCGCGAAAGACCAACAGCTGCCAATATGTCTGGGCCAGAGCACACGCGCCAGTGGACACCGCGACGATCAGGAGCCCGATGAGGTAGACGGGTCGTTCCCCGAGCCGCTGAACCAAAGATCCACTGACCGGCGCGAACATCAAGCGCATGAGCGCGAAGGCACTGATCACCGCAGACGCGGCGGCCACGCCCACCCCGAATTCGCGGGCGAATTGCGGCAGGGCGGGCGCAACGATGCCGAATCCGAGGGCAATGACGAATGCCGCCGACACCAGCACCCAAATCTCGGGTGGCAGCTTGTCTTCCGGCTGCAGTGTCGGCTCTGGAGTCGAACCATCGCCATCGGGCGAGTTCGGCCGATCGGGTGTGGGCGAGTCGGTCACGAGCTCTCGAGTGCGGAGGACACCAGCGCACGTGCCGCCGCCTGGACCTCTGCAAGGTGCTCCGCGCCCTGGAACGACTCCGCGTAGATCTTGTAGACGTCCTCGGTTCCGGACGGGCGAGCAGCGAACCAGGCGCTCTCGGTGGTGACCTTCAGCCCACCCAGTGCGGCTCCGTTACCCGGAGCCTCGGTCAGTGTTGCCGTGATCGTTTCACCGGCCAGCTCGGTGGCGGTGATCTGGTCGGGTGACAGCTTGGCAAGAACGGCCTTCTGCTCACGCGTCGCGGGTGCGTCGACCCGGGCGTACGACGGATCGCCGAACTTCGCGGTGAATTCCTGGTAGCGCTGCGATGGCGTCGACCCGGTGACTGCAGTGATCTCCGACGCCAGCAGCGCGAGGATGATGCCGTCCTTGTCGGTGGTCCACACTCGGCCGTCATGTCGGAGGAACGACGCGCCGGCACTCTCCTCACCGCCGAATCCGAGGTCGCCGGTGAGCAGACCCGGAACGAACCACTTGAATCCGACCGGCACCTCGAGCAGGCGGCGACCCAGACCGGCGACGATCCGGTCGATCATCGACGAGCTCACCAAGGTCTTGCCCACTGCTGCCGTCGGCGACCAGTTCGGACGGTGCGTGAACAAGTAGTCGATGGCGACCGCGAGGTAGTGGTTGGGGTTCATCAGACCGCCGTCGGGAGTGACGATGCCGTGCCGATCGGAGTCGGCATCGTTGCCCGTGGAGATGTCGAATCGATCGCGCGCAGCGATGAGTGACGCCATCGCGTTCGGTGACGAACAATCCATTCTGATCTTGCCGTCGGTATCGAGAGTCATGAAGCGGAACGTGCCGTCCACCAACGGATTGACGACGGTCAGATCCAGATTGTGACGCTCGGCGATGGCATCCCAGTAATCGACACTCGCGCCGCCCAGCGGATCGGCACCGATGCGAACACCGGCAGCCCGGATCGCATCGAGATCGAGCACGTTCGGTAGGTCGTCGACGTAGGTGCCGAGGAAGTCGTAGCGTGACACTGTTCCCGCGAAGGCCTGCGCGAGCGTCACCCGCTTGATTCCCGAAATACCTTCGCGCAGAAGCTCGTTGGCACGAGCAGCGATGACCGAGGTGGCATCACTGTCGGCCGGGCCACCGTGCGGCGGGTTGTACTTGAAGCCGCCGTCACGCGGCGGGTTGTGCGACGGCGTCACCACGATGCCGTCGGCCTGCGCCTTCGGACCGGACTCGTTGTAGCGAAGGATGGCATGGCTGACTGCCGGGGTCGGGGTGTACCGGTCACCAGAATCGACCAGAACGTCCACGTCGTTGGCGGCCAACACTTCCAAGGCCGTCGTCCACGCGGGCTCCGACAACGCGTGGGTGTCTCGGCCGATGAACAGGGGCCCGGTGATGCCTTGGGCAGACCTGTATTCCACGATCGCCTGCGTGGTGGCCACGATGTGCGCCTCGTTGAACGCCGAATCCAAGCTCGAACCTCGATGCCCGGACGTACCGAACACCACCTGCTGACTCGGCTCCGACACGTCGGGAACGCGCGAGTAATACGCCGTCACGAGCTGCGAAAGATCGACCAGATCCTCCGGCAACGCAGTGGTTCCAGCTCTCTCGTGCGCCACGATGCGCCTCCTAATGTGTGGACGAACCGAATTCGATCGATGAATCGAACTTCTCGATCAACCCTAGCGCCGCCGCCCCACCGGCGAGCTACTCGCTACGACTCTTCGGTGGACGCGGGAGGAAATAGCTGGTCCGCTGCTGGTACTCCCGATACCCCGGACGCTTCTCCATGCTTCGCTCCAGCAACCTCGCGCCGGTGGCGAACACCAGGAAGTACGTCATCGCGATGGGTGAGAGAAGCGTGAACACACCGGGCCATGCGGAGGCCGAGATGAGGAACAACCCCCACCAAACTGCTGAGTCACCGAAGTAATTGGGATGCCGGGTCCAGGACCACAGACCACGATCCATGATCTTGCCCTTGTTCGACGCGTCGGCCTTGAACGCTTTCAACTGGGCATCACCGACCGTCTCGAACGTCCACCCGAGCATCCAGAGCAGCACTCCGAGTACGACTACCGGCACCACCGATCCATGTGCGACGGCGGATACCTGAAGCGGGAGAGACACGAACCACAACGCAAGCGCCTGAGTCAGATAGATCTTTCGCAGCGCAAACAGGGTCTTGTTTCCTGGCGCCTTGGAAAGCAATTCGGTGTATCGCGGATCCTCACCATGCCCGCGCGAGCGCACGAAGACGTGGGCGGCAAGACGAAGTCCCCACACCCCGACGAGTACGAGCAGCAGAATCCGACGCCACCCTTCGCCCGTTCCGGTCACAGCCGAGATCAGCGCGATCAACACGAAGCCGCCGCCCCACGTCACGTCCACGACGTTGTGGCGGCCGAGCCGCGCACCGATGAGCGCGGTGACAATCATCAACAGGGCGGTACCGCCGAGGCTCGCCAGCGACACGGTCAGGAAGTCGGACCAGTTCACCGCGCGGCCACCCATACCGGGCGAACCGGTTCCATCCCGGACGAACCCGCGTCGGGACGAACCGAGAGAATCTGGTCGACGCCCATCCTGTTGTCCCGAAATGCCATTCCGCCGCCGATCAGGTAGAGCCGCCACACGCGAGCGACCTCTTCTCCGACCATGGCCACCACGTCGTCGAAGCGCGCTTCGAAGCGCTCGGCCCAGACGTCGACGGTCCGCACGTAATGCTCGCGAAGGGCGTGGACGTCGCGAACTTCGAGTCCTGCCTCCTCGATCATCGCCACTGTCCGCCCGACCGGTCGCATGTACATGTCGGGGGCAATGAACGACTCGATGAACGCGCCGCCGCCGGGGTTGTCTCCCTCTTTTCGCGACATCTGCTGGATGAGCACACGACCACCGGGCCGGACGTTGTCGTGCAGCGCCGCGGTGTAGAGCGGGTAGTTGCCCTCGCCCACGTGCTCGCCCATCTCGATCGATGCAACGGCGTCGAAAGGTCCGTCCGGAATTTCCCGATAGTCCTGGATCCGGATCTCGACGTTGTTCTGCAGCCCTCGGTCGGCAATGCGCTTGTCGATGAAGGCTTTCTGCTCGCGTGAGATGGTCACGCCGACCACGTGCGCTCCGTACTCCTGGGCCGCATGCAGACTCAGTGAGCCCCAACCACATCCGACGTCGAGAAAGCGCTGCCCTGGCTTCTGGTCGAGCCCCACCTTGCGACAGACGAGGTCCAACTTGTCACGTTGCGCATCGTCGAGGGTGTAATCCGGCGAGTCCGAGGTCCAGTATCCCGACGAGTACGCCATGTGTGAATCGAGCACGAGCTCGTAGAAGTCGTTCGAGAGATCGTAATGGTGACTGATCGCTGCCCGGTCTCGCATCAGCGAGTGCAATCGCCCCTTCACCACCGCTTGCGAGACCGGCGGCGGTAGCGGCCGCCCGAGCACCCCGAGGTCCTTGGCCAGTGCAGCCAGCTGCAGCAACGAGCGCGGTCTCGGTCGAACGGCCGAAAGATCTCGCGCACGGACCACTGCCCACACGTGGTCGAGAGCCGCCCCCACATCTCCGGCGATGTCGAGTTCACCGGTGACGTAGGCCTGAGCCGCACCGAGTTCGCCTGGGCTCCACAACAATCGACGCAGAGCATTCGGGCTGTGCAGGGTCACATGTGGAGCGTCGGCGTCACCGGCGACGGATCCGTCCCAGGCCTGCAACCGAACCGGCAGGGGGCCGCCGATCAGGGGCTCGACGATTGCGGCCAGTCGATGCGCGACGCCGTTGTCGGATTCGAGCGGTCGCGCGGTGAGCGTCGACGATGTCATTTTTCGTCCCTTCGATCGAGCACGATCTGCTGAACATCGAGGTAGCCGGATCGAAATCCTGCCTCCGAGTAGCAGAGATAGAAGTGCCACATGCGCGCGAATACCTCGTCGAAGCCGAGATCTTCGGCCTCACGCCGGTACTGCGCGAAGCGGGTGTCCCACAGATCGAGGGTCCGCGCGTAGTGATCGCCCATGGACAGCCTCTCGCGAACCCGAAGCGAGGTGTGCTGCTCGGTCACCTCGTCGATGGCCCGCACCGATGGCAGGAATCCGCCGGGGAAGATGTACTTGTGCACCCAGGTATAGGTGTTTCGGGTAGCGAGCATCCGATCGTGCGGCATCGTGATGGCCTGGATCGCAACCCGCCCACCCGGTGCCAGGAGCGAGTCGATCGTCTCGAAATACGTGCCCCAGTACTGATGCCCGACGGCCTCGATCATCTCGACCGACACGATCGCGTCGTACTCACCGTCGACCAAGCGGTAGTCCAGGAGATCGATCTGAATCCGATCTGCGTAACCGGCAGCGGCACAACGCTTACGCGCCAATTCCTGCTGTTCGATCGACAGTGTCACCGACCGGACAGTGGCACCGCGGGCTGCCGCTCGGATGGCCAGCTCGCCCCACCCGGTACCGATTTCGAGGACCCTGGTGCCATCGCCGACGCCTGCTCGGTCGAGTAACCGGTCGATCTTCCTGCGCTGTGCGTCGGCAAGCTGCTCGCAGTCGTGGCCGCGCCCGGAATCGGCGAACAACGCACTCGAATAGGTCATGGTCTCGTCGAGGAAGAGCTCGAACAGATCGTTCGACAAATCGTAGTGGCGCGAGATGTTCGATCGCGTGTTCGTCGTCGAATTGCGCTCACTTCGAGGCGGCTTGGGGATGTAGAGCCCTCGGAGTCGCTGCAGGGACTTCGGAATCAACGACGCCATGCGCCGAGCGAAGACCTCGAGCACCGCGGTGAGGTCCTCGGCATCCCAATCTCCGGCCATGTATGCCTCGCCCAATCCGATGAGTCCGCTGTCGCCTACGCGCGCGGCGAACTCGTGTGGCCGATAGACGGTCATCAGGGGCGCATCGGCCGAGCCGGCACCGATCACCTCACCGCCGGGCATCGAGACTCGGACGGGCAAACGTGCGACCGCACGACGAAAGAGGAAGTCGGCGACCGGGGCGGCAACCGCTACCTTCACGCCGCCGGGAACGCGGGCGATCTGGGGCCAGACCTCGGCGTCGACGACCGGCCGCGGCCCGACAGCGGACTCGTGGTGCGCGCTCGATGCAGATTCGATTTTCGACACAGTCGTCATCTGTTGGCCCTTTCCTTCTGGAAACTTCGTGCCCGCGGAGGGGCAGGCTTCGGAACGATCTTCAGACCCCGTGCCCAGAGCCGAATGCCTTGCCAGCGGATCTGTACCACTACTCGTAACGGCGCACCCGGAATTGCCAGCGCTGTGCGCATGATCGACCGCGTCGTCACTTCTCGCCGACAGCCGTTCACGGTCGCCGCGAACGGGGGCTGACCAGGACGCTCGAGGACGATCGACAGCCGGAGCGCAGTATCCGGCTCCGGCAGCCGCATCGAATATTCGCCGTCGACGTCGTTGAACGGCGATACGTAGAACTTTTTCGGCGTCCGTACCGCACCGCGATCGTCGGTGCGCAGTAAGTATCTGTGGCGTTCGCCGTAGGTGTTGTGTACCTCCGCCACCACGCAGCGGAGGCCTCCGTCGCGCCCGTGGCACCAGTACACACTCAGGGGGTTGAACGTGTGACCGAACACGCGTGCGCTCGCCAGCATCGTGATGCGCCCGCCGGCGAGGTCGATGTCGTTCTCCGCCAGGAATGCATCGACGTTCTGCCGAATGGTGGCGTCGGGGTCACCCAGGTGATCGCGTGAGTCGAACGACGCCAGTGGTCGCAGCAACCGCGGCAACTCGGGCAGAGCGTCGAGATCCACGAACCAGCTGTAGCTTCTGTACGAGAACGTGTTCCGGATCGGCCCCTGCCGAACATGGTCGATTCGGGTCAGGTAGAGCGCGGACCCGTGTGCCCGGGTGGTCGGCAGCCCGGAGGTCACAGCCACGTGGCACCCACTCGCCCAGCGGCGCGCGCTCCGGACAACGCACCGTCCTCGTGGAATCCCCATCCGTGGTAAGCCCCGGCGAACGCCACCGTGTCGCTGTTCAATTCCGGCAGACGACTCTGAGCTGCCACCGATTCGGGGGTGTATTGCGGGTGCTCGTAGGTCATCTCGTCGAGTACCGCATTCGGGTCGATGCGATCCGCTCCCCCGAGGGTGACCAGCATTCTTCGATCGGTGTCGTCCAACCGCTGCAACCTGGTGAGGTCGTAGCTGACCAACACTCGATCGGGCCGGGCGGTGCAGGACGGGAGGTGGTAGTTCCACGATGCTCGCGCCCTGGTGTTCTTCGGCAACACCGACGAGTCCGTGTGCAATACAGTGTGATTGACGGAGTACGGCATAGCACCGAGGACGCTGTGCTCGAGCGCCGTCGGCTCCGCCAGCATCTTCAGCGCGGCACCGGGATGGACGGCGATCACCGCTGCGTCGAACGTGCGCAGGTTCTCGTGGCCGTCACGGATCTGCACGCAGTCCCCCGACCGGTAGACCGCGCGCACCGGGGTATCGAGCAATACCTCGTCGATGTGCCGGGCAACCCGAGACACGTATTCGATGGACCCACCCGTAACAGTGCGCCAGGTGGGCGATCCGGTGACGGTGAGCATTCCGTGGTGCCGGAGAAAGGTGAACAGGTAGCGCGCCGGGTACGCGAGAGCCGTGGCCGGGTCACACGACCACACCGCCGACACCAACGGTGTCATGAAGTGCGACTCGAAATACGACGAGAACGAGTGCTCGGCGAGGAATTGACCGAGTGTGGCCCCTGAATCGGCAGCATCGGCCGCATCGGTTTTGTCGAGCAGTTCGGTTGCCAGACGATGAAAGCGTTTGACATCGCGCAGCATCGAGACGAATCGCGGCCGCAGCACTGCTGTGCGCTGCGCGAGGATCCCACGCATGCCCTGGCCTCCCGAGTACTCGAGGCCGCACCCGTCACAGCGAACGGACATGCTCATGTCCGAATCCTGGGTGGGTACGTCGAGTTCGGCGAACAGCCGAAGCAGCGTCGGATACGTCCGATCGTTGTGCACGATGAACCCGGTGTCGACTCCGACGCGGCCGTCGGGCCCGTCGACGTAATGGGTGTCCGCATGACCGCCGAGGCGGGAATCAGCCTCGTACAGCGTCACCGACGATGTCTTCGACAGTGCATACGCTGCCGTCAGGCCGGCTATGCCGCTCCCGACCACAGCGACGCGGCGGCGGGTCACGACTTTCCGCCCATGCACGAGCTCGAGGACATTGCGGCGGCCGAGTCGCGGCGACGCTCGGACGCGTCGGCGATACCGAGGACGAACTCACGCGTCGCCTGCGACCACAGCCGCGGGTTACGCAGCATGAAGTGCCCACCCGGCACGGAGACATAACGGGCCGCTGCGCCCGCCTCCGCCGCCCGTTCGGTCGCCGCACGCGAGGTTCGCGGATCCGTCCACCGGTCCGCTGTACCGTGCATGACCAGCAGCGCATGGCGCGCATCGAATGCATCGGCCTCGTCGCCGTCGGGCCACCATGGTGCCAAGGCCACCACCCCCACAATCTTCGGGTTCGTTTCCGCAGGCCCCATTCCGGTGACTATCTGGGTCGTTTCCGCAGGCTCCACTCCCGGGATTTTCTGGGTCGTTTCTGCAGGCTCCACTCCCGGGATTTTCTGGGTCGTTTCTGCAGGCTCCACTCCCGGTATCGAAGGATCCTCGATCAGGGCAGCGGCGGTACGGCCACCCATCGAATGGCCGACGACCACGACGTGAACGTCAGGATGCTCGGTGTGAATTCGGCTCAGAGCCCACCGGGCGTCCTCGACGGGAGTCCGTTCCGGAGCGTTCCAACCACGGAATCGGTACTGCAACTGGTGAACAGCTATCCCGCGTTCTCGTCCTGCGCGTCGAAGCATCCAGGTGAACGGCCACATACGCAGGCCGGCCAGGTGCCACGGCCTGCTGCGCGCCCGACTCACGTCCTTGCCGCCGCCGAGGACCAACACGACCAGTGCAGGATCGGGTATCCGCCTGCCGGTGCGCAGAACGGGAGTCGGCTCGTTGCTCATAACCACTATTCGACACCGCTTCGGGTTCGGGTGGGATGGGTCTCGGCAAGGCAATTGTGACCTGTCCGACAGACGAAAGAAGACCGGCCCGAGAGCGTGTCTCTCGGGCCGGTCTTCGTCGGTGGAGCTGCCGGGAATCGAACCCGGGTCCTCTGCTGCATTGCCAGGGCTTCTCCGTGTGCAGTCCGCTACGCCTCTACTTGGATCTCCCGATCTCGCGAACAAGTCAGGATGACGATCCCAGCCACTGTTTGATGTTCCTCATCATCCCGCGGCCGGATGAATCGGTAAGCCCTCTAGCTGATGCCAGTACCCGGACCGAGGGCAAGCCCGGACTGACAGACACGCAGTCGCTACTTAGGCAGCGAGTGCGTAGTCGCGCTGATTGGAATCGGCGCTTATAAGGTTGCGATGACGCTTACGGTGGTCTCTCGCCTGCACCGACACGCTTCCCCTGACTCAACATACAAAGTCGAAACCGTTCAGCCCCGTATGTTCCCGAGCAGTGTGCCCGGGCTGTTCAGTGTAACGCCTCTGATGGCCACAATCATCCCATTAACGGTCGGCCGGGCGTTCCGTCGATCTCGATGCCGCATCGGAGTCGACTCGTTGCACCACAGTGCGCAACGTTCGACGTGCGACGAGTTTGCGCGCGGGGAGGGAGGCGTACCAGATCGCCCGACCCGCCAGACCACGAGGGAAGAACACCAACCGCTGCTCGATGGTGGGCTGTCTCGCGGTTCCGCCGACCGTCAGGTCCAGCCACGCTTCTCCGGGCAGACGAGCCGAAGACCTGAGCCGGGTGGTGTGCTCGGTTCCCGAAGCCGAGGCGTCGGGTCCGGTGGCATCGCGTTTCCAGCCGGTGAGTACGTCGGCGTCGGCCAGGCGTTCCAGGGCGGGCCTGATCGCACCCGACTGTGCGGCGCTGCGGGCGACCCGAGTGTCGGTGTACACCACCTCTCCGGCCCAATCCGGGTCCGAGGGCAGCGGATCCGACGGTGCCGCGGTGCCGGTGGCGTCGGTCCACGTCGTCTCGACCTCGCCGTCGTCGATTTTGCGCAACGCCAGTCGTACCGAATCGCGGTAGTCGGTGAGGCCGCCGTCCGGCCGCGGCACGACGGCGTCGATATCCAGTTCATGGCCGACGGCGTCGTACTGCAGAGATTCGATGAGTGGCATCGCCAGCCCGCGCGGAATGGGAGTCACCAGCCCGATCCAGTGGCCCGCGAGTCGCGGCGTGAGCACCGGCAGGACGATGATGCGGCGCTGCCGAAGACCGGCGACATCGGCGTAGATGTTCATCATCTCGCCGTACTGCATCACGTCCGGACCACCGATATCGAACGTCCGCGATTCCGTGACGGGTGCGCTCGCGGCACCGATCAGATAGTGCAGGACGTCGCGCACAGCGATCGGCTGAATACGGTTGTGCACCCATCGTGGCGTGGTCATCACCGGGAGGCGATTGGTCAGGTGGCGGATCATCTCGAACGACGCCGAGCCGGATCCGATCACGACACCTGCCTGCAGCACGACCGTCGGAACCCCCGATTCGATCAGGATGCGACCCACTTCGGCGCGCGACTTCAAGTGCGGCGAGAGCTCACCGGTAGGTGGGTGCAGCCCGCCGAGGTACACGATGCGCCCGACGCCGCACTCGGCCGCAGCCGCCGCAACGTTCTCGGCACTGTCGCGTTCGGTATCGGCGAAGTCCGAGTGCCCGGCAGTGCCCATCGAGTGCACCAGGTAGTACATGATGTCGACTCCGGTGAACGCCTCTTTCAACGATTCTCGGTCGCTGAGATCGCCCTGGACGATGTCCACGTCGCCCGCCCACGGCACATTGTCGAGCTTGGCGGGGGTGCGCGCCAACACTCGCACTCGGTACCCCTCTTCGAGCAGACGTGGCGCGAGGCGACCACCCAGATACCCCGTGGCCCCGGTCACCAGCACGAGCGGCCGTGAGGAAGAAGCTCCCTCGGAGGTGGGACTATCGGAGACAGAATCGGAGGCGGTCATGTCAGGAGCCAATACCCGCGCCCACCGCAGTTCAACCAGCCAACGCGATCATCGCGATCGCTCCGAGTGCCAAGCCCATTCCGATTTTCTGTAGCGTGCCGACTCGTTCCCCGAGCATCACCATCGCCAGCAACACCGTGGCCGCCGGGTAGAGGGAGGCGATAACGCTCACCAACGAGAGCAGACCCCCCTGGTAGGCGTAGATCATCGCCGCGTTGGCAACCACATCGAGCACGCTGACGAAGGCGGCCAGTTTCAGCACACTGCCGTGCGGAGGTACGAAGTGACCGGACGCCAGGGCCACAACCCAGACCACGGCAGTCGCCGACGCCCGCGATGCTGCCAGCGGCCAGAGGCCACTGCCATCGCCGATCTGGTGCAAAAAGATGAACGCGAAAGCGAACGTCACTCCGGAGCCGATCGTCAACCACGCGACGGTTCTGGTGAACTTCATCTCGCGACCACCGGCCACTTCACCGGTCAGCTCGTCGGGCGATTCCTTGCTGACGAGCACCACTGCCACCAGCGCCACCGCAATGCCGACGAATGCGATGACGCCCGGACGCTCACCCATCGACAACCCCACCAGCACCGGGATTCCGGCGACCAGCACTGCGGTGACCGGCGAGACCACGGCCATCGGTCCGGCGGCCAGGGCCAGGTAGAACCACCACACCGCGACGCCGCCGGCGACACCCGAGGCCAGACCCCACAACATCGCCGGAAGTTCGATGGTGCCGCCGATGAACGGGGCGACGAGCAGAACGATCACCAGTGACAACGGATAGGAGACGATGACCACCCGCAGAGCGGCGACCCGGCGGGATGCGACACCGCCGACGAAATCGCTCACCCCGTAGCCGACAGCGGCCACGAGAGCGAGCAGAACAGCGGTCAGCGCATGCCCTTCACGCGACGCCCCAACTCTCGAGTCACTTCGCGTTCGGCTGTGCGCTTGGCCAGCGACTGTCTCTTGTCGTAGTCCTGCTTACCCTTGGCCAGTGCCAGTTCCACCTTGACCTTGCCGTCGGAGAAATACATCGACAGCGGTACCAACGTCAGGTTTCCTTCCTTCACCTTGCCGGCCAGCCGGTCGATCTCGCGGCGGTGCAACAGAAGTTTTCGGTTTCGACGCGGCGCGTGGTTGGTCCAACTACCGAGCGTGTATTCCGCGATGTGCAGCCCACGCAGCCAGATCTCGCCGTCGTCGACCGTCGCGAAGGAGTCGGCCAGCGAGGCCTTGCCGTCGCGCAAGCTCTTGACCTCGGTTCCGACGAGGGCGACTCCCGCCTCGACGACGTCGAGAATGGAGTAGTTGTGCCGCGCCTTACGATTGGTCGCGATGGCCTTGCGGCCCTTCTCTCTCACTGCAGGGCCCTTTCTCGAGCTCGAGCCGCGTGGATCGGTTCCACGGGCAACCGCTCCAGCATAGAACCGAACGGCAACCGTTTTTATTCGCGCACGTAGAGGCGCAGCGTGATGTACGCCGTCACCGCTGCCATTCCGACTCCGACCAGAGCCAGGAACGGCGAGACGAGCAGCACGTCGCTGTTCGATATCCGCGCCAGAATATTGGCCTGGTACACATCGGCGAGAACATCGTCGATGAACATGTTCTTCGCGGTGAACAAGCCAGCGATGGCCAGCACGGAGCCGATCACCGCAGCCACGACGGCCTCGAGCAGGAACGGTAACTGGGTATACCAGCGAGTGGCACCGACCAGTCGCATGATGCCGACCTCGGTTCGTCTGGTGAATGCGGCGATCTGAACCATGTTGGCGATCAGCAGAATTGCCGCGATCGCCTGCACGGTGGCGATCGCGAAGGCGGCATTGCGCACGCCGTTGAGCACGCTGAACAGTCGCTCGACCAGATCGCGTTGGTTGAGCACGCTCTGCACGCCCGGTCGATTCTCGAAGTTGTCGTTGATCACCCCGAACCGCTCGGGGTCACTCAGCCGCACCTTGAACGACGCAGGAAAGCTGTCTGCGCTCACCAGTTCCGCCAATTCGGGCTGATCCTTGAACACTCGCTCGGTGGCATCTTTCACCGCATCCTCGCGATTGAGGTACTGCACCGAGACCACCGATGGCGTGTTCTCCAGATCCGAGCGCAGGGTCGCGCAGGTCTCCTGGGCACAGTCGGCGTCGGTCGCGGAGATGTCATCGGTGAGGAATATCTGCACTTCCACCCGGTCGAGAAAGATCTGCTGGGTCTTTCCCGCCATCTGCACCACGAGCAGTCCGCCGCCGAACAGGCCGAGCGAGATCGCTGTCGTCAAGATCATGGCGATCGTCATGGTGATGTTGCGACGAAGTCCGGTGAGGACCTCACTGAGGATGAAGCTTGCGCGCATCGCGGAATCCGAGCCCTTCGATTCGTTCGGTCGAGAAGTCTGAGCGGTCCAATCCGGTGTGCGGCGTCAGCGCCCGACGCCGTAGACCCCGCGGGCCTCGTCACGAACGACTCGCCCGTTGTCGAGTTCGACGACACGACGGCGCATCGAGTCGACGATGTGGTTGTCGTGGGTGGCCATCAGCACCGTGGTTCCCGTGCGGTTGATGCGCTCGAGCAGCAGCATGATGTCCTGGCTGGTATCCGGATCGAGGTTTCCCGTCGGCTCGTCCGCGAGCAGGACCAACGGGCGATTGACGAAGGCCCGAGCGATGGCCACTCGTTGCTGCTCGCCACCGGACAACTCGTTCGGCAGACGGTCGGACTTGCCGCCGAGTCCGACGAGATCGAGAACTTCGGGAACGGTCCGCTTGATCATCGAACGTGGCTTGCCGATCACTTCGAGCGCGAAGGCGACGTTCTCCACCACCGTCTTCTGCTGCAGCAGGCGGAAGTCCTGAAACACGCAGCCCATGCTCTGCCGCAGCCGTGGGACGCGTCGGGCGGCCAGCCGGTTGACGTGGAAGTCGGCAACGTGGATGTCGCCCGAGGTAGGCGTCTCCTCCTTCAGGAGCAGCCGCATGAACGTCGACTTGCCCGACCCCGACGCACCGATCAGGAACACGAACTCACCTTTGTCGATGGAGACCGTCACTTTGTCCAGGGCGGGCCTGGTGGAGGTCTTGTAGGACTTGGAGACATTCGAGGTGCTGATCACGGGTCGCCAGTGTAGTCCTTACTCGTCGGTAACCGTCGGAACCGTCCGAGCACCGCGGCGAGTCCCGAGGGACGGTAAAGAACGCTTCAGCGCGCCGACGTCGGCGCAGGTGGGCTGGGTATCAACGACTGAATCCCTGGCGGAAGCGGTAGGCCGAACGGTGCTGTCGTCGTGGTGAGTGGCGCGGTCGTCACCGACTGCTGACCGGTCTCGTCGGGACCTCCCGATTGCCCCGCTTCGGTGGTGGCGGTAGGCGTCGGAGCAGTCGTGGCCGACACCGAGCTGCTCGGCGGCGAGTCGGTCGGTGCGCCCTCGGACGGGTCGACTGCCACCGGGCCCTGAACCGCCTCCTCGTTCTGCCGGTCCACCTCGGCGTTGACCTGGCCGTACAACAGGCCGGTGAGCACGAAACAGATGCCGAATGCCACCGTGGACGTTCGGACGCGGCCGGCGATCTTGGTGGGGATGCGCCACTGCCGCCAATTCCGTCGCGGCGACTCGATTCCGGCTTCCGGTGTACTCACTTCTTGTCCACCGCCCGAATCGGTCCCGGCGCTTCCGGCGCCACACCGGCGGTACTGACATCGGGAGCCACACTGATTCCCTCCGGCTGTAAGGCCGCGGCCACTCGGACTCGGATGTCACGACCGACCTGAAATTGCTTTCCTGGCAAAGTACGCGCGACCAGACGGACGTTGACCTGCCCCACCTCGATGCTCTCCACACCCATCACCGTGGGCTCGTCGAGCAGCAGCGGACGCAATCGAGCGTCGGCAAACGCGTCGCGGCAGACCGCGCGGAGCAGAGAATTGACCTGAGTGAGATCGGCGGTGCTCGGCACCGGCACGTCGACCACAGCGCGGGCCCAGTCCTTCGAGAGGTTGATCGACTTGACGATCTGCCCGTTCGGGACGGTGATCACCTCGCCGTCGACACTGCGTACGCGCGTTACCCGCAAGGTCACGTCTTCGACGGTCCCCTCGGCATCCTCTGCGGAACCGAGGACGGCAATCTGCACCACGTCACCGAATCCGTACTGGCGTTCGGTGATGATGAAGAAGCCGGCGAGGATGTCCTGTACGACGCGCTGAGCACCGAACCCGAGTGCCGCGCCCAGGACGGTCGCCGGTGCCACGAGGCCCCCCACGCCGAAACCGAGGCGTCGCAACACCTCGATCGTGACCAGGATGTAGATGAGGGTGACAGCCACCCAGGTGATGACCTGAGCGAGAGCGTGTCGGTGTTTGGCGGCTTCGGACCGGACGAGGGCATCACTGTGCTGGTAGTTCTCGTCGATTCGGGCGGTGATTCGAGATCCGGTCCAGGTCACGAATCGCGCGGCCAGCAGCCCACCGAGGATGTACAGCACGATTCCGAGCCCATTGAGCTTGATCTGAAGCGTCGGTTCGAGCCAGGCCGTCATCGGATCGATGGAGTGGAGCCTGCGCGATCACCGGTCATCTACTGCTCCCCTCGCATTCGCCAGCGAATTCCCGATTCCAGAAATCCGTCGATGTCCCCGTCGAGAACAGTAGACGGATTGTTCACCTCGTACTCGGTACGGAGATCCTTGACCATCTGGTAAGGGTGCAGCACATACGAGCGCATCTGATTGCCCCAGGAGCTACCGCCGTCACCCTTGAGCGCATCCATCTCGGCCCGCTCTTCCTTGCGCTTGACCTCGAGGAGCTTGGCCTGCAGCACCCGCATGGCCGAGACCTTGTTCTGCAGCTGAGACTTCTCGTTCTGACAGGTCACCACGATTCCCGTCGGGATGTGGGTCAGTCGCACGGCGGAGTCGGTCGTGTTGACCGACTGGCCGCCGGGTCCGGACGAGCGGTAGACGTCCACGCGGACGTCGCCCTCGGGGATCTCGATGTGGTCGGTGGTCTCGACGACCGGGAGAACCTCGACCTCGGCGAACGAGGTCTGTCGACGACCCTGGTTGTCGAAGGGACTGATGCGGACGAGCCGGTGCGTGCCCTGCTCGACCGACAATGTTCCGTACGTGTACGGAGCCTTGACCGCGAACGTGGCGCTCTTGATGCCGGCCTCCTCGGCATAGGACGTGTCGTAGACCTCGACTCCGTAGCCGTGCTTCTCGGCCCAGCGGATGTACATACGCATCAACATCTCCGCCCAGTCGGCGGCGTCGATTCCGCCGGCTCCGGAGCGGATGTTGACCAGTGCGTCGCGGGCATCGTATTCCCCGGACAACAAGGTACGCACTTCCATGGCCGCGATGTCCTCACGAAGGGAAGCGCGTTCGGCGTCCGCGTCGGCGGTGGCAGCCGTGGCCGCCTCCCCTTCTTCGCCCTCGGCCAGCTCGTACATGACCGGCATGTCCTCGAGACGCTGCCGAAGCTCTTCGACGCGGCGCAACTCGGCCTGCGCGTGCGAGAGCTGACTCGTCACCTGCTGAGCATGCTCCTGGTCGTTCCACAGGTCGGGTGATGCGGCCTGGTGTTCGAGCTCGTCGATCCGCCGCCGCAATTCCTCGACGTCGAGAACCGACTCGACAGTGGACAGAGTGGTGTCGAGCTCGGCCAGGTCAGCGGAAACGTCGGGATGCACGAGAGTCAAGGTTACCGGCAGCCGAAGACGCGCCCGACCGCGCCCGAGTATCGGCCCACACACTCGCCTGTGTCCGTCGATAGTCTTCTCCGGTGACCGACTACTCCGCTGATCTCTCTCTCGCCCTCCGACTCGCCGACGAGTCCGACGCCATCACTCGTCGACGCTTTCTCGCCATGGATCTCTCGGTTGATTCCAAGCCCGACCTCACGCCGGTGAGCGACGCCGATCTGGCCGTGGAGACGATGATTCGCGCCGAGCTCGCGTCCGATCGATCCAGCGATGCGTTGCTGGGCGAGGAATTCGGCGGCACAGCAACGTTCAGCGGCCGCCAGTGGGTGGTCGATCCCATCGACGGAACCAAGAATTTCGTGCGTGGGGTCCCGGTGTGGGCAACCCTGATCGCGCTGCTCGACGACGGCATACCCCGCGTCGGAGTCGTCAGCGCGCCGGCACTGAACCGACGCTGGTGGGCAGCAGACGGACAGGGAGCCTGGACGGGGGCGGACGGGGGCGCCCCGCGCCGGATTTCCGTTTCGAAGGTCGATGCCCTGTCGTCGGCCAGCCTGAGCTTCTCCAGCCTCTCGGGCTGGTCCGACCTGGGCACCAGGGACCGGTTCCTCGATCTGACCGACGCGGTGTGGCGAGTGCGTGGATACGGCGACTTCTTCTCCTACTGCCTCATCGCCGAGGGCGCAGTCGATATCGCGGCCGAACCCGAGGTCTCGCTGTGGGATCTGGCGGCGCTCGATGTGCTCGTCCGTGAGGCCGGCGGGGACTTCACCGCGCTGGACGGCACCTCCGGTCCGCACGGCGGCAGCGCCGTGGCCACCAACGGCCTACTGCAGACAGAGGTACTCCGTCGACTGTCCCCCGAGGCCTGAGTTCGCCTCAGAGCGCTGCCGCGAGCACCAGCGCGAGCAGCGGAGTGATCCCTTGGACAGCGGCGGCCCTGAAGTACTTCGCGCCACCGGAGGCCAGCACCAGCGCGGCACCGACGATGCTCGCGCAGGCGAAGTACACGATCGCGTCACCCGCCGATCCGCCCAGCACGAGACCGACCACGATGCCGATCGCCAGGAACAGATTGTAGAAGCCCTGGTTGAACGCCATCGGCTTGGTGATGTCGGCAGCGTTTTGGTTCGGGAGACCGAACTTGGCCCACACGGCCGGCCTGGACCAGAGCACGCTCTCCATGACGAAAATGGCGACGTGGAGGACAGCTGCGATGGCGGCGAAGATCTGAGCTACGGGATGCACTCGGCCAGCCTGCCATACAGGCGTGACCGATCGGTACGACACACAGTACGAACGGGTGATCCAGTGTCGTGCGACACCAGTACTTACTCGACAGTAGACAGCTAACTTACTCGGGAGTAAGATTCATCGAGTCCGTGACCGACGCCGAGGAACTGGTGATCATGAGCAAGCAAGACAGTGTGGTCGACGCGAAGCATCCGAAGGTGCCCCGCGATACTTCCGCGGTTGGCCTCAACCCGTTCAAGAGAGACGCGATCGGAACCGCCATGCGCGTTCTGACCGCCATCACCGGATCGGAGCTGGTGGAGAAGTACAACCTCCGCCAGACCATCGACCGGGTGACGTACGAGAGCACCAAGTCCGGGTTCAAGACGCTCGGCGCGGCCAATCGCACGTTCGCCAAGGTCACCGGGGGCGGCAAGCCCAAGCGTCTCGACGACGGTGCCGCCAAGAACCTGAGCTACTTCGACCTGACGCCGGACGACGAGCAGCGCATGATCGTCGAGACCGTCAAGGAATTCGCCGAGGAGATTCTCCGTCCGGCCGCCTTCGACGCCGATCACAGCGCATCCTCGCCCGAGGATCTGGTGCGGCGCTCGGCAGAACTCGGCATCACCCTCATCAACGTTCCCGAGGAGCTCGACGGCGCGGCCAGCGAGCGCGGAGCCGTCACCAACTCTCTCGTCGCCGAAGCGCTCGCACACGGAGACATGGGGCTGGCGCTGCCGATCCTCGCACCCAGCGGCGTGGCCGTCGCCCTCACACAGTGGGGAACGGACGCACAGCAGAAGACGTACCTCCCGGCCTTCGTCGGCGAGAAAGTGCCCAACGCAGCCGTGGTCGTGAACGAGCCCCGTGCACTGTTCGACCCGTACGCGCTGCAGACCAAGGCCGTCCGCTCCCCCAGCGGCTACAAGCTCAACGGCGTCAAGAGCCTCGTGCCTGCGGCCGGAAGCTCCGAACTGTTCGTCATCGCCGCAGAGCTCGAAGGCCGTCCGACCTTCTTCATCGTCGAGTCCGACTCCAAGGGCCTCGTGGTCGAAGCAGACCCGAGCATGGGCTTGCGCGCAGCAGGCCTGGGCCGGTTGATCCTGACCGACGTCGCAGTGCCGGAGTCGGCTCTGCTCGGTGACGGTGACGCGGACCAGCGGGCCGCCGAGTACAGCGCCGCCATCGGATTGGCGCGCCTGGGCTGGGCATCACTGGCCGTCGGCACCAGCCAGGCCGTACTCGACTACGTCGTCCCCTACGTCAACGACCGTGTTGCCTTCGGTGAGCCGATCAGCAACCGTCAGGCCGTGGCCTTCATGGTCGCCAACATCGCCATCGAGCTCGACGGCATGCGGTTGGTCACCCTCCGAGGCGCGTCCAGGGCAGAGCAAGGCCTGTCGTTCGCCCGTGAGTCCGCGCTCGCTCGTCGACTGGCCTCCGAGAAGGGCATGCAGATCGGATCCGACGGCGTCCAGTTGCTCGGCGGTCACGGTTTCACCAAGGAGCACCCGGTCGAGCGTTGGTACCGCGATCTGCGGTCCGTCGGCGTCGCCGAGGGCATCGTTCTCATCTAGCTCGCCGCCCCGAATTCCATGGCACTCACCCAAGGACATACACGATGATCAATCTTGAACTCCCCAAGAAGCTTCGGGCGCAGGCGAATCAGGCTCACCAGGTCGCTGCCGAGATCTTCCGCCCGATTTCCCGCAAATACGACCTCGCCGAGCACGAGTACCCGGTGGAACTCGACACAATGGCGTCGATGGTCGAAGGCATGTCCGATGCCGGCGGTGAAATCGGCGGGGCCGCCGGTGGCCGCGAGAAGGACAGCGAGTCCGCTCCCAAGCCGAGCAAGACCGCAAACTCCAACGGCGGCAACATGTCTGCTCTGGTGAACGTGATCGAGACCTGCTGGGGCGACGTGGGCTTGACCCTGTCGATCCCCTACCAGGGACTCGGCAACTCGGCGATCGCCGCAGTCTCCACCGACGAGCAGCTCGAGCGTTTCGGCAAAGTATGGGCCTCGATGGCCATCACCGAGCCCGGCTTCGGCTCCGACTCCGCAGCAGTGACCACCACGGCCGTACTGGACGGCGACGAGTGGGTACTCAACGGCGAGAAGATCTACGTCACCGCCGGCGAACGGTCCACCCACATCGTCGTGTGGGCAACGGTCGACAAGTCCCTCGGCCGCGCGGCCATCAAGTCGTTCGTCGTCCCACGTGATGCTCCGGGCCTGTCGGTTGCGCGCCTCGAGCACAAACTGGGCATCAAGGCCTCCGATACCGCGGCACTGCTGCTCGAGGACTGCCGCATCCCGAAGGACAACCTGCTCGGCACCGCCGAGGTGAACGTCGAAAAGGGCTTTGCCGGCGTCATGCAGACGTTCGACAACACTCGCCCACTGGTGGCGGGTATGGCCGTGGGAGTGGCGCGGGCCGCACTCGAAGAGCTGCGGGCCATCCTGGTCGATGCCGGAGTCGATATTTCCTACGAGACCCCGGCGTACAGCCAGCACGCTGCGGCTGCCGAGTTCATCCGGCTCGAAGCGGACTGGGAGGCGGCACACCTGCTCTCGCTACGCGCAGCATGGATGGCAGACAACAAGGAGCCCAACTCCCTCCAGGCGTCGATGTCCAAGGCCAAGGCCGGTCGCTCGGCGGTCGACATCACCCTCAAAGCAGTGGAGCTGGCCGGTACCTACGGCTACTCCGAGCGTCCACTGCTCGAAAAGTGGAGCCGCGACGCCAAGATCCTCGACATCTTCGAGGGCACGCAGCAGATTCAGCAGCTCATCGTTGCCCGCCGCGTACTCGGAAAGTCGTCCGCAGAACTGAAGTGATGCACCGGGTTTGCCCCGGAGAGTGAACGAAATCGGCATCGGACCACGCGTCCGGTGCCGTTTTCGTGTTCGGAGCAGAAATTTCGGACGCCCGTGTCGATATCGTGGTCTCTCGAACGTCGTCATCATGTACGGCGAACCGCGCCGTGTCACCGAGGTATCGAAACCAGGAGTGCACCATGAAGTACATCCTCTTGATCAACGCCGACACCGCACCCGGAGCAGCACCGGGCTGCAGCAGTGTGGAGGACTGGATGACCTACGAGAAAGAGATGAAGGAAGCGGGCGTGTTCGTCTCCGGGCACGCGATGGCCGATCTCACCACTGCCACGGCGGTGCGCGTCGATCCCGGCACCGGGGAGCGCACCGTCACCGACGGACCGTACGCCGAATCACACGAGGTACTCGGCGGCTACGACGTGATCGACGTGCCCGACCTCGACGCTGCGCTCGAGTGGGCGGCCCGATGCCCGGGTTCCAAGGACGGCGGCGCAGTGATCGTGCGGCCCCTTGCCGAGTTCTGAACAGCCGAATTCCGACCTGCACGATTCTCGATGAACGAGTCCGAGGCCCATCGATCGATCGAATCGGTGTTCCGAGCCGAGCGCTCGGTGCTGCTCGCCTCGTTGGTTCAGCGGTACCGCGACCTCGACCTCGCTGAGGAAGTGACGTCGGACGCCATCGAATCGGCCCTTGAACACTGGCCGATCGATGGCGTTCCGTCCCGACCCGGAGCCTGGTTGCTCACCACCGCCCGCCGAAAGGCGGTGGATCGCCTGCGCCGCGACAAGACTCTGGCGGCGAAACTGGCAGTGCTTCGAGCGGATTCGGATCGAGCCGAACCAGCTCACTCGAACTCACTCGACGACGCTCTGCCCGACGACCGTCTGCAGTTGTTCTTCACGTGCGCGCACCCAGCTCTCGCTGCCGATGACCGCCTGGCGTTGACGCTTCGATGCCTGGCCGGTCTTTCCACCGCCGAGGTCGCCCGGGCGCTGCTCATCCCTCCGGCCACCGCAGCTCAGCGAATAGTGCGAGCCAAGAACAAGATTCGCGTCGCGCACATCCCGTTCCGTGTTCCGGGGCCGGACGAGTTGGCGGACAGAGTGCCGATGGTGCTCGGGGTCGTCTACTCGATCTTCACCGAGGGGTACTCGGCGACGTCCGGTGAGCGGGTCGGGCGAATCGATCTCGTCGACGAAGCGATCGGGATGGGTCGGCTCCTGCACACGGCACTGCCCGCCGAGACCGAAGTGAGCGGGCTGCTGGCGCTGATGCTGCTGGTCGACGCCAGACGCGCCGCTCGGATCGGGCCCGACGGCCAGATCGTGCTGTTGGCCGATCAAGACCGTCGACTCTGGAACGCCGAATTCATCGCCGAAGGTACTGCGCTCGTGGTCGAGGCACTCGGGGGTGGCCCGAGCGGTCCCTACGCCGTGCAGGCAGCCATAGCCGCAGTGCACGACGAGTCACTCGAGTCCGACCGCACCGACTGGCCGCAGATCTTGGCCCTCTACGACGTGCTCACCACTCTGATACCGAGCGCGATCGTTGCACTGAACCGGGCGGTGGCGCTGGCCATGTGCCACGGCCCCGCCGCGGGTCTGCACGAGCTCGACCGGCTTGCCGACGAGCCCTCGCTGCGCCGCTATCACCCGTATCCCATGGCGAAAGCCGATCTGCTGCAACGGCTCGGACGACTCGACGAGGCAGCGGTCCACTATCGACGGGCACTGGATTTCGCACGAACCGCACCGGAAAAACAACTGCTTCACCGTCGTTTGGCCGAGGTGAACGGCAGTATCGATCAGGCCGACAGAACCGATTCCAGCTGATCGGCGCGCAACGGCCGGTCCGAGTACACCAGACGAATTGCGTTCGGATCCGAGTTGCCGGTATCGGGTCCGCGAGCGGTGAGCTCCAGACCCGCGCGTTCGGCCACTCGCGCCGACGCGACGTTGTGTTCGAGGAGGTACGCCACGATCGGCAATTCGGGTTCGGTTCGGTGCGCGCACTCGACTGCGATCTCACACATCTCCGCGGCGTATCCGTTGCCCTGCGCGTCGGGATGGAGGCGATAGCCGAGATTCCAGAAGGCGTTCTGCCGCTTCGAGCACCCGCCGTAGCCACTGATCGTGCGGCTGCCGCGCTCACGAATGATCCACGTGGCCAATCCATCCCGCCGCTACTGCTCCACCCAGCCCAGCAACATTCGTTCGGTTGCACCGGGATCGGTATGCCGAAGGCTGGGAAAGTGGGTCCACGACTGCGGGTCGCTGCAGATCGCATACATCGCATCGAGATCCGTGATGAGCGGCTCGTCGAGATCGAGTCGCGAGGTTCGTGTTCGCACACCGTGGATCCTAGGGGGGAGAAGTCTGGTAGACCGGTGGTACACGATCGAGTGAAGGGTGTGACCGTCATGGCCGAGTGGGTCAAGAAGATCGAAGAGAACACGAAGGGCCTCATCGCGGAGGCAGAGCAGGAACTGACGGCACTCGAGGGCGCAGACACGGTCGACCTCACTGCCGATGATTCCGACGACACTGTTCACAACGCCAACCCCGAGACAGTCACCACCGACGATGCCCGCGAGCAGGTCTCGGACTGATTCCGGCGACTTGCACACGAGAAGATCCGGCGTGTCGGTCTTCGAATACGTACCAGCAGATACTGTTCCGTCTCTTCTGATCCTCCAGAACGAGCTCTCGCACACTGCTCGGTAGGCGATCTCTCTGCCACTCGAGTTCTCGGCGACCCGCGACTCCCTCTGCGCCGGCAGGAGCGGCAGCCCGAACCGCCTTGATGGCGTACGCCGCTGCTCCGAGGTCGTGCTCGGGTACGTGGGCCACACATGCTGCTTGGCCGGCCGCATATGCGGCGAAGCGGGCCGCACCGCGCAGCGGACGTGCCGCGCCCATGCTGTGGCCGCCGAGGGCGCGGGTCGCCATCATCGCGAGTTCGCCGCGCACCCACGCATGGGTGGCATCGATCGCGTCGCGGGGGCGGCTGTCCGACGGTTCGACGCCCTCGAACAAGCCGAGCACGTGGCTCGCACACTCGGCTGCCCACAGCGCCAGGCTTCGATGGTCGGCGTCGGACAGCAGGCCGCCTCGGTGCACGGTGATCAGTCGGGGATCTCGGACGGAAGGAAGAATCATCGGACTCGCCTCCGTAGGCACGGCGGGACGCCACATCGGATCATGACGGATATGACAGCACAAAAATGGCCCAGGACACATGTCCTGGACCATTTTGCAGTGGTAGCGGGGACAGGATTTGAACCTGCGACCTCTGGGTTATGAGCCCAGCGAGCTACCGAGCTGCTCCACCCCGCGTTGCATCTACGAAGTTACTCCCGCGCGTACGGCCAATGCAAATCACGTGACATTCCGGCGCCGGAGAACGCGGGAAACGTCTTTGATCGGACGTCCTAGCAGCTGCGTCTATCACGTAGAAGCCACTATGAAATAGTGCTCCGCGTCTCTTTTCGTGCGTGTTTCGAGTCACATAACGTTCGGGTCACGAAGTAGCAACTTTAACGCCACAACCGCTTTTGAACTGGGAAAACGTCACCTTCGTCCCAGTATGTGAACACCCACCATCCCATTTCGCTTCCGTGACGTTAGGTGAATCCTCGACTACCTTCACGGACGGCCCTAAACAGCTGGGCCTGCACCACCCCGCCGCTTCCTTCGCTCTGCCCCGCGGGTGTGGTCCCCAAGACGTACGGGGGCAGAGCCGCGACGATACGAAGCGCCTGGTCACCATCGCCTGCAACACCGGCGACGTGATTGCAGGCCAGTCGCGCCAGTCGAGCGCGGAGAGGATTCACCCCGCATGACCACACAGAACAATTTCGGCACGAAGACCCTGATCGCTGCGCAGGCTCCGCTCCGGCGCGCACTCGGATTGGCTGCCATCGCAGGTGCCGCCGTAGCAATCCCCCTCGGTGTCTCTGCCGGAACCGCCAACGCAGCCCCCCACAACTGGGACGGCGTCGCACAGTGCGAGAGCGGTGGCAACTGGAGCATCAACACCGGAAACGGCTACTACGGTGGCCTGCAGTTCTCGCAGAGCACCTGGACGGCCAACGGCGGATCCGGATCCCCGGCCAACGCGTCCAAGGCCGAGCAGATCCGCGTCGCAGAGAACACCCTGCAGAGCCAGGGACCGGGAGCATGGCCCGTGTGCGGTCAGCAGCTGACCACCGGTACCTCTGCGCCCGAGCCCAAGGCAGCACCGGCACCGAAGGCAGCTCCGGCACCCGCACCGGCACCGGCACCGGTCGTCGCACCCGAGGCAGCAGCCGCCACCCAGGCAGCCCAGGGCGCGTTCGACGCCGTCTCCAAGCTGGCCGACCAGTACGGCCTGAGCACTCAGTTCCAGCACTTCGTCTCCGCGAACGCTCCCGTGCTCGCGCCGATCGGACGCTGATCATCTCGTAACGTCGTCTACTCGGCAGTGCCACGTGCACCCAGAAGGCCGATAGCACACAACGAAAGAGCCGCCTCACCGTTCCGGTGAGGCGGCTCTTTCGTTTACGTCAGCGACCAGTGAACCCGACGATCAGCTGCCGGCACGGTTGTACGTGTCGACGGCGGTCTGCAGGTTCTCGAGCGCGGTGCCGAGGTCCGCCAGGTTTCCGCTCTGCTGTGCGGTACGCACCGACTCGAGTGCGGAGTTCAGTCCGGTGACCGCCGCGTCCCGTGTCGGTGAACCGCCGGTGGACGGAGCCGGATTCGGCGTGGCCGGAGTCGTTGCCTCGGCCCCCGACGTGCCGCCCGATTCGGCCGGTTGTGGATCCTCGGGAGCTCCACCCGGAGCAGTGGCAGCAGAGCCTGTTCCCGCTCCGAACACCTGATCGAGCGCCTCCGACAACCTGGGGGCGTAACCGACGCGGACACCACCGTCGGCTCCAGGCTCGCGGTAGCTCACCAAGACCTTGGTCAACTGCGGGAACGTCGAGGTCGCCGCATTCTTCCTGGAGGTGTACAGCGGTTCCACATACAGGATTCCACCGTCCGCGATCGGTAGCGTCAGCAAATTGCCGTACTGCAGTTCGTTCGACTGTTCGAGAAGCGTTCGATCCGATGCCACTCGCGCGTCGGACGTCATCGAGTTCTGCGCCTGCTGCGGGCCCTGAGTCTGAGTCTGAGTCGGCAATTGCAGAACGGTGAACTTGCCGTAATTCTCTGGGTCGGAGCGCACGGAGATGTACGCAGCCAGCAATTCACGGTTGAACCCGACCATGGCACTGGTGAGCCGGAACGACGGCTCTCCGGTATCGGGATCACCCACGAGCACGTAGTACGGGGGCTGATTCAAATCGCTTCCCGCACCGCTGTTGCTGGTCGGGTCGCTGGGCACAGACCAGAACGCGTTGTTGGTGAAGAACTCGTTGGGATTGTCCACGTGGTACTTCGCCAGCATTTCTCGCTGAACCTTGAACAGGTCCTCCGGGTACCGGAAGTGCGAACGGAGCTCGTCCGAGATCGCGGACTCCGGCTGAACCGAATCGGGGAACACACCCATCCATGCCTTCAACACGGGATCGTTGTCATCGACCTGATAGAGAGTCACGGTGCCGTCGTACGCGTCGACCGTCGCTTTGACGGAGTTGCGGATGTACGACACCTCGTCACGTGGGAGCGGCCGACCGGTCGTCGGCTCCACGCTGTCCACCGTCAGGCCATCCAACGACGCGCGCTGGGCGTAGGGGTAGTTCTTCAGCGTCGTGTAGCCGTCGACGATCCAGACGATCTTGCCGTCCACGACCGCCGGGTACGAGTCGGTATCGGTGGTCAGCCACGGCGCAACCTTCTGCACTCGGTCGCGAGGATCGCGGTCGAACAGAATCTTCGAGTCGTTGCCGATAGCTCCGGAGAAAAGAATGTTTCGCTCTGCGTACTTCGCGGCGAACGCGAACCGGTTGAACCAGTTGCCCACCGGGACGCCTCCGGAACCGGTGTAGGTGTAGTTGGATTCGTCGGTGTCGTACTCACGGTCACCGCTACCGGCGGCACCCACGATCGCGTAGTCCGGATCCGCTTGAGCGATGACCTCGCCGTAGTAGATGCGTGGCTGATCGACGGGAATGACCTGATTCGCCCCCTGTGACGCAATGTCGCTGACCGTGTAGATCGGGTAGCCACTGTTGCTGTTCGCACCCTCGGCGGTCGGATCCTGCACAGCTGCGTTGACCCTGTTGGCCGGGGCCGCAACGAAGCCGTTTCCGTGCGTGTACACGGTGTGCCGGTTGATCCAGTCCGTCTGGTTTCCGGTCAAGGACTGCGGCGAGAGCTCGCGGGCAGCGACGATGTAGTCCTGCAACTGGCCGTCGATCTCGTACCGGTCGATGTCGAGGGTGTCGGGGAAGCCGAAGAAGTTCTTCAGCTGCTGCTGCTGGGTGAACGTGCGGGAGAGCACGTTCGGATCCAACAGACGGGTATTGGCAATCGTGGTCCTGTCCGCCTCGCTCTCGCGCGGATTCTGCGAACTCTCGCCCGAATAGTCCTGGTAGTCGACGACGTCGTCGCCGATTCCGTATGCATCCCGAGTCGCCGTTATGTTTCGCTGGATGTAGGCGCTCTCTTTTTCGGCCGCGTTGGGGCGGACCGAGAACTGTTCCATCACCAGCGGCCAGACCGCACCGATCAAGATGGACGAGAGCACCAACAGCGCCGTCGCCAACGCCGGAATTCTGAGGTCTCGCAGGAAGATGGCCGCGAAGAAAGCGATCGCGCAGATCACGGCGATCGCGAGCAGGATCAGTTTGGCCGGGAGCACCGCGTTGATATCGGTGAAACTGGCACCGCTGAAGGTGGGTTCCTTGCGACTGCTCGAGAGCAGTGTGTACCGATCGAACCAGTACGCGATCGCCTTGAGCAGAACGAAGGTGCCGGCGATGACTGCCAGTTGGATACGCGCTGCTCTGGTCAACGCACCCTCACGACCGGCGAGCCGGATTCCGCCGAACACGTACTGCGTGACGAGATTCGCGAAGAAAGCCACCAAGACGGCGACGAACAACCAATTGAGGATGAATCGGTAGAACGGCAGGTCGAACGAGTAAAAACCGACGTCCAGCCCGAACTGCGGATCGGTGATCCCGAAGTCTTCACTGTGCAGGAACAGCTGCACAGTCGCCCAGTTCGTCTGGGCGATCATGCCGGACAGGAACCCGAACACCACGGGAATTCCGATGCCGAACAGACGCAACCGGCTCATCACCGTGGTGCGGTATCGCGCAATCGGATCGTTGGGTCCGGCGACCGGAACGAACACCGGGCGATTGCGGTACGCCACCAGCAGTGCACCGAACACGATGAGTCCGACGACCACAGCGACGACAACGAAGAGCACCAACCGGGTCAACAGAGTAGTGGTGTACACGCCGCGGAAGTCGACCTCGCCGAACCACAGCCAGTTCGTGTAGATATCGATCAGACGGGGACCGATGAGCAGCAGAGCTGCTGCTACCAAGGCCAATACGAGCAAGATCCGGCTTCGCCGCGACAAGGACGGCATACCGGTGGGGGGCCTCATGCCCACGTGCCACACTCCAACTTCGGGCGACGCCGAGCGGCGCCGCAGATGACTTCTTCGGTGCACTCGTCGTGCACCGCATGTCCGTTTCGCCCTACTGTACGTACGTTGATCCTACGGCTGCGACGCCCGTGCTGCGCCCGCTGCCCACCCCAGGTCAGGAGCGTCGGCATCCGGAGAACCATCCGAATGCGAGGATAGTGCGGTGAGCGACGACAGCGACGGACTGCCCGGCAGAGACAATTTCGATGACGAGTTCGACCCCCGGTCGGGTGGAGATGATGCGGCCGAGGCTCTCGCCCGGTGTGCGCGCGAGGTGGCGGACTTCGTCGACGCAGGCGGATGGCATCAGGCACCGCAGATGTTCGCGCTGGTGCCCACGGTTGCGCTCGCAGCGGCCGAACCGGGCCTGCTCGACGATCTGGCCGACGGTGCCGCTCTCACTCCGATTCAGCAGCATTCGCTCTCCGAGGACATCACCGGAGGTTCGCCCGCCCTGGACGAGTTCCTCGCTACCTCGACGTGGCCCGAGGGTGTCGTCGGATGCGCTCTGGTGCAAGAGATCGTGGTACTCCCCCCGGCTGCGGAATCGACCCTCGACAATGCATTGATGCCGTTGCTGGCCGATCCCGACGCGGCCGACCACGCTGCCCGGGCAGCGGCCGAGAACCATCCCGAGAAACGCGATGCGCGACTGATCGTGGCGGTCCTTGCAGACGGCCCGTCCCTGACGCTGCTGCAGTTACACCCGGACGAGGATGCCGACCCCTTCGCGCCCATCGAACTGCGCATCGCGGAGGATCTGGCCCCCAACGTCGTGCACGGCCTCTACGCCACGTTCGACGCGGTCGAGGACGACTAACTGCAGGAGGGAACGTCTCCCCCGGACCGGATCGTCTGCAGTGAATCGACAGCGCTGTCCAACGATTCGACGCGCACCAGCCGGAGTCCGTCGGGGACGTTCTGTTGTGCCTCACCGCAGTTCGCGTCCGGCACCAGGAAAGTGGTGGCTCCGGCCTCGCGGGCGGCGATCAGCTTGTACGGAATCCCGCCGATCGGGCCGACCGTCCCGTCTGCGTCGATGGTTCCGGTGCCCGCAACGAACTCGCCGTTGCTCAATTCACCGGGACTGAGTTTGTCCACCACGGCGAGGCTGAACATCAGTCCGGCCGACGGTCCACCGACGTCGGCGAGATTGAACGTCACCTCGAACGGCACGTTCGGCTGCTCCTCGGGCGTCACGCCGAGGTATCCCTTGGACGGGTCGTCGGGCCGAGCCCCGAGCACC
>NZ_CAPS01000093.1 GCF_000333955.1 Rhodococcus sp. AW25M09
TCCGCCACTGCTTTGACGTGGTGAAGAATCGAATCCAACTGGCCGGCGAACTCGTCGAGTTCGGCGTCGCTGAGAGCCAAGCGCGACAGCCGGGCGAGGTGAGCGACCTCGTCGCGGGAGATGTCAGGCACCGCGTAGACCCCTTTCACACAATAGGAGTGGAGCCGACCGAAGCGACCCCGTGTTTGTACAGAGCGAACCGATCGGGTCCGCAAACGCGGTCCAGCCTAGTGCGAAACGTTCGGCAGCCTTCACGCACGCCCATCGGGTGTTTCGATGTCAGAATTGTCACTGCTCGCGTTGCGCGTCGATCCGTACAGGTCGAAGATGCAAGGATTGCTCGCGCCAGGGTGCACAGTGTTCCCTTTCCGACCGTAGGTCACCACCGGTCATGCCGGTGTGGCCGAAGTACGCCAAGATCCGAAAGGGAGCGTGACATGTCCTACCTGCTCCGCGTTCAACTGCCCGATCGGCCGGGCAGCCTCGGGGCCCTGGCCGTCGCGCTCGGTTCGGTGGGAGCAGACATCCTCTCCCTCGACGTCATCGAACGTGGTGAGGGGTACGCGGTCGACGATCTGGTCGTCGACGTAGCACCGGGTTCGCTGCCCGATACGTTGATCACGGCAGCCGAGAACCTCACCGACGTTCGGGTCGATTCCATTCGGCCGTACACCGGCGTCCTCGACACCCACCGCGAATTGGAACTGATAGATCGCGTCGCTGCAGCATCCGACGACCGGTTGCAGGTGCTCGTCGACGGCGCTCCTCGCGTCCTACGTGTGGGGTGGAGCACAGTGATTGCCACCAACGCACACGGCCCGTTCCGGCTGGTGGGCAGCCCGGGAGCGCCCGAGACCCGTGCCGCCGAGCTGCCGTGGTTCCCACTGAAGGCCCCAGCCGCCCTGGACGGCGATGCCGAGTGGGTTCCACAGGTGTGGCGCGACATGGACACCCAGATTGCTGTGGCTCCCCTCGGCACCACCGGCACCGTACTGATGTTGGGACGCCCCGGTGGCCCGGAGTTCAGGCCGTCGGAGGTGGCCCGTCTCGGCTATCTCGCCGGCATCGTCGCCACCGTCCTGACCTGACCCTGCTGCTCTCCGAACCGACGGCTCGCCGCCCGAGCGCGGACCCGGTCAGTCGGCAGATTCGGGTGCCGGTTCCGCTGGTACCACCGCCTCGGGTCCCTCGGACAGCAGCCGAGTGAACCCCGCTTCGTCCAGTACCGGCACACCGAGCTCGATGGCCTTGTCGTGCTTGGAGCCCGGAGATTCACCGACGACGACGAACGCTGTCTTCTTCGACACCGAACCGGCAGCTTTTCCACCCCGCAGCAGGATCGCTTCTTTGGCTTCGTCGCGTGAATACGACGTCAACGAGCCCGTGACCACGATCGAGAGCCCCTCGAGATGTCGCTCGATCGACGCATCGCGCTCGTCTTCCATGCGCACGCCTGCGGCCCGCCACTTCTCGACGATGGTTCGATGCCACTCGACCTCGAACCACTCCGAGACGGCTGCGGCGATGGTGCCGCCCACCCCGTCGACCGCAGACAGTTCTTCGACCGAGGCCGCCTCGATGCGTTCGAGACTGCCGAATTCACCGGCCAGCGCGCGGGCCGCCGACGGGCCTACGTGGCGGATGGAGAGGCTGACCAGCACGCGCCACAGCGGCTGGTTTTTCGCGACAGCCAGATTGTCGAGCAACTTTCGTCCGGTAGCCGACAGGGCCCCGGATTTGGTGCGGAAGATGGCCGTCTTCATCAGGTCCGACTCGGTCAACGAGAACAGGTCGCCCTCGTCCTCGATGGCAGCGGTGGTCAACAAGTCGGTTGCGGCCTCGTAGCCGAGGCCTTCGATGTCGAATCGCTGCCGCTCGGCTACGAAGAACACGCGCTCGCGCCGCTGGGCCGGGCAGAACTGCGAGTTGGGGCAGCGCAGGTCTGCGTCACCCTCTTTGGCCGGAGCCAGCGGGGTCGAACATTCCGGGCACTCGGTGGGCATGACGAATTCGGTTTCGGCACCGGTCCTGGCGTCGACGACGGGGCCGAGAACCTCCGGAATGACCTCACCCGCTTTGCGAATGGTCACCGTGTCGCCGATCAACACGCCCTTTCGCTTGACCTCCGAGGCGTTGTGCAGTGTCGCCAACGACACCGTGGAACCGGCCACGAGAACCGGCGTCATGTACGCGAACGGGGTCACTCTTCCCGTCCTTCCCACACTGACGCGGATGTCGAGCAGAGTCGTGGTGACTTCCTCGGGTGGGTACTTGTACGCAATGGCCCACCGCGGCGCTCGAGAGGTCGTCCCCAATCGGCGATGCAACGACATGTCGTCGATCTTGACCACGAGACCATCGATTTCGTGTTCGACGTCGTGGCGGTGCTGGTCCCAGTACACGACCTTTTCGATGACGGCATCGATGCCCTGCACGCGAGTGGTGTGTGTCGAGATCGGCAGACCCCAGGCCGAAAGCGCCTCGTAGGCATGCCACTGCGAGTCGGGGGTGAATCCCACCATGCGTCCGAGCCCGTGGCAGATCATGCCCAGACGGCGCTTGGACGTGACGGCGGGATTCTTCTGTCGCAGCGACCCTGCAGCGGAGTTTCGCGGATTGGCGAACGGGGGCTTGCCTTCCTCCACGAGTGCGGCGTTGAGTGCCTGAAAATCCTCGAGGCGGAAGAAGACCTCCCCGCGTACTTCCAGCAGCTCCGGCACGGGGTACTCCGCACTGCCGGTCAAGGTGTCCGGGATGTCGTCGATGGTCCGGGCGTTGAGGGTCACGTCCTCACCGGTACGTCCGTCGCCACGGGTGGCCCCGCGCACCAGAGTGCCGTTCTCGTACACCAGGTTCAGCGCGACGCCGTCGATCTTGACCTCGCACAGATACTCCAGATCCGGTCCGGCTTCGGTCTCGACTCGTTTCGCCCACGCCCGAAGCTCGTCGTGATCGAACACGTTGTCCAAGCTGAGCATTCGTTCCAGATGATCCACGGCGGTGAATTCCGTCGCGAAGCCACCTCCGACGAGTTGGGTCGGCGAATCCGCCGTGCGCAGGTCGGGGTGCGCCTCTTCCAGGTCGGCGAGCTCGCGCAGCAGAGCGTCGAATTCGCCGTCGGACACGATCGGGGCATCGCGCACGTAGTAGCGGAACTGGTGACCGCGCACTTCCTCGGCCAAGGACTGCCATCGCTCACGGTCGGCCGACGACGCTGGGTCGAGTTCGACACCGACGGCCCCTGCGGTGTCGTCGGCTCCGGCGGGCACTTCGGTCTGCTCAGGCACGTCACGAAGATTAACGGAACCCACCGACAGCGACTCATCCACAGCGACCGATGGGCCGACACGATGTTCCTAGCGGCCCATGAGCCCCAGCAACAGGGTCGCGCAGATCAGGGCCACCGCGCAGATACCCGCGGTCAGAGCGAAACCGGTGACGAAGGAATCGGAATAGATGCCGCCGAGCACGGAGGCCATTACCGACAGCAGCACTCCAGCGGGGAGTCCACGTCGCTGGGCATCCGACAGCCGATACATCGCACGATCATCGCAGAGCGCTCGACCATCGACGTCGGCGCACCGAGCGTCGGTGCTTCGAGAGGTCAGATCTCGTCGACGACGAGGCTGTTTCCGCCGGATTGCTTCGACCGATACATCGCGGTGTCGGCCGTGCGCGCTGCTCTTCCCACCACCGAGGTCCCCACGTCCCACAGTGCGGAGTCCTCGCGCAGCAAGGCCATCCCGACGCTCACGGTGACCGGAATGTCATCACGGTGATCGCACAGCACCCGAACCATCTCGAAACCGACGTCGACCATTCCACGCGCGTCACCGACCAAGGCCACCAGAAACTCTTCGCCACCGGTTCTGGCGAGCGCTCCACCCTGGTGTCGAACCAGGCGCCGCAACCGGTCGGATACTCGGACGATCACGTCGTCCCCACGGCTGTGGCCGAAACGGTCGTTGACGGCTTTGAACTTGTCTATGTCGACCACGACGAACGCCATCGACATCCCTCGCTTACGGGCTTGCTGCCACAGGTCCAGCAGTTCGCTGTCTATTCCTCGCCGATTGAACACACCGGTCAACGGATCGAGCACCGAGCGTTTGGCGTCGTTGGACAGCGTCGTCCACGCCACCTGAGCGAATACGGGTACTCCGACGGTCGCCAGCAGCAGAACAACGGTGGCCGTCGCGACGGCGGGTCCGTCTATGTAGTCCACCTCGCCGTCCATCACCGACAGAAATGTCCGAATGCCGAAGCCGAGGATGAATGTCCCCGTCCACAGCAGATGCGCCACCAACAGTCGCGGGCTCAGGAAATACGTGCAGAACGCTCCCGTGACCGCGAACAGCACCGTTCCGATCAGGGACGCGACAGGCGCGTACAGCACCAGCACCGAGGTCGTCATTATGTCGCCGAACGCAAGGAAGCCGACGAAGAATTTCTTACCCGGAATTGGGCCGAGCACACACCGGGCAGCGAAGAGCACCTGTGTGAAGAGCACGAAGAAGACCCACCCGACCGCAACGGTGCCGGTCGGACCGAGGTCACTGAACAGCATCAAAATCGATGTGAGGGCATACATGAGGACGGCCGTACCGAACACGGCTCGAATCATCCCGGTCAGCGGGCGGGTCGATCTGTGGTTGATGATCCAGTCGAAATCGTGCGGGGCCCGATACCAGTCCGACGTGGCGGCGGCGAGTTTGGCAATGACACCTCGACGGTGCCTGCCGGAACGTCGGACGGAGGCGACCTCATCGAAGTCGCGACCACCTGATGCCATTTTGCGAACTCCCACCGATTCAGCAGACCCCCGACGGGCATGTGAATAGTGTCACACGGCTGAACGACCCTGAAATCGTGGGTTTCGACGACGGGGTGACAGAGCTTCTTCACCGGGGCCGCCGGTGAAATCCGTCAGCGAATCGGGCGCGTCGGCAAATGCGGCGGCCACCTCACGGGCGAGTCCCGTTGCGCGACGGGCCCACTCCGGTGTGCTGCCGGCCAGGCCGCAGGTGGGCGTCACCGAAATCTGTGACGCCAGCACGCGACGATCGAAACCGAGGCGGTCGATCAAGGTCACACCGGGCTCGGCGAGTTCCCGCCAATGGGGTGGCCGCTCGGGAGCTTCCGCAGGGATCAGCCCGAGCATCAAGGTCTTTCCTGCCTGCAACAACTCGCCGATTCCGTCGAAATCGGCGCGGCGCAGCGCAGTCGCATCCACCGCAATCGCTACCGCTCGCGAGCGACGAAGCAGATCGAAAGGAACGTCACTGTCGCAGCAATGCACGGCAACTGGGAGCGCAATCGTCTCGACGAGTGAGTCGAGCAGATCGAGTGCATCCGGTTCCGGGACTGCTCGGACCGAATCGAGCCCGGTGATTCCCGTCAGGGTGCCTGCCAGAACAGCTGCGAGACTGGGTTCGTCGAGCTGAACCACTACCTCGGCACCCAGTCGACGCGTCAGTTCCGCGCAGTGCAGGCGTAGTCCCTCACCGAGGGATTCGGCGAAATGTCGCAGGGCCCCGCGATCGGTCAGGGCCCGATGCCCGTGCCGCAGTTCGACCTGCGCTGCCATCGTGAACGGTCCGGCAGCCTGAACTTTGATGGTGCGACCGCTGCCGCGAAGCCCCGACACCTCCCACAGTTCCTCGAGCACGTCGAGGTCCTCGGTGAGAAAATCGATTGCCCTGCGCCCGGCGAGCATCGGACGCGGCACGACTCGATAGCCGGAGGTGCGCACGTCGAGTTGGACGTCGACCATGATCGCTCCGGTGCGCCCGATCATGTCCGCACCCAGGCCGCGTGCCGGAAGTTCGACGATATGTGGAAGCTCGGTGAACTCGCCGACGACGACTGCGGCAGCCTCACGGATATCGGTGCCCGGCCACGAACCGATGCCGGTCGCGAGCCCGGCGAAATCGCTCGACGTCACTCGCGCTCGGATCGGGTACCCGAGATGGTCGAGCTACCGATGACGACGTCTCCGTGAATGTCCTTGCGGTACAGCACTGCCGCCTGTCCCTTGGCGACACCGGTGAGCGGAGCCCGCAGCTGGATCTCCATCCCCTCGCCCACTGCCTCGGCGACGGCCTCGCTCAATCCGCCGTGCGCGCGCACCTGAACCATGCATTCGATGGGACCGACCGGAGCTGTGCCCTCGGTCCATACCGCACGGTCTCCGCTGATTGCCCAGACATCGAGCTTCTGGGCAGAACCGACCATGACGGTGCCGCTGTCCGGTTCGATCGACGTGACGTATCGCGGACGGCCGTCCGCCGCTGGGCCCTCGACACCGAGTCCCTTGCGTTGACCGATGGTGAAACCGTGCACGCCGTCGTGGTCGGCCAGTTCGGCTCCGGTATCGGAGTCGACGACCTTGCCCGGACGCACGCCGATATGTGCGCCGAGGAAAGCGCGGGTGTCGCCCGAGGGAATGAAACAGATGTCGTGACTGTCCGGCTTGTCTGCCACCGCCAGCCCGCGCTCGGCAGCTTCCTCTCGAATCTCTGACTTCGGGGTATCGCCGATGGGGAACATCGCACGGGAGAGCTGCCCGTGGTTCAGCACGGCCAACACGTAGGACTGGTCCTTGTCCGCGTCCACCGCCCGGCGCAGCACACCATCGTGCAACTGGGCGTAGTGGCCGGTGGCCACGGCATCGAAGCCCAATGCGAGGGCGCGGTCCGCCAAGGCCGAGAACTTGATCTTCTCGTTGCAGCGCAAGCAGGGATTGGGAGTCTCGCCCGCTGCATAGGACGCGACGAAGTCGTCGATGACGTCCTCTTTGAAGCGGTCGGCGAAATCCCAGACGTAGAAGGGTATTCCGAGCACATCGGCGGCCCGTCGGGCGTCACCGGCGTCCTCCTTCGAGCAGCAGCCACGCGAACCCGTGCGCAACGCACCGGGCGCGGTGGACAGAGCCAAATGCACGCCCACGACGTCATGGCCTTCGTCCACGGCACGAGCCGCGGCCACAGCCGAGTCGACTCCCCCGCTCATAGCTGCCAGTACACGCATCAGCGATTTCCTCCTCGAGCTCCGACGCTCGCCAGTCCGGCGGCGCGAGCACGTTCGACGACCTGCGGCAGGGCCGCAAGCACAGTGGTGACGTCCGCATCGGACGAGCCGGCTCCCAGGGAGAACCGCAGCGAGCCACGGGCGACGCGCGGATCGACGCCGAGCGCGATCAGTACATGGCTGGCGCTGGCGACACCTGCCGTGCAGGCGGAACCCGTCGAGCACTCGATGCCCGCAGCGTCGAGCAGCATCAGCAACGAATCGCCCTCGCAGCCGGGAAAGGTGAAGTGTACGTTGCCGGCCAACCGGTGCTCACCCTCCGGGCCGTTGAGGATGGCGTCGGGAACGGCGTCCCGAATTCCGGCGATCAACCGATCGCGCAGTGCGCTCAGCTCGACGTGGTGCCCGGACGCGTTCTGGTTGGTGAACCGTAGCGCCGCCGCCATCGCGACGACGCCTGCGGTGTCCGGCGTGCCCGATCGCACGTCGCGCTCGTGCCCGCCGCCGTGGAACAACGGAACACACGGAACTTGACGGCCGAGCAACAGTGCGCCCACGCCCTGCGGACCACCGAACTTGTGCGCGGCGATGCTCAACGCGGACAGACCGCTGTCCGCGAAACTCACGGGTAGGTGCGCAACGGCCTGAATCGCGTCGCTGTGCATCGGGACTCCGTACTCGCCAGCGACGGCAGCGAGTTCGGCGATCGGCATGACCGTACCGATCTCGTTGTTGGCCCACATCACGGTGACGAGGGCAGTCTCGTCTGCGTGCAAGGCCAGTTCGGCGCGTAGTACGTCCGGCGTCACCCGGCCCTCGGCATCGACCGGGAGCCAGGTGACACTCGCGCCTTCGTGGGCGACGAGCCATTCGATTGCGTCGAGTACCGCGTGATGCTCCACAGAGCTGGCGATGATTCTGTTCAGGGCGGCATCGCCGTCTCGACGCGCCGTGAAAATGCCTTTGACGGCGAGGTTGTCGCTTTCGGTGCCGCCGGAGGTGAAAATCACCTCGGACGGACGCGCACCGAGGTCTGCCGCGATCGATTCGCGGGATTCCTCCACCCGACGTCGGGCCGATCGGCCGGACGTGTGCAACGACGACGCGTTCCCTACGGTGGCGAACACAGCGGTCATCGCCTCGATCGCACACGGCAGCATCGGAGTTGTCGCTGCGTGATCGAGGTAGACCGGTGGCCGCGGGGGGACGGAAGCAGTCGTACTGCGCACAGAAGGCATAACAGGCTAGACGATACCCGTTGCGGCGACCGCGGACCTACCTGCGCGAGGTGGGTCCGCGGTCGGGTCGGTCATCCCTCGATCAGGCCGCCGATACCGTCGGCGGCATCGGGCGGCGTTCGACCTCCGCCATGACCTCGTGCAGCGTGGGGTCGTAGACGTCCTTCCGGTGTCGTTCCGCAGGCTCCACTCCGTCGTCGCGTCGGATCGCGACCTCACAGCGTCGAGCAAGGTCGCGTCGATCGCTACCCGGTGCCTCCGGAGCCGTGAACTCCACCTCGGCCCGAAGTCCCCGAAGTCGGAAGATCCGGGCGATGGACGCGCCGATGGTTTCGTCTCCGACGAAGCAGGTCGCCGCGGTCGGCTCGCCGGTTCGGTCGAGGTAGCGCAGCCGGATGGGTTGCACCCAGGTTTCCGAATCGATCGCCGCCTGCAGCAGCGCCGGGCGCAACGAGCCGTAGGCGCGCCCGCACCAGGTGGTGGCCTCGGGGAAGACGACGACCGATCCACCTGCGCGAACTCGATCGGCTACCTGCTCGACGACACCGGGTAGCCGGTGCAGTCGCGCTCGATCGATCGGGATCACCTTCATCGCCTGCGCCAGGCGCCCGAGTACCGGCCAGTCGACCAGGTCGGCGCGCGCGACGAAAGTCGAGGGCTGCACTGCGGTGAGCACCACGACGTCGGTCCAGGAGATGTGACCCGATACGTGCAGCGCACCGCCGGCAGTACGGGATCGTTCGCGCTCCGAGCGGCCGTCGAGCACGCTCAGGTCTATTCCGATGGCGAACAGCAGAGTGCGGGCGCCGATCCGGGTCAGCGAGCGGCGGACGCGAGGGAAGGGCACCCCCAGCACGACCAACACCGGCAGTAGACCGAACGCCGTCAGAGCAAGGACGACACGCAGCACGACGACGATCCGTCCTACCGTCGGCGGATTCTTCGGCAGACAGCCTTCACCGCACGGCGACGACGGCATCCACGCGTGAGTGTGCACGATCGGTTCGGTCACCGGACACCGGACTCGAAGGTTGTTGCGGCCGAACGCAATCGGTCGAGATAGCGAGTGTTGGCCTCGTGCAGACCGAGCAGCGCGACGAAATCGGCGACACCGAACTCGGGATCGTGCGCGGGCTCACCGCAGATGGACGCCCCGAGTCGGAGGTAGCCGTTCATCAACGGCGGCATGGACGTTCGCTTCGCCGGAGCGATATCGACGAGGTCGACCCCGTCGACGACGACCGGAGCATAGGGCCGAACCCGCCGATCGAGAGGCGTCGCATGCCTGTCCAACAAGCGGTCTCGCACACTGCGGACATTGGCCCCGATGGGTTCACCCGGTGCCGATTGCATGGGAACCGACACGCAACCCATCACCCAGGCGTAGCCCGTCACGTCGAGGTAGTGCAGAATCCCGGCCCACATCAGACCGAGTACGGATCCCGAACGATGGTCGGGATGAACTGCAGCTCTTCCCATTTCGACTATGTTCATGCCGACGGGATCGAGGGCGGCGATATCGAATTCGGTGGCCGTGTAATAGCCGCCTGCGGCCACGGCGGCCGGTGGCGGCAACATGCGGTAGCAGCCGACGAACGTGTCGGTCCACTGGTCACGGACCAGGAGGTGATCGCAGAATTCGTCGAACCGATCGGCGTCGAGGCCGTCGGTGTCGGTCGGAATGGCAAATCCTGGTTCGGAAGCGAACACGTCGTAGCGCAGGCGCTGCGCCGCGAGTCGGCGCTCCGGTTCGGTGGACAACACGAGCGAGTAGCGGTCGGTGGCCGGGACGATCGATGCAGTCGAGCTCATGACGGAAGTGGTCATGAGGTGTGTCTAACGAGCGGGGAAGACCATCGGGCATCGGCGAGGGAACGTGTCGGAAGAGTTTGTGTGAACAAGGTTGCCCGACCACGCGCAGACGGGCCCCCACCGCAGATGCGGTGAGGGCCCGTGAGGGAAGAGCGATCGTGACTATCCCTTGTGCTTCTTGACTGCGTCGGTCAGCTGCGGCGCGACGTTGAAGAGGTCTCCGACGATGCCGTAATCGGCGATCTCGAAGATCGGTGCTTCCTCGTCCTTGTTGACCGCGACGATCGTCTTCGAGGTCTGCATGCCGGCACGGTGCTGGATGGCTCCGGAGATTCCCAGCGCTACGTACAGCTGCGGGGAGACGGTCTTGCCCGTCTGACCCACCTGGAACTGGCCCGGGTAGTAACCGGAGTCGACTGCGGCGCGCGAGGCACCGACTGCGGCACCGAGCGAGTCGGCGAGGTCCTCGACGACGGTGAACTTGTCGGCGCTACCGACACCGCGGCCGCCGGATACCACTACCGATGCCTCGGTGAGTTCCGGACGGTCGCCACCGACGATCGGGTCACGCGAGGTGATCTTGACGGTGCCGTCTTCCTGCGCGGGGACCTCGACGGTCTCGCGGGTGCCTGCTCCGGCCTTCGGCTCGGCCTCGACTGCACCGGGGCGCAGTGAGATGACCGGAACGTCGCCGTTTGCCTTCGCCTCGACGGTGAATGCGCCGCCGAAGATGGAGTAGACAGCACTGCCGTCACCGTTCAGTGCGACGACGTCGTTGTGGTAGCCCGAGCCCAACCGTGCTGCGAGACGACCCGCTACTTCCTTGCCTTCGATCGTGGCTGCCGTGATGATCGCCGCGGGCGAAGCCGATTCCGCGAGCGCCGACAGAACGTCGACCTTCGGGGTGACGAGAAAGCCGTCGATGTCGTCGGACTCGGCGGCGTAGATCTTCTCGGCACCGGCCTCGGTGAGTGCATCGGCGACCTTGTCGGTGGTGCCGACCGGTCCGGTGACGACTGCGGACGGCTCACCCAGTGCGCGCGCAGCGGTGATCAGCTCGGTGCTGACCTTCTTCAGTGTTCCCTCGACGTGCTCCACGAGCACGAGTACTTCTGCCATGACTTGCTCCTCGTTTGTCTTCGCTTGCTCGGTGGGGCGGGATCAGATGATCTTCTGGCCTACGAGGTAGGTGGCGATCTTGTCGCCGCCGTCGCCCTCGTCGGTGAGCCGCTCGCCGGCAGTCTTGGGAGGCTTGGGGGTGGACGACGTGACGGTCGTTCCCGCATTGTCGACGCCGACGATGCCGTCCTCGACACCGATGTCGGCGAGCGTGATCGTCTGCACCGTCTTCTTCTTGGCGGCCATGATGCCCTTGAACGACGGGAACCGCGGCTCGTTGATCTTCTCGGTGACACTGACGATGGCGGGCAGCGTGGCTTCGAGGCCGAAGATGCCTTCGTCGGTCTCCCGCTCGCCGGTGACCTTGCCGTCTGCGACAACGAGCTTGCGCATCTGGGTCAGGGCCGGAATCTGCAGGTATTCGGCGATGATCGCGGGAACGGCACCGGTGCGTCCGTCGGTGGCCTCGTTACCGGCAATGATGAGGTCGGCCGGCTCGTCGTTCTCGAACGCGACGTTGCCCAGTGCGGCGGCAAGTGCGTATCCGGTCTGGATCGCGTCGGAGCCGTGCAGAGTCGGGTCGTTGAGGTGCACAGCACTGTCTGCACCCATCGACAAGGCCTTGCGGATGGCATCGGTGGCACGATCGGGGCCTGCGGACAGAACCTTGACCTCACCGCCCTGAGCTTCCTTGATGAGCAGTGCTTCTTCGACGGCCCGCTCGTTGATCTCGTCGAGGACGGCGTCGGCAGCCTCGCGATCGAGGGTGTAGTCACCGTCGGTGAGCTTGCGCTCGGACCACGTGTCTGGAACCTGCTTGATCAAAACAACGATGTTCGTCATGGGTCTGCGTCGACCTCCTGGTCATGTTCTGCTGATCGTGAGTGTTCTAACGGTTCGTGCAGTTCTACGGTCTGTGACGAGGTTACCTCACCGTAGTTACTCATGGGTAACTTACTTCTTCGTCCGTCCGACCATACATCTGCCCCCGACTGTTACGGAGACCACGTTGGCTTACCTCCCTCACGCCTCCACTAACCTTCCGTCGGTGAACGATTCATCGGCTCGGCCACCGGCACCGGAACCACTCCCCCTCACCGGCGAGAGAACAGTGCCCGGCATCGCCGAGGAGAACTACTGGTTCCGCCGACACGAGGTGGTCTATCGAGCCCTGGTCGAGCGGTGTCGCGACCGCACCGTGCTCGAGGCAGGATCGGGAGAAGGCTACGGAGCCAACATGATTGCCGACGTTGCCACTCAGGTCATCGGCCTCGACTACGACGCGTCGGCCGCTGCACACGTGCGGACGGTGTACCCACGGGTGACGATGCTGCGCGGCAACCTCGACCGACTTCCCTTCGTCGATTCGTCCGTGGACGTCGTTGTCAACTTCCAGGTGATCGAGCACCTCTGGGACCAGGGCGCGTTCCTCTCCGAAGTACATCGGATTCTGCGCCCCGGCGGCATGCTGTTGATCAGCACTCCCAACCGCATCACCTTCTCGCCTGGCCGCGACACACCGCTGAACCCATTCCACACTCGCGAACTCGACGCCGGCGAACTGACCGAGCTTCTCGTCGCCGCCCGGCTCGAGGTCGACGAACTCACCGGCGTTCGGCACGGACCCACGCTGGCCGCACTCGACAGCAAGCACGGGGGTTCGTTCATCGACGCCCAGATCGAACGGGCGCTGGCCGGTGAACCCTGGCCGGTCGAGCTCGCCGAGGACGTTGCGGCAATCACGATCGAGGACTTCGACATCACCACCGACCGCATCGACGACAGCCTCGACCTCGTTGCCATCGCTCGGAAGAGCTCGAGCGCGGTGATCGGGTGACATCCGGTACCACCGTGCCGGGCATGTTCACTCTGGTGCTGCACTCGCACCTTCCGTGGTTGGCCAATCACGGACGGTGGCCGGTCGGCGAGGAATGGCTGTACCAGTCCTGGGCCGATTGCTATCTGCCGATCGTCGAGACTCTGGAGCGATTGGCCGACGACGGCTACACCGATGTGTTGTCGCTGGGGGTCACGCCTGTTCTGGCTGCCCAACTCGACGATCCGCACTGCCTGTCGGGTATGCATCACTGGCTCGGAAACTGGCAACTGCGCGCGCACGAGGCCACCGATCGCGAGCTGTCCGTCCGCGAACACCGTGGTTCGGCCGCTGCCCTCCAACGGTTCGAGACTCGGTGGCGACACGGCGGATCCGCGGCGCTTCGGCCGCTGCTCGATGCCGGCACAGTCGAGCTGTTGGGCGGGCCACTCGCACACCCGTTCGCGCCGCTGCTCGATCCGCGATTGCGTGAATTCTCGCTTCGCGAGGGTCTGTCGGACGCGCGAGCACGTTGGGGCACCGCCCCCTCGGGCATCTGGGCACCGGAATGCGGTTTCACCCCCGGCATGGAATCCGAATACGCGGCGGCCGGCGTGTCGCACTTCATGGTCGACGGCCCCGCAATGCGCGGCGACACCTCCCTCGGCAGGCCGGTGTGGGATTCGGATGTCGTCGCCTTCGGCCGCGATCTTCCGGTCAGCTATCGCGTGTGGTCACCGAAATCGGGCTATCCGGGCCACGCTGCCTATCGGGACTTCCACACCTACGATCACGCCACCGGTCTCAAACCCTCCCGAGTCACCGGCCGTTCCGTCGCCTCGAACGACAAGGCTCCCTACGATCCCGAGCGCGCGTCCGCCACGGTCGACGGCCACGTCGCCGACTTCGTCGACGTCGTTCGCCGCCGACTGACCTCCGAATCCCAGCGGATCGGCCGTGACGCACTGGTGGTGGCCGCCTTCGACACCGAGCTGTTCGGACACTGGTGGCACGAAGGCCCCCAATGGATCGACAAGCTCATGCGCGCCCTTCCCGCCGCCGGTATCACTGTCGGAACACTCGCCGACGCACGCGAACAGGGCTACGTCGGAGCTCCGCTCGAACTGCAGGATTCGTCCTGGGGATCGGGCAAGGACTGGCGTGTATGGGCCGGCGAGGACGTCGCCGACCTCGTGGCGCTGAACTCCGAGGTGACTCGTACCGCTCTGGACGCAGTCGACGCGGCACGGCACGGGCAGCGCAGCAGCGGTGGGCCCGAACTACGCAATCGGGTCAACGATCAGATACTGCGTGAGACACTGATGGCGGTGGCCAGCGACTGGGCGTTCATGGTCAGCAAGGACTCCGCGGCCGGCTACGCCCGGGAACGGGCGCATGTCCACGCGCACGCTCTGCGGGAAATAGCCGCTGCGTCCACAGGTGGGTCGTCGGCACGGGCCACAGCACTGGCGACGCAGTGGAACCGCGCGGACGGATTGTTCCCGGCGCTGGATGCGCGCCGGCTACGCGGTGCGGGCACAGGCAGTAAGCGAGAAGGTACGGGGGGTCGTCCATGAAGATTCTGATGGTGTCGTGGGAATACCCACCCGTGGTGGTGGGGGGCCTCGGTCGGCATGTTCACCATCTGGCGACCGAGTTGGTCCGCTGCGGACACGAGGTCGTCGTGCTGTCGCGCCGCCCGACCGGCACCGACGCCGCCACTCACCCGACGTCCCACGAGATCGAGGACGGTGTGCTCGTCGTCGCCGTCGCGGAGGACCCCGCCCATTTCGTCTTCGGCGAGGACATGCTCGCCTGGACCCTGGCGATGGGTCATGCCATGGTGCGGGCAGGGGTCGCGCTGGGCAAGCCCGGCCTGGGCGACGGCTGGCAGCCCGACGTGGTCCACGCTCATGACTGGCTGGTCGCGCACCCGGCCATTGCCCTCGCCGAGTTCTTCGACGTACCTCTGGTCTCGACCATCCACGCCACCGAGGCAGGACGCCACAGTGGTTGGATTTCCGGTCCGATCAATCGCCAGGTGCACTCGATCGAATGGTGGCTGGCCAACGATTCCGATGCGGTCATCACGTGTTCGGCTTCGATGAAGGACGAGGTCACCGCGCTGTTTGACGTCTGCGAGTCGACGGTCTCGGTGATTCGCAACGGAATCGACGGCTCCGCCTGGAACTTTCGGCGACGAGAGCCTCGATCGGAACCCGCGAAGTTGCTCTACGTCGGCCGGCTCGAGTACGAGAAGGGGATCCAGGACGCCATCGCCGCCCTGCCCCGCATCCGGCGGAGCCACCCCGGCACCACCCTGCACATAGCCGGGGAGGGAACGCAGTTCGCCTGGTTGGCCGGGTTGGCGCGTACCCACCGGGTGGCCCGCGCGGTGTCGTTCCTGGGCAATTTGGACCACACCGAACTCCTCGGCTGGCTGCACGGAGCCGACGCCATCGTCCTTCCCAGCCGGTACGAACCCTTCGGCATCATCGCCCTCGAGGCCGCGGCAGCGGGCACCCCGTTGGTCGCGTCCACGGCAGGTGGTCTCGGTGAAGCGATCGTCGACGGAGTGACCGGCCTGTCCTTCGCGCCATGCGACGTGGGCGGCCTGGCCGCGGCCGTGCGGAACGTTCTCGACAACGCCGACGCCGCGCAGGAACGGGCCGTGGCGGCCCGGCAACGCCTCACCGTGGATTTCGACTGGAGACACGTTGCCGAATCGACAGTCCAGGTCTACCTCGGGGCCAAACGCAAGGTCCGGCATCCTCTCGCGCGTCCGCGGATCACCGAGCGCGCCCTGCCCGGCCGCGCCTGACCGGACCGGTCAGCTCTCCCGCGCGGCCTCGGCCTGACCGAGAGCCTTCTTGCGGGCGATATCCTCCAGCGCAGCAATGTATTTCGCCCGGTCGGCGGCACCGGCTTCCCAGGCGTCCTTACGGTTGCGGACGACCTTCGCGGGGGCACCGACGGCGATGCTGTAGTCGGGGATCTCGCCCTTGACCACAGCATGGGCACCCAGTACGCAGCCGCGCCCGATGCGGGTTTCGCGCAGGATGGTCACCTTGGCCGCAATCCACGTGTCCGGCCCTATCCGCACCGGCCCCTTCACGATTCCCTGATCCTTGATCGGCATGTTCACATCGTCCATACGATGGTCGAAATCGCAGATATAGCACCAGTCGGCCACCAGAGTCGACGCGCCGATCTCGATATCGAGGTAGGTGTTGACGACGTTGTCCTTGCCGAACACGACCTTGTCGCCGATGCGCAGCGAACCCTCGTGACAGCGAATGGCATTGCCGTCGCCGATGTGTACCCAGCGGCCGATTTCGAGGCGCGAGAGCTCTGGGGTGGAGTGGATCTCGACGTTCTTGCCGAGAAACACCATGCCCCTGAGAATCACGTGCGGATTGTTCAGCTTGAACTTCGCCAGTCGGTAGTACCGCACCAGATACCAGGGCGTGTACGCCTTGTTCGCGAGCACCCAATCGAGGGACGCACGCGTGAGAAACCGTGCCTGCAAGGCGTCGCGTCGTCTCGACCCGCGCCAGCGTGTCCGCAGCGGCGCGTTCCACATACTCGTCATGGACGTTCACCCTAGTTTCTCGTTCGCCCGCCCTCTGCCGGCGCCCACCGGCGGGCTAGGGTTGCCTGTCGACTGTTGCTCGTCGGCAGAGACGAACAGGACGCCCCGGCACCGCGTCGGGCACGGAAGAACCCATGGGGAGCGATCGATGCGCGGCGTCAGTGCCAACGACAGCACCGGCAAGAAGATCACTGCGGTCGTAGCTGCGGCAGTACTGGCGACCCTGAGCGGCTGCAGTACCGACACGACCGCGATCGAACCGCTCTCGCCCGATTCGTGGCCCGCCGTTCACGCGAACGCCCACAACAGTGGCTCGACTGCGGTGTCGGTGGATGCTCCCCTGACGTTGGACTGGACTCGGCCCACCGGCGGCACCGTGACCTCGCCGGTCTCCATCGGTTCGACCGGTCAGATGTTCGTCACCGCCGCCACCGAATCCGGCTGCAACCTCTTCTCCTTCGAGATCGATTCCGCACGCAAGCGCTGGTGCAATCGCGCCGGACCGTCGGTCGTGACCGCAACTCCGACCGTCGATTCGGCAATCAACGTCTACATCGGCGACGACAGCGGCATGAGCTCGTACAACGATCACGGGCAACTGCGTTGGCGCACACCAGCATACGGGGTTCCCAAGTCCGCCCAGTTCCTCGGCGACGGAAGCGTGCTCTCGGTCACCCAGATGGGTCAGGTCAGCGTCCTGGATTCGCAGACCGGGCAGCTTCGCGTCCCGATACTCGATCTCGTCCCCGCACCAGACTTCCTCACCGATCCCAACACCGATTTTCGGCCGGCAGACACCGGACTCGCCGCGTGCAGCTCAGGTGGTTCCGAATGCCCGGTTCCTGCAACCCCTGCGGTCGACATCGCGACAGAAACGATATACCTGACGCTGTGGCGTCCAGGTTCGATTGCACCACAACTTGTTTCACTTCGATACACCCGCGACGGGTCTCCCGGACTGACCGAGCGCTGGTCCTCGGATCTTCTGCCTGCGGGAGTCGCGTCGTCTCCGGTACTGTCCGCAGACGGCTCCACGCTCTACCTGGCCGACGTCGACGGCAGATTGACCGCGTTCGACACCGCCGACGGTCGACAGAAGTGGACCGAGGGCACCGGAATCGGCCTCGGGTCCTCCCCGTCGATCGCCTCGGACGGAACGATAATCCCCGCGGGCGGCGACGGCACCCTGATCGGATTGCGTGACAACGGTGACTCCGCTGAGCGGATATGGATGCGCGACGACGTCCAACAGGCAGGCACCGCAGCCCAATCCGCCGACGGGCGCGGCCATACCGTCGTTCGCGATGGCGACGGCCTCGCCCTGCTGACCTTCGATGCGGCCACCGGGGAGACGGTGGACTCGCAACCCCTTCCCGACGTCGTCGGTTCCACTGTCGGAACGTCCATCGGACCGGACGGCCAGGTCGTCACGGCGAGCTACCTGGGTGAGATCTTCACCTACACCGGCTGAGCAATCGAACCGGGTACACAGACGAAGGCCACCGCCGACCGTTCGATGCGAGTGATCACGACCGAGAGCGCGACGGTTCCGCGGAGCTTGAGCCTGGGCCGAAGGATCGCCGGGTCCACATCCACCCCGCGTACGAGAATCTCCACCGAACCGCAATCCATCCGATTCAGTTGTTGCCGAAGTACTTTTTCCGAGAACTTCGACTGCTCCAGAATCCGGAACCCGCGCACCCCGGCCGGGACGGTGTCTCCGGTCAGGTAAGCGATTCGCGGATCGAGCTGCCACAGACCGAATCTGGCACCGTAATGCCGAACCAGACCGGCCCGAACCACGGCACCGTCGGGATCGACGATGTAGTCCCCCGGCGGCCGAACCGGAATGTCGTCCGATTCGGCATCGGTGACTTCCAGTGCGCTGCCGTCGGATCGAAGAACCGCGGCGCGACGGCCGATGCCGTTTTCGCTCAACCCTTCCGACCAGAGGCACGCTTCCCGCACACCCCCGTCGAGCGAGACGACCTCGATCTCACCGGGCCAGTCGAGTGCGTCGAAGTCCAGTCCGGGAGCGCACTTGACGACGAGATCTCGGCCCCGATAGGCGTCGATCAGATCAGGCAGCGGGGGTTGTAGCGACGCAGGGTCGTGGCGTCGCCGTCCACCGACTCGGCGGCCGGGATCGGCCACGACGACGGTCCCCCGCGTCGTCGGGGTCAGTGCGTCGGCGCGCAGCACCGTGGCACCCGGGACGTTGTGCGCGGCCATCCGAAGCCTGATCGGATCGAGATCACTTCCCAATGCCACCTCGGCCGACCCGACCAGCACCGCCAGTTCACTACCGATCGAGCACGTGACGTCGTGCACCCGCCGGCCGGACAGTCGAACAGCTCGCCTGCGCGCCACGATCGTCGGGGTGGCTTGTTGGACCGCTTCGTCGGTCACCAGCCAGTGATCGGAGTCGAACAATTTCGCACGAGCCTTGCGGCGAACCGTGACGGTTTCGATCAGGGCACCCGCGTGGGCCGGAAAGCGAGTCCGCACCGAGGTGATGTCACGCACCGCCGTTCGAGCACTGAGCTCGAGCTCCTCGACCGCGCCGAGAGCTCCGGCACCGGCCTCACTTCGCAAGAAGTCGAGGTCGGTGCCGGTGAACTCGTAGGCCACTACCGGACTCGAGGGTGACGACGGCCGCGGTCCGAGCCGATCAAGCGCGGGGCGCAGGCTTGGTGCCGGTGATCATCACGTTGTAGAACAGTCCGCGCGGTACAACGTGCGTCAGCACGTTCTCGTCGACCCAGCTCAGAGTCTTCCATCCACCGAATGCGAACTTGGCCCAGTTCCAGCCGAGCTTGCCCGCGGGCACTGCGGCCTCGAACGTCCGCACCGGCCAGCCGAGCAGGGCCGCGGCGAACTCTTCGGTGTTCGCCTGAACGTGCTCGGCGCCGGCAGACAGCGCGATGTTCTCGAGATCGGCGGGATCGAACGTGTGCAGGTCGACGACGGCCTCGAGCGCAGCGGCCCGCGAGGACTCGTCCAGCTCTTCCTGCGGCTTGCGCCAGTCGGCCAGGAACGGCAATTTGGTGACGCGAGTGGTCGCTTCCCAGGTGATGCGCCCGAGCCAGCGAGCGTAGAAGTTGCCGACGGTGGTCGGTTCGCCTGCGAAGACGAATCGGCCGCCAGGCTTGAGCACGCGCAGCACCTCACGCAGTGACTGTTCGACGTCCGGGATGTGGTGCAGCACGGCGTGCCCCACCACCAGGTCGAACGTGTTGTCCTCGTACGGAATCGTCTCTGCGTCGGCCACGCGGCCGTCGACGTCGAGACCGAGGTGCTCGGCATTGCGCAGAGCGACTTTCACCATGCCTGGCGAGAGGTCGGTGACCGACCCCTTCTCGGCGACTCCGGCCTGCATCAGATTGAGCAGGAAGAAACCGGTCCCGCAACCCAACTCCAGTGCACGGCCGTACGGCAGAGCAGAGTGCGCCGACGCGTCGCCGGACACGGCCTGATCGAATCGACCACGGGCGTAGTCGATGCAGCGTTCGTCGTACGAGATCGACCACTTGTCGTCGTAGGTCTCGGCTTCCCAGTCGTGGTAGAGCACCTGCGCCAGTTTGGTGTCCGACCGTGCGGCTTCGACCTGCTCGGCTGTGGCGTGGGGGTTCGGAACCGGATCGACGTTCCGGACGTCGTCATCGGACGTCACACTCGAGATCGATCGATTCACACCGTCGTGGGGGCTTGCAGTCATCAGGCGAGCCTACTATCCGGTAGCTGTAGAACAACCCTGTGCGTCGTGTGCGGGCTTCACCTGCCGGTGAACGTCGCTTTGCCCGGACCGTCGGCCACGAAGGACTT
>NZ_CAPS01000092.1 GCF_000333955.1 Rhodococcus sp. AW25M09
CCCAGGTGAGCGGGAGTGCAGCCTGCGGAACGACCCAGGTGAGCGGGAGTGCAGCCTGCGGAACGACCCAGGTGAGTGGAACTTCGTAACCCGTCCCGAAGTTCCACTCACCTCGACCGATGCTCGCCGATCAGCGAACGACGGGATTGGCTCCGTTGAGGAAGATCCAGATGCAGACGCCCGCAGCGATGCCGACGACAAGTGCCAGCAACGATCCGATCCGCGGACGAGTGGCCCAACCGCGACGGCCGTCGAACGCGATCTTTCCCGGTCCCGTGATAATGATCGCGGCCGCGGCGAAGCCGAGCACCGTTTCGTACTCGACGCCGTCGGCGCCGAAGAACTGAAGTCCGGGCTCAGCAGCCTGCTTGAAGCACCAGGCGTTGATGATGGTCGCCAGTACGGCCGCGCCGGCCAACGGCGTTGCCAGACCCAGAATCAACAGTGCCCCGCCGAGAGTTTCTCCGGCCGCAGCCGCGATGGCGAGAATCTCGGAGTACCTGAAGCCCGAGGTCTCCAACAAGGTCTGAAAACCGTCGAGACCCGGCCCGTTCCACAGCCCGACGAGCTTCTGCAGACCGTGGGCCAGGAACACCGCACCTACAGCCACCCGAAGAACGAAAAGGCCCAGATCCGTGCTGCCGCGTCGAGCCGGTACTTCGACGGTCTCGGTGCGCACCTCGGGTGCGGGTGCGGCCGCTGGCGCGGACGCCGCCCCCGCGCCCGCAGAGGAATGAAAGTTCTCGGTGGGGCGATCGGAGTACGCGGCCGAAGACGTCGCGCCGGTGGCCGACGTGCGGTCGGTGGACGACTCGGAGTACGCCGACGGCCGATAGGTCTGCAGCTTCTCGGTGGCCTGTGCATCGGACGATCGGGAATCGGACTGTGCCGAGTGCGGAAAGTCGAGTTCGTCGTCGGTGCGGGGCAACCGGTCCGAGCGCTGGGCTGCGAACGCGGTGGTCGATTCACCGGAGGTCTCGGCTCGATCCGAATCGGACGTATCGGAGGTGGAGCCCGAGGATGGAATCTTTTCGGTGGGATTGTCGTACGGGCTTTCGGCCGGTTCGTACGATTGATCCGGCCGGTTGGGGTCGCGTGGTGTATCGGTCACATCTCCACAGTAGAGGCGATGGATGCCGATCACCCTCGTTCCCGCTCATGGCCGCGTGGCGAGTCTGCGCCACTGCTGACGTAACGTTCGAAAGATGAAGCCGATCGGAGCGTCGTCTCGAACTGCCACTGCAGCTGTCTTCGCTCTGTCGGTGACCGCTGCTCTGCTCGCCGGATGTGCCCGCTTCGACGACTCGAACTCGTCACCGTTCACCCCGGCGCCGGAGGTCGGTGCCGCCGAGCTGAAGCCGACGACCCCCGGCGAGACTCCGCCCCCTTCGGACCCGAACGCTCCGCCTCCCCCATCCGGTCCGTGCGTCGATCCCGACCCGGCCGTGATCGCCACCTGCCTGGACACCACGGGCGGCCTCGTTGCTCTGCCCGACGGTCGGAGCACGCTGGTCGCCGAGCGTCGTACGGGTCGCATCATGGAGGTCGCAGCCGATCGGACCCCGGTCGAGGTGGCCCGGATCGATGTCGATGGCACCGGCGACGGAGGCCTTCTCGACATCGCACTGTCACCGACCTACGCCGAGGACAAATTGCTCTACGCCCTCATCACCACCGCCGCGGACACCAGAGTGGTCCGGCTCGCGCCGGGCGACGTACCCAAGGACATCGTGACCGGCATTCCCCGCGGCGCGACGGGCAATCGTGGGGCGATCGACTTCTACACACCGGGCGAACTGCTCGTCCTCACGGGCGACAACGGCGATCCTGCCGCGGCCGCAAGTCCGGACTCGTTGTCCGGCAAGTTGTTACGAGTCACGTCGTTGTCCCCTACGGCCAATCCCCCACGGCCGCAGATCGCGCTCAGCGGTATCGGGACCGCAGGCGATGTGTGCACCGACGGCAGCGGAAACATCTATGTCACCGACCGCACCGCGATCGAGGACCGCCTGCAGCGAATCGACAAGCTCGGTGCAGTCTTCTCCCCGGTGTGGACGTGGCCGGACCGTCCCGGCGTCGCCGGCTGTGCAGCAGGCGCGAACGGTGTCGCCGTCGCACTCACCACCGCCAAGGCGGTGGCAGCGTTGTCCACGGACCCCAACACCGGTGCCGTCTCGGCCGAACCGACCCTGTTGATCCAGGACAAGTACGGGCAGCTGAACGGCGCAACAGCCTCCTCCGACGGTCAGATCCTCGTCGGCACCGTCAACAAGAACGGAACGAGTGCCGGGCCGACCGACGACCGCGTCGTCAAGGTCCCGTTCCCCGGCGGGGGCGGCGGCGGTATCGACTGACCGAAAGACGACTGCGGCCGAGCGTTCATCACGCTCGGCCGCAGTCGATCTCGATGATCAGGACTGGCCGCATGCCTCCAGCACGAGCTCCTTCACGCGGGCCGCGTCGGCCTGACCGCGCGTAGCCTTCATCACGGCACCGACGATGGCACCGGCGGCCTGAACCTTGCCGCTGCGGATCTTCTCCACCACACCGGGATTGGCCGCAAGCGCCTCGTCGACGGCGGCCTGCAATTTGGTGTCGTCCTTCTCCAACACCAGGTTTCGATCCGACATCACCTGCGCCGGCTCGCCCTCACCTGCCAACACCCCGTCCACCACCTGACGGGCACCGTTGTTGTTGAGTTTGCCGTGGGACACCAAGGCAGCCACTTCCGCCACCTGAGCCGGGGTGATGGACAGGTCGGTCAGCTCCAGGCCGGCGATGTTGGCCTGCTGAGACAGATACGACACCCACCACGACCTCGCTGCCTGCGCCGAGGCACCCGCATCCACCGTTGCCGCGACGAGCTCGAGTGCACCGGAGTTCACCAGATCGCGCATTTCCTCGTCGGATACACCCCAGTCCTTCTGGATTCGCGCGCGGCGCAACCACGGCAGCTCCGGCAACGTCCCACGGAGCTCCTCGATCCAGTCCGCGTCCGGAGCCACCGGTGCAAGATCCGGCTCGGGGAAGTAACGGTAATCCTCCGCAGTCTCCTTCTTACGACCCGCGGTCGTGGTGCCGCCCGCTTCCTGGAAGTGCCGAGTCTCCTGAGTCACCTCTCCGCCGGATTCGAGCACAGCTGCCTGACGGCGCATCTCGTACCGAACGGCAACCTCGACGCTCTTGAGCGAGTTGACGTTCTTCGTCTCGGTACGCGTGCCGAATTCCGTCGCCGTCTTCTCCATCAGGGACACGTTGGCATCGCAGCGCAACGAACCCTGATCCATGCGCACATCGGACACGTTCAACGACTTCAGCAAATCGCGGAGCGCGGTGACATACGCACGCGCGACCTCGGGTGCACGAGCGCCGGTCCCCGTGATCGTCTTCGTCACGATCTCCACCAGCGGCACCCCGGCACGGTTGTAGTCGAGCAGCGAATGCGACGCCCCCTCGATTCGGCCGGTCGCACCGCCGACATGCGTCGACTTGCCGGTGTCCTCCTCCATGTGCGCACGCTCGATCTCGACGCGGAAGGTACTGCCGTCGTCCAGCAGAACATCGAGGTAACCCTCGGTGGCAATGGGTTCGTCGTATTGGGAGATCTGGTAGTTCTTCGGCTGATCCGGGTAGAAGTAGTTCTTGCGAGCGAACCGTCCCCACGGGGTGATCGAGCAATTGAGTGCCAGCCCGATCCGAATGGCCGACTCCACCGCAGCAGAGTTCACCACCGGAAGCGCGCCGGGAAGGCTCAAACACACCGGGCACACCTGGGTGTTCGGCTCTGCACCGAACTCGGTGGGGCAGCCGCAGAACATCTTGGTTGCGGTGCCCAACTCCACGTGGACCTCCATGCCCAACACGGGATCGAACTTGGCGAGCACGTCGTCGTAATCGATCAAATCGACGGTTGCAGCAGTCATGAGGACGAGTTTAGGTCCTGTGGAACGCGCGGGTGACCGCGAGTCCTCACTACCGTCCGCGGGTGACGCACGCCGAAAAGCAGACTCTGTCGATGACCGTGCCGACGACACCGAACATGGCGAATTTTTCCGGCCGGAAGACCTGCCCCGGTTGACCCCGAACACCGACGTCGACGCTCAGCGCTTCGAGGCCGCGCGGCGACGACGCGAGCCACGCCGTGAGACCGAAGAACGCGGGGCCGAGATTCGAGAGGCCGCGAGTCGTATCCGATATCGCGGCCGCCAACTCAGCCGAAGAAGGCGGCGGCGTCGTCGTATCGGGTCTGCGGTACCCGCTTGAGCTGTTTGGTCGCCTCGGCCAGGGACACCAGGCCGATCTCGGTGCCACGCAACGAGACCATCTTGCCGAAGTCACCGGAGTGCGCCGCATCGGTGGCGTTGACGCCGAATCGTGTTGCGAGTACCCGGTCGTACGGCGTCGGCGTGCCACCTCGCTGGACGTGCCCGAGGACCGTGGTGCGCACTTCCTTGTTGATACGACGTTCGATCTCGACGCCGAGTTGGTGGGCCACTCCGGTGAATCGAACGTGGCCGAACTCGTCGATGCCGCCGTCGGTGAGTTTCATCGAATCCTCCAGCGGCTTGGCACCCTCCGCGACGACGCAGATGAAGTGCGAGTCGCCGCGCTGGAAACGCTTGCGCACCAGGGTGCACACTTCCTCGACGTCGAACGGCTGCTCGGGGATGAGCGTCATGTGCGAGCCCGACGCCAGTCCGGCGTGCAGCGCAATCCACCCCGCATGCCGACCCATCACCTCGACGAGCATCACACGCTGGTGAGATTCGGCAGTACTGTGCAGACGGTCGATCGCATCGGTGGCGATCGTCAACGCGGTGTCGAAGCCGAATGTGACGTCGGTGCAGTCGATGTCGTTATCGATCGTTTTGGGCACCCCGACCACCGGGACCCCCTCCTCGGACAGCCACGCAGCGGCAGTGAGGGTTCCTTCGCCACCGATCGGGATCAACACGTCGATGCCGTTGTCTTCCAAAGTCTGCTTGACCCGGTCGAGCCCGGCGCGCAACACATCCGGGTTGGTGCGTGCGGTGCCGAGCATCGTGCCACCCTTGGTGAGCAACCGGTCGTTGCGGTCGTCGTTGCGCAATTGCACCCGACGATCTTCGAGAAGGCCGCGCCATCCGTCCTGAAATCCGACGACAGTGGAGCCGTACCGCGCGTCGGCGGTGCGGACTACAGCGCGAATCACCGCATTGAGCCCTGGGCAATCGCCGCCTCCGGTAAGAACTCCGATGCGCATCGATGTTTGCCTCTCTGACAGGGAGCGAAGCCGGCGGAGCAACCGCAGACCGTTCTATCGGTGAAGCCCGATATCGAATGCCACCCTAATCGCCGACATCGACGTGCGCGCGTCGATACCCACTCGACCGTTTCCCGACACGGCTGGAGTCGGCGCCGTGCGGCTCCCTGTTCGACGCGATCGAGCGAGCGACGCCCCAGGTCGGACATCGGTAGGAACGGGATTGGCCCCGAGCACACCCGACGGCGGGCCGCGCGTCAGCGACCGCGAATGGTCTCGCGGGAGTCCTTGTCGTCGAGCCTGCCGAATTTGTGGGTGAGAAGTGTGTCGAGTTTGTTCAGCGCCTCGGAAAAGGCAGTGGCGATTCGGCCGGTGGACGCGGTGACGGTGACCGGTTCCTGGCCCGCTGGGCGAGCTTCGACCATGCACCGGATGTCGTCGGCGGTCTCCCGGCCCGCGCTCTCGTTGCGAAAGCTGACATCGAGGCGAGTGAGGTGATCGGAGAATCGGTCGAGGGTGTTCACGACGTCACCTTCGATGCGTTCTCTGAGCTGAGCGGTGATGTCGACGTTGTTGTCGGTACGAATGTGGATATCCATGTGCAACGAACTCCTGGGATCGGATGAACTCTCACCCAACCAGGATCGGCACCGGTGCGGCAGTGCCGATGGTCCTCTCCGAAGGGGACCATCGGTATCGAATATCTCGGAAATATCGGTCACTTCGGCGTGACGACGCCGCTCTCGTAGGCCAGCACGACGGCCTGCGCGCGATCGCGCAGCCCGAGCTTGGCGAGGACCTTGCCGACATGGGTTTTCACGGTCTGTTCGGCCAGAAAGAGCGAGCTCGCAATCTCCGAATTCGACATCCCGGTGGCAATGAGTTCGAGGACCTCGCGTTCGCGCGGAGTCAGATCCTTCAACGGCGGCGACATGCGGGCTCGTGCTCCGCGTCGGGCAGTGACATCGGCGATGAGCCGTCTGGTCACCGACGGAGCCAACAGCGCCTCGCCGGCGGCGACGACGCGCACTCCCCGAATCAGTTCCTCGGCCGGCGCATCTTTGAGCAGAAACCCGCTCGCCCCGAGTGCCAGCGCCTCGTAGACGTAGTCGTCGATGTCGAATGTCGTCAGCATCAGAATCCGCACCGGCGACGGAAGCGACGCGGAGAGAATCGCGCGCGCAGCATCGAGTCCGTTCATCTCGGGCATCCGAACGTCCATCAGCACCACATCGGGAAGCAGCCGGGCGACCTCACTGACCGCCGTCCTGCCGTTGTCGGCGTCTCCCACTACCGAGATGTCGGCCTGGGCACCGAGAAGAGCACCGAACCCCTGCCGAACCATTGCTTGGTCGTCGGCGATGAACACCGTGGTAGCCACGCTCGTCAGCCTAGGCGAGATAGTCCGTGACCACCGATGCGGGCGAGATCGGCTTGCCGCGGGGAACGTGCACGGCAACCTCGAATCCGCCATCGGGTAGCCCGGTGGCATGCAGCCAGCCGTGTGCAGCCCTCGCTCGGTCGCGCATGCCGGATATCCCGTGCCCGCCGGTCGATCCAGCGACGAGGGCATCACTCCCGTTCGGCGACGGCGCATTCACCACATTCATCACGACGGTACTCGGGCCGACAGTGACGTCGACGGTCACCGCAGCGCCCGGGGCGTGGCGTGCGGCATTGGACAGCGACTCCTGAAGAATTCGATACATCGCCAACCCTGTTGTATCGGAAACGGATTCGATTGCGCCGGTCACGGTCCAGTGCACGTCCATTCCGGCTTTGCGACTCGCATGGAGAGTGCGTTCGAGGTCGAGTGCATTCGGTGCCGGTGCGTCCTGCCACTGCTGTCCGTCGCTACGAAGCACCCCGAGCATGCCCCTGATCTCGTTCAGCGCTTCGCGTGCTGTCGCCGCGATCGACTCGAATTCCTGCGCTGCCGTGAGAGATACGTCGTCGAGCCGATATTGCGCGCTCTGCGCCTGTACGACCACCATCGACATGTGATGCGCGACGACATCGTGTAGATCGCGAGCGATCTTCGCCTTTTCCTCGAGCACTGTGCGCCGGGTGCGCTCGAGTTCACTGACTTCCTCCTGCTGCGCGAGTTGCCTGCGAGAGAGAACGAGCCAGCGAATCAGCAGCCCGAACACCACGACCGCCGTGAGACCGACCGACCAGCCGACTCCGTCCGAGCCCGGCATGTACGCGAAGAACACCAGCATGCTGGCCACCCAGGCCAGCAGGAGCACCGAGGGTGGCGACCGCAGAGCGACGGCGAACAACAAGGCCAACAGGACGAGAATGTGCACGACCTGCCACGGATAGTCGTAGCCCGAAACACGATCGAACGCTACCGGGATCACCAGAGCCGACAACGCCGAGACGGCCCACCCCAGTGCGGGATTGAGCCGGATGAGAGCGAACGGAAACGCTGCCAGTGCGCTGACGATCGGCAGCAGCGGACCCGAGACGTGATGTGTCACCGGCAATGTAGGCCACGCGATCGAATAGAGCACCGCAGTGATGACCACGATCAGCACATCGACCGAGCGGAATCCGGCGATTCGAGTCGGCACCCGACGCCGCGCCGCTACGGGCTCGAATTCTCCTGATCTCTTCTTTCGCACGCACCGAGCCTAGGGAGTGCAGACCGACGAGGTCGTCATACCTGAGTATCAGATCGATACGGACTTCGGGTATCGGAGCGGGCACCGACCTACCCCCTCCGGCGTTGCAGAACGAGACTTCGGTGCGATGTCCGTTGGGCATGCCGCTCCCTAGCGTCGAATGCCATGAGCAGGAACATCTCTCGCACACTGATATCCCTCGCTGCAGCGGCCGTAGCGGTGACGGCAACCACAGGTGCTGCGTCGCCCCCGCCCGCAACCGATACGACATCGCCCATCGCCGTGGCGGTGCACGCACTCGTCACCGAGCCGGCAAACGCAGCGGCCCTGACCATCCCCCGCGACTTCCCGTCGGTGATGGGATACCGCCCCCGAGTGCAGGACGCCATGGCCGAGAATCCCCGAGGGGACTGTTCATCGCCCGTACCACTGCCGTCGGAATTCGATTCCGCCTGCAAGGCCCACGATCTGGGCTACGACCTCATTCGATATGCCGCCGCGACTGGCACGACAGTGGATCCGCAGTGGCGCAGAGCCATCGATGCCCAGCTGGAAACCCGGATGCATGCCGCCTGCGTCGACCGGACCGACGACGGACCTCGCCAGGTGTGCGACGCCGCCGCATCGGTCGCCGCGACAGCCGTCGACCTGAATTCCTGGCGACAGTCCTTCGGTGCGCCGGTGCCCGAACCTGCCATGCCGTATGTGCTGGTCAGCGCTGTGGTCGCCCTGGTGGCGCTGTCGGCAATGCTGGCGGGCCGGTACCTGCACAGGCGAGTGCTGGTGTCCGCACCGGGCGAGCGCGCATGATCGCGTCGATCACCGGAATCTCCGGGCATGCCGGCTCTGCGCAGACCGACACTGCACCCTCGGTTTCGAGCATCCGACTTCCCCGAATCGAGACTTCCGCCGCGCTCACCTCTGCAGTGCTGGTGTCCTCGGCTCCTGCACTACTCCCCCGGCCTGCCGTCACGCAGGCATTGTTGACCGGCATCTCGATGGCGATCGCGCTCGCCATCGCGTGGTCCGCCCGGCGGGCGATCGGCACCAGGCGGCCCGCTCGGATCCGATATCAGGCGTGGGCAGCGGCAGTGGGGGCCTTGATTTTCGTCGGTGCGGTGTACTCGAATATTCTGTGGCAAAACAGGTTACGTGTCGCAATGGAAGCCGACACAGTGCACTGGAGGTACGCCGCCGACGTCGTGTGCGGAGCGGTCTGCGTCGCCCTTGCCCTGTGCGGACTCGGTCTTGCGGTAGCGAGAATGTGCCGTGTTCTCGGCGGCACCAGATCGGTCATCCTGATCGCGATCGTCGGTGTGCTGTCGTACTACGTGGCCGCACCGGCACTCTGGTCGGCCATGACCGATTCTTTCTCGGTCTCGAACTCGGCGCTGGACGATACGGTAACCGCTCCGATCACGACGACGAGATCAGGAGGCCCGAGCTCGCTCGTGCCGTGGCACACGCTGGGTAGAGAAGGAAGGAAGTTCGTCTCCGGCGGGCTCGACCCCGCGACCGTGCGCATCTATGTGGGGCTCGACTCGGCAGCCGCGCTCGATCGGCGAGTCGAGTTGGCGGTCGCGGACATGGAACGCGCCGGCGCTTTCGAGCGCAGCGTAGTGGTCGTCGCGATCCCCACCGGTTCGGGTTGGGTGGACGAGAATGCCGTCACAGGCGCCGAGAACAGATTCGGCGGCGATGTCGCAACCGTTGCGCTGCAGTACTCGGACAAACCCAGTTGGGCGACGTTCTTGTTCGCCGAGGACGACGCACGCCGCGCGGCGGACGCGCTGGTTCGTGCGGTCGCGACGCGAGCGGCCGAGAAATCGACACAGCCGAGCGTGATCGTGTACGGACAGAGTCTTGGTTCGGTGGCGGGAAGCGCCGCATATCTTTCACTCCGACAGACACATTCGCGCATCTGCGGTGCCGTGTGGGCGGGCCCACCCGCCGGGGCCGTGAACACCGAAAGCTCGACAGTACTGTCCAATTCCTCCGATCCGGTCGCCGCGTGGTCCGCGGAACTGTTGTGGTCGGCTCCGAATCCGGCGACCACCCGCCGCGATGCGCCGACACCGATGTGGCTGCCGATAGTCAGCTTCGTCCAGACATCCGTCGATCTCGCAGCGGCGCTCGATGTCGGCGCCGGTCACGGCCATCGATACGGCACCGACCAAGGCACGGCCATGCCGCGGTGTCGGTGACGATCGAGCGCTCGGTCAGCCGAGCAGCCCCAATCGTCCTCCGAGCCAGTCCATCTCCTGATCCAGTGCCGGAGCCCAGACCTGCATCGAGTGTCCGCCGGGCAGCTCGCTGTAATGCACGTCCAGTCCGTCCGCCGCGGCAGCCTCGAAAGCCCGCTCGGTCTGCGGCCGGAATTCTTCGTCGTCGGAACCGGCGACGAAGGCACCCGCCGAGTCGAGAAAGCGGTTGCGCGACAAAATATTCAACGGCGTGGCGCGTTCGAATCGCGCTTCGTTCGCCGGAGTGTCCGCACCGTATGCCGCTGCCACGGATTCGCTTCGCGTCCCTCGGCGTTGCTCGTCTTCGCCGGAGATGTCGAGAAAAGTCGGGTACACCGACGAGGCCGTCACTGCGAGCTGTAAGGCGCACGTTCCGCCGTAGGAATACCCGCCCACCGCCCATGCCCGCGAATCCGAGGACACGCGGAAATTCGAGCGAACCCAGTCCGGCACATCGACCGACAGGTACGTCGCTGCATTGCCCAGGTCGGAATCCATACACATCGGGTTCGCCTCGGTGTCGCCCAGGCCGTCCGCCACGACGACGATCGGGGCCGCACCGCCGTGCCGTGCCGCGAAAGCATCCATCGTCGCTGCCAGTCGTCCGCCTTCGATCCAGTCGACGACGTGTCCGGGTTGTCCGGTGAGGAGCACCAGTACAGGGAGGTCGTCTGCACCGGCGTCGTACGAGGCCGGAAGATAGATCGTCGCCATCCGCGCTGAGAAGCCCGATACCGTGCCGGGTATCTCGAAGTCGACCAATCTACCGTGCCCCTCGGCCGGCACGACCGGGCGGTGACCGAGTGCGAGCGCCACCGTCGGATACCGCGTCACCGTCAGATTGGTGAGGACGGCTGCCGCCACCAGAAGCGATGCAACCAGGCCGAGGGCACCGAGCGACCCGAACACCGCGCCCACGGTACGACCACGCCGAACTCGCACGCCCGCAGCAACGATCACGGCCGCCGCCAGCAGCGCCGCCGCCGTCACACACACCGTCGGCACGGCACCGGACAGCAACGGCAGATGAGCCAATGCGGCAGCCCCCCGATGCAGCACCTCGAGCTACCTCAGGTCGCCGCGAGCGGCCTCGTACGCGGCACCGATGCGGTAGAGCCGCTCGTCCGCGAACGCGGGAGCCATGATCTGCAGTCCCACCGGCAGACCGTCCTCCGATGCGAGTCCCGATGGAACCGACATCGCGCAGTGACCCGCGAGGTTGGTCGGCAGCGTGCACAGGTCGTTGAGATACATCGCCATCGGATCGCCCACTTTGTCTCCCAACGGAAATGCCGTCGTCGGGGTCGTCGGGGACACCAGCACGTCGACCTTCTCGTATGCAGCATCGAAGTCGCGCGCGATGAGCGTGCGGACCTTCAGGGCCGAACCGTAGTAGGCGTCGTAATACCCGGCCGAAAGGGCGTACGTCCCGATCATGATGCGACGCTTGACCTCCGGCCCGAACCCTTGCGCACGCGTGGTTGCCATCACCTGCTCGGCGCTGTGCTTGCCGTCGTCACCCGCCCGCAGGCCGTATCGCATTCCGTCGAATCGAGCCAGGTTGGACGACACCTCGGACGGGAGAATCAGATAGTAAGCAGCCAACGCATGCACGAAATTGGGGCACGAGACCTCGACGACCTCGGCACCGAGTTCGGTGAGGGTGGCCACCGCGGCATCGAAGGAGGAGATCACTCCGGGCTGATATTTGTCCGAGTGCAATTCCTTGACCACGCCGACACGAACACCCGACAGGTCACCGTGAGCACCCTCCTTCGCCGCAGCGACGACGGGTCGAACTGCCGCATCGACCGATGTGGAGTCCCGCGGGTCGTATCCGGCGATGACCTCGTGCAGCAGTGCGGTATCGAGCACCGTGCGACCACACGGACCACCCTGATCGAGCGAGGACGCGCAGGCAATCAGCCCGTAGCGCGAGACGCTGCCGTAGGTCGGCTTGGTTCCCACCGTGCCGGTCAGGGCTGCGGGCTGGCGAATCGAACCGCCGGTATCGGTCCCGATTGCCAACGGTGCCTGGTAGGAGGCCAGCGCCGCTGCGCTGCCACCACCGGAGCCACCGGGGATCCGGGTGGTGTCCCAGGGGTTCTTGGTCGGTCCGTAGGCCGAGTTCTCGGTCGACGAACCCATCGCGAACTCGTCCATGTTGGTCTTCCCCAACACCGGAATGCCCGCTGCCCGCAGCTTCGAGGTCAGCGTCGCGTCGTACGGCGACATCCACCCGTCGAGAATTTTCGACCCGGCCGTCGTCGGCATGTCCGTGGTGGTGAACACGTCCTTGAGCGCCAGCGGCACTCCGGCCAGAGCCGATGCGGGCGCGTCTCCTGCGGCCAACCCGGTATCGACATCGGTCGCCGCGGCGAGCGCCTCGGCACCGGCGATGTGCAGGAATGCGTGTAGGTCGCCATCGACCTCGGAGATGCGATCGAGGTGCGCCTGGGTCACCTCGACGGCACTGAGCTCACGAGCATGGATACGGGCGGCGAGCTCGGACGCGTCGAGCCTCGTCAAGTCGGTCATTGACTCTCTCCCAGAATCTGCGGCACCGCGAAACGGCCCTCCTCTGCGTTGGGCGCACCGGACAGCGATTGCTCCGGAGTCAGTCCGGCAACGATCACATCGGGGCGCGTCACATTGACGATGTCACTGGGGTTGGCTGTCGGCGGAACGTCGTCCGTCGCTACCTCCGCCACTGCTTTGACGTGGTGAAGAATCGAATCCAACTGGCCGGCGAAC
>NZ_CAPS01000091.1 GCF_000333955.1 Rhodococcus sp. AW25M09
ACTCCTGCTCCCCCGGTCGTTCCTGCAGGCTCCACTCCTGCTCCCCCGGTCGTTCCTGCAGGCTCCACTCCTGCTCCCCCGGTCGTTCCTGCAGGCTCCACTCCTGCTCCCCCGGTCGTTCCTGCAGGCTCCACTCCTGCCCGTCAGGATTTCTGCAAGTAGTCGACTCGATCCGATCGCCACGCAGACCGCATCATCGACGCGATTCCGGGATTGTTCGCCAATGACGGGTCTTGCAGGAAGAGCGACCGGGCACAGTCCTGCGCGTCGGCGATGATGTCCTCGTCATCGATGAACGAGAGCAGCCGCAGCCCGCTGACCGTGCCGGACTGGGCGGCGCCGAGAACATCGCCCTCGCGTCGAGTAGCGAGGTCCAGCTTGGCCAACTCGAATCCGTCGTTGGTCGCGGCCACCGCCTCGAGCCGAGCGAAGGAACCGCCCACCGGGCTCAGATAGCTGATCATGATGCACAGACCCTGATGCCCACCTCGGCCGATCCGGCCACGCAACTGGTGGAGTTGGCTCACGCCGAATCGGTCGGCGTCCATGATCACCATGACCGTCGCGTTGGGCACGTCCACGCCCACTTCGACCACCGTCGTACAGACGAGGACATCGATCTCACCCGAATTGAATTCCGACATGGTGATGTCCTTGTCGTCCCCGGACAGCCGGCCGTGCAGCAGCCCCACCCGTAGATCGTGCATGGGTCCGGCGGAGAGGGTCTCGAACAGGTCGAGGGCAGCCGTGGTCTCCGGGCCGTCCTCCGACGTCGCGCTCTTCTTCGCCGAACGTCCCTTCTTGCCGGTCTCCGCCTCCTCGTCGTCGCCGATCCGCGAACAGACCACGTAGGCCTGGCGACCGGCCGAGACTTCCTCCCGAATGCGCTGCCACGCTCGATCCACCCACGCCGGTTTGGCCCTGGCGGGTACCACGTTGCTGATGATCGGCGACCGGCCACGCGGCAGTTCGGTCAGCACCGACGTTTCGAGATCGCCGAGAGTCGACATCGCGATGGTGCGCGGGATGGGTGTCGCCGTCATCACGAGCAAGTGCGGGCTGGAGTTGCCACGGGCTTTCGCCCGCAACGCATCTCGCTGCTCGACACCGAACCTGTGCTGCTCGTCCACGACGACCATGGCGAGATCGAGAAACTCCACCCGGTCCTCGATCAGGGCGTGGGTACCGATCACGATGCCGGCGTCGCCGGTGACCGCATCGAGCAACGCGGATCTCTTGGCCGCGGTGGACATCGACCCGGTCAACAGAGCGACCTTGGTTGCCAGCTCGTGTGATCCGAGTTCACCACCGGCCGCGAGAGTACCGAGCATCGACCGGATCGACCGTGCGTGTTGTGAGGCCAGGACCTCCGTGGGCGCCAGCAGCGCACATTGATGCCCGGCGTCGATGACCTGCAGCATCGCCCGCAGAGCAACGATGGTCTTTCCCGATCCGACCTCGCCCTGTAACAACCGCGACATCGGATGCGGCGCAGACAGATCGTTCGCGATCTCCGCCGCGACATCGTGCTGACCGGCCGTCAGCTCGAACGGAAGCCGACGATCGAACTCGGCGGCGATGCCGTCGGTGATCGGTGGGCATCGCGGGGCCGACCGCGTGGATGCATCGCGTCGTCGGTCGGCCAGGACCAGCTGCACGGCCAGAGCCTCGTCGAACTTGAGCCGCTCGCGAGCGGCGTCCTTGTCCTGCGGGGTGTCGGGGAAATGAACCGACCGCAGCGCGGTGTCGATGTCGACGAGACCTCGTTCTCGGCGCACCGACTCGGGCAGCGGATCGGTCACGTCGTCGAGTTGGTCGAGTGCCTGTCTCACGCAGCGCATGAACGTCCAACTCTCGACGTCTTTCGTAGCCGGATAGATCGGCACGAACGCCCGATCGAACACCGACATGTCGACGGACCCGGAGGCGTCGACCGCGCCGCGGGCCAGACCGGCGAGGGCACCGGCTCCGACGATGCGGCCTGCGGGTACGACGGCGCCGTCGTTGTCGTCGCCACCCAAAATCACGTAGCTGGGGTGCGTGAGATTCCACCGTTTACCGAAGTACTTCACCTTTCCGGAGAACATTCCCCGACGACCGGGCACGACGACGTGCTTGAGCTTGTGCGGACTGAAGAAGGTGGCTTCGATCCGTTGCCCGTCGGCGGCGAGGGTCACGGCGAGGAACTGACCGTTGCGGTTCTTCATCGAACGCAGCGTCGCGGACTCGACCGTGGCGACGATGGTGATGTGCTCCCCTTCGGGAGGCTCCTTCTCACCGAGTTCGGAGCCGTGCGTCATGTACCGGTGTGGGTAGTGCCGCAGTAGGTCCTCGACGGTATGAATTCCGAACGTGTCTGCGAGAGGGGTCGCCACCGTGGCTCCGAGAACGTCGTCGAGCCGATCCATCAGCGTTGCCATGGCCGAAATTCCCTATTCCACTCCGAATTGCACGAGATCCCCCGGCTGCCCACCTGTATAGACCACCACGTCGACCCCTGGGTGCGCGGCTGTCACGTACTCGGCCAGCTGGGCACCGAAGTCCTCCGACGCCTGGGCCCCGACGAGCACTGTCACCATCTCCCCGCCGGTGGCCAGCAGCTGATCCAGCAGCCGACACCCTGCATCGAGCGGGCGAGCGGCGACGATCACCACCTCCTGTCCTGCCAGACCGATGCTGTCGCCCGGTTCGCAGGTACCCACCCACGTGAGCGACCGCTCGTGCGCGATGCGCAGCGAACCCCACCTCGTACCGGCAGCCGCCTCGGACATCGTGAACGCATCGTCGACTGCAGCCCTCGCCGCGTCGTGCACCGCGAGCGCGGCCAGACCCTGCACCATCGCCGAGCACGGCAGCATCACCACGTCCTTGCCGTCCGCTCGGGCGGCGGCACCGACTGCCACGAGTTCGTGCGCCGACAACGCCCCGTTCGGCAACACCAACACCTCGCGGTGCTTCATCCCGACGATCGCGCGATGCAGCACCGAGGAGTCGATCGCCTCGTCGCACCGCACCACCGTCGCGCCTTCCTGAACGTAGAGATCCGCAGCACCGTCCCCGGCCACCAACGCCAAAATATCTCGGCCTACCGACAAGGCCGTTCTGTCATGGGTATCGAGACCTGCCCCGGCGGCACTTTCGGCCAGGCCGAAGCACGAGATTCGCACGCCACGAACAGCTCCGGTGGCGATGCCGCAGTCGACGGCGCCACCCGGATCGGTGGTATGAACGTGAGCAGACCAGGCACCGGATCCGTCACCGGCGACCACGACCGAATCGCCGAGATCGGCCAGAGCTGTGCGAAGTGACGTTGCCTGCGCTTCGTCGATTCCGTGGACGACGTAGACCACCTCGTACCCGAGGGGCCGTCCGGACGTGGACACCTGGACGGCATCGGATGTGACGCAGGAGTCCGTTGCCCTGCGCGACGCAGCGCCGCGGTGCGTCCGTTCGTGATCGTGTGGGCGGCGGTAGCGCCGCCGCGGCGGGGTACGCCCGGTCACCACCTCCACCAGTGCATCGAAGACGACCGAGAGACCGAGCGCTCCGGCGTCCACCACCCCCGCCTCGCGGAGCTCGACGAGTTGGTCCGTCGTACTGTCGACGGCACGGGCGGTGGCCTCGGCGATGTCGACCACCAGAGTGGTGAGGGCGACATTGGCGTCGTGCGCCGAGGCGTCGCGATCGGCGGCCGCGAGAACGGTGAGCATCGTTCCCTCGACGGGAACGCTGACCGCACCCGACACCAGGACCTTGGCGCGCCGCAACATGGCCTGAACAGACACCGTGTCCAACGGGCCGTCCGCCGCCGCCTCGGCCACCGCGCGCAGCAGCTGGGACAGGATCACTCCCGAATTCCCCCGCGCTCCTGCCACCGCACCCACGGCCAACGCCCGCCCGACGGTACGGGTGTCCGCAGCGGGACCGGCCCCGCGCATCGACTCCACCGCGGCGCGGAAGGTGAACATCAGATTGGTGCCGGTGTCCGAGTCCGGAATCGGGAAAACGTTGAGTGCGTCGATCTCGTCACACCGGGCCGTCAGGGAATCGACGCACCGGTAGGCCCACTGCCGCAGGGCCCCTGCATCGATCGATTCGAGAACGTCGACCACGTCGAGCAGCCTCCCCCGGGTCGCTTGCCGATTCCTCGTCCGCACTCGCTCACGGACAGTGCCCGAAGCTTAGTGGTGTGTGCCGTTGGTTCGTCGGGGGTAATTGCCGGACGGTCGGGTCGCCGAGACAGAGCTCACATGCGGTATCGAGTTCGTCCTCGCCGGGCGCGAATGGCACCACCGAGATCTTCCGACTGCTCCGCCATGGGCGCGGCGTCGACGACGCGTTCCAGTCCGAACAACTGCAATTTCTGCTCCACGTCGACTCCAGAAGGCAAGATTCCCGTGTTCGACGCCGTGGAGTGGAGCGAGACGTGCGCCAGTATCTACTCGGACGCCGTATCTGCTCGGAGCGCCGTCCGTGAGCGGCGAGGGGCCGTCTGCAGTGGCAGTTTGGTGATTACGTGCGACGCCGCTATTCTTGCAGGGTTGCCTCGAGGCGATCTTCACGCATTGCAATCCTTGCATCTGCTCGTAGTTCGTTTCGATGTCTTCGACCACATGTATCGATCAACATCTATCAAGGAGTTCGCGACTATGGCTGCCGTCTGCGACGTATGCGCCAAGGGGCCCGGCTTCGGTAAGTCGGTCTCGCACTCGCACCGACGGACCAACCGTCGTTGGAACCCGAATATTCAGACCGTTCACGCTCAGGTTGCGCCTGGTAACTCCAAGCGCATGAACGTGTGCACCTCCTGCTTGAAGGCAGGCAAGGTGGTCCGGGGCTGATTTCGGCCTCGCTCTTCGATTTCCTCCACGGCCGCTACCGCGTGCGAGAACTGTGCCCCGCCCCCGTATTCGGAGGCGGGGCACGGTTGTCGGTGCACTCGAACTGTCGGGCGTCCATTACAGTTTCGAACGTGACTTATTCGGAAGCCGACATTTCCAGCAAGGTCAGCATCGAGGACGGTGTCGCACGCATCGTCGTTGCCACCGCAGCCAACGGCGCCTCGCTCGACCTAGAGGGCATCGAAGAAGGTACTTCGGTCCTGCGCTCCGTCAACGCCGGTACGACGGCGATCGGCAGCGTCCTTCTCATCGGTCGAGGCCCCAATTTCTGCGCAGGCGGCAACGTGCACGATTTCGCCGGTGCCGACGACCGCGGTGCATTCGTCGAGTCGGTCGCGACGACGCTCCACGCGTTCGTTCGCGAACTCGCGGCAGTATCCGCCCCGATCGTCGCCGGAGTGCACGGCTGGGCGGCGGGAGCCGGGATGAGCCTGGTCTGCCTCACCGACATCGCCATCGGAGGCCCTTCGACCAAACTCCGGCCGGCGTACCCGTCGATCGGTTTCACCCCGGACGGAGGGATGTCGTGGACGCTGCCCCGCATAGTCGGTTCCGGTCGCGCGATGGACATCCTGCTGAACGATTCGATCATCAACGGCGAGGAGGCAGTTCGCCTCGGAATCCTCAGTCGGCTGGTGGGCGACGACTACGTCGACAGTGAGGCCGCGCGACTCGCGAGAACGCTTGCGGCGGGCCCCACTTCGGCGTATGAGGGAATCAAGACTCTGCTCATGGCCTCCGAATCAGCAACGCTGACAGAGCAATTGGAGGCCGAGACAGCCTCCATATCGAGGGCAGCGGTATCGCCTGCCGGCCGTGAAGGGGTCGACGCGTTCGTCGAGAAGCGTCGTCCGGATTTCTCCTGAACCGATCACGGTAGCGTCCAGTCGATCGGTTCGTCTCCGCCCTCGACCAACAATCGGTTCACGCGACTGAATGGTTTGGAGCCGAAGAACCCGCGGGACGCAGACAGCGGTGACGGGTGCGCGGATTCGATGTAGGGCACCGATCCGAGCATCGGCTTCAGTGTCGCCGCGTCGCGTCCCCACAGAACCGCGACCAATCCTGGTGCGTCGGGATCCTCGGCCCGGGCCACGAGTGCGCGAATTGCTTGCTCCGTCACTGCTTCCCATCCCTTCTTCCGATGCGAAGCCGCCTGTGACGGTTCGACGGTGAGCACCCTGTTGAGCAGCATCACACCGCGATCTGCCCAGGGTGTGAGGTCACCGTTGCTCGGCGTGGGCAATCCCAGGTCGTCCGAGTACTCCTTGAAGATGTTGTTCAGACTGCGCGGAACGGGCCTTACGTCGGGTGCAACGGAAAAGCTCAGCCCCACTGCGTGTCCCGGCGTCGGATACGGATCCTGACCGACTATGAGGACGCGGACGCTGTCGAACGGATGAACGAACGCGCGCAGCACGTTCTCACCCGCAGGCAAGTAGTGCCGGCCGGCGGCGAGTTCGGCTCGTAGGAAATCGCCCATCGCAGCAACATTCGGCTCGACGGGAGCCAGAGCACGAGCCCATCCCGATTCGACGCTCTCGGCGAGCGTTCGGGGCGTCACCGATCGATCCGTCGCAGCGCATCACGGTAGTACGCGGCGTTGGCGGAGTACATCTGAACATTGATGTCGACGTGACCTTCCGGGACGACGAAGCCTTCCCGAATCTTGGCAGGAACGCCCAACGCCATGGATCGTTCGGGCACGACGAACTTGAAGGGCACCACTGCGCCGGCACCGACGATCGAACCGGCACCGATCTTCGAGCCGTTGAGCACGACAGAGCCCGAGGCGATCAGACAGTTGTCCCCGATCGTCGCACCCTCGACGTGTGCGTTGTGGCCGAGCACGCACCCCGCTCCGATCACCGTCGCGTCGATCGGTGTGCAGTGCACCACGGTTCCGTCCTGCACGTTGGTGCCCTCCCCGATGGAGATGGTGCCGTAGTCGGCGCGCAGAACCGCGGTGGGCCACACCGAGGAGCCGGCCGCCAAGGTCACCGCGCCGATCACCACCGCGTCGGGATGGACGTAGGCGTCGGGGTGGATGTCCGGTTCACGATCACCGAGTGCGTAGATAGCCATCTCTGAAACTTAGCCGAGTCGATCGGACGTCGGCTGCGTTCACTCGCTGTCGAAGCTCGTCCATCCCGATCTACCGGGACGGTCGCGTCCGACGACGGTCACTCGGCCCGCCTGCTCACCGCTCCCGGACGCGACGCGGCCGATCACCGTCCAACCCCGAGGCACACTGCCGAGCTCTTCGAACGTGCCGACGAGGGCGTGATCCTCTCCCCCGGTCAGGATCCAATCCAGCGGATCGACTCCCATTGCCGTTGCTGCCGAGCGCAGTTCGGTAGGAACGTCCAACAGCTCCGGATCGATGATCATCCCGACGTCCGACGCATCGGCGATGTGGCCGAGATCGGACAACAATCCGTCGGAGACGTCGGTGAGCGAGGTCGCGCCGGCCTCTGCGGCGTCGATCCCGGCTCGGTACGGCGGGACGGGTACTCGGTGTGCGTCGAGTACCTCGTCGTGGCCGCTACGATCTCGGTCCGCGAGAAGCACCGCAAGACCGGCCGCCGACCAACCGAGCCGACCCGCATATGCGATCAGATCCCCCACCCGCGCGCCCGAACGGAGAACGGGAGCCCTGCCCTGAAGATCACCGAGTGCGGTGACCGAAATCACCAGCTCCGGCGACTGCACCACGTCGCCACCGACGACGGCCGCTCCCGCCGCTACTGCCTCGAGCCACATACCCTCGTTGAGTCCATCGGTGACGCTCACCGGGGTGTCGGCCGGGCATCCGAGCGAGACGAGAAAACCCGAGCACTGCGCGCCCATCGCGGCGATGTCCGCGCCGTTCTGGGCTATCGCCTTACGACCGATCTGTACCGGGCTGGACCAATCGAGCCGAAAATGCCTGCCGTGCACCAACATATCGGTCGATGCCGCGATCCGGCCGTCGGACGCGGCGACAACGGCCGCGTCGTCGCCTGGCCCGACGATCGTCGACGCAGGTTGCACGCGGCCTGCGGTGGCGCGCGCGATCACCTCGAATTCACCGACCTGCGCGACGGTACTTTCGGTACGTGCGCCCGATTCGGTGCCGGGTTGGTCGATGATGTGCCTCCCTGAGAGCGCGGTGCGTGAGCGACGGTCTCACGCGGAGCGTGCGGCGCGCCTGCGGTACCTTTTAGCGGCGGCCGGGACAGCACCGACGCGGCAGGTTACGTGCGAAGAGAACGTAGTCGACTCAATTTACAGTCGAGAAGTCCGGCAGGGGAAAGGGACCACCGATGGTGCAAGCATTCGTTCTCGTTCAGACCGAGGTGGGCCGAGCGACGGCCGTCGCGCAGCAGATCGAGGCCGTGGACGGAGTCGTGTCGGCGGAGGCAGTGGTGGGGCCTTACGACGTGATCGTGCGCGCCGACGGTGCCTCCGAGGCCGAGGTAGCCGAAATCGTCTCCCGCATCCAGAAAGTGGATACCATCACGCGCACTCTCACCTGCCCGGTGGCTCCGCAGTCGACCTCGTCGCTCGGATAACCGGTGAGCTCACCCGATACCGGCAACGACGAAACCGGCAACGACGAAACCGGCACCGAAAGCAGCACGACCGCGACCGACAGCACCCGCGAACAACGCCACCCCGCAGTGATCGCCACGGCAATCGCGCTGCCGGTGGCCCTGGTGGTCGGAGTGCTGGTCGCCGCCATCGCGGTGAATCGCTCTCCGGTCCATGATCCGGTCGCCCTCGGCCCGGTGGACGCCCCCGAGGCCGCGAGTGCGCAGTGCACCTCGTTGCTCGACGCTCTGCCCGAGGACCTGGGCGACTACACCGGTGCCGAGTTGGCCGAGCCGGCACCGGTCGGAGCTCGCGCGTGGGTCTCGTCCGAGGAGAACGCCGAACCGGTCGTGTTGCGCTGCGGTCTGCCCCGCCCGGTCGGGTTCGATGTGGCTGCGCCGCTACAGGTGATCAATGGCGTCCAGTGGTTCGAGGTGTCCGGGGACCGCGACGGAATAGACGCCAGCACATGGTTCGTCGTAGATCGCGGTGTCTACGTCGCCCTCACCGTTCCGGGCGACTCGGGCCCGACGCCCCTGCAGGATGCATCCACCGCCGTGGCGAGCGCGCTGCCCCAGCAACCCCTCGATCCAGCTCCGTTGCAGTAGTAGGCGCTGCCGGCTTACCGCAATCCGGTGCCGCGGGCGATTGCAGTGTCGATCAGGGTGGTGATGAGCGTCGAGTAGTCGACGCCGGATTGCGACCACATCTTGGGATACATCGAGATGGAGGTGAACCCCGGCATCGTGTTGATCTCGTTGATGACCGGGCCGTTGTCGGTGACGAAGAAGTCCACTCGCGCCAGGCCCTGGCAATCCAGCGCACGGAACGCCTCGACGGCGAGCTCGCGAATGCGATCGCTGGTGACGTCGTCGAGAGCCGCCGGGATATCGAATTCACTGACATCGTCGAGGTACTTGGTGTCGAAGTCGTAGAAGGCGTGATCGTCGACCTCGGCGTCCGGGATTCGGATCTCGGCGACAGCGCTGGCTCGGACGGTGCCGTCGGGAAATTCGAGTACCCCGCACTCGACCTCGCGGCCGTGAATCATTCTTTCCACGATCACTTTGGGATCGTGCTCGCGCGCGACGGCAATCGCGGCACCCAGTTGATCCCACGCGGAAATGCGCGAGATCCCGATGGAGGATCCCCCTCTGGCCGGCTTGACGAACGCCGGCAGCCCGATGTCGTCGCGTTCGGCCGCGGTCAAATCCTCGACGCCGCGCCGGAGTACGACCTGGCGGCCGATCGGCAGTCCTTCTGCACCGAGCAGTTTCTTGGTGAATTCCTTGTCCATGCCTGCTGCGCTGGCCAATACCCCTGGCCCGACATACGGGACGCCGGCCATCTCGAGCAGGCCCTGCAGGGTGCCGTCCTCACCGTACGGTCCGTGCAGGACCGGGAAAACGACATCGACCGAGGCCAGTACCGTTCCACCCGCACCCTCCCCGAGGGCGATCAGTGCACCGGCCTGTCCCGGGTCGGTACTGAGGGCAAGCGCTGTGCCCTCCTTGTCCACGACAGGAAGGACCCGGTCGTGAATCGTGAGGGCATCGACATCGGTCGAGCCGAGCACCCAGGCACCATCGGGGGTGATGCCCACAGGGACCACCTCGTACTTGGCCGGATCGAGGTTCTGCAGCACGCTACCTGCCGATATACAGGACACAGCGTGCTCGCTGCTGCGGCCACCGAAGACGACGGCAACTTTGATGCGGGGAGTACTCACGAGGAGAAACCGTACCGTCGCGGCTCACCGATCGTGGATTCGCCCTGCTGGGCGCGAGACCTCGGTCACTGCCTCACTCGGGCTTGATACGTCGACCCAGCAGGTGACCGACAGCGTCCGGAACGGACATGCCGCCGTGGCACACCCGATGCACGGCATCGGTCAGCGGCATCTCGACGTCGTAGCTCTCGGCGAGCGCGCGCACCGACGTGCAGGACTTGACGCCCTCGGCCACCTGTCCGTGCGCTGCTTCCTGAGCACTCTCGAGGGAGCCACCGGAACCCAGACGCTCGCCGAACGTGCGGTTGCGTGAGAGGGGTGACGAGCAGGTCGCGACGAGGTCGCCGACACCGGCCAGGCCGGACAGCGTCGACGGCTTGGCACCGAGCGCTACTCCGAGGCGGATGATCTCGGCCAGGCCTCTCGTCATGATCGACGCAAGGGTGTTCTCCCCGTACCCGACGCCGCTGGCCATGCCGCAGGCGAGAGCGATGACGTTCTTGCACGCACCACCGATCTCGGCACCGATGACATCGGAATTCGTGTACGGCCGAAAGTACCCGGTGGCGCAGGACTTCTGGACCTCGAGGGCGCGCTGGGAGTCGGAGCACGCGATCACGGTGGCGGCGGGTTGCCCCTCGGCTATCGGGCGCGCGAGATTGGGTCCGGACAGACACGCCACCCGGCTCGGATCCGCTCCGGTGACCTGAGAGATCACCTGGCTCATCCGCATGAGCGTTCCGGTCTCGATTCCCTTCGCCAAAGAGAGCAATGTCGCGTGCGGCGGGATCGAGTCGGTCCACTCCCCCAGATTGGCTCGCAGACTCTGCGACGGCACGGCCAGCACGACGATGTCGGCTCCGTCGAGAGCGTGAGCAGGATCGCTGGTCGCTCGGATCGACGACGGGAGCTCGATTCCGGGGAGGTAGTCCTTGTTCTCGTGGTGGTCACTGATTGACGCAGCGAGCTCCTCGCGGCGGGCCCACATGGTGACGTCCGTGCCGGCATCGGCCAACACCTTGGCGAATGCAGTTCCCCACGAACCCGACCCCAGTACCGCTGCTCTGCTCATGCCGCCAACCCCTCGCCTTCTCGCCGGTGCCCTGTCCATGCGGGCATCACCCTAACTCGCAGACATGCTCGGGCGGTCCGAGTCGGCACAGATCCGTGACGCTGGCAGAATCGAACACCATGGGAGCATCACGAGCCGACGACGGCGATCGATCGGCCGCGTCGTCCGACCGTGTCCGCCACCCGGTCGGAGTTCTCATCGCGGTGAAGGATCTGGCGACGGCGAAGTCCCGCTTGGCGGCGCAATTCTCGCCTCCCGAGCGCACCCGGTTGGTGCTCGCGATGCTTCGTGACACCGTGGCAGCCGCGCACGCAGTCCCGGTGGTGGATTCGGTCACGGTGGTCACCCCCGATCCGAGGGTGGCAGACACCGCTCGCAGAATCGGTGCACGAGTGTTCGACGAACCGGTCGGCGATCCCCGGCAGACACCGAACGAACGCCTCAATCACGCATTCGCCTCCGCGGCGCACGCACTACGCCGCGATCACATCGTGGGAGGAGTCCTGCGGGACGACTCGCGCGCCGCGGGCCACACCGACATCATCGCCTTGCAGGCCGACCTTCCGGCCATGCGTTCCGCCGAATTGGCGCAGGCGTACGCCACTGCCCGGCGCGGAGGGAGATCCCTGGTGGTCGACCATCACGGCACGGGCACCGCCGCACTGATCCTCAAGGGGGTCACCGGCGATTTGGCACCGCTGTTCGGTGAGCACTCGGCACGCCGTCACTCCGAGTCGGGTGCACGGCAACTCGGCGGCACGTGGCCTGGCCTTCGGCTCGACGTCGACACTCTCGCCGACCTCCGCAGGGCGCACGGCCTGGGCGTCGGACCAGCGACGGCCACCGTATTGCATTCACTCGGCTGGAGCGATGACGCATCGGCGACGACTGCATGAGCGAGTTCGGACCATCGGAGTTTCACCTGCGCCGGGTATGAGGGATGATCGTTCGGTGAGCAGAGACGACGCGCAGCCAGCGAACGAAAATCCGTCGATCGAGACCGGAGAGGGCACCGGTTCGGATCCGGCATCGAGCGCTCCGCCCGCTTCCTCCATGCCGAGCATCCCCTCCGCGCTACCGGCTGCCACTCCGGAATCGGTGGATATTGCCACCGTGCTTCCTGAAAATCGCTATCTCAACCGGGAATTGAGCTGGCTCGACTTCAACTCACGTGTGCTGGCGCTCGCGGAGGACTCCTCGCTTCCCTTGCTGGAACGGGCAAAGTTTCTCGCGATCTACGCGTCCAATCTCGACGAGTTCTACATGGTTCGGGTCGCCGGGCTCAAGCGTCGTGACGAAACCGGTCTTTCGGTCCGATCCGCCGACGGCATGACTCCGCGCGAACAGCTCGCGGTGATCGGCCAACGTACTCAGGAGCTCGCGCTCAAACATGCGCGAGTACTGCTGGATTCGATCCTGCCCGAGCTCACCGCCGAGGGCATCGCGATCATCCGGTGGTCGGATCTGGACAGCGACGAACGTGCGCGGCTCTCGGAGTACTTCACCGAACAGGTCTTTCCGGTACTCACACCGCTCGCTGTCGACCCCGCTCACCCCTTCCCTTACATCAGTGGCCTGAGCCTCAATCTCGCTGTGACAGTGAAGGATTACTCCACAACCGGCGAACACTTCGCTCGCGTGAAGGTACCCGACAACGTCGATCGCTTCGTCCGCGTCAAACGCGGCGACGGCAATCACCGTGTCGACGCCTTCCTGTCGATGGAGGAATTGATCTCTGCGCATCTCGACGCACTCTTCCCCGGCATGGAAGTCGTCGAGAGCCACGCGTTCCGGATCACGCGCAACGCCGATTTCGAGGTCGAGGAAGACCGCGACGAAGACCTGCTGCAGGCGCTGGAGCGGGAGCTCGCCCGCAGACGCTTCGGCTCGCCTGTTCGCCTCGAGATCGCCGACGACATGACCGAGCACATGCTCGAACTACTGCTGCGCGAACTCGATGTCGATCCCGGCGACGTCATCCAGGTTCCCGGATTGCTCGATCTTTCGTGCCTGTGGCAGGTCTACAGTGTCGACCGCCCCAACCTCAAGGACGCTCCTTTCGTCCCGGCCACCCACCCGGCATTCGGTGAGCGAGAGACTCCCAAGAGTGTCTTCTCGACGCTGCGCGACGGCGACGTCCTGGTCCATCATCCCTACGATTCGTTCTCCACCAGCGTTCAGCGCTTCATCGAGCAGGCAGCTGCCGATCCGCAGGTGCTCGCGATCAAGCAGACCCTGTACCGCACTTCCGGAGATTCGCCGATCGTCAACGCGCTCGTGGACGCAGCCGGTGCGGGCAAACAGGTCGTCGCACTGGTCGAGATCAAGGCACGTTTCGACGAGCAGGCCAATATCGAGTGGGCGCGCAAGCTGGAAAAGGCCGGCGTGCATGTGGTGTACGGCCTCGTGGGCCTCAAGACGCATTGCAAAACGTGCCTCGTCGTACGGCGTGAAGGGTCGGTCATTCGCCGGTACTGCCATATCGGTACCGGTAACTACAACCCCAAGACTGCGCGAATCTACGAGGACGTCGGTTTGCTCACCTCGTCTCCCGAAATCGGAGCCGACCTCACCGATCTGTTCAACTCCCTCACCGGATACTCGCGAAAGTCCAAGTACCGCAACCTGCTTGTGGCACCGTACGGAGTGCGCCGCGGTATCGTCGAACGCATCGAGGCGGAGGTCGGACACCTCGAGGCGGGCCGAACGGCCGGAATTCGCCTCAAGGCCAACGCATTGGTCGACGAGCAGGTCATCGACGCGCTCTACCGAGCGTCGATCGCAGGCGTTCCGGTCAAGGTGGTGGTGCGCGGGATCTGCGCACTCAAGCCAGGCGTGCCGGGATTGTCGGAGAACATCGAGGTTCGTTCCATCCTCGGCAGATTCCTCGAACACTCCCGAGTTCTGCATTTCCAGGGTGCCGACGAATTCTGGATCGGTAGCGCGGACATGATGCACCGCAACCTCGATCGCCGCGTCGAAGTGATGGCTCAGGTCAAGGATCCTCGACTGGCGAATCAGCTCAGCGACATCTTCGATTCTGCTCTGGACCCCACCACACGCTGCTGGGAGTTGGGACCGGACGGTGGCTGGGTCGCGTCTCCAGCGCAGGGAGAGAAGGTTCGCGAGCATCAGGTGGACTTGATGCGCAGCCGGAGGAATCAGGCTTCCTGATGGGCACATCCGACGGCTCCCCCCGCGCCAACATCTTTGCGGCCGGCTCGATCCTGTGGCGACGCTCGCCGAAGAAGGCCTCGGCCGTCGAGGTCGCGCTCGTACACCGACCCAAGTACGACGACTGGTCGTTTCCCAAGGGAAAGCTCGACCCCGGTGAAACTGCTATCGATGCGGCTGTCCGAGAAGTCAAGGAAGAGACAGGATTCGACTCTCGACTCGGACGGTCGCTGTCCTACGTCTCCTACCCGATCCCCGGTCACCGTCGAGTGAAGAAGGTGCTGTACTGGGCGGCGGAGGCCACCGCAGGTCAGTTCGTCCCCAATGTCGAGGTGGACGAACTGCGGTGGATAGCCCCCGAGGACATCGGCCGCGAACTCTCGTATCCCATGGATCACAAGATCCTTCGGCGATTCATGGCCAAGCCCGCCGACACCTCGACGGTGCTGTTCGTTCGGCACGGTAGCGCGGGCTCGCGGTCTCGGTTCAAGGGCAACGACGTCGACCGCCCGCTCGACAAGACCGGGCGTCGGCAGGCCGAGTCCCTGGTGTCACTGCTCCGCGCTTTCGGCGGTGATGCCGTGTACGCCGCCGACCGTGCCCGATGTGTCCAGACCGTGGCACCGTTTGCCGAATTGTTGGGTACGAACATCACTTCGGAGCACTTACTGTCCGAGGAGGGGTACGCAGACGACCCACGCAAGGGGCGTCATCGTGCTCGCGACATCGCCGAACTACCCGGCACGCCCGTTGTCTGCAGCCAAGGCAAGGTAATCCCCGACTTGATGCGTTGGTGGGCCGAAAAGGACGGAATTACGTTGCCTGCCAACAGAAATCGCAAGGGAAGTGTGTGGGTGCTCTCGCGTCACGACGGCAGGCTGGTCGCGGCAGACCATATTGCCAGTCCGCTTCCGACTCTCGCGGCGGACCACTAGAGCGCACAACTCGAAAACACGAAGGCCCCCGACTCGAAGTACGAGTCGGGGGCCTTCATGTGGCAATCGAGCAGCTGTCGCAACCATGCGGCCGTCGAGAAGAGGAGCCTAGGCTCTACTTCTTCGCTGCGCGCTTTGCGGGAGCCTTCTTGGCCGGAGCCTTCTTGGCCGGTGCCTTCTTGGCGACGGTCTTCTTGGCTGCGGTCTTGGCCGGAGCCTTCTTGGCCGGTGCAGCCGTCGTTGCGGCCTTGCGTGCCGTCGTCTTGGCCGGAGCCTTCTTTGCGACGGTCTTCTTGGCTGCGGTCTTCGCCGGAGCCGCCTTCTTGGCAGCGGTCTTCGCGGGAGCCGCAGCCTTACGGGCAGTGGTCTTGGCCGGTGCTGCCTTCTTGGCGGCGGCGGTGGTGGTGGTTGCCTTACGGGCGGTCGTCTTCACGGCTGCCTTCTTCGCAGCCGTCTTCTTCGCCGCAGCAGTCTTCTTGGCCGGAGCCGCGGCCGATCCGCGCTTGACGGCCGGCCCGGTGGCAGGCAACTTCTGTCCGCCGGCGATGACTGCCTTGAACTGTGCACCCGGCCGGAACGCCGGAACGTTGGTCGGCTTGACGCGAACGGTCTCGCCGGTGCGGGGGTTACGCGCGACACGCGCTGCGCGACGACGCTGCTCGAACACGCCGAAGCCCGTGATCGTGACGCTCTCGCCGCGGTGTACTGCGCGAACGATGGTGTCGACGATGTTCTCGACAGCCTCTGTGGCGCTCCGCCTGTCCGACCCCAACTTCTCGGTCAGGGCGTCGATCAGCTCTGCCTTGTTCATGGATTTCCTCCGAAATATTGTGGCCCATCGTCGGACCGACTAATACAACGGTAAACCCCAAGTCGTCAAGAGTCTATGCGCCACGCCAATTTTCATGATGCGTCGCGGAATGATTCACGGCCACAGAGCGTGTCGGACCCCCTGTTCTTCAGCTTTCTGCCGGTGCCTCGATCCGAGCCGGAAGGGTCAGGGGTTTGTATGACGGCCTTGACTTTTCGTACTCCGCGATGGCCTCTACCTGGCGTAATGTCAATCCGATGTCGTCCAGCCCTTCCAGTAGACGCCACCGGGTGTAGTCGTCAATCGCAAAGCGCACCACCAAAGTTCCAGCCGTTACGGTCTTGTCGACGAGGTCGACAATTATTTCCAAACCGGGCTGTTCTTCTAAGGCTTTCCACAGCAATTCGACGTCCGACTGCTCCACTTCGGCCGCCACCAGACCGGCCTTGCCCATGTTTCCGCGGAAGATATCAGCGAATCTGGACGAGATGACGACCCTGAAACCGAAGTCCGACAGCGCCCAGACAGCATGCTCGCGTGACGATCCCGTGCCGAAGTCGGGCCCGGCAACGAGAACCGACCCTCGGTCGTAGGGCGCGAGATTCAAGATGAATTCGGGGTCGCTGCGCCACCCGGCGAACAACCCGTCCTCGAATCCTGTGCGGCTCACGCGTTTGAGATACACCGCGGGGATGATCTGGTCGGTGTCGACATTGGACCGCCGAAGCGGAACGCCGATGCCGGAATGACGGGTGAAAGCTTCCATCGAAATATCTCCTATGCGTTCGATCGATCCGAGCGAAGAGCTCGCGTTACGCGAGATCCGCCGGAGAGGACAGGGTTCCGCGGACAGCAGTGGCCGCCGCGACCAACGGCGAGACGAGATGTGTTCGACCACCTTTGCCCTGCCTGCCCTCGAAGTTGCGGTTCGAGGTCGAGGCCGATCGCTCCCCGGACACGAGCTGGTCGGGATTCATTCCCAGGCACATCGAGCAGCCTGCCTGACGCCACTCGGCTCCGGCTGCAGTGAAGATCTCCCCGAGACCTTCGTCCTCCGCCTGCGCCCGCACCCGCATGGACCCCGGTACCACCAACATTCGCACTCCGTCGGCGACCCGGCGACCCTCGAGAACGGATGCCACCGCACGCAGATCCTCGATGCGACCGTTGGTGCACGAGCCCACGAAGACGGTGTCGACGGCAATGTCGCGGATCGGGGTCCCCGCTTCGAGACCCATGTACTGCAGGGCATTCTGCGCCGATACTCGTTCGCCCTCGTCGAGCATTGCTTCCGGATCGGGAACCGTATCGCCCAGAGGAACACCCTGACCCGGATTGGTGCCCCACGTGACGAACGGCGTCAAGGTGCTCGCGTCGATGTGGACCTCGTTGTCGAACTGCGCATCCGGGTCGGTTGTCAGCTCGCTCCACTGGGCCACCGCAGCGTCCCATTCCGCACCCTGCGGAGCGTGTGGCCGTCCCTTCACGTATTCGTAGGTGATCTCGTCGGGGGCGATCATTCCGGCACGGGCACCGGCTTCGATCGACATGTTGCAGATGGTCATACGAGCTTCCATGGACAGCTTTCGAATGGCCTCACCGCGATACTCGAGGATGTATCCCTGGCCGCCGCCGGTCCCGATCTCGGCGATGACGGCGAGAATCAGATCCTTGCTCGTCACGCCCGGGGCCAGCTCACCGTCGACGGTGATGGCCATGGTCTTGAACGGACGCAAGGACAGCGTCTGCGTAGCCATCACGTGCTCGACCTCGCTGGTACCGATTCCCATCGCGATCGAACCGAAGGCGCCGTGGGTCGAGGTGTGGCTGTCTCCACACACGATGGTCATTCCGGGCTGCGTAAGACCGAGCTGTGGACCGATGATGTGCACGATGCCTTGATCGAGGTTGCCCATGGGGTAGAGCTGCACACCGAATTCCTCGCAGTTGCGGCGAAGGGTGTCCACCTGGGTACGCGAGACGAGATCTGCGATGGGCGCGAAGATGTCGGCCGTCGGGACATTGTGGTCCTCGGTCGCGATCGTCAGATCGGGGCGTCGAAGCCCGCGGCCGGCCAACCGCAGACCGTCGAACGCCTGCGGGCTGGTCACCTCGTGCACGAGATGCAGATCTATGTAGATCAGATCCGGCTCACGCCCTCCACCTTCTCCACCGCCTCGGACCACCACGTGCTGGTCCCATACTTTCTCCGCCATGGTCTTCGCTGTTCCGGACATCGGTGTCGTGGACCTCGTCTTCCCTGTCGTCGCGCCGGTGAACGGGCTGGTTCACCCCGCGTGATCGTCTCGACATCATGCCCCTCGACGCTCTGGAGATCTCGCAATTGTGCAATCTCAGCATTCGGGAGGCTAATATCGTTCTATGAGACAGCATAGCCTGGGCGGCCTCGTCGACAAATCGAGCGGTATCGGCGTGCTGGACAAGGCAATGGCGGTACTGCACGCAGTGGCCGAGAAGCCCTGCAACCTCAACGATCTGTGCGAGCGAACCACCCTGCCCCGCGCCACCGCCCACCGGCTGGCAGTCGGTCTCGAGACCCACCGACTCCTGGTTCGAGATGTCGACGGTCTGTGGCGTACCGGTCCGGGGCTCGGGGAGCTCGCGGCGAGCGCATCGGACGCGCTGCTCGATGCAGCCGCTTCGGTGCTGCCACGACTGCGCGAAATCACCGGCGAGAGCGTGCAGATCTATCGGCGCGAAGGAACGGTGCGCGTCTGCGTTGCGTCCATGGAGCCTCCGACCGGCCTGAGAGACACTGTGCTCGTGGGTGCCCGGCTTCCGATGACCGCCGGCTCGGGTGCCAAAGTTCTTCTGGCCTGGGCCGATTCGCAAACTCAACGAGCCGTGTTGCCTGACGCGGAATTCAGCGAGCGCGTCCTGATCGACATTCGACGCCGCGGCTGGGCACAGAGCGCTGGCGAGCGCGAACCCGGCGTCGCGAGCGTGGCCGCGCCGGTGCGCGACGGCAACGACGTTGTGGTGGCGGCGATCTCGGTATCGGGACCCATCGACAGAATCGGCCGTAAGCCCGGCGCGCGCTGGGCCGCGGATCTTCTCGCGGCGGCCGACGCGCTGCACAAGCGACTCTGACCGACGTCCGTGAGCACCGGTCGAACGGCCGAAAAACGAGCTGATCGCGCAGCGAGAGTGGGGTACCTTCGTCTCGAGCGGCCCCACCGGCCGGTCAACGACCGCGAGGAGTCACCCATGCCCGAATCCGGTAGTGAAGAACTGAAGAAGAAGTTCCGCGAGGTTCTGGAACAGAAGAACAGCAAGTCTCACAATTCGGTCGAGCACAAGGACGGTGGACCGAAGGTGAACAACGCCCATGGTCCGGCCGAGCACCAGAAAATGTTCCGTCGGAAGAGCGTCTGAGACGGTCGGCCCGACAAAGCGGCACCCGACAACAACAACACCCTCCCGATCCGAAGATCGAGAGGGTGTTGTCAGTTGTAGCCCCGACGGGATTCGAACCCGCGCTACCGCCTTGAGAGGGCGGCGTCCTAGGCCGCTAGACGACGGGGCCAGGAACTTCACCTGCATTGTTGAAGCGTGTGTGTGCTGAGCCAGCTTAACCGGCTCGGCACCGGCGACAAAATCGCCGTTACCTGCTCGCTGGGGTACCAGGACTCGAACCTAGAATGGCGGTACCAGAAACCGCTGTGTTGCCAATTACACCATACCCCAAAGGACCTGAATCGAATTGCTCACCACGGATGATGTGCGCTGCGTTTCGAGCCGGGATAGAGACTATCAAAGGTGACTACCCATTCTCCAAATCGGCTGCTCAGAGCACCCGAAACCGCGCAACGGGGTGCTCGGGTGGCCATCGGTCGGGGGCATTCACCGGCCTACCGACCTGCGCTGCGCTACGGCTGGTGCGTCGAGCAGACTTGTCGGCCATGACCCCTCACAAACGCATCCGAGCCCGATGAAGGTCATGCTCGTTCCCCACGGCGAACAAGCGGTGCTGACACGTCTCGGCGACGACTGCTCGATTCTCGAAGATCCCACAGTCGTCGACGACCCCGCTGCAGCCGTCGCCGATCTCGAGCGCAGCGCTCGGCCCAGGTGGGTGTGGGAGGACACGAGTCGGATCTACCCCCGACTGCTCGAGCGGGGAGTGCGGGTACGGCGCTGTCACGATCTGGCACTGGTCGGTGCGATTCTGGCGATGCGAACCGGCTCCGCAGCCACTCCGTCCGTGCCCGCAGACCTGCGACCGGGACTGTTCGACGCGGACCCGCACTCCGACCCTGCAGCGGTGCTCAGCGAGTACCGACGTCAGCTCCACGATATCGGTCACGATCGCGCCCTGCAGCTGCTTGCGGCAGCCGAATCGGCTGGGGGTCTGGCCGCAGCGGAGATGACCTACGACGGGTTGCCGTTCTCGGCATCGACGCATCGGCGTCATCTCGAGTCGATGCTCGGCTCTCGACCGGTCGACGGTTCTCCTCCCCCAGCTCTGGTAGGGCTGGAGAACCAGATCTCGGCGGCGTTCGGCCGACGCGTCAACCCGTCGTCTCCGGCAGAAGTGGTGGCCGCGTTCGCGCGCGCCGGAATCGAATTGACGTCGACTCGCGCGCACGTCATCCGCGACATCGATCACCCAGCCGTGCCCTTGCTGCTGCGCCATCGCGATCTCTCGAAACTGCATGCGGCGAACGGGTGGATGTGGCTCGACACGTGGGTGCAGGGCGACCGATTCCGGCCGGTCTACGTTCCCGGTGCCGTGGTCTCGGGCCGGTGGGCAAGCCGGGGTGGGGGCGGTCTGCAAATTCCGAAACCGTTGCGAGCGAGCGTGATCGCTGATCCCGGTTACACATTCGTGGCGGCCGATGCCGGTCAGCTCGAACCACGAATCCTCGCCGCGATGTCCGGCGATCCACGCATGGTGGCCGCGGCCGGCACTGCAGATCTGTACGCACCGGTTGCCGCCGAATCGTTCGCAGGCGATCGCGGCCACGCCAAAGTCGCCGTTCTCGGAGTGCTGTACGGTGCGACCTCGGGCGAGGCTCGCGGTCTGCTGACGCGACTGCGGGCCAAGTTCCCCGGTGCCGTCGCCCTCGTCGAAGAGGCTGCCAGAGCCGGTGAACGAGGCGAAGTCGTCCATTCGTGGCTGGGGCGGGCCTGCCCACCGCCCTCTGCGCAGTGGTGGTCCGACGGTGATGCGCACGCGCGGGGACGATTCACTCGCAACTTCGTGGTGCAGTCCACTGCCGCTGAATGGGCGTTGTGTCTGTTGGCCGATCTGCGCGGCCGGCTGGCCGACGGCAGCGTCCAGGGCGAGAGTGAGCTGGTGTTCTTTCAGCACGACGAGGTGGTGGTGCACTGCCCATCGGCCGATTCCGATCGGGTTGCCGATGCAGTGTCGGCGGCAGCGTTGTCGGCCAGTCGATTGATGTTCGGCGATACCGCCGTCCGTTTTCCGATGGAGACGAGAATCGATCGCTTCTACGGTGCCTCGGCTGCCGATTCGGAGGAGGAATCCCGCTGAGTGCGTGACCGGTCGTCGAAGGTCACGTCGATTTCCTCGAAGGCCTTGTTGCGCTGCGCTTCTGCTTGCCCTGTGTAGGCGAGTTTGTCACCTTCGGTCAGTTCCACATCGTCGGTGAACGGTGCCAGCAGAGCTCGCGGAAAGAGCCGATCGACGCGAACGACGTTGATCTCTATGCACATCACGATCGATACCGAGGTCACGTACAGAAAAGCCAACAGACCGAGCACGACCGCAAATACACCGTTCGCCACGGTCGCGCTGCCGATGACATATTTCACGTACGCACCGCCGAATGTCTGCAGCAGCTGCCAGGTCAGACCGGCCACGACGGCTCCCGGCCACACCTGCGCCACCGACACCGCGCGCACCGTCGCGAGCCGAAACGCAACGATGAACACTCCGACGTAGAGCAATGTGCCGATCACGAACACCACGAAGCCGGATTCCGGACCGAAATATCCTGCCGCACTGAGCACATTGAGTGCTGTGATCCCCAGGACCGCCAGACCTACGGTGCTCAGCAAACCCAATCCACGCACCCGGGCCCGGAGGGGGTCGGGCCGTAGGTTCTTCGGTACGGCCCACGCGTTGTTCATCGCATTCTGCAGCGCAACCGACACCCCGAGCCCGCCGTACAGCGAGCCGAGGACACCCACCACCAGACCGACGGTGCCGCCACCGATGCCTTCGGGCCGTTCCAGTTCGTCACCGATCGCCGGGATCTGACCGAGCGCGGAGTTCAGGATCTGCTGCTGCAGTTCCGGGTTGCCCATCAACACGATGCCCAGAACCGTGGAGAAGAGCAACAGTGCAGGAAAGAGCGAGACGAACGCGTAGTACGTGATCAGGGCGGCGAGGTAGCCGCCCTGATCATCGACGAACTTGTAGACCACAGCGATGGGAAATCCCAGTACCGGCCGACTCCGCTGCAGCTGATCCAACCGGTCGGTGACCGTCATTCGGAGCTGCCACCGACCGGGGTACGCCTGCGGTCGGCCACCATCACGCGACGATCGCGCGTGCAGCGGCCAGACGCGCCAACGTCCTGTCTCGCCCGAGCAGTTCCATCGACTCGTACAGTGGCGGGCTGATGTGCGAGCCGGTCACTCCTACCCGAACCGGCGCGAAAGCCTTGCGCGGCTTGAGTTCCAGCTTGTCGATCAATGCGTCCTTGAGGGTGGCTTCCAATTCGGCGGTAGCCCACGTCGTCGTTGCGGTCAGCGCCTCGATGGCGGCGTCGAGAACGGGTGCGGCATCGGCACCGAGATTCTTGGTTGCCGCGGCGGGATCGATCTCGAAATCCGCCTCGTCGACGAACAGGAACTTCAGCAGTCCCCACGCGTCCGACAGCACGACGATGCGCGTCTGCACCAGCTCGGCGGCAACGGCGAAGACCTTCTCGTCGACCGGTTCGACCAGATGTCCCTGAGCAACCAGGTATTCACGCAGCCGGGCCGCGAAATCATCGGCAGCGAGCATCCTGATGTGCTCGGCATTGATCGCATCGGCTTTCTTCTGATCGAAGCGTGCCGGATTGGAATTGACCGACGAGATCTCGAATGCCGCCACCATCTCGTCGAGCGAGAAGACGTCATGATCATCGGAAATGCCCCACCCGAGAAGAGCGAGGTAGTTCAACAGTCCCTCCGGGATGAATCCCCGATCTCGGTGAATGAAGAGGTTGGACTCCGGATCACGCTTGGACAGCTTCTTGTTGCCCTGACCCATGACGAACGGAAGGTGCCCGAACTCGGGAGTTCGATCGGCCACGCCGATTCGGATCAACGCCTCGTACAGGGCGAGCTGACGAGGCGTCGAGGACAACAGGTCTTCGCCGCGCAGGACGTGGGTGATTTTCATCAGGGCGTCGTCGACCGGGTTGACCAACGTGTACAGCGGAACTCCGTTACCGCGGGTCAAGGCGAAGTCCGGCACCGTGCCGGACTTGAACGTCGTCTCCCCGCGCACGAGGTCGTTCCAGGTCAGGTCGTGATCGGGCATCCGCAGCCGCACGACGGCCCCGCGCCCCTCGTCGAGAAAGCCTTGCCGCTGCTCCGGGGTCAGATCGCGGTCGAAGTTGTCGTAGCCGAGTTTGGGGTCGCGTCCGGCCGCCTTGTGCCGAGCTTCGACCTCCTCCGGCGTCGAAAACGACTCGTAGGCCTCTCCGGCATCGAGCAACTGCCGCACGACGGCCGTGTGCTGGTCGCGTCGCAGAGACTGACGGTAGGGCTCGTATGGACCCCCCACCTCCGGGCCTTCGTCCCATTCGAGGCCCAGCCAGCGCAGCGCGTCGAGCAGGGCGGCGTAGGACTCCTCGGAGTCGCGCGAAGCGTCGGTGTCTTCGATACGAAAGACGAAAGTTCCGCCGTGGTGCCTGGCGAACGCCCAGTTGAACAACGCGGTTCGGACCAGGCCGACGTGCGGGGTGCCGGTGGGAGACGGGCAGAATCGAACGCGAACGTCTGTTGGTGTGGTCATCGTTGCCCTACTTCTTCGCTGCGACGGGGTTGGTCAGGGTACCGATTCCCTCGACGGTGATCGAGACGCTGTCACCGTCGGTGATGGGTCCGACTCCCTCGGGCGTTCCGGTGAGGATGACATCGCCGGGGAGCAGCGTCATCACTGCAGACACCCACTCGATGATCTTCGGAATATCGTGCAGCAGAAGCGAAGTGCGACTCTGCTGCTTGACGACACCGTCGACCTCGGTCTTGATCTCGAGATCGGACGGATCGAGTGAGGTCTCGATCCACGGCCCGAGTGGACAGAAGGTGTCATGACCCTTGGCGCGAGTCCACTGCCCGTCGTGCTTCTGGTGGTCGCGGGCCGAGACATCGTTGGCGACGGTGTATCCGAGTATCACTTCGTACGCCTTCGACGCCGGGACGTCCTTGCACGGACGCCCGATCACGATGGCGAGTTCACCCTCGTAGTGCACTTCGTTCGACGACGGAGGCAGCACGATGTTGGCCCCCGGACCGACGATGGAGGTGTTGGGCTTGATGAAGATCACGGGATCCTTCGGTGCCTCACCGCCCATCTCGGCCACATGGGCGGCGTAGTTCTTACCGATGGCGATGACCTTGCTGGCGAGGATGGGAGCTAGCAGCCGCACATCGGCCAGTGGCCACGACCGACCCGTGAACGTGGGTGTGCCGAAAGGATGTTCGGCGATTTCCTTCGCAGTCCGCGAATCACCATCACCTTCGATACTCACGAATGCCACACCATCAGGACTTGCAATTCGACCGAGACGCATGCCGAAAGTCTATCGACCGGCCTGCACCACCCGTCGACGCCGTCCGATCCGCTCTTCTTTTGCCGGTGTAATGTTCTGAACGAATTCCATATCTCAAGACACAGCGTCCATATAGTGGGAAGCGAAAGGCGCGACATGAACGTCACCGAGCAACTGTCCCGCATCGGAGAGGCACGACGATGGTTCATGCTCGTCCTCGGAATGCTCGCGCAGACCGCGGGTGCCGTCTTCATCAACGGTGCCGCATTTCTCATCCCCTCTCTGCACGACGACCGCGGACTCAGCCTTGCGACCGCGGGCTTCGTCGTAGCGATGCCCACCGTGGGCATCATGCTCACCCTCATCGCGTGGGGCGTACTGGTCGACCGCATCGGTGAACGCCTCGTCCTGGTGATCGGACTCGGGCTCACGGCGGGCGCGAGCGTCGCAGCGGTGGTGAGCACCTCGATTCCAGTGCTGGCAATTCTTCTGCTGATCGGCGGCATGGCGGCCGCCAGTGCGAACAGCGCGAGCGGACGGGTGGTGGTGGGATGGTTCCCGCCGCATCGTCGCGGACTGGCAATGGGCATCCGGCAGATGTCGGTGCCACTGGGTGTGGCAATTGCCGCACTGACCATCCCGCCCATCGCCCGAGACCACGGCGTCGGGGCCGCGTTGCTCGTACCAGCGTGCGTCTGCGCGGCGACCGCACTGATGTGTCTCGCCGTCATCGACCCCCCGCGCCCGAACCGCGCCGACGCGGCCGCACAGGGGCTGCTCGACAATCCCTACCGGGCCGGCAGCGGGCTGTGGCGCATCCATGCCACGTCGATCCTGCTGGTGGTGCCCCAGTACGTCGTCTGGACGTACGCACTCGTCTGGTTGATGACCGACCGAGGCTGGACCGCAGCAGCGGCGGGTGTCCTCGTCACGGTGACCCAGATACTCGGAGCACTCGGCCGAATGAGCGTAGGCGCGCTGTCCGATCGCGTGGGAAGCCGCATGAAACCCCTCCGGTGGGTCGCCGTCACTGCCGCCGTCAGTATGGTCGGGCTCGCTGTCGCGGACTGGTTCGACTCCCCCGCCGCGATCGTCATGCTCGTCGTCGCATCCATTGCCACCGTTGCCCCCAACGGTCTTGCCTTCACCGCTGTCGCGGAAATATCCGGACCGTATTGGAGCGGACGCGCCCTGGGAATCCAGAATACGAGTCAATACGTGTTCGCATCGGCTGTGCCGCCGGCGTTCGGGGCGCTCGCGGCCGTCAGCTTTCCCATTGCGTTCCTGGTCTCTGCCGTCTTCCCCGCGCTTTCCGTGCCGATCGTCCCCGACGATCCGGCCCCCGAGAAACTCGACGAGAATCCGGACCGCGTCGGCTGACCCGGCACCGGCCCATGCCGGTGATACACGAGATGCCACGGTCGGCTCGCGGCCTACCGTGGCATCTTCGCAGCGTTCTCCGGCTACAGCCGAGCGGCGATACGTGCGCCGATCTCCTTCGTCGTCCCCGTCGTGGTACCGCGCTCGGCGAGATCTGCGGCAACAGCAGCCTCGACACGTGCCGCGTTCGACGCGTCGCCGAGGTGTGCCAGCAACAGCGACACCGACAGAATGGCAGCCGTCGGATCGGCCTTCTGTTGCCCGGCAATGTCAGGAGCGCTGCCGTGCACGGGCTCGAACATGCTCGGGTTGGTACCGGTCGCGTCGATGTTTCCGCTTGCCGCCAAACCGATTCCGCCGGTCACCGCAGCCGAGAGGTCGGTGACGATGTCGCCGAACAGATTGTCGGTGACGATGACATCGAAACGGCCGGGATCGGTGACGAGGTGGATCATCGCGGCATCGATGTGCTGATACGCAACGTCGACGTCCGGGAACTCCGCGGCGACCTCGTCCACCGTGCGAGCCCAGAGGCTGCCGGCGAACGTGAGCACGTTGGTCTTGTGCAACAGCGTCAGATGCTTGCGGCGGGTGAGCGCCCGCTCGAAGCCGTTGCGCACCACACGTTCCACGCCGTAGCGGGTATTGACGCTGACCTCGGTCGCCACCTCGTGCGGTGTGCCGACCCGTAACGCGCCACCGTTTCCGGTGTACGGCCCCTCGGTGCCCTCACGCACGACGACGACATCGATCTGCTTGTCACCGGCCAGCGGGCCGACGACTCCGGGATACAGCTTGGCCGGACGCAGATTGATGTGATGATCGAGCTCGAAGCGAGCCCGCAGCAACAGTCCACGTTCGAGCACACCACTGGGTACCGAAGGATCACCGATGGCTCCCAGCAGGATGGCGTCGTGCTCGCGCAGTTCCGCCAGCACCGAGTCCGGCAGCAGCTCCCCGGTCGCGTTGTAGCGGCGGGCACCGAGATCGTATTCGGTCTTGTCCGCACCGGGCGCAACCACGTCGAGGACGGCAAGCGCCTCGGCCACGACCTCGGGTCCGATTCCGTCTCCGGCAATGACGGCCAGCTTCATCTCACTCCTCGTAATTCTTCGACATCTGTCCGATCGGTTGCGAGCGAGATCAGGACAGGTCGACCAGCTCGATGGTGGACGCACCGACCGCTGCGGCGATGCTGTCGCTCAGCTCCGACGGAACGTCCTTGTCGACGCGCAGCAGGATCGTCGCACCGTCGCCCTCGGAGTCCTGGCTCAACGCAGCAGCCTGAATGTCGATGCCGGCTTCACCGAGCAGCGTGCCGATACGGCCCAGGCTTCCTGGCTGATCCGCATAGCTGACGATGAGATTCTTACCTGCGGCTCGCAGGTCGAAGTTGCGCCCGTTGATGTTGACGATCTTTTCGACCTGCGTCGTGCCGGTGAGAGTGCCTGCCACGTTCAAGACGGATCCGTCGCCGTACACGGCCCGGACGTCGACGACGCTGCGGTGGTTCTCGCTCTCGGATGCCGTGGTGACCTCGGCGGTGACGCCACGCTCCTCGGCGAGCGCCGGAGCGTTGACGAACGTGACCGCGTCCTCGATGACGGCGGAGAACAGCCCGCGCAGCGCCGACAGCTTGAGAATCTCGACGTCCTCGGCGGCGAGTTCGCCGCGCACGTCGACGGACAGCGAGCTGGGAAGTTCGCTGGCCAGAGCGCCGAGAAGCACACCCTGCTTGCGCACGATCTCGAGCCACGGCGAGACTTCTTCACCCACGGCACCGCCCTTGACGTTGACGGCATCGGGCACGAATTCACCTGCGAGAGCCAGCAACACCGACTTCGCCACATCGGTGCCTGCGCGGTCCTGAGCCTCGGTGGTCGACGCGCCGAGGTGGGGGGTGACGACGACCTGGGGTAGCTCGAACAGCGGGCTGTCGGTGCAGGGCTCGGAGGCGTAGACGTCGATACCGGCGGCGAAGACATGACCGCTGGTGATGGCGTCGGCCAGGGCTTGCTCGTCCACCAGACCACCGCGAGCGGCGTTGACGACGATGACGCCGGGCTTGGTCTTGGCGAGGGCTTCCTTGCCGATGATGCCCTTGGTCTCCGGCGTCTTCGGCAGATGCACCGAGAACATGTCTGCGCGCTCGAGCAGTTCGTCGAGGCTGACGAGTTCGATGCCGAGCTGAGCCGCGCGAGCGGCCGAGACGTAGGGATCGTACGCGATGATGTGACTCTCGAATGCGGCGAGACGCTGCGCGAACAGCTGACCGATGCGGCCGAGGCCGACGACTCCGACGGTCTTACCGAAGATTTCGACGCCGTTGAACTTGCTGCGCTTCCACTCGTGCTGACGCAGGGTGGCGTCGGCAGCGGGAATCTGGCGCGCGGCGGCGAGGAGCAAGGTCACTGCGTGCTCGGCGGCGGTGTGGATATTGGAGGTCGGCGCGTTCACGACGAGAACCCCGCGCTCGGTGGCGGCGGGCACGTCGACATTGTCCAGACCGACGCCCGCGCGGGCAACGATCTTGAGGTTGGTTCCGGCAGCGAGCACCTCGGCGTCGACCGTCGTCGCGGAGCGCACGAGAATCGCATCGGCCTCGGGAACGGCCGCGAGCAAGGCCGGACGATCCGGACCGTCGACCCAACGGACCTCGACGCCGTCACCCAGTGCCTCGACGGTGGACTGCGCAAGTTTGTCGGCGATCAGAACGACAGGACGGCCTGGCTGGCTCACGTGAAAAACTCCCTATATCGGTTCGAGACGTGGTCGATGAGAACTTCGGCTGGCGCTGTGCAGCACGAACAGTTTAGAGGCCCGAGGCGTCGAACTGTGACGGCACCTGAAACACGCATCGAAGGGCACCGCCGCACATGCAGCGGTGCCCTTCGATCAGCGTGCGTGAAAACGTGATTCGATGAGAATCAGGCCGTTTCGGTGATCGGGCGGTCGACCCAGCTCATCAGGTCGCGCAGCTTCTTGCCGGTGACCTCGATGGGGTGCTCGGCATTTTCCTTGCGCAGGCCCTCGAGCTCGGTGTTGCCGTTCTCGACGTTGGCAACCAGACGTCGGGTGAATTCACCCGACTGGATGTCGGCGAGAATCGCCTTCATCCGCTCCTTGGTGCCGGCGTCGATGACGCGCGGTCCCGAGAGGTAGCCACCGAACTCGGCGGTGTCGGACACCGAGTAGTTCATCCGAGCGATGCCACCCTCGTACATGAGGTCGACGATGAGCTTGAGCTCGTGCAGCACCTCGAAGTACGCCATCTCGGGCGCGTAGCCGGCCTCGACCATGACCTCGAAGCCCGTCTTGACGAGTTCTTCGGTGCCACCGCACAGCACGGCCTGCTCGCCGAAGAGGTCGGTCTCGGTCTCTTCCTTGAACGTGGTCTTGATGACTCCCGCGCGAGTGCCGCCGATGCCCTTGGCCCAGGACAGTGCGAGGGCCTGACCCTCACCCTTCGGGTCCTGGTCGACGGCGATGAGGGCGGGAACGCCCTTGCCGTCGACGAACTGGCGACGCACGAGGTGGCCGGGGCCCTTGGGGGCCACCATGCCGACGGTGACGAACTCCGGAGCCTTGATCAGGTCGAAGTGAATGTTGAGTCCGTGGCCGAAGAACAGCGCGTCGCCGTCCTTCAGGTTGGGCTCGATCTCCTCGGAGAAGATCTTGGCCTGAGCGGTGTCCGGTGCGAGCACCATGATCACGTCGGCCCACTCGGATACCTCGGCGGGAGTGCCGACCTGGAGGCCCTGCTCCTCCGCCTTGGCGCGAGACTTCGAGCCCTCCGCCAGGCCGATGCGAACATCGACGCCGGAGTCGCGCAGGCTCAGCGAGTGCGCGTGGCCCTGGCTTCCGTAGCCGATCACAGCGACCTTGCGGCCCTGGATGATCGACAGATCAGCATCGTCGTCGTAGAACATCTCGACTGCCACTGGTTGTTACCTTTCCTCTTGGGTTTTACGTGTATTCATCACTTCGGTCGCTACCGCGACGCAGTGATCGATTTCGGTCCACGTCCGACGGCAACGACTCCCGACTGAACAATTTCTCGAATTCCATAGGGGTCCAACATCTTCAGCAACGCATCGAGCTTCGAGCGGGTGCCTGTCGCCTCGACCGTGACGGCCTCGGGAGAGACGTCGATCACCTTGGCGCGGAACAGGTTGACCGTTTCGATGACCTCGCTGCGAACGCTGGCATCGGCGCGCACCTTGATCAGCACCAACTCGCGAGCCACCGAGGAATCGTCGTCCTGCTCGACGATCTTGATGACGTTGATGAGCTTGTTGAGCTGTTTGGTCACCTGCTCGAGCGGGAATTCGTCGACGGTCACCACGATCGTCATGCGCGAGATATCGGGGATCTCGGTACCGCCGACGGCGAGCGAGGAGATATTGAAGCCGCGGCGCGAGAACAGAGCAGCGACGCGGGCCAGCACACCTGGCTTGTCCTCGACGAGAACGCTGAGGGTATGGCTCGTGCTCACTGGTCGGAGCCTTTCACGTCGTTGTTCTGCGGGTGCGGCGCCTGCTCGCGTTCCATGGCCTCGTCGAGTCCGGGCTCACTGCCCACCGTCTCGTCCTCGTCGAACAGCGGACGAATTCCGCGGGCGGCCATGATCTCGTCGTTGCCCGTTCCGGCGGCGACCATCGGCCACACCTGAGCGTCTGCCCCCACGATGAAGTCGATGACGACCGGACGATCGTTGATCGCGCGAGCCTGAGCTATCACCGCGTCGACGTCCTCTTCCCGCTCGCACCGCAGCCCGACGCAACCCAACGCCTCGGCGAGCTTGACGAAATCGGGGATCCGGACGGCACCGTGGGTACCGAGGTTGGTGTTGGAGTAGCGCTCCTCGTAGAACAGGGTCTGCCACTGGCGCACCATGCCGAGGTTGCCGTTGTTGATGAGCGCGACCTTGATCGGGATACCTTCGACCGCGCAGGTCGCCAGTTCCTGGTTGGTCATCTGGAAGCACCCGTCACCGTCGATGGCCCACACCTCGGCGTCGGGCAGGCCCATCTTGGCACCCATTGCGGCCGGAACCGCGTACCCCATCGTGCCGAGGCCGCCCGAGTTGAGCCACGTGCGCGGCTTCTCGTAGTTGATGAACTGCGCCGCCCACATCTGGTGTTGGCCGACGCCTGCGCAGTAGATCGCGTCGGGTCCGGCGAACTTGCCGACGGAGGAGATGACGAACTCGGGCGACATGGAACCGTCGGACGGGCGGTCGTAGCTCAGCGGATAGGTCTTGCGGATGCCGTCGAGGTAGACCCACCACTGCTCGACGTCGAGCGTGGTTCCGGTCGCACGATCTGCGCGCAGCGCCTCGATGAGCTCGGTGATGACCTCGCGGCAGTCACCGACGATCGGCACATCTGCGTATCGATTCTTACCGATCTCGGCCGGGTCGATGTCGGCATGAATGACCTTGGCGCTCGGCGCGAACGACGAGAGCTGACCGGTGACGCGGTCGTCGAACCTGGCACCGAGCGTGATCAGCAGATCGCTGCGCTGCAGTGCGGCCACTGCGGCGACGGTGCCGTGCATTCCCGGCATGCCCAGATTGAGCTGGTGGGTGTCGGGGAACGCGCCGCGAGCCATCAGGGTGGTGACGACGGGGATTCCGGTCAGTTCGGCGAGCTCGAGCAGCTCTGCCGAGGCGTTGGCCTTGATGACGCCACCGCCGACGTACAGCACGGGCTGCTTGGCGTCGGCGATGTAGCGCGCGGCCTCACGGACCTGCTTGCCGTGTGGCTTGGTCACCGGCCGATAGCCGGGCAGACGCATTTCCGGCGGCCAGGAGAACGTGGTCTGCGCCTGCAGCACGTCCTTGGGGATGTCGACGAGCACGGCACCGGGACGGCCCGAGGCGGCGATGTAGAACGCCTCGGCCATGATGCGCGGGATGTCGGCACCATCGGTGATGAGGAAGTTGTGCTTGGTGATCGGCATCGTGATGCCGGAGATGTCGGCTTCCTGGAAACCGTCGGTACCGATGAGGCTGCGGGCGACCTGGCCGGTGATGGCGACGATCGGAACCGAGTCCATCTGTGCATCCGCGAGAGGGGTGACGAGGTTCGTCGCGCCGGGGCCCGAGGTCGCCATGCACACGCCGACGCGGCCGGTGGCCTGGGCGTATCCGGTGGCGGCGTGGCCTGCGCCCTGCTCGTGCCGAACGAGGACGTGCCGGACCTTCTTCGAATCGAACAGCGGATCGTAGACGGGAAGAACCGCGCCGCCGGGAATGCCGAATACGGTGTCGACGTCGAGTTCTTCGAGGGCGCGTACGACCGACTGCGCGCCGCTGACCTTTTCCGGTGCGACATGACGTCGCGATCCGTTGGTCACCGCTTCTGCGGACGGGCTGCTGGTCGACGGGCTTGCGGCTGTCCCCGACTTACGGGTCGTAGGCCCGGGGCGTGCGGTTGGTGCGCTCACTGATTGCTTCCTCAGGAATGTGAAATTGCTGGGCGATCTCTGGGCAAGAAAAAACCCCCGTCAGCGTGTGCTGTACGAGGGTGGCGCGTCGATGCGAGTTTGAACAACCGGCTCAGGCGTTGACGCGCCAGCCGATTACGAGTATCCAATTCCGCTTCATGCGCTCGACGGTAGACGCGCATGGAGGGAAGAGTCAAACTCGTCACGACGCAATCCCATTATGTGAGATCGCGTAGATGCAATGCGAAGATGAAGGGGTGTCGTCTTCGCAGCAGTCCGAACCACCTCGGCCATCATCCCACACCGCCCCCGAGTCACCGAACGGTGCCGAGGGACAACAACCATCGACCACGCAGGTCATTCGCCTACCGCGTCTTGCGCTCGTCGGCGTGGCGCTGCTGCTGTTCGGCACATTGCTACCTGCTGCCAGCTGGCCTGCTGCCCTCGGGTGGCTGCTGATCCTGCCGATCGTCGCGTGCGTCTGGGTGCTTCGGGTACGCACCGTCGTCACTCCCGAAGCCATCACCGCGCGACGGTTCGTGGGTTCGGATGTGATCGAGTGGGATTCGGTGAAAGGTCTGCACTTTCCCGATCGCCGCTGGGCGCGCGTCGTTCTGCCCGACAAGACCGAGAAGTCGCTACCCCTGGTGCGTTTCGACAGACTCCCCCAGCTCGCCGCCGCGAGCGGTGGACGCATCACCGATCCGTACGCCGCAGCCGCCGCCGCCGCCGCCGAGGAGCGAGCCCGAGCGGAAGCCGACCGAGCCGAACGCGACAGCGAGCGGACACCGGAAGCCCCGTAGCAGCTGCCCGAGTAACCTCGTCGATGCGATTTACCGCTGCAACGAACGAGGACAACGCTATGCCGCCGCTACGCTCACGAGTCACCACTGTCGGACGCAACGCCGCGGGCGCACGCTCGCTGTGACGCGCCACCGGAATGACCGATTCGGATTTCGGGAAACCCATCGTCGCCATCGCGAACTCGTACACCCAGTTCGTGCCCGGCCACGTGCACCTGAAGAACGTGGGCGAGATCGTCGCCGACGCCGTTCGCGCTGCAGGCGGCGTGCCCCGTGAATTTCACACCATCGCTGTCGACGACGGAATCGCCATGGGCCACGGCGGCATGCTGTACTCGCTGCCCAGCCGCGAGATCATCGCCGATTCGGTCGAGTACATGGCCAACGCCCACACCGCGGACGCGCTCGTGTGCATCTCCAACTGCGACAAGATCACTCCGGGCATGCTCAATGCCGCGATGCGACTGAACATCCCGGCCGTCTTCGTCTCCGGCGGGCCGATGGAAGCGGGCAAGGCAGTTGTCGTCGACGGCGTCGCGCAAGCACCGACCGACCTGATCACCGCGATCTCCGCCAGCGCCAACGACGCGGTGTCCGAGGCCGGTCTCGACGAGGTCGAGCGCAGCGCGTGCCCCACCTGCGGATCCTGCTCGGGTATGTTCACGGCGAACTCGATGAACTGCCTCACCGAGGCCCTGGGACTGGCACTGCCCGGCAACGGTTCCACCCTGGCCACTCACCGGGCTCGCCGTGCCCTCTTCACACGGGCGGGCACCACCATCGTCGAGGCCGCACTGAAGTACTACCGCGACGAGGACGAGTCCGTTCTGCCCCGCAACATTGCCACCCCGGCCGCGTTCCGCAATGCCATGGCACTCGACGTGGCGATGGGCGGATCCACCAACACCGTGCTGCACACCCTCGCCGCTGCCCAGGAGGGTGAGGTCGACTTCGATCTCGAGACAATCGACGCCATCAGCCGCAAGGTCCCGTGCCTGTCGAAGGTGTCGCCGAACTCCGATTACCACATGGAGGACGTGCATCGGGCCGGCGGAATCCCGGCCCTCCTCGGCGAGCTGCGGCGCGCGAACCTGCTCGAGACCGACGTCTCGACGGTACACACGAAGAGCTTCGACGAATGGCTCGATACCTGGGACGTTCGATCCGGCAAGGCGTCCGACGAGGCGATCGAATTGTTCCATGCCGCGCCTGGCGGTGTCCGTACCGTCGAGCCGTTCTCCACGGGCAACCGCTGGTCTTCCCTCGACACCGATGCCGCGGGTGGCTGCATCCGCGATCTCGAACATGCCTACACGGTCGAAGGCGGCCTGGTGGTGCTCCGCGGCAACATCGCGATCGACGGCGCGATCCTCAAGACCGCAGGCATCGACGAAGACCTGTTCGCCTTCCAGGGTCCGGCGCTCGTCGTCGAATCACAGGAAGAAGCCGTCTCGGCCATCTTGCAGAAGAAGATCAAGGCCGGTGACGTGCTGGTCGTTCGGTACGAGGGACCCAAGGGCGGGCCGGGCATGCAGGAGATGCTGCACCCGACGGCATTCCTCAAGGGAGCCGGCTTGGGTAAGGTCTGCGCGCTGATCACCGACGGCCGCTTCTCCGGCGGAACCTCGGGCCTGTCCATCGGACACATTTCTCCAGAGGCCGCCGCGGGCGGTGTGATCGGGCTCGTCGAGAACGGCGACCAGGTCCGTATCGACGTGGCCACCCGCACGCTGGAGATCCTCGTCGACGACGAGACCCTCGAGATGCGTCGAGCAAAGATGACAGCGTCCGAGCGTCCGTGGCAGCCGGTGGACCGACAGCGCACGGTCACCACTGCCCTCCGCGCGTACGCGGCCTTGGCGACCTCGGCAGACAAGGGTGCCGTCCGCTACGTCCCGTGACGGCGAGGTGAGCGGGAGTGCAGCCTGCGGAACGACCCAGGTGAGCGGGAGTGCAGCCTGCGGAACGACCCAGGTGAGCGGGAGTGCAGCCTGCGGAACGACCCAGGTGAGCGGGAGTGCAGCCTGCGGAACGACCCAGGTGAGCGGGAGTGCAGCCTGCGGAACGACCCAGGTGAGCGGGAGTGC
>NZ_CAPS01000090.1 GCF_000333955.1 Rhodococcus sp. AW25M09
CCGGCTCGGGCGCAGCCGGCTCGGGCGCAGGCGGCGCGGGCGTAACCGGCTCGGGCGCAACCGGCTCGGGCGCCGGCGTCTCGGTCGCCGGAACGTCGGGCTCGGACCGTTCGGTGTCCGGCTCCGTCGACGAGGGCACAACGGGAGTGGGAGCAACGGGAGTGGGATCGACCGGCGTGGGATCGACCGGCGTGGGATCGACCGGCGTGGGATCGACCGGCCTGGGGGCAGGCGGAACAACGGGATCTGCTGTTGCTGTGCCCTGGCTGAAGGAGAAGCCGCTGCCCGCGGTGTATCCACCGGATCTGTCCTTGGTGGGCGCTTCCTCGATCCGCGCAGCCTCGGCCGACTTGAGGGACACTCTCCGCCGACGGGACAGCACCAGCCCGACGACCAGAACGACGAGCAGGACGGCAGCGATCGCCGCGACGATGATCCACGCTTGGTTACTCACGCAGACCATCCTCTCAGGTGGTCACGGCAGTTCGTCACCGGTGGTGCGCTGCACGAGAAATTCACTTCTCGCGCGTCGAGTCCTACCGATACCATGCCGGTCATGGAGTGGACGACGGTGCGCGACGCCGACCGATTGACGGAGATGTTCGGCGAGCCGAGCTTCCGAGCGGCCAACAAGGATCGGCGCACTCTGCACGAGCTCGACGTGCAGTGGCTCGCCGCCTCACCGTTCTGCCTCGTGGGAACCTCGGACGCGAGCGGACGATGCGACGTCTCCCCCAAGGGCGATCCGCCCGGCAGCCTGGTTCATGTCCTCGACGACGCCACGATCGCACTCGCCGAACGGCCGGGCAACCACCGAATGGACGGCTACCGCAACATTCTGGAGAACCCGTTCGTCGGGCTGAACTTCTTCGTTCCCGGCCGCGGCGACACACTGCGCATCAACGGTCGCGCATCGCTGGTCACCGACGCACCGTTCTTCGACGAGCTGCAGGTGAAGGGTCACCGCCCGATCATGTGCCTGGTCGTCGACATCGAGCAGGTGTTCCACCACTGCGCCAAGGCGTTCATGCGGTCGAAGCTGTGGCAGCCGGAGACCTGGGATGCCGAGACCCTTCCCGACGTCGCCACACTGACGAAAGCAATGGTCCCGCAGGCACCCGAGACGGTGGAGGAACTACGCGAGTTCTACGGACCGTCCTACACCGATCAGCTGTACCGGAAGCAGTAGGCCGTCAGGGCCGGTCCTCGGAGTCGGTGTTCGGTTCGGTGGCGACCGGCGTCGCGTCGGGCTCGGTTGCGTCCACCGCGACGCGTTGTCGGTTCAGACGCTGTGAGATGACCGTGGTGATGCCGTCGCCGCGCATGCTCACGCCGTAGAGCGCGTCGGCGACTTCCATCGTCGGCTTCTGGTGCGTGATGACGATCAACTGCGATTTCTCGCGAAGTTGCTCGAACAGGCCGATCAGTCGACGCAGGTTGGTGTCGTCGAGGGCGGCCTCGACCTCGTCCATGACGTAGAACGGTGACGGCCTGGCACGGAAGATGGCCACCAGCATGGCCACCGCGGTCAGCGATTTCTCGCCGCCCGAGAGCAGCGACAGTCGTTTGACCTTCTTGCCCGGCGGCCGAGCCTCCACTTCGATTCCCGTGGTGAGCATGTCCGACGGGTCGGTCAGGATCAACCGTCCTTCGCCGCCGGGAAACAGCTTGGCGAACACTCCGGTGAATTCTCGTTCGACGTCGAGCCAGGCCTCGGTGAAGACCTGCAGAATGCGATCGTCGACGTCGGCGACCACTCCCAGCAGATCCTTGCGCGCGGACTTGACGTCCTCGAGCTGGGTGGACAGGAAGTTGTAGCGCTCTTCGAGGGCTGCGAACTCCTCGAGTGCCAGCGGGTTCACCTTGCCGAGCGTGGCGAGATCACGTTCGGCGCGCTTGGCCCGCTGCTCCTGGGCGGCGCGCTCGAACGGCATCGGCGCGGGGGCCACCACCTGCTCACCGCGCTCTTTGGCTGCCTCGTACTCCGCCATTTCCAGTTCGGTCGGGGGTAACGCCACGTCGGGCCCGTACTCGGCCACCAGATCGTCCAGACCGATACCGTGCTGTTCGAGAATCGTGGACTCGAGTTGTTCGATTCGCAGCGCAGCCTGTGCGCGGGCAACCTCGTCCCGGTGCACGGCGTCGGTAATCGACGCAAGCTGGCCCTGCAAGGCTCGAACTTGCTCCTTCACCTTGTCGAGTTCGACTGTGCGCGTGGCCCGTTCGGCGGACAGCTCGTCTCGCCTTCGGGCCGCAGCAGCAACGATATCGGCGAGCCGCTCGGCTATCTGCTCCCCCGATTCACCGACCGCGGCGGCCACGGCAGCCGCGTGCCGACGGGCGGCGCTCTCGCGTTCGGCTCGTGCCCTGGCCTCGCGTTCGGCGCGCGCCGCCCGGCGCAGCGAATCTGCTCGGCCTCGCACCGACTGTGCGCGCTCTTCGGCCGTCCGCACGTTCAGCCTCGCTTCGACCTCCACCGCGCGCACTTCGGTCAGTGCTGCTGCCGCCATCTCCCGTTCCATGGTGGTTGCTGCGTCGCCGCTCTCACCGTCCCCCGCGAAACCGGACTGCTCGTCCTCGGCCGCCCGCACACTGTCTTCGAGCTCGGCCAGACGCATGATGGCTTCCTCGCGGCTCGCCTCGGCCGCGCTGCGCTGCGTCGTCAGTCGCGCGGACTCGGCGTGCGCCGAACGTGCCAGCTGGCCCAGTCGGCCCAACTGCTCGTACACCGCGGCCATTGCAGCATCGGATTCGTTGAGAGCGGCAAGGGCCTGCTCCGCCGACTCGCGCCGGTCCCGCTGCTCCGCCAAAGCGCCCGACAGCGCCGCATCGAGTTCCTCCGAGCGGCGTACGGCGGCTGCCAACTCGACGGTCGACGTGTCGATTGCCGACTGCACCTCGAGGGTGCTGGGACGACGGTCCGATCCGCCGGTGACCCAGCCTGGCTCGACGACATCGCCGTCTTTTGTCACCGCACGCAGGTCGCCGGAACCGGACACGAGCCGGTGCGCATCGTCGAGCGAGTCGACAGCAACCACACCGTCGAGCAACGCCGCCATCGCCCCGGCCAACCTGTCCGGATAACCGACGAGGTCCAGCACCCACCGCGCACCACTCGGTAGCCCGGCACGTGAATTTGCTTGCACTGCAACAGAACTGCTGTGCACAATGGAGGCTCGGCCACCGTCGGCCGCACGTAGCGCCAGCACCGCGTCGCGTGCGGCGCCGAAGGAATCGGCATGTGCTGCGTCGGCCGCGGGACCCATGGCCACAGCCACCGCGATCTCGTACCCCGGCTCCACCGTGAGATGCCCGGCGAGCAGACCGGACAGTCCTTCCTGTTGGTTTTCCACCAACCAGCCGGCACCGTCCTTGCGTTCGAGGCCCATCGTGAGCGCCTCGATCCGGGCTTCGAACGACGCCACCTTCTTGCCCGCGATACGTTCCTCGGCCTGCAATTCCGATACTCGTGCGTCAGCGTGTCGCAAGGCGGCCACTGCCCGCTCGTAGTGCGTGTCGAGGCTGAGCTCGCTCGCGTCGAGAGTGCCGATCCGATCCTGCACGCTCTCGAACTCGTGCTGGGAAGATTCGCCGCGTTCACGGGCCTCGTCGATGGCCACCGACAGTCGAGCGACCTCGGCGTCGATCGACTCGACCTTGGTCCGGAAAGTGTCCACCCGACCGGACAGGCGCGCGAACCCTTCACGGCGATCGGCGACGGCGCGTACGGCAGCGAGGTGGGCGCGCTCGGCGGCCGAGGCGGCAGCTTCACGCTCGGCGAGCTGCTCGCGTGCTGCCTCGAGGGTCTCGCGAGCCATCTCGACGGCCTCGACGAGTTCCATTTCTTCCTCGGCGACTCGCTCGGCCTGTGCTTCGAGCTCGTCCGGGTCCTGTCCCCGACCGGCGGATTGGACGGCGTCGAGGTGCCGGGCCCTCTCGTGCGCGATACGTACCGTCGCGTTCACGCGTTCGGCCAGCGCAGAGAGACGAAACCAGGTCTGACCTGCCGCTTCTGCACTTGGGGTCAGCCGTGCGACGGCTTGCTCGTGTTCCCCGAGCGCTACGGTCCCGGCTTCGAGGGCGTCCTGCACCATTGCGTACTGCTCGCGCGCGGCTTCCTCGTCCTGCGTCTGGTTCGCGAATTCTTCCCGCCTGGCCACCAAGTCGTCGGCTACCAGTCGCAGACGAGCATCCCGTAGATCTGCCTGCACCGTCTGGGCGCGCCGCGCAACCTCGGCCTGTCTGCCCAGTGGCTTGAGCTGACGGCGCAGTTCGGTGGTCAGGTCCGTCAGCCGCGCAAGGTTCGCCTGCATCGCATCGAGCTTGCGAACTGCCTTTTCCTTGCGCTTGCGGTGCTTGAGTACCCCGGCCGCTTCCTCGATGAAGGCCCGTCGATCCTCGGGACGCGATTCCAGGATTGCCGCCAGCCGACCCTGCCCGACGATGACATGCATCTCGCGCCCGATACCGGAGTCACTGAGCAACTCCTGGACGTCCATCAAACGGCACGAGCTGCCGTTGATCTCGTACTCCCCTGCGCCGTCGCGAAACATGCGCCGGGTGATCGATACCTCGGAGTAGTCGATCGGCAGAGCGCCATCGGAGTTGTCGATGGTCAGAGTCACCTCGGCTCGACCCAGGGGTGCCCGACCCGAGGTTCCCGCGAAGATGACATCTTCCATTTTTCCGCCGCGCAACGCCTTGGCACCCTGCTCACCCATCACCCAGGTCAGAGCGTCCACAACGTTGGATTTGCCGGAGCCGTTGGGGCCGACGACGCAGGTGATTCCGGGCTCGAAACGAAGAGTCGTCGCTGAAGCAAAGGACTTGAAGCCCTTGAGCGTCAGACTCTTGAGATACATAGCGTCCGTACTTTACCGGTACAACGCACCGACGTGCACCGAGCCGTCCGCGGGCGACGGCGGGTCAGCGTTCGACGAAGCCCGTCAGGCCGCCGCGGGCACCCTCCCAACTCTCGACCACGAGTGTGACCGCGCCCGGGGTCCGGCCGCCGCGGAGCAAGTCCAGGAGGGCAGTGAGGCGCTCGTGCGGGCCCTCAGCGATGACCAGGACCCGTCCGTCCGTGTGGTTGGTCGCGTGACCGAGCAGGCCGAGCTCCAGCGCGCGCGAGCGAGTCCACCAGCGGAACCCGACTCCCTGAACCTGGCCGTGCACCCACGCCGTCAACCGTTCGTCGGTCATGCCGAACCGAGGACCTGACTCACATCGACTCCGAAATTCATCAGGCGTCCACGTCGATGTCCAGGTTGATCACGGTGCCGGCCTTCAGGGTCCGGCCGACCGTGCACACCTTGTCGATGGCGCGCTCGACGACCGTGAGCAGTCGCTGTTGCGCCTCGGGGTCCATCGCGCCGAGGTCGACCCGAAGAATTTCGTTCAGTTCCGGATACCGCTCGTTCTCCCGATCTGCAGCACCGGAAACCTCGACGGTGGCGGAGTAGTCGTCTCCCAGTCGACGCGAGAGCGGTAGATCCGAGCTCATGCCGGTACACGCTGCGAGCGCGATTTTGAGCAGTTCACCGGGTGTGAAAACGCCGTCGACCGACTCGGAACCGATCAGTACCTCGGCTCCCCGGGAGCTACGACCGGTATAGCGACGGGTGCCTGTGCGCTCGACCCAGAGGTTGGTCGGCGTGCTCTGTTCTACCATGGACAGAAATACTAGGCGGGTGAGATTGTGCTGCGTGCGTGTCGGGGTCGCGGCTGACAGGTGGGGCAGCTGAACGAGGATCTGTTCATGAACTTCTCACGCCTGATCGGGGCCCCGCAGCGCGAGCAGGGCAGACCCTCCTGCCCGTAGGCGTCGAGAGAACGATCGAAATAGCCGGATTGGCCGTTGACGTTGACGTAGAGCGCATCGAACGACGTTCCGCCCTGAGCCAGGGCCTCACCCATCACGGCATGCACCGCGGTGAGCAGTCGCCGCAGCGCGGGCCGCGTCAGCGTCTCGGCAATGCGGTTGCCGTGAATCTTCGCTCGCCACAGCGCCTCGTCGGCGTAGATGTTGCCTACCCCCGAGAGCACGGTCTGATCGAGCAGAGCTCGCTTGATCTCGGTGTGCTTGCCGCGCAACACGTTCACCACCGATTCGGCGTCGAACAGCGGATCGATCGGATCGCGCGCAATGTGTGCGACCGGTTCGGGTACCGGGGTGCCGTCCACCGTCACGATCGGGGCGAGTGCCCAGCCGCCGAAGGTCCTTTGGTCGACGAAGCGAAGATCGGTGCCGTCGTCGAGCCGCGCACGAATCCGCAGGTGCTTCTCATCCGGTGCGGACGGCGGCTGCACCAGCATCTGTCCACTCATGCCGAGGTGCACGACGGTTGCGAAGTCGCCGGGCTCCATCACCAGCCACAGGTACTTTCCCCGTCGCTGAGCCGAGGAGACTCGCTGGCCCCGCAGCTGGCCGATCAGATCGAGACCGCCGAGGTCGTGTCGCCGCACGGCGCGAGGGTGCAGTACCTCCACCGAACGCACCGTCTTACCCACCACGTGAGATTCCAGACCGAGCCGGACAACCTCGACCTCGGGCAGTTCGGGCATCAGGAAGGTTCGGGTGACGACTCGACCGGAACGGCGGTGTCGTTGTTCGACAGCGCATTCCACGCCAAGCTGGCCGCCTTCTGCTCGGCTTCCTTCTTCGATCGCCCGACGCCGACGCCCAAAGGAGATTCGCCGACCAACACGGTGGCGGTGAATTCTTTGTCATGGTCCGGCCCAGTGGACTCGATCGCATACGCGGGAACGCCGAGTGCGCGTTCTGCAGTCAATTCCTGCAAGCTCGTCTTCCAGTCCAGACCGGCACCGAGTTTGGGGGCGCGATCGAGCAATCCTGCGAAGAGGGTCAGAACCACGGTCCGGGCGACGTCGATCCCGTGGTGCAAGTGGATAGCACCCAGCAGCGATTCCATCCCGTCGGCGAGGATGCTCGGCTTGTCACGTCCACCGGTCTGCTCCTCCCCCTTGCCCAGCAACAGGTGACGACCCAGACCACCGTCGCCGAGACCACGCGCAACCTCGGCCAGGGCATGCATGTTGACCACACTGGCCCGAATCTTGGCCAGTTGACCTTCCGACTTGGTGGGATGCACCACGTAGAGATGTTCGGTGACCGCTAGGCCGAGCACCGAATCGCCCAGGAACTCGAGGCGCTCGTTGGTCGGCAGACCACCGTGCTCGTACGCGAAGGATCGATGGGTCAAAGCCAGGGTCAACAGCGGCTCGGACAAAGACACACCGATAGCGGCGAGGAGCGACTCTCGGTCGTCCCCGCCGCTGACGGGTGTAGAACTATTCTTCTGTGAATCGCCGTTGTGCCGATCCACTACCTCGTTGGTCACGAAAGCGGAGATCAGACCGCTGCGACGACCTGGCGGCCCTTGTAGGTGCCACACGAGGGGCACGCGATGTGGGGCAACGTCTTCTCGCCACAACCGCGGTTGGGGCACGTCACGAGAGTGGGCGCAGTGGCTTTCCACTGTGCACGACGCGACCTCGTGTTGGAACGCGACATTTTGCGCTTCGGGACAGCCACTTACTTCTCCTCGGCTTCGTTGTTCACAAGTTCTGTGCTCGGTTCTGGATCCACGCCAAATTTGGCTGCAAGATCAGCCCAGCGAGGATCAATTGTATCGTGACTGTGGCCGGATTCAGCAATCGCCAGGCGAACGCCGCATTCTGGGCACAATCCCTCGCACTCGTCGCTGCAGACGGGGTGGAGTGGAAGCTCCAGACCCACCGCGTCCACGATGACGGGTTCGAGATCTATCAGGTCGTCGGCGACGCGGTGAATCTCGTCCGCATCGGTGGTCTCCTCGGTGATGCTGTTCGGGTAAGCGAACAGTTCGGTGAGGTAGACGTCGACGTTGCCACTGACCGGATCGAGGCACCGTGTGCACTCCCCGGCAGTGGCAGCTCGAACGGAACCGGTGACGAGAACGCCCTCCGACACCGCCTGCAACTGCAGGTCGAGCGAGACCGGAACACCGGCTTCGATGGCGATCGCATCGAGGCCGATTCGGGAAGGAGCCGGAACCGTCCGCTCGACGGTCTTCGTCGACCCGGGTCGACGACCGAGGTTGAGAATGTCCAGAACGAATCCTTCGTCCACTTCAGGACGGGTCGTTCTCTTGGGCGGGGGCACGGCTGATCTTCCTTACTGTCGATGTGCCTACCGTCGGTAAGCAACCCCACAACGATACGCATGCGTGCATACGAGGGCAAATCGCCGCCGCTCAGTGGCGACTGCGACGACCGTCCTGGCCACCGTATGCGGATTCGCCGTACGGCTCGCTGCCGTATTCGGGGACACCGGAACCGGTTCGAAGTTGCTGACGGCCACGGCCCACCGACCGGATGGTGCCACTGAGGAACTCCTCGAACTCCGCCAGTTTGGTGTCGACGTACACGTCGCACTCGCTGCGCATCCGATCGGATTCGGCGTGGGCAGAATCGATCACCCGAGCCGACTCGGCGTGAGCGGTCTGCACCACCTCGGTCTGCGATACCAATCGGTTCTGTTCGGCGGTGCCGTCGGCAACCGACCGCTCGTACGACGCCTCGCCGGACTCGATCATCCGATCGGCCTCGGTGCGGGCGCGAACGGTGAGGTCCTCGTACTCACGCTGGCCGTCGAGCACCGTTCGCTCGGCTTCTGCCTCGGCATCGGACACGAGCTGCTCGGCGTGGGCCGATGCCTCCGACACCATGCGATCCGCCTGCGCTTTGGCATCGGCGAGAATGCGGTCGGCGGAGTCACGGGCAGTCTCGACGGTGTCCTGCGCTTCGGCGTTGGCGGTGCCGACCGTCTTCTCCGCTGTGGCCCTCGCATCGCCCACGAGCTTGTCTCGATGATCGAGCACGTCCTGTGCATCGTCGAGTTCGCCGGGGATTGCATCCCGAACGTCGTCGAGAAGTTCCAGCACGTCGCCACGTGGGACGACGCATCCGGCCGTCATCGGAACGCCGCGCGCCTCCTCGACAATGGCGACGAGTTCGTCGAGCGCCTCGAATACGCGGTACACCGGTAACCCCAATCGTCGAATCTGCCACTGCACGTACCGACCGCCGGGCGGCCGAGCCTCACAATGCTGCGCTTCCCAGTCTGCCTGCCCATGCGCATGTCTGCGCTATACCGGCCCGGTGTGTCGCTCCTCGAACTAGTCCGCTGCGCGCTGGTCGGCTGCCCGCTCGGCGATACGAGACATCAATCGTTCCTGCACGAACGGCGGGAGCATGCCGGTCACGTCTCCCCCGAAAGTCGCGACCTCCTTGACCAACGAGCTAGACAGGAAGCTGTGCGCGGGATTCGCCGGCAGGAACAGCGTGTCGACACCGGCCAACGTTCGATTCATCTGCGCCATCTGCAATTCGTAATCGAAGTCGTTGGCACTGCGCAGTCCCTTGACTATCGCCGAAAAGCCTTCTTGCCGAGCGTAATCGACCAGCAGTCCGTACCAGGAACCGATTCTGACGTTGGGCAGATGCTCGGTCGCGACCTCGAGCATCTCGATACGCTCGTCGATACTGAACATGCCCTTCTTGCTCTTGTTCACCATCACCGTCACCACCACCTCGTCGAACGCAGCCGCGGCACGCTCGAAGATGTCGAGATGACCGTTGGTCACCGGGTCGAAGGATCCAGGGCACAGTGCGCCAGTCATGCCCGAGAACCTATCAGCCGATCTCGGCCTTGCAGACCGCGATCTCGATTCGACTCTCCCCGTACTTCTTCGACTTCTCCGCCACCAATCCGGTCGGCCACTCGGTCTCCGGCGAGCGCGAAGACCGCTCGAGCACGACCACTGCGTCGGGCGCCAGCCATCCCCCGGTGACGAGCCTGTCCAGCAGTCCGCCGACCGCACTGTCGGTGACGGCATACGGCGGGTCGGCGAGCACCAGGTCGTAGGCAGCATCTGCCGCCCCTGCCAGCACCGAGGCCACCGGCGCACATCTGACCGACGCGCCGGGCAAACCCACCGAATCGATGTTCTTTCGCACCACCGCTGCCGCTCGAGCGTCCGACTCGACCAACACGGCCGACGACGCTCCGCGCGAGAGCGCCTCGAGTCCCAGTGCCCCCGATCCAGCGAACAGGTCCAGTACCGCTGCACCGTCCAAATCCATCCGACTCTCGAGCGAGCTGAACAACGCCTCCCGTACCCGCTCGGAGGTGGGGCGGGTGCCCTGGCCCGGTACCGACAACCGTCGACCTCCGGCCGCACCCGCCACGATCCGTGTCATTCGCTCCCGGCCTCTTCGCCCGTCGACCCCCCACCGATGACGACGAGAAGATCGCCACCCTCGACTTGCTGAACACCCGAGATCGCCAGCCGGGTCACCGAGCCTCCGCGCGGAGCGGTGATCGCGGCCTCCATTTTCATCGCCTCGATCGTGGCGATGGTGTCGCCGGCCGAGATCTTCTGTCCCTCTTCGACCGACAGCGTGACCACGCCGGCGAACGGTGCCGGGATGTGACCGGAGTTCGAGCGGTCCGCCTTCTCGACGGTCGGCACCTCGCTCGAGATGGATCGATCACGCACCGAGACCGGCCGCAACTGCCCGTTGAGAATGCACATGACGGTGCGCATACCCCGCTCGTCCGGATCGGAGATCGCTTCGAGACCGATGAGCAGCTCGACTCCCTTCTCCAGCATGACTCGATGCTCGTCACCTTGACGCAGACCGTAGAAGAACTGATTCGCCGACAGCCGCGTCGTATCGCCGTACTTCTCACGGTGCGCAGCCAATTCGGCTGTGGGACCGGGAAACAGCAGCCGGTTGAGAGTCGCTTGACGCTGCGCCGACGTGCCGTCGAGGCTCTTCTCGTCTTCCTCGGTCAACGGCGTGACCGGCTTGCCGGCACCGCGCCCCTCGAGAGCCTTGGTCCGCAACGGTTCCGGCCACCCGCCCGCCGGGGTTCCCAGATCCCCGCGCAGGAATCCGATCACCGAATCCGGTATGTCGTAGCGGCTGGGATCCTCGGCGAATTCTGCCGCGGATGCTCCGGCACCGACCAGAGCCAGAGCCAAGTCGCCGACCACCTTCGAGCTCGGCGTCACCTTGGTCAGGCGACCGAGCATGCGATCTGCCGCAGCATAATTCGCCTCGACCGTCTCGAAGCGGTCACCGAGTCCCAGCGAAATGGCCTGCTGCCGAAGGTTCGAGAGCTGACCACCGGGAATTTCGTGGGTGTAGACGCGGCCCGTCGGTGCCGGCAACCCGGACTCGAACGGCGCGTACACCTTTCGCACCGCTTCCCAGTACGGCTCCAGGTCGCACACGGCCCGAAGATCGAGGCCGGTGTCCCGCTCTGTGTGCGCCGCCGCTGCGACGATCGCCGACAGCGCAGGCTGACTGGTTGTTCCTGCCATCGCTGCACTGGCACCGTCGACGGCGTCGGCACCGGCCTCCCACGCTGCCAGGTACGTGGCCAGCTGACCGCCGGGTGTGTCGTGGGTGTGTACGTGCACGGGCAGATCGAAGTTCGACCGTAGCGCCGTCACCAACGTCTTGGCCGCGGGAGCGCGGAGCAGACCGGCCATGTCCTTGATGGCAAGCACGTGCGCACCTGCCTCGACCATCTGCTCGGCCAACTTCAGGTAGTAGTCGAGGGTGTACAGGTTCTCGTTCGGGTCCGAGAGGTCGCCGGTGTAGCTCAGTGCCACTTCGGCCAGCGCAGTACCGGTTTCGCGCACCGCATCGATGGCGGGCCGCATCTGGTCCACGTTGTTGAGGGCATCGAAGATGCGGAAGATGTCGATTCCGGTGTCGGTGGCCTCGGCGACGAAACTACGGGTCACCTTCTCCGGATACGGGGTGTAGCCGACGGTGTTCCTACCGCGCAACAACATTTGAATTGCGATGTTGGGCACTGCCTCTCGAAGGCTCGCCAGCCTCTCCCACGGATCCTCGTGCAGGAATCGCAGTGCCACGTCGTAGGTGGCACCGCCCCATGCCTCGATGGAGAGCAACTGCGGCGTCGTGCGCGCCACGTACGGGGCGACGCCGAGCAATCCGCTCGTGCGTACTCGTGTCGCCAGCAGAGACTGGTGCGCATCCCTGAAGGTCGTGTCGGTGACACCGAGTGCTCGCTGATTACGCAACTCTCGAGCGAAACCCTCGGGGCCCAGCGCGAGCAGCCGCTGACGCGAACCGTCCGGAATAGGTGCGGAGAAGTCGACCGCAGGAAGCTTGTCGTGCGGGTACACCGAGGACGGACGGTCACCGTGCGGCTTGTTGACCGTCACATCGGCCAGATAGGTGAGGATCTTGGTGCCGCGGTCACCCGAGGAGCGAGAGGTCAGAAGTTCCGGACGCTCCTCGATGAACGAGGTGGTGACTCGACCTGCAGTGAAGTCGGGGTCGACCAGAACAGCTTGCAGGAACGGGATGTTCGTTGCGACACCGCGAATTCTGAACTCCGCCACTGCACGTCGGGCCCGCGCCACCGCAGTGTCGAAGTCACGGCCGCGGCACGTGAGCTTGACGAGCATGGAATCGAAGTACGCGCCGACCTCGGCACCGAGCGTCGTGCCACCGTCCAGGCGCACTCCGGCACCACCCGGGGTGCGGTATGCGGTGATGCGTCCCACGTCGGGCCGGAACCCGTTGGCGGGGTCTTCGGTGGTGATTCGGCACTGCAACGCCGCACCGCGCAGCACGATGTTCTCCTGCTGTAGACCGAGGTCCGCGAGCGTCTCCCCCGAGGCGATACGCAACTGCGACTGCACCAGGTCCACGTCGGTCACTTCTTCGGTGACGGTGTGCTCCACCTGAATTCGCGGATTCATCTCGATGAAGACGTGATTGCCGCGGGTGTCGAGCAGGAACTCGACGGTACCTGCGCACGAGTAGTTGATCTGCTTGGCGAAGGCTACGGCGTCGGCGCAGATTCTCTCGCGCAGTTCTGCGGGTAGGTTCGGTGCCGGAGCCAGCTCGATGACTTTCTGGTGCCGACGCTGAACGCTGCAGTCTCGCTCGAAGAGGTGCACCACATTGCCCTCGCCGTCGGCGAGTATCTGAACCTCGATATGTCGAGGATCGATCACGGCCTGCTCGAGGAACACAGTCGGATCACCGAACGCCGACTCTGCTTCGCGTGCAGCGGCTTCGATGGACTCACGGAGCTGGGCTGGTTCGGCCACTCGGCGCATACCGCGGCCCCCGCCGCCGGCCACCGCCTTGACGAACAATGGGAAGGTCATCGACTCCGACGCTGCGACGAGCTCGTCGATATCCGCCGAGGGCTCCGACGACGCGAGAACCGGAAGGCCTGCAGCCTTCGCCGCCGCGATGGCCCGTGCCTTGTTACCGGTCAGCTCCAACACATCCGCGGACGGCCCGACGAAGGTGATGCCGGCCTCGGCGCACGCAGCGGCCAGATCCGGGTTCTCGGAAAGGAATCCGTATCCCGGGTAGACCGCATCGGCACCGCTGCGCTGGGCGGCGGCCACGATTTCGTCGACCGAGAGGTACGCGCGAACGGGGTGGCCCTTCTCCCCGATCTGATACGCCTCGTCGGCCTTCGTCCGGTGCACCGAGTTCCGATCCTCGAACGGGAAGACCGCAACGGTCGAGGCACCGAGTTCGTAGGAAGCGCGGAAGGCACGGATAGCGATCTCACCGCGGTTGGCAACCAAAACTTTGGAGAACATTGACTCAACGTACCCGGCAGCGTGAGCCCCCGAGGTGTACTGATCTCACGATGCGGGACGAATTGCTCGATTCCGCCGACTGAAACGGTGCAGTGCGTCCCGACGGCCTTCCCCGGTCGTTCCTGCAGGCTCCACTCCTGCTCCCCCGGTCGTTCCTGCAGGCTCCACTCCTGCTCCCCCGGTCGTTCCTGCAGGCTCCACTCCTGCTCCCCCGGTGTTCCTGCA
>NZ_CAPS01000089.1 GCF_000333955.1 Rhodococcus sp. AW25M09
GCCGGCCGGTGGCCCATGGCGGCGTGGGGAGACAAGACAGGCTCGTATATCGCTGGTGGCGTGACATCGCTGTGGCCGGAGGCTGAGCCACTCGACCCAATCGAGAAGTTCCTCGAAGACTCAGCTCCTCTGTCCGCGCGCGCTACAGCAGGCTTCCTCAAGCGGGCAAAAGCAGGGTCACTGCGGTTCGCGCCGAACTTCCTCGACGAGGTCGAAGACCACCTCGACGCCATGATGACGACAGGCATGACGGCGTGACATTCGGTCCGGAGATCCTCGCGCGTACGTTGTCTGGCCCGAACGTCGAAGACAAGCAAGGCCAGTGGTGGCAGTACAACTCGCGCAGCGATCATCACTCTAAGGTCGCTTGCTGGGCCGTGCTGTTCGATCTGCTCAACTCCTCGTCACTGATGCGGACTCACGCCGCCGAGGGCAAGGTCGCGTTCGGCATCAATCGGAAGCTCAACGATTGGACCTCGAACAGGACCAAGAACCTCGATCTGGTCGTCGCGCGAACCAGCGAAGAGGAGGGAGCAAAAACTGTCGACCTCGGCACCATGGCGGACAAGTTCGGGATCAAGCTCACCCCTGCCGAGCAGGCCAAGCTCGACGGACTCCCGACTAGCCCCGTCGGCGTAGCCGGATCTACGGTCCTCGTCGCGCTCGAAGCGAAAGCGACGATGACTGCGCACGTAAGAGCGCTACCTCGGCTACACGACGAACTCACATCCAGTTTTCAGACAATCCACGGTGACAGCAACAACGCTCTCGCCGTTGGACTTTCGATCATCAACTACTCGGACACGTTCCTCAGTAGCGACCTGAATAAGATCCCTGGCCAACGAGTGGTCAGTACCCACAAACAGCCGAAAGACACGTTGCGAACCATCGCGAAAATCGAGGAGATTCATCGGCGGTCGGGCTCGCACGACGGACAACGTGGCTTCGACGCGCTCGGAATCATCGTCCTCGATTGTACGAATGACGGTAGTCCGGTCACGCTGGTGACGAACCCTCCCGCACCGCAACCGGGCAACCAGTTTCACTACGACAATATGATCAACCGAGCCGCGCAGGCGTACGACTCAAGCTTTCGGCACGTCTAAGAAGAGCTTCCACCGCATAATCGGCACCGATCCCGAGGTCAGGATCCGAGGGCCCGTAGTGCAGCAAATTCTGCGTAGCATTAGTTTTGCTCAGGCCACAGAAAGTCCCTGAAGTCTTCGACAACGACGGTCGCAATCATGTCGACGTCAAAGTCCCGGCGCCCGATGCGAACAGTTGTCACATGCGCGCGTTGCTTGTTGATCGCAGCGCGAACGCTCACGTACCGCGCTTGGCGCGGTTACACGACCCAGAGTTGAGCACGGCTGCCACGACGGCAAGTAGTGCCGGGCGACAACGTCGTCGGATCGTAGGCGTCCCACGACCGGTTCTCGATCTCCTGCTGCGCCACTGTCATCAGCCTGGGTGTCCGTCTCCGCAAGAGCAGATCGCAGTCGTAAGCGGTGTAGCTTGTCAGCCTATTTTGGATGCCTGCCCTGGCATGAACCCACCCCGTAGGTCGGCGTGGGGTTGCTCATGGCACCACATCGGTTCCTCCCCCGATCAGTACATCTTCAAGGAGCCGTACTTTGTGAGAGCCTCAAGACCGTTGCTGCGCACCTACATGCTCGACATAGGGGACTGAGCCATCGGGCAGCACCGTAGCCCGCGAGAGGCCCGGCGCAGTCGCCGATGACCATCATCGAAGGACGTAAACGCACAGCCTCACAGCCCAATATCGGACTACAGTTCCCAGTGCGACCATCGCCGTCTGCGAACGTGAGGTACCGCAACGGATGCTCGACAATGGAGAGGCCGCCTAACTACTCCGGCGGCCGACCTGACCTCAAGGGAGCCATTCCATGACCTCCGCGCTACCGACCAGTCACATCTATGACCAGCTCGTCGGCCCCTTCTACGACACCTCAGGTCTGACCCAGTGGTGGGGCGTGAGCCGGCAGGCAGTCGCCAAGGCCGCATCGACCGGAGCCGTGATCGCCTGCCAACTCGACGGCGGCGAGTGGGTCTATCCCACCTGGCAGTTCACCGACTCGGGAACGGTCTACCCGGACCTTGTGACCTTGTGGTCGATGCTGCACGCCGCGGCGGACGCCTGGACCTGCGCTACTTGGTTGCACAGTCCTCTCGCCGATCTCGATGACCGCAGCGCAGCCCAATGGGTCGCCGAGGGCCGCCCCATCGAGCCAGTACTCGGGCTCGCGCGCGCCGAGTGGCGTCGTTGGGCGACGTAACCCGCGACCAGGTCGAACCGCCTCTGTCCACAAAGGATCCCGACTGTTGATAGCGCAATGACCAACGGATCGCGTCGACACTGTGCGGAAGCTCGATCAGGCTGCCCACGTGGGTGACCGATCATGCGTCTGAATAGCTCGCTGTGATTGGTACGACCGTCGGCGGCGTCAAGGTTATGTCGAAGGTACGAACCTGGCTCTCGCGTGGCCGAGACACGAGACAGCCGCGACGACTTTTTCTCGCGGAGGGCTTCGCTATACCGAGTGGGGGCCATCCGTCGAGGTCCGAGAACCGGGCGTCAGCCTGGATCGTCCGCCGGTCTCGGGGCTCGTTGACGCCGCGCCTCCAGGTCAGTGAGTGGGGCCTTATGTTGAGCGGCGGCCTTTTCCAGCGCCATCGTGTTGATCACGGCTGCGTAGAACGCGACCTGCGCTTCCAGTTCGGCGTAACTCGCGATGAGCTTGGCGTGCTGGGCTTTGAGCTTCTCGAAGTCGCTGAGGTCCCGTGCAAACGCCGCAGGTGTGGACTGCGCAGTCTTGACCTGTGCCTGGAATAGCTCTTTGAGGTCGACATGCTGGTGGGTGAGGTGCCAGCGGGGTAGGTCGGCCTCGACAGCAAGTTGGGACACGCTCATCCGCCCGGTCGATCGCAGCGGTTGACCCGCCGTTAGGCGGTGCATCGCGGCAATGATTTTTTTCCGAACAGGGTCCGTTTCGTGTGCGGGATCTCCGGTCACTGCACCACTCCGGCGTCCGCGTGGGCGCTCAAGATCGACTCAAGCCTGTCCATCTCGTGCCGGTCCCGCTGGTGACGGATTGGCGGAGCAAGGACATCACCGGTGATCTCGCTGAGCTCCGCGTGCCTGGCGCGAACAACGTCGATATCCCTGTCAGTGCGGGCAATATTGGGGCAACGCGGTCGGCAGTCGTCGACGTCGGGGGTGACCAGCGGGTCGTCTCGGGTGCCACGCAACTGACACGCCGCTTGCTGCGGATCGAACACGCAGGTCATGCCGTGCCCGTGGAAGATCTTCAGCAGAGGATTGGCCATCAGTTCTCGTGCTTCTCGATCAGATTTCAGGACATGTCCGGCGTAGTTCCGGTGCGCGGCGATCACGCGATCGCGGTAGGTGCCGGCTGCCGGCCCGGATAGCTTCTCGCCGTTAGCAAGAGCTTTCTCGTCCTCGGCAAGTTCCTCCATGCGGGCCAGGAAGTCCTCGAAGGCGTAGTCATCGGAGAACCCCGAGTCGTAATCGCCGGCATAGCCTTGGATCAGCCGAGTGTGGACGTGGCCGTACTGGATCGCGCCCGCGACAAGCCCACGCGGGCGGCGCCGGATGTACCACGCCAACGTTCTACGGAACCGGGAAGCGTTGAGAGGTCCATTGGGGTCGGCTGGAATAGGATCGACGCCGAGGTGCCCGGCCATGCTGTTACACCAGGCGACGAAGTCAGCCATATCACGGGAGATCACGGAACTGACACGCGCCCGCCCCTTACGCTGAAGATTTTGCTGCCGATGGTGCACCAAAATCTGAATTGGAAATAGCAGTTCGTGACCGTGCAACCGTTCGAGGACGCCGACGGCGTCCGCGACGGTACCTACCACCACCCAGGGGTCGGGGCGTAGTTCCCCGGCCGGAATCTTGTTTCCGTTCGCATCTACCGCATTTTTGAAGTAGACCCCGCTCAGCAGGTGCAGATCGGTGACCGAGTCGTAGCTGACACAGCCGCGACGGAGGTTGAGAACCTCGCCCGGCCGAGCACCGCTGAGGTAGGACAACACGACGAAACACGCTGTGCTCAACAGCCTGCCCAGACGCCTGGCCTCGTCGAACTCAATAGGACCGTTTCGCCAGCGTTGTCCTCCGACTGTCCCAGTGATTGGGACCTCCAGAAAGCAACCGTCGGTTACGCGGATGCCCGAATCCAATGCCATTTTCCCCGCAGGAGTGTTCGCCATTGTCCGGTTTTCGGTGCAGTTCAGGACTTTACCGACGTGGGGCCAGTGAACGGCGAGACTCCCGTCAGGCTGGCGCTTGCCCGGCAGCGGCAGCTCAGAGGCACGCAGATGCTCCAGCCAAAGCGCCATCCGCTGCTCGATTTGGCCGTTGGGCGACCGCTCTAGCGTTCCCAGAGCGCGGCGCCGTTTTCGGCTCCTGTCGTGCAGGAAGCGGAATTCGGTATGGGCGTTGATGATGTCCTCGGAAAAATCTTCGACGAAACGAAGCGCCCATGACAGCAATGGCTGCATGGTGGCCTCGCTGATTCGGTGGGTCAAGTTCTCCCGCTCGGCCTTGGAGCGGCCGAACAGTTCCCTGGTCGGGTCACCGCCCCAAGGCGGAACCGCCGGAAGCCGCATCTGCTCGGGAAGTAAGGCACGGTAAGACCACAGGCGGCGGACTTCGGCGGCCCGCCGGTACTTGAGGCCAAGGGTCATTGTCTCGCTGTCGAGCAGATGGATCAGATAATTGTCCAAAACTGCCGCATCGACCTGGTTCAGCGCGGTGATACCGCAGTTGTCCAGCCAGAGGATGAAAGACTTGAACTGCGGATATGTGGTAAGAAGCGACGCGATCGAGGTCTGGACGGGCGGAGCCGAACGCATGCCTGCCGGCGAGTCGGTGTTGATCTGCTGCCAGTAGTAGTGCTTAGCCATCAGACGGAGCGGGGCCGGAATCGCGGCAAAGTTCAGACTAGCCGACTGCGCATTCTCCTCGAAGACTGCCGAATTGAGATACCACCGGTCGTGGGCGAAACGTGACAGGACTTCCATGTCGACGCCAGGCACCAGCTCGCGGTGAAGCAATACGATCGTGTCCGGACCTGGCCATTCAGTCCCGACCGGCACTGAGAAATTCTCTTCGCGTGCGGTGCCGCTCATCGTAGATCGAGCTCTCTGTTGAGGAACCGCGCAACGATAGCCCGGTCGGTATCGGTCACTGCATCGCGCGCTTCCGCGACGTCGGCGTTGTCGTGCTGGCGGAGGAGGTCTGCCAATTGTGTGTGCGGCAACGCGAAGCGGCGCGTCCAAGTGAGCGGGGTCATCTCCGATCGGCGGGCCTCGAGGGTGTCGTGGACGAGTGTCTGAATCGGCAGGTGCCTGGGCAATGCCCTCGCGCAGGGACAGTCCAGGCACGCCATGAACGATGCGCGGCAGGGATGCCCTGATGGAGATTTCGGGCTGTTCTCGTTATCGACGCAGCCGTTCATCACCGTGTCTAACTGACCTTCGATTAGCTTATTCAAGGTGACCGAACCGACGCCGAAGTCGCGAGCTGCCGAGCTCGGGTCAGTGCGAGCGGCCTTGAGGTCGGCCTCACTGAACGTGGCCATGAGCCCGTAAGCGCGAGCCTTATTGACCTCCTCGGCCAGGGCATCGGCGACCACCTTCCGATACTCCGCGTAGTTACCGCGGTTGCGACCAAGGTAGTGGCTTGCAAGGGTCTGCTCAGTGTGCGCGACCGGTACTTGATGCAGCTCCAGATAGGTCAGCCGGATCCTGTCCAGCCTGGCCTGCAGAATTCTCGGCTCGGCGGCCTCGCCTGCGGCGGCAGCTCTTGGGTCAGGATCTGCCCTCAGATTCTTCTCCTCCGACCATCTCACCGTGGAGTACCACGAGTGGGCCGGGGCCAGCGGCCGAAGCCCTCGCCCGTCTCCGCCTACTACACGCCCCCTGACGTGGTAGGCCAAAAACAGCTTGTCCGAACCCGTCACACGCTGCGAAGCTGCGGTCAACTCGTGCAACAACGCATAAACCCCAAATGGGGTGTGCAGCTCATCGCGCGCAGAGAGCTCAGACGGTTCCCCCGGGATACTGATCCAGTCCGGGACCTGCGAGATCACCAGGTTCATGTAGGCCTTTCGGCCCCGACGCGGCTTGATCGCGTCCACGATCGCCGTCCGTGGCCCACCGGCAAAGCCATCGGCCCGGTGGTGTGTCGATGGGGTATCCAGGAGCACGCTTGGGTTTTCCCCCGTCATCGCGCCCAGAAGGATCACCCCGGCTGTGGCCTCGCGGACAGTCAGATGCGCACCGGAAACCACGTCGGCCACCGTGCCAAATTTCTTGACCCACGGCATCGGGACTTCTCGATGCGCGGTCCATCTATCTCGGCCGATCGTGCGCGGGACATCACCGTGGCATTCCACGAAGTCCAACAGCTCCAAACGTCGATCCGGATCTGTCAGCTCGCCAGCCCGGTAACGCGTCAGCAGCTCACGGTTGACGCGAATCCGCTTAGCTGCGTTCCGAAGATCCGATCGGGCCGCGTCGGCGATCCGCTTGAACTCCTGGCTGCTGTAGCTCTGCTTTCGATTTTCCTCAAGCCGAACCCGCTTCGGAATCGGCTCCCGGCACTTCACTACCAACTCCGGTTTGATTCCCTCGACCAGCAGCAGCATTGTCTTGATCTCCCGCGCCTCCGAATAAAGGGTTGAGTTTTGCAGCGAGCGCGAAGCCAGGAAGCCGTCGACGTGCTCCGGCGCCAAATGCTCCACCTGCGTTGGCGGCCAGGCGAGCTGCGCCAGGTATTGGCTGAAACGCAGGGAAACCCGGAACGGATTAGCTACCGCTGACAACCTGGTCAAACCCCTTTTCGGTGCAACGCGTAGAGCGAACGCGCCCGCCAGCGCCGCCTGTAGCTGTGGCGACACCGTCAGGTTGGCAAAATCGAAGTCTCGCTGCTCTTTGCCGTCCGGTGAGAAGCACCTCACGACTAGACCACCCCCAGGCATAAGGCCCCAGTCCGTCGTGGACCCACCGCGGTTGGGGTAGGTGGCTTTGCGGCCTCGCGGGCTCACGAGTCCCCCGCCAGCGGGTCGGTACGTACACGAGGGTGCGAGGCGAATGCCTCTGCCATGAACCGCGCCACGGGAAAACCCTCGGAATGAGCCAGCAGCTGCTCTACCTCCAACCGCCGAAACGGCTCCAGATATACATCTTTGGTGGTCTCCACCCTCTTGTGTCCCAACATCGTCTGCACCAGATGCCAGGTGTCGCCGAACTGCTCACGGAAATCGTCGGTCTGGTCTTTCGACAAATGAGCCATCTGGTGACCACGAACCAGCTTGCCGATCGAGAACCAGCGAAGCGCAAAGCTGTGGCGACACATGTGGGGGGTGCACCTGAACCCGTCCAGCCCTAGCCCGCTGATTCTGCGGTTGGCCGCCTCGAATGTGTGATGCCATCCGTGCGGATCCCGCGGCATCCCGTCCTCGTTCAGCCACAGCCACAATGGCTCCAGACCTGCCGGCGTGGACCGAAACAACGCGCGCCGCTGACCCGGCCGCATCAGTGCCCACGGACGCGTCGCCGTCCCACCTACCCGATCTGGCATCGTCACGGACACACGGCTGGGCTCCCCCGCCACCACCCGGATCCAGGGAAGCCGCTCGTAACGACCTGCAGCCTGCGCCTCGCGCACTACCCGCGCCCTTACCCCTCCGTGTAAGCCCGAAGCTCGGCTAGCGCCGCACGCGGAATCCAGTACGAATGTCCATTTCCGCCCTTGGCGCACATGTCAGCCAGCTCGCACCGGTAATAACCCCGCCCGACCTCCAGCTGAGGCAGCTCGGGTAGCACCACGCTGGCCCACTCAGTCAGTCGTAGCCCCGTGCCATACAAGCCGTCGACGAAGGCTGCGTCTCGCTGTTCGTTGCGTCCCCGCCACGACCGGTCCCGGCGACCTGACGGCAATCGCCCTCGCAATCCTAGGTCCCGCCACCGTAAAACTGCCGCAGGATCGAGCCACTTCACATCGGCCCCGCGTTTCGCAATTGGGGACGAGATCTGCGCGAACGGGTCGGCAATGACTGGGTACCTTTCGCTAATCCAAGTGTAGAACTTTTTGCAAGCGGCGAGGTCCTTGCTGAAGGTCGAGGTTCCCACGGGCTGTTCGTTCTGTGGGTCGGTCAACCGCCAGAACTTGAATTCCTCGGCGTCGTCCTCACCGGCTTCCCACCAGACCTGATCCGTGACATCTAGGAAGTTCAGCCACAACGCCAGCGAATGCGCGTAGTCCCGCTGTGTAGTCTCCGCAAGGCTCCGAATCCTCGGTGACGCTAAGTACGCGTTCACCCGCAGGTCAGGAAATCCGGTTGGCGCGATCAGGAAGCGCTGACGATGCCGCATCCCTGACTCCCGAGCCCATGTCGCCAGATCCGGGCTGTCGCCACAAAGTTTTGCCGGCACATCAGGCCAGCGCCTTTCGAAGTCGTACTGAAAGACCCGCCACACCCTGTCGGCCATCTCAACTCACCCCATAAGTTCCCGGAAGACTAGCAACAACAGGTGCCTTGCTATAGAACGAGGGCCGCTCCCGAGATGATCGTCCAACCATCGAGAGCCAGGTCTGCGGAGATCTCCGCAGTCACGTGATCACCGTAGGGACTCGATGCGCGCGTACCGACGATGGCCACCGACCGTTCGGTGGACGTCGCCACCGGGCGGTTTCCCAATGCCCACAACGCAATCGGCGAGCAGGTGTCCACCCCCGCTGTCAGACCCGATCCGTCGAATCCGAGGAATCGCCACGCCGGCCACTCGTCGTCGTCGGGCGTGATCAACCTGCCACCCAGTGCAGCTATGTGATCGAGATCTGCTGCTGCGGTGTCGATGTGGGCTCGCACCATCAGTCGCTCTCCGAGACCACCCGCCCGCACTGCGGCGGCAGCCGATTCGGGACCGTGCACTGCGGCATGGTCGAACACCGGCCGATTCGGGCCTTGCGCCACTCGAGACAGATACGCCCACGCGAGTCGGCGTGCATCGTGGGTCATGCCACCCCCCTGTCACGGAAATCGAGTGCCGCTCCGACCTCGTCGGCACCGGGAACGGTGCCGCCGGCCAGATCGTTCAACGTCCACGCCACCCGAAGCGCCCGATCTGCACCCCGCGCAGTCAGTGATCCGTTGCGTAGCGCTCGCTCCACCGGTGCGAGCGCCGAGCGTGTCAGCCGAAACCGTTGGCGCAGAGCAGGTCCTGGTACTTCTGCATTCGTTCCCCAACCGAATTCCTGCCACCGCTGCGCCGCGGCGTCCCGGGCTCCCGTCACACGCGCACGGATATCGCTGGTCCCCTCCCCCACCTCGTCCACCAGTGCGCCGGTCGCGACACCCATCATCTGAATGCGCAGATCGACGCGGTCCAGCAACGGCCCGGAGAGCTTTCCGAGATACTTGCGCCGGACAGTGGGCGCGCACACGCAGTCGGCCTGTCTCGCTGGTGCACACGGGCACGGATTCGCCGCGAGGACAAGCTGGAACCTCGCCGGATATCTGGCCACTCCGTCTCGTCGAGCAATGCGAATCTCGCCGTCCTCCAGCGGCGTCCGCAAGGCCTCGAGTACCCGAACGCTCATTTCGGCGCACTCGTCCAGAAACAGGACTCCGCGATGCGCGCGACTGACCGCTCCCGGCTTGGCCATGCCGGTCCCACCGCCGACCAACGCGCTCACCGACGTCGAATGGTGCGGCGCGATGAACGGCGGCGACGTGATGAGGGGCCGAGTTGTGGTCAACAGGCCCGCCACCGAGTGAATGGCCGTCACCTCGAGCGCCTCGGACTCGGTCAACGGCGGAAGAATGCCAGGAAGACGTTGAGCCAACATGGTTTTTCCGATTCCCGGCGGCCCGGTCAACATGATGTGGTGCGCCCCTGCCGCAGCGACCTCCAGAGCCCAGCGCGCATCCGCCTGACCGGCCACATCACTGAGATCCGGGTAGATCTCCTGATGCCAGTCGGTCGGAACGGGCGATTCGAGTAACTGCTCGCCGCGAAGCCAGGCCACCACATCCCCGAGCGAGCCCGCACCCAGCACTTCGATCCCGTCCACCAGCCCTGCCTCGGGCAGACACTGCCTCGGAACGACCACCCGCTGCCATCCCGCACCCTTGACCGCGAGCACCCCGGGAAGAATTCCGCGAACTGCCCGCAGCCTCCCGTCCAATGCCAGTTCACCCAGAAAGACCGTGTCCGAGAGACTGCCGCGCGGAATGGCTTTCGCAGCATCGAGAACCGACAGCGCGAGCGCCAAGTCGTACACCGAGCCGCCTTTGGGCAAGGTAGCGGGTGACAGCGCGAGAATCACCCGACTGTCCGGCCACGTCCCACCCGAGTTCTTCACCGCGGCTTTGACCCGGTCACGCGATTCGTTCAGAGCGGTATCGGGCAGACCGACCAGATGCGTACCGGGCAAACCCTGTCCGATGTCGGCTTCGATCTCCACCAGCACACCGTCGACACCGTTGACCGCCACCGAGTGCGCTCGTCCGAGCGGCATCAGAACGCAGACCGAATGTGGGTGATGACCGGATTTCCGTCTCGACCGACGACGATTGCGATCACATCGAATCTGATCTGCACCCACGGCCCCTGTTGCAGGGCAAGCCACGACATCGCCAGTCCTCTGATTCGAGTCTGTTTGGTGTACGTCACCGCCTCGGCAGGTGTTCCGTATCCGATTCCCGTGCGCGTCTTCACTTCGACGAACACCACGGTGTCGCCATCGCGCGCAATGATGTCGAGCTCACCGGTTCGATGCCGCCAATTCCGCTCGATCACCTCGAGCCCGATGTCCTCGAGATGGCGCACCGCTATTTCCTCACCGCGCGCACCGAGTTCCTGATTGGTCGCCATGTCCGCATTCCTCCACTCTCCGGCCGTGCTTGCAGGCCGATTCGGTCGTACCGACGGTGGCACGCCCGAATCGAGGAGAAACGAAGAAAACGCAGGTCGAAGATTGCCCTGTGGACAACTGTTCACCTGTGGACGAACGAGGCAATATACGACGACGAGTTGCCGGTTCTGTCGGACCGAAATGTCAAGGCCAGTGCGAGTCTGGCCTCCCCGTCTCAATCGCTTCGAAATGCAAGAAGCTCCGTCCGGATTCGGAACTCGGACGGAGCTTCGTACACGGCCTGGGGACCACGCATCAGGTGCGGGGAGAGGGTGCCGGTAGCGACACGGCTACCTCGGCGCTACCGGATGGTCAATGGGCAGCTTCGTAGGCTGCCTGAACGTCCTGACTGATACGGCCGCGGGCACTGACCTCGTGGCCGTTCTCTCGTGCCCATGCCCGAATGTCCTGGAGGTCTACCTTGCCACGAGCAGGCGACGGAGCAGCGCCACCCTTCCGGGTACGGCGACCGGAAATCTTCTCGGCGTGCTCGATCCAGAATGCCAACTGTTCGTGTAATTCGTTAGCATGTTTGAGATTCAAATCGATGCGGTACTGGCTCCCGCCGATGCCGAATTCGATGGATTCACCTTGACCATCTTTGATAACCGATCCGTCGACATCGTCGATCATCTGCACAAGCGTCTTGCGTGCCATCTCGTACCTCTTACACGTTCGGGGAATGGATAATCAAGTTCTACCACCATTTCTCGTGTCCATGCAATGAACTGAACGTGTATCGCGACGCACCGAATCGATCGATATTCGCCCCGATATATGGATTCTTTTCGAGAAATAACCCACCGAAATCGAATGGGACTGCCGCGCAACTACTTTGGTCAAGTTCTGCGGCTCACGCATACTTCCGACAGATAGGGTTTTCCGTCACACCACATCGAAACAGGACACCCGGACCGATACGGTCGGGTGCCTGTTGCGGTCGATCACCAATGGGACCAACCGTCGACCGGTTCGGCCCGACCGACGGCCTTCGACGTCCGAACGCGCTCACTCACGTCCACGCCGCCGCCGACCCCTCGCTACCCGCCGCGTCAGGCCAGGAGAGCTATTCCGGGAGCCGAAGATCAGGTTTGTCCAACTCTTCGATGTTGACGTCTTTGAACGTGATCACCCGCACGTGCTTGACGAAACGGGCGGGGCGATACATGTCCCATACCCAAGAATCAGACATCCGTAATTCGAAGTAGATTTCGCCGTCGGCGTTGTGCGGAATGAGTTCGACGGAGTTCGCCAGATAGAATCGACGTTCGGTTTCGACGACGTAGTTGAACTGACCTACGATGTCCCGGTACTCGCGATACAGCGAGAGCTCCATCTCGGTTTCGTACTTTTCGAGATCTTCGGCACTCATCGGTCTCTTTCATCCTCCAGTCGGGCGTGGAAAAGCAATCATCTCGCACCGGCGTCGCGGCAGTCCATTCGCCCCGCAGCGACGACCCCGGGAGTGGAGCCTGCGGAATGACCCGAAGACCCGGGAGTGGAGCCTGCGGAACGACTTAGAAGCAGAGGCGGAGCCAGGCCTGCTGCCGCTGCCGCGACATTCGCATAGGACAGTCGATGTTCTCTGCTGGGGCCGAGAGCCGTCATGGCTTCCGAATGCGCTCGAGTGCTGTAGCCCTTGTGTACGGCGAATCCGTAACCCGGAATCTCCTCGTCCATCTGCACCATCAACCGGTCTCGGGAGACCTTCGCCAGTACGCTCGCCGCAGCAATGCACGCAGCTGTGGCATCGCCGCCGATCACCGGTAGAGACGGAACCGGCAGGCCGGGAACCCGAAAGCCGTCGGTGAGCACGTACCCGGGGATCACGCCGAGCCCGGCGACTGCACGTCGCATTCCCTCGATGTTCGCCACGTGGACGCCGATGCGATCGACCTCGGCCGCGTCGATGAACACCACGCTCCACGCCAGCGCCAGCTTTTGAATCGCGGGAAAGAGTCCTTCGCGTCGACGCTCGGTCAACTTCTTCGAGTCGTCCAGGTCCGCCAGCGCTGCGTGCGCCCGCGCACCGAGAACGCACGCTGCCACGGTCAACGGACCGGCGCAGGCTCCCCGGCCCGCTTCGTCGACTCCCGCAACCGGTCCGAGGCCGCTCCGCTCGAGTGCCGACTCCATCGTCCTCAGTCCTGCCGCTTTCCGAATGGTCGGACGCGGGGGCCAGGAAGACCGACTGAGAGCTGCGCGAGCACGCGGCGCGCGACGGGGGGCTGCCGTCATCGACCTTGGATGTCCGGCGAATGCAGGATGCCGGTCCGTGACGGTGGCAACGCGATGAAGATCGCCTTGCCGATCACGTTGTCCACCGGAACGGTGCCGGTGAACTCGTCGGTGACGTGGTAGCGAGAGTCTCGCGAGTTGCTTCGGTTGTCCCCCATCACCCAGATGTTGCCCTCCGGCACGGTGACCGGGTCGAAGCATCGTCCCGACTTCAGCTCGGTCTCACACGTCATCGTCCCCGGAGAGAACGGGAAATCCATCTGAATGTACGGCTCGTCCAAGGGCTTTCCGTCGACGAGCACTCGGCCCTCCGCGTCACAGCATTCGACCGTTTGACCACCGGTGGCGATGACACGTTTGACCAGATCGTTCTCGTCCGGAGCCACGACTCCGATCAACGAACCAACCTCCTGGGCTCCGCGTATCACCGAGTTGTCCGAGCGCTGTGACACGAATTCGTCGTTCCACGAATCCGGCCCGCGGAAGACGACTATGTCACCGGGCTCGGGGTCACCGAACCGGTATCCGATCTTCTCGACCACGATGCGATCACCGGTACAACCCGTGCACCCGTGCAGAGTCGGCTCCATCGATTCGGACGGGATCAGATACACCCGGGCAACGAATGTCTGAAGCAGAAAACTGAGCACCAGCGCTACGAGAATGAGTATCGGGAGCTCACGCCAGAAAGATCGGGGCTTACCTTCCCGACGCTTCGTCTGCGAAGACTCGTCGTCGGACTCATCGGTCGGATCCTGTGGGGACTGCGTCACGTGATCAGGTTAGCCGGAACCGTCATTCGCACTCCGGGACGGTCTCGAATCGGTGCAGTGAAACGGGCGAAATACGCAACATGCCGCGCCGCCCGAATGGGCGACGCGGCATGAGAGCAAACTTTACGGCCGGGCGGAACCGGTCAGCGCTTTTCCTTGATCTTGGCGGCCTTGCCACGCAGATCGCGGAGGTAGTAGAGCTTGGCGCGACGGACGTCGCCGCGGGTGAGGACCTCGAACTGCGCGATGTTGGGGCTGTGCACCGGGAAGGTGCGCTCGACGCCGACGCCGAACGAGACCTTGCGGACCGTGAACGTTTCGCGAACGCCACCGCCCTGACGTCGAATCACGACGCCCTTGAAGATCTGAACGCGCTCCTTCGAGCCTTCGATGACCTTGACGTGCACGTTCAGTGTGTCGCCGGGGCGGAAATCGGGAATGTCGCCACGCAGCGACTGATTGTCGAGAAAGTCCAGAGTGTTCATCGGTTGTGCCATCCTTGCGTTCTGCGCATGAGCAGAGGAACCGAGCGGCTCGCTGAGTCAGCGGCTCGACTGGTTCGTACTCCGAGTGAGGTCCGTGCCTGCTAGAGGCAACCCGACAATTGTGCCAGACCATCACGCTTTCGAAGAAATCGACTCCGCCAGGGTCGCAGCAGTGCCAGCCGACACAGGTGCCGGCACCACCACGCGCGCCAACTCGTTCTCGGTGGCCTCACGGGCATGAACGATGCTGGGCTTGCCTGCGATCGCGTCCTGCAAATAGATCTTCGCTCTGATCAGAGGCCTGCGCCATCTCTTCTCGCGCTGCAGCGCCCGCTCCATCTTCTTCGGCCTGTCGGTGTAGCGCCACCTCGCCCACGGCGCACCCGGTCTACTCAATCTGACAGCCGCCAACACCAATATCGGCAGTACGAACAGTCCCAACAACCCTGTCCAAATCTTGCCCTTGAGCAGCACCACGACACACAGGGCCAGGTTGACCAGCGCCAGCACGGCCAGTGCGCTGCGCACCCATGGGTCAGGATCGGCCCGGAAGTCCGCTGGGCTCAGCAGTTCCAGCGGGTGGTAACCGAGCAGCAGCAGACCGGTGAAGGCCACAGCAGCGAAGACCGCGTCGACCGACGTACGGCCTTGTTCGGACCAATAGACGTCGCGGAGATAGAAGATCAGCGCGAACTCGTCGAGTACGAGTGCAGCGCCGATTCCGAAGATGGCCGCCAGCACCGCGCCGACCGACTGGGAGCCGTCGACGTACACCGCGATGAGGCCGATTCCGGCGAGCAACATCAGCACGATTCCGAACACGACGTGATGAATGTGTTGCCCGCCGGGCGTGATGTTCCCTGGCCACCACTTCACATCGGCGCGAATCATCCTGACGCTGAGTCGGATCAGCAGGAAACCCAACAGCAGTCCCAGCAGGAAACACAGCAGAGGCAGGCGGCCGTGATCGATGACCCCGTGCTGCAACCACCTCACGTGCGCCCCACGCCCTTCCCTCCGAACACCCGAACGGCCGGTGAATCGCACTCCACACTATTCGCGTTCGAGAGCGCACAGGGAAGCATCGACCAGGAAGCCCTCGCTATTTCCCGAACCCGGCCTTTCGCAGCGCGTCGGCCATCGAACCGGCCGCCGGTGCAGCCTGCTGGCCTCCACCGCGGCGCTCGCGCTGAGGACTCGCGTCCCGTCCACGACCACCTTGCTTGCCGCTCTCCGCTCGCCCTTGCCCGCGCGGCCGCTCGCTCTGCTGTCCCCGTGGGGCATCCTTGCCGCCGGTTGCCCCGGGCTCGTCGTCCAGCCGCAGACTCAGTCCGATGCGCTGACGGGGAATGTCGACCTCCATCACCTTGACACGCACGACGTCACCTGACTTGACGATCTCGCGAGGATCCTTGACGAAGTTGTGCGACATCGCCGAGACGTGCACGAGACCGTCCTGGTGCACACCGACGTCGACGAAGGCACCGAACGCCGCGACGTTGGTCACGACCCCCTCGAGAGTCATGCCCGGCTTCAGGTCGCCGACCTTCTCGATACCGGCCGCGAAGGTGGCGGTCTTGAACTCGGGACGGGGGTCCCGTCCTGGCTTCTCCAACTCGGAGATGATGTCGGTGACGGTGGGCAGACCGAATCGGTCGTCGGCGAACTCGGCCGGATTCAGGCCCCGCAGCAGTGCGGTGTTGCCGATGACTTCGCGCACTCCCACGCCGGCCTTGCCGACGATGCGCCGCACGACGGGGTAGGCCTCCGGGTGCACGCTCGACCGGTCGAGCGGGTCATCCCCGCCCGAGATGCGGAGGAACCCGGCGCACTGCTCGAAAGCCTTGGGGCCCAATCGTGGTACGTCTTTGAGGGTGCTGCGGCCGGTGAACGGCCCGTTCTGGTCGCGATGCGCCACGATGCTCTCGGCAAGGGAGCCGGCGATACCCGAGACCCTCGACAGCAACGGGACCGAGGCGGTGTTGACATCGACACCGACCGCATTCACAGCATCCTCGACAACGGCGCCGAGAGATCGGGCCAGCAACGTTTCGGAGATGTCGTGCTGATACTGACCGACACCGATGGACTTGGGATCGATCTTGACCAGCTCTGCCAGCGGATCCTGCAACCGACGAGCGATCGACACCGCGCCGCGAATCGTGACGTCGAGTTCGGGTAGCTCACTCGAGGCGTAGGCGGAGGCGGAATACACCGACGCACCGGCCTCGGACACCACCACCTTGGTCAGGTTGGCGGCCGGGAACTTTGCGATCAATTCGGCTGCCAGGGAATCGGTTTCACGCGATGCGGTGCCGTTTCCGATGGCGATCAATTCCACCTTGTGCTTGGCTGCGAGACCCGCGAGGGTGGCCACCGCCTGATCCCACTTGCCCTGGGGCTTGTGCGGGTAGATGGTGTCGTGGTCGACGACCTTTCCCGTGGCATCGACAATGGCAACCTTGGTGCCGGTACGAAAGCCCGGGTCCAGGCCCATCGTGGTGCGGTTACCTGCCGGCGCCGCAAGCAGGAGGTCCTTGAGGTTGCTTGCAAAGACGTCTACGGCATCCTTCTCGGCCGACTGACGCAAACGCATCCGGGTATCGAGCGAGACCGTGACCAGCATCTTGGTGCGCCATGCCCACCGAACGGTATCGAGCAGCCACTTGTCCGCCGGCCGTCCTCGATCGGCGATCCCGAATTTCGTGGCGATCCGACCCTCGTACACGCTCGGCACACCTGGGGTCGGTTCGTCGCGCTCGGGCTCGAAGCCGAGCGAGAGCACCTCTTCTTTTTCGCCCCGCAGGGTAGCGAGAATGCGATGTGACGGCAGACTCGTGAACGGCTCCGAGAACTCGAAGTAGTCGGAGAATTTGGCTCCCGCCTCTTCCTTTCCCTTACGGACCGCGGCAACGAGCTTGCCCGACGTCCACATGAGTTCCCGAAGTTCACCCACCAGATCGGCATCCTCGGCAAAACGCTCGACGAGAATCGCCCGCGCCCCGTCCAGCTGCTCCTGTTCGAACTGCGCTGGATCGGTCGTGGGGTCGGAGAACAGTGCGTCGGCCACGGGCTCGTGTCCGGCCTCGCGCGCGATCTGCGCCTTCGTTCGACGCTTGGGCTTGAACGGCAGATAGATGTCTTCGACCCGGGCCTTGGTATCGGCTAGCATCAGCGACTGCTCGAGCGCGTCGTCGAGCTTGCCCTGGCTACGAATGGATTCGATGACGGCGTCTCTGCGCTCGTCGAGCTCTCGCAGGTATCGCAGGCGCTCGTCGAGCTGACGCAGTTGTGCATCGTCGAGGCTGCCGGTGACCTCCTTGCGATACCGCGCGATGAACGGGACCGTCGATCCTCCGTCGAGCAGTTCTACGGTGGCACGAACCTGTTCCTCACGAACGTCGAGTTCTTCGGCTATGCGCTTGTTCACAGATTTCAGAGCAGTGGTCACGGCGATGGACCCTACCGTTACTGTGGGACAGGTCGGTCAGCGGTTCTAGGTGTGGGAGAGATTCACGCATGGTCAGGTGGTCTCGATTTCTGGCTGCTGGCTGCACCTCTGTGCTGCTCGCCGCCGGCTGCTCGGTTCCACCGGACGACGAGGTCGGCGGCCCTGCGGGCAAAGCAACAGCCGAGACGTCTGCATCACCTTTTCCCGACATGCAGAAGGTCGACGGCGTAGCTCTCGAAGCCCGTATCCCCATGGCGATCGCGTCGGCGCAAGCCCGAGGAGCCGATGTCGACTTTGCGCTGTTGGACCGAGACACCGGGTCCTACTACAGCAGCAACGCCGACGTACAGGTCGAAACGGCGTCGGTATCCAAACTCTTCATCGCCGACGAAATGATGTTTCGAGCGCAGGCGGAGAACCGACCCGTCTCGGCCGACGAACTGAACATCATGACCGACATGCTGGAACTGTCCGACGACAACGCCGCGTACACCCTGTGGTATCGCTACGGTTCGTCCGAGATAATCAGCGCGGTCACTGCTCGCTACGCATTGAAGAGCACCACTCCGCCGTCCGACGACCAGTGGTACAACACCGAAACAACGCCCAGCGACCTCGTCGGCTACTACGCGGGCTTGCTCAATGGCAGTGGCGGTCTGAACACGGCCTCCACCGATGTCATCGTCGGCATGCTGCGACGTTCGGCACCGATCGCCGCAGACGGCTACCGTCAGCACTTCGGGATCGTCGACGGCTTGCCGGGAGACAGCGTGCACGCCGTCAAACAGGGCTGGATGTGCTGCGTATCCGATCGGTGGGTGCACTTGTCGACCGGCACGATCGGTGCGGACAATCGCTATGTTCTGGCGCTGACGTCACGAGAGGACATCTTCTACGCCGATGATGTGGAGAGCTATCCGGATACCGCGCTGGTCGATGTGAGCGACGACGCCAGCGCGTTGCATGCCCGGGAGACTCTGACCGGATTCGTGACGATGCTCTTTCCCAACGGGGCGATCAGCTGAATCAGTCAGTCTGCCAACAGGTCCGGCCGGCGATCGGCAGTCCGTGCCAGCGACTGAGCGCGACGCCACGCCGCAATCTTCGCGTGATCGCCGGAGAGAAGCACTTCGGGAACGTCGAGCTCGCGCCATCGGGCGGGGCGCGTGTAACTCGGACCTTCCAACAATCCGTCGGAGAACGAATCCTCTTGGTGTGACTGCTGATTGCCGAGCACACCGGGCATGAGTCGAACCACGGCTTCGGCCATCACCAGGACAGCCGCTTCGCCCCCGATCAGCACGTAGTCGCCGATGCTGACTTCCTCGACACGCACGCGGCGTGCGGCGTCGTCGAACACCCGTTGATCGATGCCCTCGTACCTGCCGCACGCGAATACGAGATGCTGTTCGGTGGACCACCGTTCGGCTGTGCGCTGGGTGAACGGCACCCCGGCGGGAGTGGGGACAACGAGTAGCGAATCCTCGGTCAGCACGTGATCGAGGGCGTCTCCCCAGACGGTCGGCTTCATGACCATGCCCGGACCACCGCCGTAGGGCGAATCGTCGACTGCCTTGTGAACGTCGTGCGTCCACGATCGCAGGTCATGGACCTCTACCGAGACCAGGCCTCGGTCGATTGCCTTGCCCAGCAGCGCAGTTCGCAACGGTGTCAGGTATTCCGGGAAAATGGTGACGACGTCGAGGCGCACGTTCTACTCCGGATCCAGCAGGCCCTCGGGCGGATCGATCTCGATCGTCTTGTCGGCCAACGACACCGAGGTCACGATCGCGGCCACGAAGGGAACGAGAATTTCGGCGCGGGTGGGGGCGGAACGACCCAGGTCCAGAGCAGGCGTGATGGACAGCAACTCCCCCGCTGCCGAGTGCAGAACCTCGCGGACGTTTCCGACGACGGAGCCATCGGTCAGGATCACCGTGAGACCCTCGAGTTCGTGGTCGTAGAACTCGTCCGGGTCGTCGGACGGCGGCAGATCCGTGGATTCGACGACGAACAGAATGCCCCGGAGTTGGTCGGCGGCCGTCTTGTCCTCGATACCGTTCAGACGCAGCAGAAGCCGCCCGGAGTGTTCCCGGACGGCGTCCACCGTGTACGAGGCCGGGGCTGCGCTCGATCGAGGCTTGCGGCCCCGAAGAACGTTTCCCGCGGCGAAGCGGTCGTCGGGATCGTCGGTGCGAACCTCGACGACGACTTCTCCTTTGATGCCGTGCGACTTTGCAACACGGCCGATGACGAGCTCCATGGTCGTTACGTGACCTAGTGGTCCGTGTCGACCACGTCGACACGGATGCCGCGACCACCGATACCCGAGACGAGCGTGCGCAGCGCTGTGGCCGTACGACCGCCCCGTCCGATGACCTTGCCCAAATCGTCGGGGTGCACGTGAACCTCCACGGTGCGACCACGACGGCCGGTGATCATCTCGACGCGAACGTCATCGGGATTGGCGACGATGCCGCGAACGAGATGTTCGACGGCATCGGCGACAACGGCGCTCACTTCTCAGCAGCCTCGGCGGCCGGCGCTTCTGCCGTCTCGGTTGCTGCAGCGTCAGCGGTCTCCGCGGTGGCGGCGTCGTCCGACTTCGGAGCCTTCTTCTTCTTGGCGGTGGTGGCTTCACCCTGTGGCTCGGAGTCGGCCTGCGCCAATGCGGCGTTGAACAGGTCGAGCTTCGACGGCTTGGGCTCGGCGACGCGGAGGGTTCCCTCGGTACCGGGCAGGCCCTTGAACTTCTGCCAGTCACCGGTGATCTTCAGCAGGGCCTCGACGGGCTCGGTCGGCTGCGCGCCGACACCCAGCCAGTACGCCGCACGCTCGGAATTGATCTCGATGATGCTGGGGTCCTGCTTCGGCTCGTACGTGCCGATGGTCTCGATCGCACGGCCGTTACGACGGGTGCGAGCATCGGAGATGACGATGCGGTAGTGCGGGGTGCGGATCTTGCCGATACGCATGAGCTTGATCTTGACAGCCATGTTCTGGTGGAGCCTTTCGAAAGTTGGTCACGGCGCAATTCAGCTGTTCGCATGGCATGCGAACCCGGTTTTGCGTTAGGGGTTGTTGTGACCGCCGCGCGGTACGTAACCGGATGACGGGCGAACAGCTGTTCATTGTGCCAGACGAGCGCCGGGATCGGTGAATCGCCCTGTAGAACGGCACGCTCACGCAAGCAGGATCACCAGGGCCGGCAGAGTGTTGTTCATCGAGTGGGCGGTGGTCGACGCAACGATCGAGCCGGACCGCATCCTGGCGATGCCGATCGCCAGCCCTCCCCACAGGAGCACCACGAAGCGCCACCATTCGCGGTGCCAGATCGCGAACACGACCGCGGTGATGACCAGAACAACCCAACGATTGCCCAGCCACGCCATCGGCATCGGCCGGGTGCGCTTCTCGAGCGCACCCCACAGCATGCCGCGAAACATCGTCTCCTCACAGATCGGTGCGCCGATCCAGATCCACACGGCCAGCACGATCTTCCAGCCCATGGCCGCATCGGTGACGTTGCCCAACGGAGCCTGGTCGTCGAAATCGATGCGGGACAACAGCACCAGCGCCAGCAGCACACCGCCGACCACGGCCACACCTCCCCAGGCCAATCCGGATCGGACTTGGCCCAGGAAGTCAGGAGTCGATCTGGGGAGACCGAAATCGACGACGGGTCCATTGCCACGAGACATCGAGATCGCCACGGCAAGTCCCGCGGCGAGCAGGCTGGGGATCGTGATTCCCACGACGAACAGAGCAGTTGTTTCGGAGGTCACGACGAGGCCGAGAAGCAGAAACCCCGCCAAATTGAGGCCGAGGACGAGGGCCGCGGCCGGTAGTCCCCACCGCTGGCCCGGGCGGCGTTGGACGGCGGCCCGCTCAGCCCGCCAGTAGGTCTCGGACAGGCCTGAGCCCTGCTGCTGAATGTGATTCATCGGCGGCAGTGCGGCCCAGCTCGGGAGGTTCGGATCGACGTGCCGGGCACCGCTGTCGGGCTCACTCACCCCCCGGCCCTCGATCCGCCCTGTGCGCGGCCGCGTCGGTCGGTCACCCGTCCGCGCAGTATCACCAGTTCCGGGTTGGACAGCACATCCGGTCCGCCGCGCGGATCTTCGGCGTAGACGACGACGTCCGCGGGCGCTCCATGCTCGAGCCCCCGTCGACCGAGCCACGACCGAGCGTCCCAACAGGCGGCTCCCAGCGCGTCCGTGGGTGAGAGCCCGACGCGCGCGAGTGCGGCGACTTCGTCGGCGATGCGGCCGTGCGCGATCGACCCACCGGCATCGGTACCTGCATAGATGGCGATTCCGGCGTCGTGTGCCCGGCCGACGGTGTCGGCGACGCGCTCGTGCAGCGCTCGCATGTGCCGGGCGTAGACGGGATATCGGGCGGCGGAGTCGGCGATACCGGGGAACGTCTCGATGTTGATCAACGTCGGCACCAGCGCGGTGCCGTGATCGACCATCATCTCGATCGTCTCGTCGGTCAGGCCGGTGCCGTGTTCGATGCAGTCGATTCCCGCCGCGATCAGTCCGGGCAGCGCATCCTCGCCGAACACATGGGCGGTCACCCGTGCCCCCTCGGCGTGGGCAGCAGCGATGGCATCGACGAGGATCGAGTCGTTCCACAGCGGTCGAAGATCGCCTACCGAACGATCGATCCAGTCGCCGACGAGCTTGACCCAGCCGTCACCGAGGCGAGCTTGCTGAGCCACCGCCTCGGGCAGTTGTGATTCGTCCTCGATGTCTATTGCCAGTCCCGGTATGTACCGCTTGGGCGACGCGATGTGACGGCCGGCCCTGATGATCCGAGGGAGATCGTCGTGATTGTCCAACGCACGAGTGTCGACCGGCGACCCGGCGTCGCGCAGTAGTAGCGCGCCGACGCCTCGTTCGGTCTCGGCCTGCCGGATCGCGCCGGTCAGATCGGTGTGTCCCCCGCCGTGTTCGATTCCGACGTGGCAGTGGGCATCGACGAGACCCGGCAGAATCCACCCGCCGTCGTGCACGAAGTCGGCATCAGGAATCGGCTCCGTGGACAGGACGCCTCCGTCGATCCAGAGATCGACTGTGGACCCGTCCGGCAGTCCGCGGCCCCGCAACCGAATTGCCGACACGTGCGTGTTGCCTACTTCTTCGGCAGTTTGAGCTGCGACAGATCGATGCCCTCGAGCCCTGGCGGCAACTGGTCGAGGCCCTTGGGCATGGACGACAGATCGGGCATTCCGGCAGGCATGCCACCCGGCATACCGGGGAATCCACCGCGGATCTTCGGCTGGGTCGGTCCGCGAGCGCCCTTCTTGCCTTTCTTGCCCTTCTTGTTGTTCCGCACCTGCTTGCGCGCGCCTGGCATGCCCATCCGGCCGGCCATCGCAGACATCATCTTGCGGGCTTCGAAGAATCGGTCGACGAGCTGATTGACGTCGGAAACCTTGACTCCGGAGCCGTTGGCGATTCGTAGCCGCCTGGACGCGTTGATGATCTTCGGGTCCGTCCGCTCCTGCGGAGTCATGCCGCGGATGATCGCCTGGACGCGGTCGAGTTGCTTCTCGTCGACGTTGGCGAGCTCCTTCATCTGGCCGGCACCGGGCAACATGCCCAGCAGGTTTCCGATGGGGCCCATCTTGCGGACGGCCATCATCTGCTCGAGAAAATCGTCGAGCGTGAGCTGCCCCGAGCCGATCTTGTTGGCCGTTGCCTCGGCCTGCTCCGCGTCGAAGTGCTGTTCTGCCTGCTCGATGAGGCTCAGCACGTCACCCATGCCGAGAATGCGGCTGGCCATACGGTCGGGGTGGAAGACGTCGAAGTCTTCGAGCTTCTCACCGGTCGACGCGAACATGATGGGCTGGCCGGTCACCTCGCGGACGCTCAGCGCAGCACCACCGCGAGCGTCGCCGTCGAGCTTGGTGAGCACGACGCCGGTGAATCCGACGCCGTCGCGGAACGACTCGGCGGTGCTGACGGCGTCCTGGCCGACCATGGCGTCGAGCACGAACAGGGTTTCGTCCGGCTGGACCGCGTCACGGATTCCTGCGGCCTGAGTCATCAACTCGGTGTCGATGCCGAGCCGTCCGGCGGTGTCCACGATCACGACGTCGTACTGCTTGCTGCGTGCCTCGGCGATGCCTGCGCGCGCGACCTCGACGGGATCCGCTGCCGAGACGCCGAGCGCGTTGTCGCCGCCACCGATGGAGGTGCCCGGATGCGGGGCGAAGACGGCTGCGCCTGCGCGCTCGCCGACGATCTGAAGCTGGCTGACGGCACCGGGGCGCTGCAGATCGCACGCGACGAGCAACGGGGTATGGCCTTGGCCCTTCAGCCATTTCGCGAGCTTGCCTGCAAGAGTCGTCTTACCCGAGCCCTGCAGGCCGGCGAGCATGATCACCGTGGGCGGATTCTTGGCGAACACGAGTCTGCGAGTCTCGCCACCGAGAATGCCGACGAGTTCCTCGTTGACGATCTTGACTACCTGCTGGGCCGGGTTCAGGGCACCCGACACCTCGGCACCCTTGGCGCGCACCTTGATGCGGCCGATGAACTCACGTACGACGGGCAGTGCCACGTCCGCTTCGAGCAGGGCCAGGCGGATCTCGCGGGCCGTGGCGTCGATGTCCGCGCCGGACAGTCGACCTTTGCCACGCAGGTCCTTGAGAGTCCCGGTCAACCTGTCGGAAAGGGATTCGAACACCGATTGCACTCCTGAGCTAGCCGATCACCGAAAACGAGTCGAATCCGGCACGGTCACCAGACTAGCGCCAGCCCGCCCGATCGTCGCTGGGGCGTTCGGCAGTCGTGTCGTTCCCAGAACTGTGGACGGGTCAGGCGCTCCGCGCGGAGTCGTTCCACGTCACTGCCACTCCCCGATTCGCCAGCCACTGGGCCGGATCGACCTTGACTCCGGAGGGGTCGTGCACCTCGAAGTGGAGATGCGGACCGGTCGACTGGCCACGGTTGCCCACCGTAGCGATCTGCTCCCCGGCCGATACGCGCTGACCGGGCTGCACCGAGAAGTCGTTGACGTGCCCGTAGATCGTTTCGGTGCCGTCGTCGTGCTGCACCTTGACCCAGAGACCGAATCCGGCCGCAGGCCCGGCGTCGGTCACTGTGCCGTCTTCAGCGACGTAGATGGGCGTACCGATGGGTGCAGCGATGTCGAGTCCGCTGTGCTGGGTGCCCCAACGCGATCCGAAGTTGGACGTCAACACCCCTGCCACCGGCTGCACCGTGGCCTTCTTCAGCGATCGCAAGCTCTCGAGCGGTGACGCAGCTCCGGCGCCACCCTGCCCCAGGCCCACGTCGTCGAGCCATTGCTGCGCAGCTGCACCGGGATCTGCCAACCCGAATGCTGCCAACGGGTCGGAGCTCGGTTGCGCGACGGCCTCGGCCGACGGTGCAGGACCTGCAGGCGAAGACTCTGCCGGTGCGGGCTCGACGGGCGCAGGCGCGAACTGCTGGGGAACGAACTGCGGAGGAACGAACTGAGGCACGTCGAATTGCGGGAGCTCGAATCCGACCGGCAGCAATCCCTCCGGAACGGCGAACGGAAAGCCTGCTGCAGGCGGCTCGGGGATCGGCGCTGCGCCCGCAGTGCCGGCTCCCATCGAGGTAGCGCCGACGACGATGGCACCGGTGGCTGCCACGATGGTGGCGGTCCGTCGACCGGTTTCCGGAGCTTCTTCTGCGGCCCGGTGCTTGCCACGCGGAGCCGCTGTCGCTGTGTCGGCCGGTATGTAGATGTTCGACCGTCGGTGGGATCCCACAGTTGGTGCCTCTCGCATTAGCAGCAGTGGAGCCTGCAGGAACGAAGTTCCGTTCGAGCAGTGAAGCCTGCAGAGCGACCGTGACGGGTGCGCCCTGCGTTCGGTGACGAACATAACAAATCAGCATCGGGGGCCAAACCCCTTGGCCGGAAATTAGTGAGAAGTCACGACGGCATGTCTGGTAGCGGCCGGATACAGACCATCGATCATGTGCCTTCCGGTTTTTCCGGAGGCTTGGGCGGTTCCGGGGCCGGAACTACCGCGAGTATCGCTCGTTCGAGATCCTCGCGAACCGCGCGGCTGTCCGCTCCTGCCAGGTCGATACAGAAAGAGTCGACCACCGAGCTTCCCAGCGTCGACACCCGAGCCCAGCGAATATCCGATCCCTGCTTCTCGATGGCACTGGCCAACCTGCAGAGCAGACCGAGCCGGTCCTCTGCTCGGAGTTCGAGCACTACCTGACCGGGTTCGTTGTCGTCGAACCACAGCACTCGTGGCGGAGCCTGAGCGTAGAGGACCGGGACCGCCGAATCCTCGCCGTCGTCCTCCACCGTCTCGGCTCGGGCGTCGCGCTCCTTGGCGTCGAGTACCGCGACGAGGTCGAGTTCTCCGGCCTGTGCACGAATGATCTCCTGCCGGAGCAGACCGGCCTGCGGCGGAGCTCCGAACAGAGGCGCGACATCGAACGAGTTGATCGCCGATCCCTCGTGACTCCCGAGCGAGGCCGAGAGCACACGCAGCGAATGCAGGGCCAGCACTCCCGCAGCGTCGGACAGTAGCCCAGGGGCGTCGGGGGCGATGACAGTGACGACAAAGGTGTGGAGCCCGTCTGTCGGCGCGATGTCGACGTGTACGCCGCCCCGCGCCGCCAGTTCGATGTGGGCCGGATCGAGTGGATCCGGGGCGGGCAGACTTTCCCCCGCCATCACCAGTCGGCAGCGACGCACCAGTTCGCGAATGAGCGATGCCTTCCAGTCCCCCCATACTCCTGGACCCGTTGCGAGAGAATCCGCCTCGGCCAGAGCATGAAGCAGCTCGAGCAGAATGGTGTCGGAACCCAGCGCGTCGACGACGGTTTGCACCGTCGCAGGATCGTCGAGGTCTCGCCGGGTGGCGGTCTCCGGAAGCAACAAGTGGTATCGCACCATCGCCGTCAGCAGCGCCACATCCGATGGCCACAGTCCGAGCCTGTTGCAGATCTGGATTGCGAGATCGGCACCCACGACGCTGTGGTCGCCGCCGCGTCCCTTGCCGATGTCGTGTATCAGTGCGCCGAGAACCAGCAGGTCCGGACGTGCGACTCTCGTGGTCAATGCGCTTGCGTAGGCGACTGTTTCGACCAGATGCCGATCGACTGTCCAGGTGTGCACTGCATCCCTTGGCGGTAGGTCGCGTACCGCACCCCATTCCGGAATCAGCCTGCCCCACAATCCGGTTCGATCCAGCGCTTCGATGGCCGCGATTGCTTTGCGACCCGACCCGAGCAACACGAGAAGATCGTTGAGAGCTTCCTTGGGCCACGGCTCACGCAGCTCGGGTGCGCTGTCGGACAGGCGATTGAGTGTCGATGCGGACATCGGCATTCCGGTCTGCGCCGACGCCGCGGCGACGCGCATGATCAGACCCGGATCCTTGTTCGGTCGGGCGTCGCGGGCGAGAACCACCTCGCCGGAATGCTCGACGACTCCTTCGTCGAGCGGACGGCGGATCGGAACTCGACGCAAGCGGGAAAGGCCTTTTCTCGGAAGTGAATTGCCGGCGGTGCGTAATCCGACATCCACCGAGTAGCTGATGGTACGGGCCGAATCGCTCAGCATACGAGCAAGATCGAAGCGGTCACCGATCCGCAGCGCGGCCCCGATTTCGTCGGCATCCTGCGCGCGCAATTGATCCCGGGCTCGTCCGGCCACGCGGTGCAACTCGGTGCGAACGTCCAGTAACCGTCCGTGCGCGAACGCCAAACCGCCACCGGGCGATTCGGGCCCCAGACCGGGCATACCGTCGGTGAGTTGGGCGATCGAGAGGGCGTCGAGCAGCTGCACGTCCCGCAGTCCACCGCGGCCACTCTTGAGATCCGGCTCGGCGCGGTGCGCGATCTCTCCACTGCGCGACCATCGGCCGTGGGTCTGCTCGATCAGTGCGTCGAAGCGTCCGCGAATTCCGTTGCGCCACTCGCGGCGGACGCCGCCGATGAGCAAATTGCTCAATTCCACGTCTCCGGCGATGTGGCGCGCCTCGAGCATTCCGAGCGATGCTGTCAGGTCTGCCGCGGCCACCTGCAGAGCCTGCGGCACTGTCCGCACGCTGTGGTCGAGCTTGATGTGGGCATCCCACAGCGGATACCAGAGTTTGTCCGCGACGTCGGAGACGATGCGTGGTTCCAGATCGTCGTGCAGCAGGATCAGGTCCAGGTCCGAGTACGGCAACAGTTCACGGCGCGCCAGACCGCCGACGGCGACGATGGCAAACCCCGAGTCCGGCTTGATACCGAGCTCGGCACCCTGGGTGGTCAACCAGAATTCGTGTAGGTCGACCAGGGCCTGTCTGAGCGAGGGCGCATCGAGCCGACGGTTGCGCGTGCCACCGTCGAGTAGTTGTTTCTTGGCCCGAGCGAGGTCTGCTGCGGCGTCGCTGGTGCCCTTCGATGCGGAGCCCGAGGAGACCGCAGGCCCCGATCCCGACGCTTTCGCGCCAGAACCGGGGCCTGCAGCCCGAGACCCTTTGGGGTCAGAGTGCATCAGTGCCACGTTCTCCGGTACGCACTCGGATGACCGAGTCGACCGGGGAAACCCAGACCTTGCCGTCACCGATCTTGCCGGTGCGTGCCGCCTCGACGATGACCTCGACGACCTTTTCGACAGCTGCGTCGTCGACGACTACCTCGACCCGCACCTTCGGTACGAAATCGACCGAGTACTCCGCACCTCGGTAGACCTCGGTGTGGCCCTTCTGGCGACCGTAACCCTGGACTTCACTGACGGTCATTCCGAGTACGCCGGCCTGCTCCAGCCCCGTCTTGACGTCCTCCAGGGTGAACGGTTTGACGATTGCCGTGATCAGCTTCATTTTTGCTTCCCTTCACAAGACCTCGAGTGCCCGATGTCGTACGGTGCAGCGTTCATATCTATCTCTACCTTGTCAGGCGAAATCATATGCAGTCTCAGCGTGCTCGGCTTCGTCGATGCCGTTCGCCTCGTCCTCGTCCGATACACGCCAGCCGAGAGGCTTGAGCGCGAACGCGATGACCGCGGTGATGATGCCCGTGAAGATCAGAGCGCTGAGAGCGATGACGATCTGGACGACCAGCTGCTTGTAGTCGCCGCCGTAGAACAGTCCGGTCTCGGAGCCGAGGAAGCCGATTGCGATGGTGCCCCAGAGGCCGGCAACGAGGTGTACGCCCACCACGTCGAGCGAGTCGTCGTAGCCGAACTTGAACTTGAGCCCGACCGCAAGAGCGGACAGGACACCGGCGATGACACCGAGGATCATCGAGCCGACCGGCGTCAGAGAGCCTGCGGCCGGGGTGATCGCGACCAGACCGGCAACGATGCCCGAGGCAGCGCCGAGGCTGGTGGCATGACCGTCACGAATGCGCTCGGTGATGAGCCAGCCTGCGATCGCAGCTGCAGTAGCCGCGGTGGTGTTGACCCAGGCCAAGCCTGCGATGCCGTCGGCTGCGAATGCGGAACCGGCGTTGAAGCCGAACCAGCCGAACCACAGCAGCGCCGCGCCGAGCATGACGAACGGCAAGTTGTGCGGGCGGTAGGCGATCTTGCCGAAGCCGGCGCGCTTGCCGATGATGATCGCCAGAACCAGGCCTGCGATACCGGCGTTGATGTGCACGACTGTGCCACCTGCGAAGTCGATGGGAGCGACATTGGCGACCAGACCGCCGTCACCGTCGTCGGTGGTTCCGAAGATCTTCGCGGCCAGACCGTTTTCGGATCCGGAGAGCAGTCCACCGCCCCACACCATGTGTGCCAACGGGAAGTACGCGAGGGTGACCCAGATACCCGCGAACGCGAGCCAGGTGCCGTACTTGACGCGGCCGGCGATCGAGCCGCTGATCAGTGCGACCGTGATGATTGCGAAGGTCACCTGGAACGCCACATCGATGACGTTGGCGTAACCCCACGCGCCTGCGATGTATGCACCGTCGGCATCGGTGATCGAATCCTTGAGCCCGAAGAACTCGAAGGGGTTGGCGAAGACGCCGCCGATGTCCTGGGTGCCGTAGGACATGGACCAGCCCCACAGGAAGTAGATGATCGAGACGACGGCCATTGCTCCGAACGACATCATCATCATGTTCAAAACGGTCTTCTGCTGCGACATACCGCCGTAGAAGAACGCCAAGCCGGGCGTCATCAGCAGTACTAGCGATGCTGCGATCAGCATCCACGCGGCGTTGCCGGAGTTGGCCAACATATCCTCGGGACTCACGTACACCCTCCATTCTCCTGCACACCGGTTGGTGCGCCGTTAGGAAGAAGGGTGGTTTCACGAGGTTTCATCCGTGACACTCCGGTGTTTCGGACATGTGAACGGATGACCGAATTCTGTTGCAAAAAGGTTTCGTGCTGGCGTTTGTGCTTTTTCCCCGGTTGAAGCGCTACTCGTTACGGCTCGATCAGCCGAGCAGTGCGTCGACGAATGCGCCCGGCTCGAACGGAGCCAAATCGTCGGCGCCCTCACCGAGACCGACGAGCTTGACGGGTACCCCGAGCTCACGCTGCACCTGAAAAACGATGCCCCCCTTCGCGGTTCCGTCGAGCTTGGTCAGCACGACACCGGTGATATCGACGATCTCGGCGAACACGCGAGCTTGCGTGAGTCCGTTCTGGCCGACCGTCGCGTCCAGAACGAGCAGCACGTCGTCGACATGGGCCCGCTTCTCGATGACTCTCTTGACCTTGCTCAGCTCGTCCATCAGACCCGATTTGGTGTGCAGCCTGCCCGCGGTATCGACCAGAACCACGTCGACTCCGTTCTCGATTCCCTTGCTCACCGCGTCGAACGCGACAGCGGCGGGATCCGCAGCCTCCTTGCCGCGGACCACCTCGGCACCCACTCGCTCGGCCCAGGTCTGCAGTTGATCGGCTGCAGCGGCGCGGAACGTGTCGGCGGCACCGAGCAGCACTCGCCGCCCGTCCGCCACCAGCACTCGAGCGAGCTTGCCGGTAGTCGTGGTCTTGCCGGTCCCGTTGACTCCGACCACCAGCAGCACGGCAGGCGCACCGTCGTGCGGCAGCGCGCGAATCGACCGATCGAACTCAGGATGGAGTTGCGCAACGAGAATCTCGCGCAAGAGAGCACGCGCGTCCGCTTCGGTACGGATACTGCGCGATGCCATCTGCTCACGCAAAGTCCGCATGATCTCGGCTGTGGTCGCCGAACCGATATCGGCGATCAGCAGAGTGTCCTCGACCTCTTCCCAGGAATCCTCGTCCAGGTCTCCACCGCCGAGCAATCCGAGCAGGCTCTTGCCGACAGCGGACTGAGAACGGGCCAAGCGGCCGCGGAGACGGTCCAATCGCCCCTCGGTGGGATCGATGGTGTCCAGACGGGAAACTGCGGAGGCAGCGGTGTCGGAGGCTGCCGGTACCGACGTCTCGGAGACCGACGGTTCGGACACCTCGGGCACCGAAGGCGCGGGCGCAGCCGGCTCGGGCGC
>NZ_CAPS01000088.1 GCF_000333955.1 Rhodococcus sp. AW25M09
GAACGACGCCGACATCTCGCGCCGGTTCACCGAACTCGCCCGCGCCAAGTGGGACGTCCATCTCGACGCCGGCGAGACGAAAACAATGTCGGAGAACGGTCTGCACGGCGTGATTTTGGCGGACGGCACGAAGGTTCTCGGAGACGCCTTTCTCGTAGCGATAGGTCGCGCGCCCAACGGTGACCGACTCGGTCTCGATGCAGCCGGCATCGAACTCGACGACGAGGGCCGAATTGTCGTCGACGAGTTCGGCCGCACCGCTGCCGAGGGAGTGTTCGCGCTCGGCGACGTCTCGTCTCCGTACCAGCTCAAGCACGTCGCAAACCAGGAAGCCCGGGTAGTCCAGCACAACCTGCTGCAGGACGCCTGGCACGGCGACACCTCGGCATTGCGTGCCAACGACTATCGCTTCGTTCCCGCGGCGGTGTTCACCGATCCGCAGATCGCCGAGGTGGGCATGACCGAGGAGCAAGCTCGCGACTCCGGATTGGACATCACGGTCAAGGTGCAGAACTACGGTGACGTCGCCTACGGCTGGGCAATGGAGGACAGCCAAGGACTGTGCAAGATCATCGCCGAGAAGGGCACCGGCAGAATCCTCGGAGCGCACATCATCGGCGCGCAAGCTCCGACGTTGATTCAGCCGCTGATCCAAGCCATGAGCTTCGGATTGTCGGCCCAGGACATGGCCCGTGGGCAGTACTGGATTCACCCGGGACTGCCCGAGGTGGTCGAGAACGCCCTGCTCGGTCTCGATCTGTAGGTTCGACCACCTACCAGGGGCTGGTGCGAAGCACTATTTCGGTGGCCAGCTCGGCCGACGCGTCGGCGGGGATCCTCTCGACCCCGTCGAGCTGGACCACTCGGAAATCCGAGTAGACGAACCGGCCGCTCGCGTCGGCCGATGCCCGGCCGAGCGAGGACCCGACAACCAACGTCGTCGGTAGTTCGACAGGCGGGCAGTCAGCGAGTCGCACGACGCCCTGCTCGTCCGCGATCGCCGGGTGGCAGCGGTTCACCGCAATCAGACTGGCGAAGCGTCCGAAAGTCTTCGCGGCCAGCGTCCACGCCGATTCCGCACCCGCGCCGCTGCCGACGAGGTGTACCCAGGACAGCTTCAACTCGTCGAGAACGGCGAGGATGGCCTCGTCGCTCACGCCGTCGATGTGTTCCAGGGCAACGGTTTTCAGGTCGGAATTGTGCAGCCGCTCGCTGACGGCGTCGTACACGTTCACCGGATCGCCCGAATCGGGAAGCAACAGAACGGCGTGCCGACTGTCCGGGCCCGCGACTCGCACCGAACATTGCCCGCCCGCAGCACTCACATGCGTGAATTCCATGAGCACGACGGTACTGCCTGTCGTGCGGGTCGAGAAATAGCAGGTCCCCCGACCTACCCACTCGTGACTTTCGTGCTGCAGACCACCGAACCCGGCACGCTCGGCGCGGTTACCGCGGATTTCACGACCGGGATCGACGCATCGGCAGAGTCGGATCGTTCACAGCAAGTGACCGACGATCGTATCGATGCTCGGATCGACGCCATGCTCGATGAGATCGAGCACGGCGTCGACGTCGATGTTGTTCTCCACCAGATCGGCCAGCAGATCCAACTGTTGCTCTCGCAGCGCCGCGACCGACGTAGTGGGTGCCACCACGAATCCGGTACGCCCTGACGTCTCCGCCACCCACGTGAGCAGATGACGCCGGAAGCCATCGGATTCGAGTAGACCGTGCCAGTGGGTTCCCACGACGCCGCCACGCACACTGCCCTCGGCGGTACCCGACGCAGAGATCAACAACGGCCGGTCGCCGCTTCGCACGACGCGACCGTGATGAATCTCGTACCCCGCCACCGCGTCCGAGCCGAACTCGACCGAAAAACCACTCACCTGAGCCAACACCTTGTCCGGCGCGAACTCGATGTCGAGATCGAGCAGACCGAGACCCTCGACACCCCCGACACCGGACTCCACGGTGTCCGAGATGGTTCGGCCCAACATCTGATAGCCACCGCAGATACCGAGAACCGGCCGACCCGAAGTCGCACGCTCGGCGATCGCGTCGGCAAGACCGCTGCGCCGCAACCACTCCAGATCCGACACAGTGGACTTGCTGCCGGGAACAACGACCAGATCCGCATCCTCGAGCCGAGACGGCTCGGTGACCCAGTGCACCGAGACACCGGGCTCGCAGGCCAGCGCCTCGACATCTGTGGTGTTGGAAATTCTCGGCAAACGCACCGCCGCGACCCGCAGCCACTGTGACCCGACCGGCGGACGCGGCCTGCCCACGGGCGCATCGGCAACGGTCCCGAGTGAATCCTCGGCATCCATCCACAGCCCGTCTGCGAACGGCACGACTCCATAGGTCGGCCGTCCGGTCAACGCACGCAACTGGTCGAGTCCTGGTGCCAACAGAGCCGGATCACCCCGGAACTTGTTGATCACGAACCCCGCAACGAGCGCCTGATCCTCGGGAGACAGCACCGCCACGGTGCCGAAGAGGTGGGCGAGCACTCCCCCGCGATCGATGTCGCCCACCACGATGACCGGCAGCGACGCCGCAATGGCAAGTCCCATATTGGCCAAGTCGGTGGCGCGCAGATTGATCTCGGCGGGCGAGCCCGCACCCTCGCAGATCACCACATCGAACTCTGCACGCAGTGAGGCCAATTCATCGGCCACCACCGACCGCAAGGCCTGCCGATGCTCGATGTAGTTGCTCGCGCTGACCTGCGCCACCGCCCGCCCACGCACCACCAACTGCGAGGTCCGGTCGCTGCCCGGCTTGAGCAGCACCGGATTGAAACGCACACTCGGCTCGAGGCCACAAGCTGCCGCCTGCATTGCCTGGGCCCGACCTATTTCACCGCCGTCGAGCGTGACCACCGAATTGTTGGACATGTTCTGCGCTTTGAACGGTGCCACCCGGACGCCCCGTCGCACCAACATCCGGCACAGACCCGCGACCAACACACTCTTGCCCGCATCGGAGGTCGTCCCGGCAACTAGAAGCGCACCAGTCGGACTCACGGGAGAGTGAGAATCTCGCTACCCGTCTCGGTCACCACGAGCGTGTGCTCGAACTGCGCGGTCCATTTCCGATCGTGGGTGACCACGGTCCAGCCGTCGTCCCACATCTCGGCGTTGATCGTGCCGAGGTTGATCATCGGTTCGATGGTGAACGTCATGCCTGGCTCGATGATCGTGTCCACCGACGGCTGGTCGTAATGCAGAACGACGAGGCCGTTGTGGAAGGTGGTCCCGATTCCGTGCCCGGTGAAATCCTCTACCACCCCATATCCGAACCGATGCGCATACGACTCGATGACGCGACCGACCACGTTCAGTGCACGACCCGGCTTGACCGCCTTGATGGCACGCATGGTGGCCTCGTGGGTGCGCTCGACGAGCAGGCGGGCTTCCTCGGAGACGTTGCCGGCCAGGAAGGTTGCATTGGTGTCGCCGTGTACACCATCGATGTACGCGGTGACGTCGATATTGACGATGTCGCCGTCCTCGATCACCGTGGAGTCAGGAATGCCATGGCAGATGACCTCGTTCAGCGAGGTGCAGCACGATTTGGGGAAGCCCCTGTAGCCCAACGTCGATGGATATGCGCCGTGATCGATCATGTACTCGTGAGCGATCCGGTCGAGTTCGTCGGTGGTCACCCCGGGAGCCACCGCCCGGCCCGCTTCCTGCAGTGCTCGGGCCGCGATCTTCGACGCCAGACGCATCTTCTCGATCACTTCGGGAGTCTGAACCCAGGGTTCACTGCCCTCGGCAACCGTCGACTTCCACGCATATTCGGGCCGCTCGATCGACTTCGGCACCTCGAGCACGGGCGATACGACGCCTGGTACGAGTGGCTGACGGGGCTTGCTCTCGGCGGTCACAGACATGCACACCAGCGTAGTCGGCCTGCGATCGTCCCCACGACGCAGCGCAGGTGTGCCCCAGGCAGTCGAATCGCCGACGACCCAACCGGATATGATCTGGGTCACGTTCACTGCTGCTGCACCCGCCCCGAGGAAGGACGTACCGTGGCCCACTCCAATCTGCTACGACCTCGTGACGGCGATGCCCTGCGAGCCGAACTGCGCCAGGCGGCAGCGACATCCGACGTCCCGGTCGTATTCGGCGGCGAGGTCTCTTCGGACACCCTGTATCTGAGCGAATTCCACGGCACCAGAACCCGCGGACTCGACGGTCTTGCCATCGCGCCCAGGTCAGGTCTCGGTGGGCGGGTCATGGAGCAGCGCAGACCGGCCGCCGTGAGTGATTACGGTTCATCGATGTCGATCACTCATCACTTCGATCGACCGGTGCTCGGCGAGGGCCTCAAGTCGATTCTCGCGGTGCCGGTGGTCGTCGCCGGAGTCGCCCGAATGGTGATGTATGCGGCGGTACGCGAGCGCGGACCTCTCGGCGATCGCGTCGGCGACGTCATGACGTCTGCCGCACGACGGCTCGGCCACGAAATCGCCGTGCGCGACGAGGTCGACCGCCGGGTCCGCTTGCTGGAGACCACCCGATCGATCGGCGATTCCGACGCCTCACGCGCGGCCGAATTGCGCAGCGTTCACGAGGAACTGGCCGATCTCGCCCGGTCGGTGGGTGACGGCAAGATCCGGCGCAGACTCGACGCGATCGCAGCACGAGTGGCGGCATCACTCGGCCCGGCCGCGTCGCCGCCCGCCGAGACACGCATCGACGCCGCCGTGTGCAGGTCGCTGACACCACGCGAAATCGACGTGATCTCCCAGGTCGCTCTCGGCTGCACCAACATCGAGGTGGGTCGTCGATTGTCGATCGGAGCCGAAACGGTCAAGTCGTACCTGCGTAGCGTGATGCGCAAAACCGATTCGCATACCCGATACGAAGCAGTCATGGCTTGTCGTCGGCTGGGCGTACTGCCCTCCTGAGCCACGCGGTTCTCCACGAGGACCTATGGCGCGTCGGTGTCAGTACCCCGGCGGCAATTGCTCGAACATTTCCCGGGTCACCGCGACCGCGTTGTCCGAGCTACCTCCGCGCACCACGAGGGTGGCGAACGCGATGTCACCTCGATAACCGACGAACCACGAGTGCGAGCCGCCCTCGACCTCGGCCTCGCCGGTCTTTCCGTAGACCTCTCCCTGATCTGCGATGCGCTCGGCGGTACCGCTGGTCACCACCGACCGCATCATCCCGCGTAGGCCGTCGACCATCGCCGGCTCGATCGGCGGGTGGTCGCCGGTGATCACGGTGTCGCGACCTACGAGCAGATTCGGTACCGGAGTCGAACCATGAGCGACTGTGGCAGCGGCAAGGGCCATACCGAAGGTCGAGACCACCACCTTGCCCTGCCCGAAGCCGTCCTCGGTGCGCTGAACCAGTTCTTCGGCCGGGGGCACCGAACCCGAGTCGGTCGGCAGTCCGACGACGTCGTAGTCCGGGCCGACGCCGAACTGAGATGCCGCCACGGTCAGCGCGTCGGCCGACATCTCGCTGGCGAGCTTCGCGAACGAGGTGTTGCACGATCGGGTGAACGCCGTGGTCATCGTCACGTCACCGAGGGAGAACTCGTTGTAATTGGGAACGCTGCGCTCGCCGATCACGATGCGACCCGGACACGGGACGGTACTGCCCGGGGTTGCCAGTCCACTCGAGATAGCAGCGCCGGCGGTGATGATCTTGAACGTCGATCCGGGCGGGTAGAGGCCGGCGGACGCAACAGGTCCGTCCCTATCGGCGGCCGGATTCTGCGCCACTGCAAGGATGGCGCCGGTCGACGGTTGGATGACCACCGTCATCGCCTGCTCGGTGCGAGCATTCACCGCTCGCTGCGCCGCGACCTGGACGTTGCGATCGAGACTGATCGAGAACGACGGCACAGGCTCGGGCGGCGTGTCGGTGAGGACGTCGATGTCGATGCCGTTGCGGTTGGTGGTCACCACGCTCCAGCCCGCCTTGCCGTCGACCTCGTCGATGACGGCCTTCTTGACCTGACCGACCAGGTCCGGCGCAAACGTCGGATCGGTGGACAACAGATCCGATTCGTCGGACGCGGTGACACCGGGAATCTCTGCGAGTGCAGGCGAGATGGGTTGAAAGTCGCTGTCGCGCAACAGCGCGACAGGATAGTCGCCGTCGACCGAGGTGGCCGACTCCACGATCGACTGTGCCGTGATCGACGCATCGAACGGAGTGAGCAACGACGACAGCGCCGTCGCCGAGACGACCACATTGTTCGCATCGGCCGCGTCGAACTTGATTCGGTGCACGACGCCGGGAACCAGCACATCGGTCCCCGACCGCTCGTTCACCCGTGCACGCGGAGCTGCCGTCGAGCGGAGCGACATCGTTTGCGTGTCGCCGAGCTCGGGATGGATGTCCGATGCCGACCAGCGCACCACCCACTCACCCTCGGTGCGGCCCATATTCAGTTGTCCGTCGTAGGTCCACACCCGATCCTTCGGCAGCTGCCACCGATAGGTGTAGCCGACTGTGGCGGTGTCGCCGTCGACCTGCACCGAGGTCGTTTCTGCGTTCAGGGCTTCGGCCTGGAGATTGGTCCACGTGTCGGTCAGTGCAGCCGTCGCCGCATCGGGTCTGTCGGTGTCCGCAGCCGCGGCCGCGATATCGTTGGATTCGAATGCGGCAAGAAAGGCCTGGGCGGCCGGTTCCGGGCCGTCGGGCTTCGGGGTACACCCGGCGAGGGTCGCAACAACGACGACTCCGGTCACCAGCACCGCGCCGACTCGATACCGCATCTCGCTTGCACCCCGTGATCTCATTGTGCCCCATCGTAATAGGGCACCGCCTACACCGGCGTCAACGAATCGCGGTTCGCACCAAGCTCATCGAGCTCGTTCTCGCTAATCGAGAAGGACCGTGGTGAAGGTTGCCACCTGCGTCAGGCCGATCTTCGCGTACGCCCGCCGAGCGACGTAGTTGAAGCTGTTGACGTACAGACTGGCGGTTCGCCCCTGACGAATCACCGAGTTCACCACTGTCGCCGTGCCGGACGCGCCCAACCCATGACCCCGCAGATCGGGGTGAACCCACACTCCCTGAATCTGGCCGACCGAAGCCGACTGTGACCCGATCTCGGCTTTGAACACCACCCGACCGTCCTCGAATCGAGCCCACGCGCGCTGCGCAGCAATGAGACTCGCAATTCGGCGTCGATAACCCCGGCCGCCGTCGTTCACACGGGGGTCGACTCCGACCTCCTCGATGAACATGGCCACAGCGGCGGTGAGATACACGTCTAGCTCTTCGGGCCGCACGAGACGGACCTGTGGATCGGGCGGGAAAGTCGAGCGAACCGACGTCGCCAGCAGTGGTTGCTCTCCGCGCACCTCGCGGGCGGGGCCCCAGTCGGTCTCGAGCATCTCCCACAGCGGAAGTGTCAGCTCGGCACGCCCCACCAGCGAGGAGCACAGTCGCGGGCCGCGGCATGCGCGATCGGCAAACGACCGGAGATCGTCACCGGACCCGAGCAACGGGACAAGATTTGCCCCGGAGAAGCACAACGACTCGTCCGGGCCGCCCCTGCTCCACATCTCACCGTGAAAGGTCCGCGGGTCGAGTCCGGATTCCTGCACCCGAGCGGCAACCATGCAGGTTGCGACCGGGTCTGCGTCGAGGACTCGGAGCACGTGTGCGGCATCCCGATTACCGAGGGGCTTCGCACCGAGGAGCTTGAGCACCTACCGACCTCCTGACCCACCTACCGCATCCGCCCCGACCGAGCGTGTACCGAATCATTCCAGAGAACTTGTCGTATCGGTGGCAGAGCGGCAAACCGGACACCGACCCGATCGACTCTACTCAGCTGACGGTCACTACCGGAGCGCCACCGTCTGCGGCTTCATCCTTCTCGAATTCCTCGGCGATGCGCATCGCCTCCTCGATCAAGGTCTCCACGATCTGCGCCTCGGGCACCGTCTTGATGACCTTGCCTTTGACGAAGATCTGACCCTTGCCGTTGCCCGACGCCACACCCAGGTCGGCGTCACGTGCCTCACCCGGCCCGTTGACGACACATCCCATGACGGCAACGCGCAGCGGAATTTCCATGCCTTCGAGGCCGGCGGTGACCTCGTCGGCGAGGGTGTAGACGTCGACCTGCGCACGCCCACACGACGGGCACGAGACGATCTCGAGCTTGCGCGGCCGGAGATTGAGGGACTGCAGAATCTGGTTGCCCACCTTGATCTCCTCGGCGGGCGGTGCCGACAGCGAGACGCGGATGGTGTCGCCGATTCCACGAGAAAGCAACGCCCCGAACGCGACGGAGGACTTGATGGTGCCCTGGAATGCCGGGCCGGCCTCGGTGACGCCGAGGTGCAGCGGGTAGTCGCACTGCGCAGCAAGCTGCTCGTACGCGGCGACCATGACGACCGGGTCGTTGTGCTTGACGGAGATCTTGATATCTCCGAACCCGTGCTCCTCGAACAGCCCCGCCTCCCACAGCGCCGATTCGACGAGCGCCTCGGGGGTGGCCTTGCCGTACTTCTTCATCAGGCGAGGATCGAGCGACCCTGCGTTGACGCCGATGCGGATCGGGATGTTCGCGTCGCCGGCAGCCTTGGCGACTTCCTTGACGCGGCCGTCGAATTCCTTGATGTTGCCCGGATTGACGCGTACCGCGGCGCAACCGGCATCGATCGCGGCGAAGATGTACTTGGGCTGGAAGTGGATGTCTGCGATCACTGGGATCTGACTCTTCCTGGCGATGATCGACAGCGCATCCGCGTCATCCTGTGTGGGGCATGCCACACGCACGATGTCGCAACCCGATGCCGTCAGCTCGGCGATCTGCTGCAGCGTCGCGTTGATGTCGTGAGTTTTGGTGGTTGTCATCGACTGCACCGAAATAGGGCTGTCGCTACCCACTCCTACCGACCCGACCTGGAGTTGCCGAGTCTTACGACGAGGAGCGAGTACGGGTACCGGCGGTGCAGGCATTCCCAATCCGACTGACACGGTCACAGTGGCCTTCTTTCCTAGCTACGACAAACGAGTCTACGGATAGATCTGGATCGGGTTGACGATGTCCGCCGTGAGTGTCAGCAAGGAGAACCCGATGAAAACGATGATGACCACGTAGGTGACCGGCATGAGCTTCATGTAGTTTACCGGCGCACCGTCGGGCAAGCCGCGCCGGTTGCGGAAGATGTTGCGGATCCGCTCGTAGATCGTCACGGCAATGTGGCCGCCGTCGAGCGGCAGCAGCGGCACGATGTTGAACGCGCCGAGGAAGAAATTCAGCGACGCCAGCAGTCCCACGAAGGTCACCAAGTCGTCCCGCTCCACTGCTTGGCCGCCGATGACGCTGGCACCGACGACGCTCATGGGCGTGTCGAGTCCGCGCTCGCCGCCGAAGATCGACTCCCACAGAGCCTGGACCTTCGTCGGCAACTGCACGAGAGCCTTGCCGGTCTGGACGAAGATGTCTCCGGTGAACGCAAACGTCTCGGGCACCGCCTCGATCGGGTTGTACCGAATGCGCGGTGGAACAATCGTGGAGCCGCTGGCACCGACCGCGCCGACCATCGTGGATTCCTTGGCTCCGGTGTTCGGATCTTCGACGTATCGCTGTACCTGAGTGATCGGAATCGTCAGATCGATCGACGCTCCGTCACGCTCGACCGTCAGGTCGACCGACCCCGAGGACTCTCGGACAGCGTCGACAACATCGCCCCAGTATTGCGTCGGCTCACCGTTCACTGCGGTGACGACATCTCCGGCTCGCAGGCCGGCCTCGGCAGCGGGACTGGTTCCCGAGCACGGTGCGTACTGGCCGTCCTCGGTCTGCGACGGAGCGATGCACACCACGTCGCTGACCAGCACGGTCGGCGGCGTCACCCGATCGGGCGTGCCCCAACCGAGCACCAGCGTGTAGACCAGCACGATGCCGAGCACGAAGTTCATGGCGATACCGCCGACCATGACGACGATGCGCTTCCACGTCTTCTGGCGGTACATCGCCCGCTCGACCTCGTCGGGGGCAAGCTCGTCGATCGCCGTCATTCCGGCGATGTCGCAGAATCCGCCGGCCGGAATTGCCTTGAGCCCGTATTCGGTCTCGCCGCGCCGGAAGGAGAAGATCTTGGGGCCGAAGCCGATGTAGTACCGACGGACCTTCATGCCGAGCGCTTTCGCGGCCCACATGTGTCCTGCCTCGTGCAGTGCGATCGACACACCGATACCGACGGCGAACAGCACTACACCCAGAGCGAACACCATGTGACTCAGAGGCCCTTCTGTTTCAGGAGCTCATGCGCACGTGCGCGAGCCCAGGAATCCGCTGCCAGAACGTCGTCCACGGTAGTCGGCGGTGCCGACCAGTCGGCGCTGCCGTCGTCGACCACCGCGCGGACCGTGTGCACGATCTGCGGAAACCCGATGCGCCCGGCCAGGAACGCCTCGGCCGCGATCTCGTTGGACGCGTTGTACACCGCCGTCATACATCCGCCCAGGATTCCTGCCTCGCGGGCCAATTGCACGGCAGGAAACACTCGATCGTCCAGCGGCTCGAAATCCCAGGAGAAGGCCGTGGTGAAGTCGAGTGCGCGCGCAACATCGGGCACGCGATCAGGCCAGCCGAGCGCCAATCCGATCGGCAGCTTCATGTCCGGAGGACTGGCCTGGGCGATAGTCGATCCGTCCACGAACGTCACCATCGAATGCACGATGGACTGCCGATGCACGGTGACGTCGATCTTCTCGTACGGCACCGCGAAGAGCAGATGCGCTTCGATCAATTCGAGGCCCTTGTTGACCAGCGTCGCCGAATTCAGCGTGTTCATCGGACCCATCGACCACGTGGGATGCGCCGCAGCCTGTTCCGGAGTGACCGACTTCAGTTCCGTCTCGCTCCACCCCCGGAACGGCCCACCCGAGGCCGTCAGGATCAATCGGTCGACCTCACTGCGGTGACCGCTGCGCAGGCACTGCGCCAGTGCCGAGTGTTCGGAGTCGACCGGCACTATCTGCCCGGGCGCGGCAGCAGCAAGAACGAGTTCGCCGCCCGCCACCAGCGATTCCTTGTTCGCCAATGCGAGCCGAGCGCCGGTCTTCAGAGCTGCCAGAGTCGGTTCGAGACCGAGCGAACCCACCAGTGCATTGAGCACCACGTCGGCCGGCGTCGACTCGACCAGCTCGGTCACCGCCCGCGGACCGGTCAGCACCCCGGGAAAGTCGAGCTCGGCAGCAGCGTCGGAGTTGGCCACGGCGACCCGCCGGACGCCCGTCTCGGCAATCTGACGTCGGAGCAGGTCGATGTTCGCCCCGCCTGCCGCGAGACCGACCACGACGAAACGGTCGGGGTCGGCTGCGATGACGTCGAGCGCTTGGGTCCCGATAGAGCCGGTGCTCCCCAGCAGCAGCACGCGAATCGGCTCGGGACGATCCGAGATGGTCGTTCGCTCACGTTGGTCTGGCACCGGTCCATTGTTGCCTACCGAGTCTGAGAAACCCCTATGCGCCGACAGTTGCTGGCACGCTGGAGGCCATGGACGTCTCGAAGTACCGCACGGCATCGTTCAACTACGCCGACGCGGGAGCGACGAAAGGCAAGTTTCCCAGCGGATATCACCACCTCACGAGATCGCGGACGATCGGGTCCGGACTCGAAGATTTCGAGGCCGCAGCCGATGCACTGATGCAGTGGGACATGCATCGGGGTGCCGGTCTGAAAGTTCGTTCCGATGCCGCCACCGCCGTGCCCGACGCAGTGGTGGTTCTCACCCTCGGCCCGATTCGAATACCGTGCCGGGTGGTCTACGTCATCGACGAGGCCAACCGCCAGGGCTTTGCCTACGGGACCCTCGACGGCCATCCCGAAGCCGGAGAGGAACTGTTCCACATCGACTACTCCCCTACCGACGAAACCGTCACCGCACACATTTCGGCGTTCTCGCGGCCGGGCCGCTGGTACACCAGGCTGGCCGGCCCGGTAGGTCGGCGGGGGCAGGCATTGGCCACCGACCGGTACTTCGCTGCGTTGGAGAAAGCCTGCCCGTCCGCTCGCTGAGTCAGGAGCCGGGAGGGTGTACGGCGCGCCAGTGCTCGGCGATGTCGATACGCTTTGCGACCCATACCTTCTCGTGCGACTGCACATGATCGAGAAAACGTTCGAGCGCCGCGACACGGGCCGGCCTGCCGACGAGCCTGCAATGCAGTCCGACCGAGAGCATCTTGGGGCTGCCGTTCTCGCCCTCGGCATAGAGCACGTCGAACGCGTCCCGTAGATGCGCGTAGAACTCTTCGCCGGTCGAGAATCCTCCCGGCGATGCGAAGCGCATGTCGTTGGTGTCCAGGGTGTACGGCACCACCAGGTGATCGACGCTCTCACTGCCCCGAGACACCTTCTCCCAGTACGGCAGATCGTCTGCGTAGGAGTCGGAGTCGTATACGAACCCGCCGTGCTCGACGACGAGCGACCGAGTGTTCGGTGAGTCGCGGCCGGTGTACCACCCCTGTGGAGCCGAGCCGGTCAGATCCTTCAGGATTGCCACCGCCTCGGCCATGTGCTCGCGCTCGACGTTCTCGTCGATCTGCTGATAGGACAGCCACCGCAGTCCGTGGCACGCGATCTCGTGGCCCAGCTCTGCCAGTGCGGCAACCACTTCCGGGTTCCGCTCCATGGCCTTGGCGACGGCGAACACCGTCAGCGGCAGATCTCGCTTCTCGAATGCCCGCAGTACCCGCCAGACGCCTGCCCGCGAGCCGTACTCGTACAGCGACTCCATACTCATGTGACGGTTCGGAAACGCTTGCGCCCCGATCATTTCCGACAGAAACGTCTCGGACTTGGTGTCGCCGTCGAGGACGTTGTTCTCGGCGCCCTCCTCGTAGTTGAGGACGAATTGGACAGCGATGTTCGCCTCACCGGGCCACTGGGCGTGCGGAGGTGTGCGGCCGTACCCGACCATGTCACGGGGGTAACTCAACGGAAACTGGGTCAGCGGATGCGGCAGGCGCTCGGACGTCACCGATGCAGTGTCTCACCGAAGTCGATATCCGCGCCTGGTGAATACAACCCTGATGGCTACGACGGGCGGTCGTATGCCAATATTGACCGAACGCGGCAGTCTCGACGCCTCGTGCAGACGACTACGAGAACTCATCACCCGAGAGGACCGACCGGTGGCAAATACCGAACTGGAATCCGCTTCGTACGACCCGGTCGTCGATACCCGCAACGAGGTGCCGGAAGTGCCGTCCGACGCGTGGGGGTGGAGCGGCGAATCCAACAAGGCCATGCGTGTGGCCGCCATCGTCGTCGCGGCATTCCTGCTCTTGATGATCATCGGCAACCACACCGGCAAGGTCGAGGATCTCTGGCTGATCGGCTTTGCCGTGGTACTGGTCGGCTTGGTCGTCCGTGACGTGATCGTCCGACGCAAGCCTCGCTAGTGCGGCGCGCCTGAAGTAGTTGGGCGGTTTTGTTTGGTTGAATTACTCATGCGCGCCGCACCGTTGTTGATCGCCGATTCCGACCGTGCCCAGCTCGAGAAGTGGGTGCGATCGACGACGACAAAGGCCGGGTTGGTCCAGCGCGCGAGGATCGTTCTGCTGGCCGCCGATGGCGTGGCGCATGCGGAGATCGCGCGACGGTTCTCGATTTCGCGTCAGACGGTGATCAATTGGCGTGCCCGGTACGAACAGTTCGGGGTCGACGGGCTCTTCGACGAAGAGCGATCGGGCCGCCCCCGCACCCTCGATCGCGAGAATCTGATCTCGGTGACGTTGACGCCCCCACCGGCGAAGTACGGCGTCACGCATTGGAGTTCGAGATTGCTCGCCGACCACTTGAAGATCGGGCACGCCACCGTCGCGCGGGTGTGGCGCGAACACGGCGTTCAGCCATGGCGCAGCGAGACATTCAAGTTCTCGACCGATCCTGAGTTGGTCGCAAAAGTCACCGATATCGTCGGCCTCTATCTCGAACCGCCGGAGAACGCGATCGTGTTGTGCGTGGATGAAAAGTCGCAGATTCAGGCGTTGGACCGCACCGCACCGACGTTGCCGATGCAGATCGGGATACCCGAACGACAGACCCACGACTACGTCCGCAACGGCACGACGACACTGTTCGCGGCACTCGAGGTGGCGACCGGCAAGGTCACCGGAATTTGTAAACCGCGTCACCGTCACCAGGAATTTCTGGTGTTCCTCAAACATGTCGCGCGGGCCTACCCGGATCAGGAACTTCACCTGGTGATGGACAACTACGCCACGCACAAGAAGCAGGAGGTACGAGATTGGCTCGCCGATAATCCGCGTATCACAGTACATTTCACACCCACCTCGGCGTCGTGGATGAATCTCGTGGAGGTCTGGTTCGGGATCATCGAACGCCAAGCGATCCACCGCGGAACCTTCCGCAACGTCCGCGACCTCACCGCCAAGATCCGCGCGTTCATCAACGGCTGGAACCCACGCGCTCAGCCGTTCGTCTGGACCAAAACTGCGGAGCAGATCCTCAAGAAGGCCAACCGCCCAACAACTTCAAACGCGGACCACTAGTAGCCGATCAGTTCTCGGCGGCGAGCTGACCGCACGCCGCCGCAATCTCTTGGCCGCGGGTATCGCGCACAGTGCACGTCACACCCTGGGCAATCACCCGCCGGACGAATTCTCGCTCCACCGGCTTCGGGCTGGCATCCCATTCGCTGCCCGGAGTCGGGTTGAGCGGAATCAGATTCACGTGTACCCGGGACCCGAGAGCTTTGCGTAGCTTCTTGCCCAACATGTCCGCTCGCCACGGCTGATCGTTGACGTCTCGGATCATCGCGTACTCGATCGAGACGCGACGACCGGTCTGATCGGCGTAGTACCGAGCCGCCGACAGCACCTCCGCCACCGACCACCGGTTGTTGACCGGAACCAGCGTGTCGCGCAGCTCGTCGTCGGGCGTGTGCAACGACACCGCCAGCGTCACCGACAGTCCTTCGTCGGCCAACTTGCGAATGGCCGGTGCCAAACCGACCGTCGACACCGTCACCGAACGCTGGGACAGGCCGAGCCCGTCGGGTGCAGGCGAGACGATTTTGCGCACTGCGGAGACGACGCGCTTGTAGTTCGCCAAGGGCTCGCCCATCCCCATGAACACCACGTTCGACAGGCGGCCCTCGCCGCCGGGCACAACACCGTCACGCATGTCCGCCGCGGCCGAACGGACCTGATCGACGATCTCGGCCGTGGACAGGTTCCTCGTCAGGCCCGCCTGACCGGTGGCGCAGAACGGGCAGGCCATTCCGCAGCCGGCTTGGCTCGAAATACACAGCGTCGCCCGGTCCGGGTATCGCATCAGTACGCTCTCGAGCAGCGTCCCGTCGTTGGCCTTCCACAAAGTTTTACGGGTGTCGCCGTCGTCACATGCCAGATGCTTGATAGCGGTCAGCAAGGGGGGAAAGAGATCGGCTCCGACCTTCTCGCGCGCCTCGGCCGGGAGATCTGTCATCTTCGTGGTGTCGGCTTCGAGGCGCGAGTAGTAATGCCGGGCCAACTGGTCGGCACGGAACGCGGGCAGACCGAGCGCCTTCACTGCGTCCCGCAGACCCTCTTTGTCGAGGTCGGCCAGGTGCCGAGAGGGCATGCCTCGACGCGGCGCAGTGAAAACCAATGGGAGGTTCGGCCTCTTCTGCTCGGTCGAGGTGTTCGTTTCGTCGACGGCTTCACTCATGCTCCACCCCGAGTCCTTCCTGACTGCTGCACTTCATGACACCATTGTCCACCCGATTGCCGTGCAGTCCTATTCGCGCCGGTTTTCGACTCCCGCTCGCCGGGTGCACGGGCCGGATATCGCTCACACTCGTGCAGCTTCGCCGTGGACCGGACCGGTGGTCGCAGCCGTGCACTCACCGTTCTGCTCGGGTTCACGGTGCAGAATCTCGACCCGGTGACAATGCCCTGGTCAGTATGGATGGAATTCTCCGATTTCGGCTCGCAGCGAAGGCAGCACGTGGCCCCGGAGTTCGTGAACACTATGTACGGAAGCTGGCTTCGATCGACTGAATCGATAAGGTAGGTGATGCCCGACTTCACCCGAGGAGCATGACGTGACAACTTTCATGGAGACACCAGTGGCATCCGGCGTTGCCCCCGACCGTGCACGTTCGTGGCTTCTGGTGCCCGCCACCAAGCCGGAAACGTTCAGCGACGCCGTGACCTCCGGAGTCGACGCCGTCATTCTCGACATCGAAGACGCCGTAGCCCCCGCCAAGAAGCCCGCTGCGCGTGAGGCGGTCGTGCGGTGGCTCGGCGAAGGCAATTCCGCGTGGGTCCGCATCAACGATGCAACGACTCCGTACTGGGCCGACGACCTCGCTGCCTTGTCGGGCCTCCCCGGCCTGGTGGGCGTCATGCTCGCCAAGACCGAGAGCGGCGGCCAGGTCGAGGCAACAGCGGCCCGCCTGGCACCCGGTACTCCGATTCTGGCGCTGGTGGAATCGGCAATGGGACTCGAAGCAGCGACCGAGATCGCTCGCGCGGACTCGACCTTCCGTCTCGCGTTCGGCAGCGGCGATTTCCGTCGCGACACCGGTATGAGCGACGATCCGCTGGCGATGGCGTACCCCCGTGCGCGTCTGGTCGTGTCCTCGCGCGCAGGACGCCTGCCCGGACCGATCGACGGACCGACGCTGACGGCCAACGAGACCATTCTCGGTCGCGACGCAGCCCTGACCTTGTCGATGGGCATGACGGGCAAGCTGTGCATGCACTCCGAGCAGGCCCCCGTCGTCAACCGCGAGCTCGCCCCGTCACCCAGCGATGTGTCGTGGGCGCGTGAGGTGATCGATGCGCTCGGTGCCGATGGCGCCCACGTCAAGGACGGCAGCGATCTGCCACGACTGGCGAAGGCACTCAAGATCAGCGAGTCGGCCGAGGTCTTCGGAATTTCCGCCGCATCCTGAGAACACGCTCATCCGAGTCGCCTACCCACTCGACGCAGTTCGATCCCCGCCGGCTTCCGCCGTACGTGCATTCGGTACCGCACGTCGAACGAGACGCCGTCGACCGCCCTCATCGCATCACGCGCAACCCGCGGCCCGAACTCGATACCCATCACGTCGCGCAGCACGCGTCTGTCCGGGAACGTCCATCTGGTGTCGATACGCGTGAGATCGAATCCTTGCGCCGAGAAGAACGACTCGACGGCTACCGGGTCGTAATGCGGTAGATCGGCACGCATCCAATCGCCGTACGGCGACGCCGTCGCATCCAGATCCACGACGACCAACGCGCCACCGGGCGCGAGTACGCGCATGGCCTCGACGATCCCCGGTCCGCATCCAGGCCCGAAGAAGTAGGCGGTGCGGGCATGAACGAGGTCGACCGTGCCGTCGGCGACGGGTAGCGAGTCCGCACGTGCGGACATCACCTCGACATTCGACAGACCGGCGACGCGTGTTCTCGCCGATACGGCAAGTGGTTCGTGTGGCTCGATCCCCATGACCCGCTCGGCGTCGGCGGCGAAGACGGGAAGGTGAAATCCGCTTCCGCAGCCGACATCGACGACCGTTTTCGACGCCCAGTCACTCACGGAACGAATTGCGTCGAAGAGGGCACCACCGACGTCCTGAGCACGGTTCTCCGCCTCGTACACATGCGGCCAGTGCCAGATGTTCGGACTGGGAATCACCCCGGAGCGATCGTTGCGCACAGCTGCGAGCAATCAGCTCAGAGCAGCACGGTGAACACGAGCCACGCCACGAATGCCGAGGGCAGCAGCGAATCCAAACGATCCATGATGCCGCCGTGCCCGGGCAGAAGCGTACCCATGTCCTTGATCCGCAGATCACGCTTGACCTGCGACTCGATCAGGTCGCCCAGGGTGCCCGTCACCACCAGCACCACCCCGAGCAGGACTCCGATCATCGAGTTGGCTCCGAGAATGAGCGTGACCGTCAACAGACATCCGATGACGCAGAAAATGAGCGAGCCGGCCAGACCCTCCCACGACTTCTTCGGGCTGATCGCCGGTGCCATCGGGTGTTTACCGAACAGCACTCCCGCGATGTATCCCCCGACGTCAGAACACACCACGCCGATGACGAACACCAGGATGCGGCCCGCGCCGTTGTCCTGGAGCACCATCAGCACTGCGAACGAGGCCAGTAGGGGCAGCCAACATGCCACCAGAACGGTGACGGAGAGTTCTTCGAGGTAATTCTTGGGAGCTGCGTCGAAGCCCTGCCGCAGCAGCAGCCACACCATGCAGATCAGGACGGTGCCCACGGCCGCACTGAGCACTCCGACGGCACCGAAGGGCCAGCCGAGCCAGATCATCGCCTGTCCCCCGAGGAGCAGTGGAATGCGCGGCACCAGCACGCCGCCCTCGCGCAGTCGCTTGGACACCTCGTACGTGGCGACGGCCAACGCGACGGCCACTACACCGATCCATACCAGCGGCACGAACACGAGGACGAGAATCAGGCCGATTCCCAAACTCCCACCGACACCGATTGCGGCGGGAAGATTACGGCCGGCCTTGCCTGCGGACTTCGCTGCAGCGGCCCCGGACGAAGCAGCGGCCCCGGACGAAGCAGCGGGCGTACCGCTGCCCTCCGGCCGATCCGGACCCACCACTGTCGTCAACTCCTCGGAATTCATCGTCTTCTGTCGTGAAAAGCAACTACCTTTCGGAGGTCAGACCTCCATCAGCTCGCCCTCTTTGCGCTTGACGAGGTCGTCCACGGACGCGGTGTACTTCGCAGTGGTCTTGTCGAGCTCGTTCTCCGCACGGACGACATCGTCCTCGCCCGCTTCGCCGTCCTTCTGGATTCGCTTGAGCTCTTCCATCGTCTTGCGACGAACGTTGCGAATGGAGACCTTCGCATCCTCGCCCTTGCCCTTGGCCTGCTTGACGAATTCGCGGCGTCGTTCTTCCGTCAGCTGCGGCACACCGATACGAATCAGGTTTCCGTCGTTGGTGGGATTGACACCGAGATCGGAATTGCGAATTGCGGTTTCGATCGGTCCGAGCTGGCTCGACTCGTACGGCTTGATGACGACCAGGCGAGCCTCGGGGACACTGATGCTCGCCAGCTGAGTGATCGGCGTCAACGCTCCGTAGTACTCGATGACGATGCGAGAGAACATTCCGGGGTTGGCACGTCCGGTACGAATAGAAGACAGATCGTCGCGCGCAACCGATACGGCCTTTTCCATCTTCTCTTCGGCGTCGAAGAGTGCTTCGTCAATCACGGTCTGTCCTCCATCGTCTCGGTCTTCGTTTCGTTCGCGTCCCTGTCGGTGACGGTCACGACGTGACCAGCGTTCCGATCTTCTCGCCGGACACTGCGCGAGCAATATTTCCCTGGACCAGCAAATTGAACACCAGCATCGGCATGTCGTTGTCCATACACAGGCTGAATGCGGTCGCGTCGGCGACTTTCAGTCCCTGTTCGATCGCCTCGCGATGGGTGATGGTGTCGTACATCGTCGCGTCGGGGTCCTCACGCGGATCGGCCGAGTAGACGCCGTCGACTCCCTTGGCCATCAACAGCACCTCGGCTCCGATCTCGAGCGCGCGCTGCGCGGCTGTGGTGTCGGTCGAGAAGTACGGCATTCCCATGCCGGCCCCGAAGATCACCACGCGCCCCTTCTCCAGATGTCTGCGGGCGCGCAGCGGCAGGTACGGCTCTGCGACCTGACCCATCGTAATTGCGGTCTGGACCCTGGTGGCTACTCCTTGCTTTTCCAAGAAGTCCTGCAACGCAAGGCAATTCATGACGGTACCGAGCATGCCCATGTAGTCCGAACGTGATCTGTCCATGCCGCGCTGCTGCAGCTCGGCACCTCGGAAGAAGTTGCCACCACCGATCACCACAGCGACCTGAACTCCGGTGGCCACCACTTCGGCAATCTGCTCTGCCACGTTGTTGACGACATCCGGATCGAGACCGACCTGGCCACCTCCGAACATCTCCCCACCCAGTTTGAGCATCACGCGTCGGAACCCGGGACGGTCAGGGGCCGGTTCGGTCATAGCTCTCCTCGGTACTCGTCGAACACTACGGTTTACTCAACGATCATCCTGCCTTATCGAGGCTCGGGTGGTGGACAGGGCTCCGGCGTCCACCCAACCTGCCCCGCGCACGAGCGATGCCGCCCACTCGATGGAATCGAATGAACGGCATCGCCTCGACCGGTGCGCAGACTAGCTGGCTCCGACCTCGAACCGAGAGAAGCGCGTGATGGTCACGCCTGCCTCGTCCAGAATTGCCTTGACTGTCTTGTTGCCGTCCTGCACCGACTTCTGCTCGGTGAGAACGACGTCCTTGAAGAATCCGTTGACGCGACCTTCCACGATCTTCGGCAGCGCCTGCTCCGGCTTGCCTTCTTCGCGAGCGGTCTCTTCGGCAATGCGACGCTCGGCGGCGACGAGATCCTCGGGAACCTCGTCGCGCGTGACGTATTTGGCCTTGAGAGCTGCGATCTGCATCGCAGCTGCGCGTGCGGCTTCACCCGCAGCGTCGCCATCACCGGTGTACTCGACGAGAACGCCGACGGCGGGCGGCAGGTCCGCGCTGCGCTTGTGCAGGTAGGTGGCAGTGTTGCCGTCGTAGGACACGACGCGGCGCAGCTCGAGCTTCTCGCCGATCTTGGCCGACAACTCGTTCAGAGCAGTGTCCACCGTCTTGCCGTCCATATCGAGCGCCTTCAGCGCATCGACGTCGGCAGGCTTGCCTGCGGCTGCCGAAGCTGCCACGGACGCGGCGAACGTCTGGAACTCGGCGTTCTTGGCCACGAAGTCGGTCTCGGAGTTGATCTCGACGAGCACTCCACCTTCGGCGACGACGAGGCCCTCGGCGGTGTTGCGCTCGGCGCGCTTGCCGACATCCTTGGCACCCTTGATGCGCAGGTGCTCGACGGCCTTGTCGAAGTCGCCGTCGGCCTCGGCGAGCGCGTTCTTGCAGTCCATCATTCCGGAGCCGGTGAGCTCACGGAGCCGCTTGACGTCGGCGGCAGTGTAGTTCGCCATGTTGGGCGAGCCTCCTCAAATGCTGGTACGGACGGTTACGAAATGCGGTTGAAAGGGTGCGGTCGACGGGCTCACAGCGAGCGCGAGGACAACCCTGGCATACCGAAGCGGTCCCGGCCCACCCCTGAGGGTGAACCGGGACCGAATTCGATCAAGCCTGAGCGGCCGGTGCTTCTTCTGCTGCCGGGGCGTCGGCTGCGGGAGCCTCTGCTGCCGGGGCGTCGGCTGCGGGAGCCTCTGCTGCCGGGGCGTCGGCTGCGGGAGCCTCCGTTGCCGGAGCGTCCGCTGCCGGTGAGGCCTGAGCGAGCTGCTCGAGCTCCCACTCGGCGAGGGGCTCGCCTGCGCCGACCTCGGGCTTGGCGTCGGATGCAGTGTTCTGACCGGCTCGCGCCTGCACGCCCTCGGCGACTGCGGATGCGACGACCTTGGTCAGCAGCGCAGCGGAACGGATCGCGTCGTCGTTACCCGGGATCGGGTAGTCGACCACGTCGGGATCGCAGTTGGTGTCGAGGATCGCGATGACCGGGATGTTCAACTTACGAGCCTCGGCAACCGCGAGGTGCTCCTTGTTGGTGTCGACGATCCAGATGGCCGACGGAACCTTGGACATGTCCCGGATGCCACCGAGGGTGCGGTCGAGCTTGGTCATCTCACGCGTGAGCATGAGGATTTCCTTCTTGGTGCGTCCCTCGAAGCCACCGGTCTGCTCCATGGCCTCGAGCTCCTTGAGGCGGACCAGACGCTTGTGCACCGTCTGGAAGTTGGTGAGCATGCCACCGAGCCAGCGCTGGTTCACGTAGGGCATGCCCACGCGGGTTGCCTCAGCGGCGATGGACTCCTGCGCCTGCTTCTTGGTGCCGACGAACAGAACCGTGCCGTTGTGGGCAACGGTCTCCTTGACGAACTCGTAGGCCCTGTCGATGAAGGTCAGAGTCTGCTGCAAGTCGATGATGTAGATGCCGTTGCGGTCGGTGAAGATGAATCGCTTCATCTTCGGGTTCCAGCGACGGGTCTGGTGTCCGAAGTGTGTGCCGCTGTCGAGCAGCTGCTTCATTGTTACTACAGCCATGGCTGAAGAACTCTCTTTCGATGGTGCGGTTGACGCAGAGTGTCGGTGACCTCTGCCCTGGCGGCCGCTGAAGTCGCCGGACCTACGAATCACGGAGATTCGAGGACCGCCGGCAACCAGTTCTCGTATCGGTTGTTCTGCCGAAGCAGTCGATGCGATGACGCGGACGCGCGAAGTCGACCCGTGCACGCACAGGTCGCACTGCCGAGTGTAGACCTGCCCCAGCCCCCGTCATAACCAGGCCCGACTGTCAAGAGATTGCAATGCCTGTGGACAAACAATTTTCTTCTGCACAATTCGGATTCACGTTCGTCTCGGTGCCCCGAATCGAGAGATGGTCAACGGGTGATCATCGCTTCGGCACTGCGGATTCTGACTATGTGCGTCGTGGCAACCGTCTACTTCTCCGTGTCGTTGGCACCGGCGGTAGCGGGTGATTTCGCCTGGCCGCTCGCTCCGAAGCCGCACGTCGTCACCCCGTTCGACCGTCCGGAGCAGAATTGGCTGCCCGGCCACCGCGGCGTCGACCTCGCCGGAGAAGCGGGCCGGTCGGTCCTGGCGGTCGCCGACGGCACGGTGGTGTTCGCCGGGTCGGTCGCGGGCAAACCCGTCGTATCGGTGGATCACTCGGGCGGACTGCGATCGACATACGAGCCCGTGACGGCCTCGGTTTCAGCCGGCACACGCGTTCGCCGCGGAACGGTACTCGGTGTCCTGGAATCAGGCCACTACAGCTGTTCGTCGACCTGCCTGCACTGGGGCATCCGGCGCGGTCGTGACTATCTCGATCCGACGGCACTGGTACACGCGAGTCCGATCAGGTTGAAGCCCCTCGACACACCGCTCAGGTGACGTTCAGCGTTGCGGTCCGGAGTGTCGTCCGGCTGCGGCGGGAAAGTCGTCGGCCACCATGGCGGCCAGTTCGACGAATGCACTGCGCGTCTGCGGGCGCAAGAGATCGAGATCGACCACGGCACCCTCGGCCAGATGCTCGTCGAACGGAATCACCAGCACAGCGCGACAGCGCTCGAGGAAGTGCTGCTGAAGCAGATTCATGTCCACCGCCGACGAACCCGGCCGCACCGAACTGATGACGACGACAGTTCGCTCGACCAGGTGCCCGTAGCCGTGCAGCTCGAGCCAGTCCAGAGTCGCCGCAGCACTGCGGGCACCGTCTACCGCCGGAGAGCTGACCAGTACGAGCGCATTCGCCAGTTGCAGTACCCCGTTCATCGCCGAGTGCATGATGCCGGTGCCGCAGTCGGTCAGGATGAGGTTGTAGTACACCTGCAGCATGTCGATGACGGCTCGATAGTCCTCTTCGCCGAACATCTCCGACGCCGCGGGATCGCGCTCTCCTGCCAACACTTCCAAACGGCTCGGGGCCTGCGAGGTGTGCTCGCGGATGTCGGAGTACCGACGGATACGCGGCCCGGCGGCCAGCAAGTCGCGAACGGTCGAGGACGTCTGTCGGGGAACCCGCTCTCCCAGGGTGCCGAAATCGGGATTCGCGTCCACGGCGATCACGCAATCTCCACGCAGTGACGCAAAGGTCGAACCGAGACCGAGCGTGGTCGTCGTCTTGCCCACGCCGCCCTTGAGTGACAGGAACGCGATCCGGTAGTCGCCCAGCACAGGCTGACGGATGCGCTCGACCTGATTTCGGAATCGCTCTTCCGCCGTCGACTCACCGGGATTGATGACGCCGCCGGTGAGCCGGTGCACGCCTCGCCGCCAGCCGGAGTTGGACGCTCGCTTGGGACGCTTGAGCAGCGAATCCGCGCCCAGATCCTGACTGCTCGGTCTGTACGCATTGGGTGCGCCTGCCCACGGCTGCGCAGACCACGCATCCGAAGGAGCCGGAAACTGCTGTGCGTGCGGCTGCGCAGGCTGATGCCGTCCTGGCTGCACCGGTGGCGGTCCTGGATCGACCGGACCGGGCTGAACCGGCACCGGTGGGTTGTACCGAGGTGGGACCACCCGCCGGTCACCGGAGTCGGGCATCTGCCACGGAGGGGGCTGGCGAGGCGCGGATCGGGATGTCGGCGACGGGCCCGAAGAGGCGGGCCTGCCACCGTTGTCTCGGGCGTCGTCGGTGCGGTCCACAGAATCCTGCTGCCCGGCGGCGGAGCTCTCACGGACATGCATCGACCACGTCTCCGAAGTACCTTGCGGTCGGTCGCGGTCCACGGTCCCCCGTATTCGGTGTAGTGAGTCGGTCACGACGCTACCAAACGTAGCGCCGCCGACGCTCGGATCACGCGCGAGGGTGAGCCTGATCATGGACGGCGCGCAATCGTTCCACCGACACATGTGTGTAGATCTGTGTAGTCGCGAGAGAGGCATGTCCGAGTAGCTCCTGCACCACTCTCAGGTCGGCACCGCCCTCCAGGAGGTGGGTTGCCGCGGTATGGCGTAGGCCGTGCGGACCCAGACTGGGCCCACCGGGAACGGTGTCGAGCACCGCATGCACCGCGGTCCTGGCCTGCCGTTGGTCGAGTCGCCCACCCCGCCGACCCAAGAGCAACGCGGCACCGGATCGATCACCGGCGAGTTCGGGCCTGCCGTCGATCAGCCAGTTCTCGAGGGCCTGCGCTGCCGGCGCACCGTACGGTGCCGAGCGTTCCTTGTTGCCTTTGCCCACCACGCGGACCAGGCGGCGCTCGGTGTCCACGTCGTCGACGTCGAGTCCGCACAGTTCTCCCACGCGTACCCCGGTTGCATAGAGGAGCTCCACGATCAGCCGGTCTCGCAGCGCAATCGGATCGAGTTGGGCCGCACCCGACTCGGCATTGGTCAACGCCTGAGCCGCTTGATTGTGGCGAAGAACACCAGGCAGGGTGCGATGACTCGGCGGTGCTGCCAGGCGTTCCGCCGGTCCGACCTGCACCGCTCCCACCCGTTCGAGCCACTTGCCGAAGGTCCGCACCGACGAGGTTCGCCTCGCCATGGAGGTTCGGGCCGAGCCTGCAGCCGAGTACGTCGCCAACCACGAACGCACCGTCCGCAGATCCAGATCCGAGATCGTCGCATTCGGCGTCGACGCCGCAAGATGCGTGAGCAGAGATCGAGCATCCGTCACGTAGGCCCGAATCGTGTGCTCCGAGCGCTCTCGACCGAGTCGGAGATGTTCGGCGAACTCCTCGACGTGGACACCGAGGTGAGGCGGCAGCGAATCGGTCATCGGCTCAGCTTGGGCGCTTCACTGCTGCACGACAACCGGACACGCCGACGTAGCCGAGTCGGGCGCGGCTCATGCTTCGACCTCGGTTCAGGCGTCCACGCCGACTTCGGCCTGCGCGAGTTCGCGCTTCCACACTCGGAATGTCTCCTCGGTGCGCCCTCGACGCCAGTAGCCCGATATCGATGCCCATTCCGCACCGACCGCACGCTCCTTGCGGATGTACGGCCGGATGTTGTGCATGACGGCCTGAGCTTCACCGTGCACGAAGACCTGCACCTGCCCCGGCAGCCATTCCGTCTCCTTGACCGCTGCGATCAGCGGAGCGTTGTCTCCGGCTCGGTCGTCGCCGACCTCGTTCGAAGCTGCACCCCGGTGGATCCAGGTGACGTCGACGACGGCGAGCGTCTCCATGTAGATCTCGTCGTGGCGGTCGGCGACCTCGATGAAGACCTTGGCGATCGCGTCGTCCGGCAGTGCCTCGACGGCAGCAGAGATCGCCGGAATCGCCGATTCGTCGCCGGCGAACAGATGCCAATCTGCGTCGTCGCGCGGCGAGTACCCGCCGGACGGGCCGAAGAACGACATCTCGTCCCCCGGCTGCGCTTGGGTTGCCCACGGCCCAGCGACTCCTTCGTCTCCGTGAACGACGAAGTCGATGGCAATTTCACGCGCAACGGTATCGACGGAGCGAACTGTGTACGTACGCATGATCGGTTCCTCGTCGGTCCCGAGGAACAGCTTGACGTACGCGTCGGTCTGGTCGATCGTGTCGAAGTCGTCGAAGTTCGCACCGCCCAGATAGACCCGATGCATGTGCGGAGTGAGCGCTTCGGTACGCAGGACGGACAGGGTGGTTTTCTTGCGTGGCACTTCGGACCCCTCTTCGAGCGAACGACGCCGATGCCCACTGCACCGACTAAGCATTACCTAACACTCTACATTCGGTGCCGAGGAAGCGTGGTACTCAGCCGCGCACCACCCGGAACCATCCGGTCTCGTCACTGGCCACGAAGCCGTCCAGTTCCAACACGGGCAGTGCTGCGCGCACTTTGCTCAGCGGCACACCGGAGTGCTCGGACAGCTCGCGACTCGACAGCGATCCCGTTGCAGGAAAGGCGTCGTAGATCAGCAGAGCGGTATCCGAGAGTGCATCGGTCTCGCGGAAGAGATCGGGTCGCGATTCCTCCGGTGATCCCAGAGCGCCGGCCTCGGCGACGACGTCGTGGGAACTCGAGACCAACACGGCCTCACCGTCCCGGATCATGCGATGACACCCTTTGGACGTGGGCGAGGTGACCGGACCGGGTACCGCGAGCACGGGACGGCCCAGTTTCGCCGCCCACGCCGCAGTGTTGCGAGCACCGCTGCGCCACCCGGCCTCGACGACCACCACAGCCGATCCGAGTGCCGCGACGAGTCTGTTGCGGGCGAGGAACCGATGTTTGGCCGGAGTGGTGCCCGGAGCGTATTCGCTGAGAACCAGACCATGAGCCGCGATCTGGCGCAGCAGTCGAGAGTGGCCGGCCGGATACGCGCGGTCGACGCCACAGGCGAGCACCGCCATCGTCGTGCCCTCGACTCCGAGAGCTGCCCGATGCGCAGCAGCATCGATCCCGAAGGTTCTATCGCGTGTCTGCACTGTTGCTCGATTACCCTGTATTTAAGCCTAATCCACAGGTAGGACTACGTTTAGAAGCTCAGCTTACATGCAACAGGCCAGAAGTCACCCCGACGGCATTGTCTAACCGCAGGGAAGGCCAGTTGCAGGCTGACAGGTTGGAACATGCCACCGTGGCTTTTGCCGTGTCCATTGTGCTGGTGAGCAGCCCAACGCCGACATTTTAGCGACATCCCCAACTGCAGCTAACTGGCGAAAATGACTGCGAAGCAGAGCAATTGGCTTCCAGGAGGCGAGGTTCTGAAACTGGAGCCGACGACCGTGATGAAATTCATCCCCCGCAAACAATTTCCCGCAACGTCTTGCTCTAGTCAAGCCAAAAGCGGCGGTTCTGAAATCCCGCCACCGTGATCAATATCGATAACTGCGCCAACGCTTTTCGGGTCAGATCGAGGTGGCCGTCGGCAGTGTTGTGATCGGCGTTGTCGGGGCGGAGCTACGCTGCGACAGGTTCACCAGTTCCGTCGCTCCCGTGGTCGACGAACGCGAGCAGCGGGGTGAAGTCCGAATCCTCGTTTGTAAGTAGGCGCAGCTGATTCCTTCTCTAAATGTGCCCGCCCTTTCTTGAACTCGGCGCGGCGTTCGCGCGCGGTGGCGATGTCGGCGATGCAGTCTCCACCGACCGCCAACGCCGTCGCAAGATCGAGCACGACTTTCCTGGGGTCGAACCGCGCCAACGGTTTCCGCCAAGACGCCAGGCCCGTCGACAACGCGGACGCCAGCCCTGTGGCCTCTGCCGTCCGCAGCTACGTGAGGGCTCCGGCGTGCGACACAACACCGGTCCCGGTGGCATGGACGGACAGGGCGGGGAACGACGACGTTGACTAACTCACCGGAACGGTGCTCCTTGAACTCGCTGGATTGGTACTTTCCCACGTTCAATTTTCCCAGTTCAGGGCGACGAGTTGCCCTCGCGACGACCTCCTCTGTCTAGGTGAGCGCGGCCGCTTGGCGCAACACCTGGCAATTAGCCGCGGTTGCTGCGCGGAGCTAAAGCCCTCCGGCTGTGAGCGCCTGACAAGGCGGGCACCGGCCTGGACCCGGTCGCTCGCGTCGACCCGTCCGCCCGGACGAAGCGCTTGTGGGACGGCGGGTTTAAGCTGCGCGTCGATGCCGAACTCGGCGCACACGGCGTCGAAGCGCTCTTGAAACTCGTCGTGCTCGGGCCGTCGCAGCACCCACCCGTCGCGCAGCGCACTGCGGTACCGCTGCGTGCGAGGAAGATCGATGGGTTGGGCCTGCGGCAGGTCGGCGGGCGGGAGCACCTATACCGGCACGATCAGCAGGGTCAGCGCGCTGCGGTCGATCGTGGTGAGGGTGACAGTCACGGCGTTTCTCCTGCTCGGACAAATCTGCGGCGACGGTAGGGGTTGCCTAATCGCGTCGATAGCGTTCCGAGGTCGGCTTCGCCGACGCCTCTCGGTCCGGTACGGTCGCACCGCGAAACGCGGTGGTCAGCTGCTCGGGTGAAGGAATGCAATGTCCGGTGGTGCTGCCCCGAACTGGACGACAGTCAGGGCATGTTCTGCGGCGCACTCTCCGTCAATATCCAGGCGAATGACGTACTCCCCGGCTTCGAGGAACACTGCGTCGATGTCGGTCACGAACGTCCACGGCACGATGCCATTGGGGTACTGCCACTTGTCGCTCTCAAGCATCGGGAAACCGGAAAGTGTTTCGGACTTCCTAGCCCGATTGACACGCTTAGTGCCATCGAGAGCTACGACGGTAGTGGTGAGGGTATGGGACCGAGTGATGTCGACGGGACGCCAGTGGATTCGGCCGAGCATGTAGAAATCGCCCGGATGGGGAAATCCGTTCGGGGCCGACAGGATGTCGAATCCGGCGTTGGCAATCGAGTAAACGGCCTGGCCCGGGTCGACTTCGTAGTGATAGCACAGCTGCACGAATTCGAGCCTGGGGTCGATGGCGGGTCCGACTCGGTTGCGCTGCCCGTATCGAGTTTGTATCCAGTCGGCCGCAACCTCGATCGTGCGGTCTGGTTCGCTGTCGCTGGCGAACAAATTTCCGGCTACGCACCGAACGAGCGCTTCGGAGTCGGCATCACCGATCCGGGGCATCCGATGGCCGTTGAGGGTCAGGAACGTCATTGCCGCAAGCCATGCGGTGCGCTTGTTGCCGTCGGTGAAGTATTGAGTGCTGGCAACGCTGTGGATGTACGCAGCAGCCTTGGACCAAATGTCCGGATAGATTTCGGTTCCGAAGGCTTCGGTCTGCGGGCGGTGTGCGGCGGATTCGATACCCGCGAGGTCTGCAACGCCCGCCCCTGCGCCACCGTGTTCTGCGTTGATGGCGATCAGTGCTTCAGCGCTCAGATAGCGAGTCACTTCGCCAATCGAGTCAAAAGCGTCTCCCACCGGCGGGCTTCGCCACGTGCCAGACGCAACGTCTCCTCGAGGTCTGCAACTTCGGAGGCGGACGGCGACACACCAAGCGAGTGCAGCTCGACATCGTGTTCGGTGTTCACCTGTCTGACAGTACCGGCCATAGGCCAGGCGCAGCAGATACTGCTGCGTTCTCGGCGCATTAAGCCTTCGAATCCGTCGGGCCATCGCAGCGAACTGAGTCGCTTTGCCGCCCTGCCGCGCACCGGATGACAAGCGCAACCAGCAGCTCCCACCTAACGCTTATCGCGGTTGAAGCTTCCGCGACGTGCAGGCAAACCCACCCCCAGGCGGCAGCATGCGCGCCAGCCAACGACACACACGATCGTGGCGTCTTCGCGGACAGCCAGTGCAGGATGCTAAGTCTGAATGGGCGTCTCCGATAGTTCCTGCGGATCATTTTCGGCTTGCTGGTTGGCCAACGACGGCAGTATCTGGTCGCCGGCTCTGAGAACGAGGATCTCGTTGCGCGGTAGGCGGTCAACCAGCTGCCTCATTAACTGTTCGGAGTAGGCGCGGTTCAGGTTGGTTGCGACGTAGATCGGCGTGTCACCTACCTGGACTACCCGCGGATTGGTGTGAGCCTGAAGATCGCTTCGCTCCAAGGCAATTGCGTGCTCGATGCATGCCTCCTCCGGTCCCAGTTCGTCGGCGACGAGCCGAGTCAACTCTCGGACAGCGCGAGCGGCCGCGATGGGACGAGTGCGCTCTTTGCCCTTGGGCGCCAGGACATAGATGGTGAACCTGCCGTCCACTCGGCGAAGTCGCAGCCTCAGAAGTTGTTGTCGAGCCTCGTTCGGCGCTGCAGCGTCGACATATTTACGGGTGAAAGCTGCGAGGAGCTCGTCATCGAGGCGGCGCGTGGCGGATACCGGGATGGGATAGTCCATCAGAGAGGCGACCTCGTCCGGGTCGTTCTGATCCAATACGGTCTGCAATTCGGCCACGGTGCGTATGCCGAGAGTGTCGAGCTGATGGAGTAGCTCCTGCGCCGCCTCTTCACTACCGGGCGCGGCACTCTGATACCGGTCATTGATCAGGGAGGTCAGAGTGTCGAGATCCAGTGACCGATCGTCCGGGTCAGCGAGGCCATCTGCAGCTTCGCTTGCACTGTCGTCAACACCTTCGTCAGCCTTCGCCGTGTTCTCGGAACTTGGCACGAGAAACTCATCGATCTCGTTGAAAACTTGATCGAGATAGCGCCGGAGGCCGCCAGCCTCAATAAACCATTGGTCTACGCGTTTCCGCGGACCGGGCTCCAAGTTTCTGTAGGCCGCCGATTTGTAACGTACGTCATGCTCGTACTCCGCCCATGCATGACCGGCCACTGTCCGAATCTGGACCTCAAGACCCGGTCGCTTACGTAAGTACGCCCCAAGGTCGGGGTAGCGCGCGTTCAGGTGCGGCAGTTCAATCGAGGTCACGACTAAGTGGTCGCTGTCATATCCGTTGTGCTTCTCTTTGCCCGGATTCGCATGATCCCGAGTCTTGGATCGCGTGGTCAACAGGCTCAGGAAGTCTCTCCGCGCTCGCGTCGTGTACACAATCACCCTCGCCGCCACGCAGTCGTCGATCTCAGAGAGTGGATTCCGGTACCTGATCGCGCCAGTGCTGTCGTCAGTCCGACTGCACTTCTCCATGTATGAGGTCAGACTCTTCGCCCGCGTCTCGATGGTGTGTACCGGGATCAAACCCTCGGTCGACAGCTCGTACAAAAAGCCCCGCATCTGGTCCGCGGCCTTCTTCAACTGGTCCTGCTCATTTGCGAACTCCCACACATGCGCCGGCACGGTTTCAGTCGCGCCCGACTCCTGATCGACCATTCGAGAATTCTTTCAGACAGTCGCTGAGGTTTCGCGCACAAGTGTTCTTGTGCGGATCGAATAGTTCAGGATGCTGCTCGACCGGCCAGGGCCGTCTTCTGAGTCGGCAAACACAGCCACGGGGTCGGGTTTCTGGCCGTGGTGTGGCTTGACCAGGCGGTCGTACCATCCGCGCACATCCTCAGCGTTACTTGAAGCCGATGCGGTCGCCGCGCAGCGCCATCAGGTCGAAGCAGCCGCGCCGGAGGACAAAAAACTAGCATCGGACCGTTCGCGGTGTGGTGTCGGCGGGACAGGGGGGTGCGCCGCGGGCAGTTCGCGGAGAGGAAAACCGGTCCAACGATTGGGCCGGCGGGTGCAGCGCAACACTGTCTCAGGCTCAGGCCGCCCACCGGTGGGCATCGGCCCGGGCCTGGTCCAGGGCCGCCTCGAGGGGGCGGCCCTGCGCGATCCAGTCAACCGCGCTGCGACCATTCAGCTCGGGTTGCGGGCTGTGCAGCCATACTGCGCAGGTCCAGCGGTCGGCAGCCGCGCGCAACGTCGCCCACAGAGTGAGCAGAGCTGGCTCCGTCGTTTTCGAGTCGGTGAACTGTCAGGTCGGATATGCCCACTGGCCTCCGTCGAGTTGGCACGCGATGATCGTGCCCGCGGCGACCGCTTGGTGTATCGCCTGACGGCTTACGCCTCGCCACTGGGTGAGGCCGGCGGTGTCGTAGAACGTGCCGATGAGCCGGTCATAGATTTGGATGGTCGGTAGTGCTGGGCAATCGCTTCGACGTCGTCGAAGACATCGGCCGGTACGCCGGCGGCGCGAGCATCGGCAAACGTCCGATGTACCGAGCGTGTGAGCAGGTCGATTAGCTTGCGTTCTTGCTCGGTGAGGGTGTTCATGCGAGATCTCCTAGGTGTAAACCACGTCAATCCGAGTGTCCGTTCTAGCGTCGACCAAGTCACAGGCTGGATTGGATCAGCAGCAGCGTTTTCGGACGTCGCGGAGCGCCCCATTGAGCTGGGCGGCTCCGTACCGATATTGCTGGCAACAGCATTCCTACTGCTACGCTGACGCGGCGCTGGGGGGGCGCGACGGGACTTGTCCGGGGGGAATACCGATGTTGACAGTTGATCTCGATGCACTGCGGGCACTGGGCAGGGCGCTGACAGTCACCGCCGATGCGGTGGGGTCGTTGGATCCGGTGGCTCCGATTGTGGCCGCGGCCGATGCGATGCCGAATTCGGGCTTCGGCGATGTTGCCCGGTCCGCTGCGATTCCGACCCTCGCCGCCTATCGCGGAGTGGCGGATCGTATTCGAGACATGTCGTCTGCGTCGTTGGCCTCGGCAGAGAGCTACGAGGACACCGACCTGGATTTCCGTGATCAGCTCATGCGTCTGAACGGCGATCATCGATGAGCGCGACGGTCTCGCAGGTTCGCGGATGGAATCCGATTGCACTCGTCGATATCGCTTCCAGTCTCGCGGCGGTGAACGCAGAATTCGACGACTTGGTCAGCGACGTCGGCCGTGCGACGAGGGATGGCCTGAGCCACTGGGAAGGGGACGCGGCCACAGCTGCGTCTGCTCGATCTGTCGCTGATCGGCTGGCCGCGACCCATCTTGTCACCGCTGTGGACGATCAAGCCAGCGAGTTCGGCACGGCGGCAGGGCTACTGACCGAGGTGCGGACGTCGACTCTTGCGGCTGTCGAGGCTGCTACTGCCGGTGGATTTGCAGTCGCCGATGCAGGTTCAGTCACCGCCCCCATCTGCTCGTCCGGCAACCTCGTCGCAGATCTGTTGCTGCAAAGCAGTTTCGATGAGCAAGCGCGCGTACACGAGGCCGCGGTGCGTTCTCTGTTGCAGAGCTCAGCAGACGTGGACCGAATGTGCGCTGCATCGCTGCAACGTGCGATCGATGCCATCGCAGAGATATCGGCGTCGCCCGGTGGGCCGGATCGCTACAGCGACGTTGTTCGAGACATCCTCGACGGCAATGCTTTTCTGCCGGACGATCCTCGAGAGCTCGCTGCGCTCTGGGACGGATTGACGCCGGCCGAGAAAGACGGTCTCGCGGTCTGGGACCCAACGATCGGCAACCGGGACGGATTACCGGCGGTCGACAAGACACGCTTGAACGAGGACTTGCTCGTCCCGATCACCGCAGCGGCGGAAGTTGACCTTGCCGCTGTCGAGGCTCGTCATCCTGATTGGGCCAGAGGGGAGAACGTGCCGCCGAGCGAAGGCGTTCTCGACGACGAACAGCAGGCTCTTCGCAAAGAATGGGAGAGCTGGACCGGCGATCGTGAGAAGGCGTCCAGTGCGGTGGCGGGTCTTCACGAAGTGCGTGACCAGCTCGACCGCGACGGCAGAGTTCCCACGTTCTTGTTGAACATCGACGACCAGGGCCGAGGCGCGATTGCGCTCAACAATCCTGATACCGCGCACAACGTTGCGACCTATGTCCCGGGGACGGGGACCGAGTTGTCGAAGATGGGCGGGGACATGGCGCGCGCCAACGATCTGCTGGCGACAGCGGATCGTGTGGATCGAGACAGCAAGAACTCGGTTGTCGCGTGGATGGGGTACGACGCACCGCCTGGGCTGTCCGACGCCGCGCAGACAGGATTCGCCGACGCCGGCGCTCCCCGACTGGACAGCTTCCAGGACGGTCTGCGCGCGGCACACGACGGTCCTCCCTCTCACAACACCGTCATCGGCCACAGTTACGGCAGCACTGTCGTTGGGCATGCGATGAGCGATGGCGGCTCGCTCGATGTCGACAGTGTCGTGTTCGCAGGGAGCCCCGGGGTGGGGGTGACCAGGGTCGGGGAGCTGGCACTCGACGGGATCGCTGCGGATCGGATGGCTGATCACGTGTTCGCCACCGCTGCCCCGGCCGACCCGGTGACGTGGATCGGGGTGCTGGCACCGGAAGTAGCTCATGGCGGGGATCCGACCGGAGAGGTATTCGGGGCGAATGTCTTCGAGAGCGCGCCGGGCAACAAGTCGATCGACATACCGGTGCTGGGTGACGTCGGGTTCGACCCCGACTCGCACAGTGACTACTTCAAGTCAGGCACACCCTCCCTGCTGTCGATGGCACAGATCATGACGAACACAGGAAATGTCGAATGACCGTTCGGACCGTCCGGGGCAAAACCAGAACATCCCTCGCGATCGCACTCAGTTGTGTTCTTCTCACAGTCGGGTGCTCGCAGAACGGAGCAGATGACGTGGACAGCGCACTGTCGCAGGAGCAAGCACTGAATCGGACCGTGGAGGTGCTGGGACGGTCACTATCGGTTTTGCCCGAAGGCGCGCGACTGGATGTCGATGATCCGAACTTCCCGCAATCGAGTCTTCCCACAGGAGGATTCGCACCCTGCTACACAAGCAACACCATCGTCGACGGGCCGCATCGGTTCAGCGCCAGCTATTGGGTGGTTTTCGGTGGCGTCGGGAGGGACGATCTCGACCTGTTGCTGTCCACCTGGGCCGAGTGGGGCTGGACCGTCGAGGATGACAGCAACGACGGAGGAAACTCGGCGACTGCGCGAACACCCGATCAGTATGTGGTCGATGCGCTGCTGAGCACGGACGGCGGGTTGAGCTTGGGCGGGTCCTCGCCGTGCTTCGCAATCGAGGCCGGGCATACCCCTCCGCGGGCCGTGGCTCCTCTGGTGATCGAACAACGATGAGCAGCCTGCCTGACGCGGACGTCGAAGCGCTCACGGTCAAGGCCGCCCGCGTGCATCGATCCCTTTCGCAGCTACGAGGCAGGGCCACATCGAGGGACGGCGACGTGACGATCGAAGTCTCCATCGATGGCCGAATCACCAAGATGGTTGTTTTGCAAGGGTTCTCGCGCACGAGTCCGGACGCTGTCGCCGTCGTGATCGCCCGCACCCACAGCGAAGCACTCGCCGACGCGGAAGCGGCGGCATCGGAAGTCCGGCGGGAACTCACCCAAGACTATCGGGTGGCCAGAATAGTGGATCGAATAGCGGCGGAAGGTCCGTCGCTCCATGTGGACAACAACTGGACCAATGATCGAAAGTCCATCTACGACAAGTGGTAGAAATATCAATGGATCGCGTCCTGAGCCTCGCGACGGCTTTTTCTGCGTGAAAGTGATGTCGAATGATGGCGCGGTGGGCGTCCTCCCGTCGTCGTTGACATTGAGCCAGGACTAGATAGGGGGAAGTGGTTCAAACGCACCGTGGCCGGACCAACGCGCTCAGGGCTGGCTTCACCTGGTGCCGCGAACACGCCATCAGCACCCATCCCGCCGAAGCTGGACTCGGATGGGACGTGCGCACCTCCCGTCACCGACTCGCCGCCCCTTGATAGCCGCAAGACCTCAGCCGGACGGCCCAAGGTTGCCGCTGCAGCTGCCCGTGCGTCCATCGCCATCCGGGAACGCAGCGAACGCGAAGTGCCTCAGTGGATCCGTGACGCCGCAGCGGGCCGCCCGACCACCCCGCCGGCAGAACAGCCCTGACACCGGCCACCGTCGCAGACCTTACGAGCGGCGAAAGGATGTCGTTGATGCCATCGCTCGACATCGGCCTCACCGATATAGAGCAACAGGGCCTGTAGAACGCCGCGGAACGCGAGAACGTGTCTCCGAAAACGTTCGCACACAACGCGGTCACCGCAGCAGCCAATTCGAGGAGGCGTCAGATCGCTGAGGCGTCCAAGAAGGTCGTTACGGTCTTGGCCGACCTCAATCGCAGACTTGCTTGAAGGTCTACTATCTCGATGCGTTGACATGCTCACCGTACTGGCGACACACTCGAATCCGTACTCGGTCGTCGTAAACGGAAGCGGATTTTGTGCAACTGCTGCTCTCGTACAAATCTATGTCGCGAAGGACTGCCGAGTTACGTCAATTCCTGGTCGGATTCTCCGAGCAACGAGCCGGCGGGAACCCCGAGCACTTCGGCAATGTCGAACAGCCGCTCGTAGAGCAGCCCGCGTCTACCGTGCTCGACATGTATGAGCACGTTTCGTGTAACTCCCGATTCGAGCGCGAGTGCCTCCTGCGTCAAGCCCTGCTCGATCCGTAACTGACGGATACGAGATCCCACCTGTCCTCGGTATTCTTCCCATCGGCGCGCACGCGCAGGATCTGTCTGATTCGGTCGCGTAGGCACTCGTCAAGTACGACAATTCGGTATACATAAGTCTGCCCTACTAGTAGGTCTCTCTGTTGCCATTGAAGACTGCGGTAGCCGCTTCCAGGAGGTACACCAGTGCGTGCCGACAATGATGGGGACGCCGCCTTGCAGGCCAACTCCGCAGCTCAGCAGTGGCTCGAGAGAGTTGCACTACCTACAGAACCGCGAATCATCGCAGTTCTGGCCCGAGCGTTCGCGCCACATGCCTACGGTTCTGGCCGCGAGGCTTTGTCGGCACCCGATCCAGATACGGCAGAAGAAGCAATTGTCGTCTCGCTACTTCGGGCTGGTCAGGTTCCCACACCTCGATCCGTCCGCGCGCAACTGAAGCAGGCTGGAACGAGAACACCCGTGTCAAAGCATGCTGCAGACAAAGGATTTAAGGTCTCCGCTGACCAGTGGTATGAGCACATCGATGCATTCGGCCCGGTCATATCGACCGCAGTAGAACAGTTTTGGGTCGACAACAGTCGCGGCCCACTGCGAAGCGAAGCCTTCGCAGTGGCAGCGGTCGTCGCGTTCTCGCAAAAACACAACCTCGCTTATCCGACCAACTCGCAGCTGCGATCGATACTTAGCGCGGAACTTCACCGCACAGGCTGGCTTGTCTCTAACCGGAGCCGACGGTCGCTCTGTGCCGGGCCAACCCACTTCGCCGTCCTCCGCGGAAGACCAGGTCGACGAAGTTCATACAAAATCGGCCAGCAAGTTGGACGGTTCATCGGTAAATTCAGGTTCCAACATCACCGCAGTCCCACGTGGAACCAACTCGCTAGCCTCACCAAGAACGAACGCGACCTCCGCATCTTTGCGAGCGGCATCGATGCGCAAGCTCAATCGAGATGGTTGCTCACCCAAGAGTGGATCAGGATCGAGAACGGAGAAATCCGACGCGGGGCACGAGCCAAGGCAGAAACGGCACGACGATCGGCAGGTCGTCAAAAAAGCTGGGAACAAAAACAGCTGGGATAAGTTGCTCGAGTCGTTGATGAGGTCGAGTCGGGCGACCGCCAGGCCGACTTCGCATGAGCGACGTGTCACGGCCTCTATCGGGCTCGCGTCCGAAGCGCCGGGAGACCAGATCGTCCGCGGCGGCAAGGCAAGGAACGAGGTCGAGGACAAGTGACCAGCAACGGTGTGCATTGGGTTCGCGCGGCTCTCCAGGTGAATCCCTACGCGCACGAGAGTCGGAAAGCCCCGGAGAGCGTTTTCGCGAACGAGGAGGAGTCTCCACGAGCTGGACTTGTTCACGGTGTCCGCGGATCCCACTGTGGCACCCAACAAAAGCCGGAAAACAAGACCGCCAAGCCACCCGACTACCTCAACGCCGTGCATCAATACTGCCGCCTGCAAGAACTGCCGACCGGCTATCAACGGTCGGTCCACTTCGCCAGCGGATGGCAATATGACGATCCCGATCCGATGCCCGAACTCCGCAGGGAGTGGCAGTCTCGTCGAGACGACCAGGACCGCGAGCGCTGGGCCGCCGAAATAGCCGGGCCGAACGCCAGCGCCGCGCACAATCCCGCCTCGAGACCGCGCAGGCAACGGGCCGCATCCGCGCCGCGATGACGGCAGCCCGCGGCGGAACGGGGGTCGCCTAATGCGCTGGCGCAGACGTTCGCGGTAGGCGTATCGGGGAGGAGTACGGACTGGCGCAACGATTTCGAGGTCACCTCGGATCCGCCGCCTGCCGCAGTGCGGCCGACTGTAGGCGGTCTCGACCTATGATTCGGAAGCCCAATCGGTCTAGACGAGAATCGCGCCGAGCCATCTGGCCAACGCCCGCTGACAGTCGAGCAGATGTCCGTTCGCATTCGATCACCGTCGTGATCCTGAATTGGCGGGGAGGTTGTCGGCAGTCCGAGTTACAGTTCCGGTTACACCCTACGTATTATGGACTCATGAGAGGAGTCGTGGTTGCCGATGCCAGTTGAGCATGAGGTGTACGCGAAGGCGCCTTTGGTCCTCGTAACCGCTCAGCTTCGCTACGCGCACGAACCGAAGCTGAACGTGCCGGAGGTGCGGGACGTTGCCGCCGAGGTCCTGCGGAGGGTCCTTCCCGTTCTCGACGTAGAATCAGTTGAGGACGAGGCTGGCGAAATCACTCGCCAGCTGCGTGCGACAAACGAACAGCGTTCAATCACTGTAGTAATCAGTTCCCAAGCTCTGACAATTGACGCAACGGAGTACACACACTTCGTCAGCTTCTCGGACCTGTTGGGGGTTTGCCTTAAAGCCCTTGAGAAGGCTGTCGGCAATCTCTACGTCGAGCGGGCTGGACTTCGATATATCGATGAAGTTCGTCCGCCAGGCATAACCCTCACCCACGAGTGGGACCGGTGGATTGCGCCTCAGCTTGTTTCCGCCGCGAACCTGGTTCCCAGTCGAACACCGGAGCGGTTACTCGGGTCGACAGCGTACGAGGTCGCAGCTCGTGTTTTTCTTGTCTTCCAGTGGGGCCAGGTCGTGGGGCATTCAGTCGTGGCTCCGTCGGAGGTGCGGACCACCCCTGCCGAGCCGGGGAAGTTTTTCGTGCTTGATGCCGACGCGTTTTGGGTCCCCGAATCTCCGGTAGCAACTGCGCCTACAGGCATACTTGAAAAGTTCAAGGAGTTACACGGCCCCGTCAGCGAGATCTTCCAAGCTTCGCTGACCGAGCAGGCGCGATCTATGTTCAGGGGGGATTCAAATGACTGAGACACAGTATGAGGAGGCGCGCGCCGCGGCAATGCAGTCGGCCGCGAACTTTGAGGATTCGGTGGAGTCAGTGCAAGCCTCGATACAGTTTGCTGCGGCATCAGTGCGAGCGACGCTGTTAGCCGCACAACGCCGTTTGACGCTTACCGCATCCGAAGCCGGAACAGGACGATCCGCGCAGCAACTCATCAACGAGTTCCTCAGCGCAAATTCTGAACCTTGGCGCGAGACCCAGACCAGCCCCGAACTGCTTGAGGCCCAGTGGCGCGAGCGTCGTCAGCATTCGACGGGGGCCGCCCGCAAGGACGCTCGGGACCATTTAGCGCACTATGCCAAGCGCATTGCCGAGGCGTCGGATCGCAACTCGACGCGCGCAGTGACCGACATGCTCTCCGAACTGTCTGACCACGGCGTCGCGTGGTCAGACCTTGCCGCAACTCTTGGAATCAGCGTTCCTGCGCTGCGTAAGTGGCGGAAGAACACGAACGGGACGACGCCGGAGAATCACCGCAGGCTCGCGCAGCTCACCGCGTTCTACGCGCGGCTAGCGGAGCTGGTTGCATCCCCCGCGCGGTGGATGTCGATGCCGTTGGTCGATGGCTACAACGTGACGCCAGCTGACGTGTACTCGCCGGACAACGGAGCGCGTCTGCTGGATCTGGCGGCCGGCAACGTGGGAACGACTGCCGAAGGCGTGCTTGACGCGATCATGGCGGACTGGCGCGACAAGTGGAGGAGCGAGTACGAGGTGTTCGAAGCGGCTGACGGCGAGCTCTCGATGCGCCCCCGCCGGACTGAGTCGTAACGGTGGACTACCTTGACACACCGGTTGACGATCTCGACGTACCGGTTGACGATCTCGGCCGGTTTCCGGGGGTAGACGCCTTCTACGAATATCGCGGAGAGCCCGGCTCCGACGACGGGCCCCCTATTTGGTTGCCGGTGCAGCAGGGCGACGTCTTCCGCGAGGTATCAATACCTGGTTTCGAGGAGCCAGGCTCGGAGGCGCTAGCCATGGTCTTCATGCATCCGTGCGTGATGCGCAAGGGGGCAGTGCTTGCGGACCACATCACTGTCTTTCGAGTGATCAAGAAAACCACGAAGAAACGTCCGTACGAGCGGTTCGCGACGACGTATTCCGCGATCCCCCTGCCCGAACTTCTCGGACCGGAATCAGGCGTATACGCCGGCGAGTTCCAGATCGTCGGGACGGTGACAGGAGCTGCACTAGATCGATCCAACCGAGTCATGTCTCTATCAAAAGAGGGTCGACTTCTACTGCAACAGAGGGTGGTTCATCATTTCACCCGTCATATTCCACCTCTGCACGACCTAAGAAACCGTACGCGAGGGGTCGAGCGTGAAGTAGAGCTACTCACCGACTGGTGCGAGGCAGCGTGTGGCACCAGAGGAGATACCAATGATGTGGTCGCGGAGGCCGAAAAAGAGTTCGATGAGTACCTGAGTGCGGGGGACCGACGAGACCGCTTACGGGACGAGGACTCCACCAACACGGTCGTCGCCGACACTCACGGAGAGATTCGGCGCAGGTACTAAGACTGCCCGCCGCGGAATCAGCGGTGAGCGTCGCCTCTCCAGGTCTTTCTCAGACACGAGTCCTCACCCTCGCATGTTGTGGTGAGATTCGATTCACTAGCAAATGGAAGCAGCCGCGGGAATTGAGCTCGGCTTCCACCTTCGACATCCCAGCGAACCAGGTCGAGCGCGTCAGCGATTGCCTTGCGCAAACTCGGGCGGATCGTCCGATCCCCGTAGAGTTCGCCCAATCGTCAATAGCTATCCAGTCGGTACGCGTCGTCCCGCGGTTTCGTGTGACGAACAGCAAGATGGGAGAGACTACTGCTGCCGACTCATCGAACGAGTTATTTCTGCTGCAACGGCGACAGGGTCCTCGTGCTCCGAAAGCGCAGAACTTCCCATCCCGCCTCGCGAGGCGGCGGTCGGTGTCCCGATCGTGGGCATTGCTGGCGTCGAGTTTGTCGCGCCACCACTTCGCGTTCGACTTCGGGCTCGTCGCGTGAAGAGGGCAGCCGTGCCAGGAGCACCCATCGATGAGCACCTTGACTTTGTACCGCCGGAAAAAGATGCCGGTCCGGCGGCGCGGTGAAGGTTCCGGTTGCGCATCAACGCTGTAGCGAAGCCCTTCCGTGTGAAGTAGTCGACGCACCGCGACCTCGGGAGCGTGTCCCGTCGACGGATGGCGCGCACGCGGTTCGCGGCGGCCGGACTTGATGGCTCCGGCCCGAGTGGCATGAGTAGAAAGTGCCCGGTGTCGATCAGCCGAGACCCGAGGTCCGTGGCCGATTCGCCGCGTGGCAACGAGTAAACGTCCGACCCCTGCCGTACGGTCTTTCAAGAGGCATAAGTGGAGGTTAAGTGGACGCGGTAGGACTTTTTGCTGGCACCGGTGGATTGGAGATCGGTCTCAACCAGGCTGGATTTACGACGACGCTCATGTGTGAGATCGATCCCGCTGCTCGACAGGTGCTGAACTCTCAGTTCGACGGAGTAGACACGGTCGACGACGTTCGGAAATTGCGCGCCCTTCCCAAGGGAACGGAATTGGTCGCGGCGGGTTTTCCCTGCCAGGATCTCTCGCAAGCAGGCAGGACCGCGGGCATCACCGGCTCTCGATCAGGCCTCGTCGGCGAAGTGTTCCGCCTCATCAAGCGGAAGCAAGGCCCGCGGTGGTTGCTGCTCGAAAACGTGCCCTTTATGCTCCAACTTGATCGCGGCGCCGCGATGCACCATCTGACGCAATCACTCACCGAGCTCGGCTACAACTGGGCGTACAGGGTGGTTGACGCACGGGCATTCGGACTCCCGCAGCGCCGGCACCGCGTTGTTCTGCTTGCCTCCCGCGACGAGGATCCCCGCACGGTTCTATTCAGCGGCGACGCGCAGCCGCAAACCGAACTCCGCAACGGCGACGACCCATGTGGCTTCTACTGGACCGAGGGTAGGACCGGTCTCGGTTGGGCCGTCAATGGAGTACCTACGATCAAGTCAGGATCGACGGTCGGCATCGCGAGCCCTCCTGCGGTCTGGCTTCCCGGCCGCGGCATCGTCACACTCGGCATCAAAGGTGCCGAGAAGCTTCAAGGCTTTCCGGTCGGTTGGACGCTCCCGGCGGTCGACGCTGGTGCCCGCGCCGGAAGCCGATGGCGGCTGGTCGGCAACGCCGTCAGCACGAGAATGTCGAAGTGGGTAGGCGAGCAACTCATCGAGACTCACCAGCCATACGACGGCCAATCAGATCTCGAAGTCGCCGGCCGGT
>NZ_CAPS01000087.1 GCF_000333955.1 Rhodococcus sp. AW25M09
GCTTGGGGCCGGGGCCTGCAGGCTTGGGAGCTGCCGGTGCAGCGTCGCTGGTCGCGGCCGGTGCCTGCTCTACCGGAGCAGCAGGCTGAGCAGCGGGGGTAGCCGGTGCCGGAGTGGCGGGTGCAGCCGGAGCCGCAGCAGCGGGTGTCGGTGCGGCCGGAGCCGCGGGTGCAGCCGGAGCCGTGGGTGTAGCCGGAGCCGCGGGTGCAGCCGGAGCCGGTGCCTGAGCTGCCGGTGCTTCCGGCTCGGCCGGGCGGGCTGCCGGCTTGGGGCCGGGACGGGGTCCGCCCGGTTTTGCTGCGCCCGGCTTAGCGGTGCTGCCTGCAGCGCGATCGGCCGCGGCACGACCGTTGGGCGCTGGTGTGTCCGCCGTGTTCTCGGACGGAAAAGATTCGCGCACTCTACGGGCCACGGGGGCCTCGACTGTGGATGATGCGGACTTGACGAACTCGCCCTGCTCTTTGAGCCGTGCGAGTAGTTCCTTACTGGTGACACCGAGTTCTTTTGCCAACTCGTGCACGCGGGCCTTGCCTGCCACTGCTCTCCTCACTGAGAGGCCGAGCGAGGCTTGGTGCCCGCACGACCTCGGGTTATCTCCGATGGACGTTCATCGTTGGTGCTTCACGGTGTGCTCATCAGTGCTGTTGCCTGTTCTTGTCGACGGGTGTTGCTCTTGTCGTGTCCTCGGTCCGCAACTGTTCGTGCTCGACGAGCACGGCTGTCACTGCGGAAGATTCCACATTTCCCGATATCCGAAACGCACGACCGAAAACTCGGCGTCGCTCCGCATTGTGCAGGCATTCTCGGCTGTAGTGCAACCACGCACCACGGCCGGACATCGAATGCCGGATGTCGGGGACGAGAGCGAATTCGTGCGAACCAGCTTCTCGAACCACGATCCTCAACAGATCGGTGGCCGGCACTCGCTCCCGACACCCGACACATGTACGAATTGGCCGACTTGTCACAACCGGATACTCGTGTTCATGCCTCTGGGTAGCGAGGTCGTTACCGAACCGAAGACCACTCTACCGCTGTATTGCCCCGAACTCCGCATTCCGGCCCTATGCGCTGGTCGTCTCGGGTGCCGCCGCATCGCTGCGGATATCGATGCGCCAACCGGTCAATCGAGCGGCCAGTCGGGCGTTCTGCCCTTCCTTGCCGATCGCAAGAGAAAGCTGGTACTCCGGAACGACCACACGGGCCGCTCGAGCCACCGCGTCCACGACCGTCACCGAGACAACCTTCGATGGCGACAGTGCATTCCCGACGAACGTGGCGGGATCCTCGTCGAAATCGATGATGTCGATCTTCTCGCCCGCCAGTTCGCTCATCACGTTGCGCACTCGCTGCCCCATCGGTCCGATGCAGGCACCCTTGGCGTTGAGACCCGACACCGTGGAGGCAACAGCGATCTTCGACCGGTGCCCCGACTCACGTGCCACCGCCACGATGTCGACCGAACCGTCGGCGATCTCGGGCACCTCGAGCGCGAACAGCTTTCGCACCAGATTCGGATGAGTGCGTGAGAGTGTGATCTGCGGACCCCTGTTTCCCCGCGCGACTCCGACGACGTAGCACTTGATGCGCTCTCCGTGCTCGTAACTTTCACCCGGCACCTGCTCGGCGGGAGGCAAGAGACCGTCGGCACCGTTGGCGTCGCTGCCGATGCGCACGATGACGGTGCCCTTGGCATTGGCACGAGTGTCGCGCTGAATGACACCGTTGACGATCTCACCCTCGTGAGTGGAATATTCGCCGAACGAACGCTCGTGCTCGGCATCGCGAAGGCGCTGCAGAATGACCTGGCGCGCCGTCGTGGCCGCGATGCGTCCGAATCCCTCCGGAGTGTCGTCCCACTCGGAGATCAGGTTGCCGTCGGCGTCGAGTTCCTTGGCCATGACCCTAACGGAGCCGGTCTTGCGATCGACGTCGATCCACGCGTTCGACTGGTGGCCCTCGGTGTGTCGGTAGGCCGTCAACAGTGCGGTCTGGATCGTCGAGATCACCATCTCGATCGGAACACCCTTGTCCGCTTCGATGGCACGCAATGCCGCGATGTCGATATTCACTTGTTCGACCCTTCTTCCGGTGCTTCCACATCCACGATCTCATCGGTGTTCGCGGGCGAGGGTCGACTGCCGACCACCCCTCCCGCCAGGTCCATCTCCTCGGCGGTGGGCCGCGAGAATTCCACCTGCACAACAGCTTTCACGACATCTGCCAGCGCAACAGACCGCGTCGACAGCACACCCTTGGTCTTGAGCACCACGGTGACCGATTCGCCGTCGAGCACCCCTACTCGACCCTCGAATTTGTCGTCGGCGAGTTCGATGCGCACCTTGCGCCCCCGGGCCCGACGCCAATGCCGTGCCTCGGTCAGCGGGCGGTCGATTCCGGGTGTGGTCACCTCTAGGGTGTACGGCGCTTCCCCGAAATCGCTGACGGCATCGAACGCATCCGAGATCTCACGGCTCAGTTCGGGGAGCGCGTCGAGATCGATGCCCTCCTCGCGATCGACCATGATCCGCACCGCACTGTGTTTTCCTGCGGCGGCGACGTTCACGTCTTCGAGGTCGTAACCCCGCTCTCGAACGAGGTCGACGAGCAGTTCGACAACCCTCTCCTTCGACGGAACAGGCATGTCGCGAACTCCTCGTGTGTAGTTGTGTGCGGTCCGGCGAACGGAAGCCGGGCTGCATTTGCCGAAGCTACAGACTACCGCCCCGCAGACGATGCTCGTGACCACTCACGGCCGGTACGACACGCGGGCACGACACGTCTCGGGCGCGGCGGTCTGGCACGATGTCGGGGTGCCCACGCCGACCGTCCCCTTCGCGCTCAGTCGCCGCGGGTTGTTCCGACTGGCCGGTGCCGCAGCCCTCTGCGCAGCCACCGCCTCCACAGTGGTGGCCTGCGGCCACGATGAGCTCTCGGGGCCTGCGCTCGACTCTCTGACCGCGCAGTCGAGCGCTGCTCGCAGCGATGCCGCAGACGCCGCAGCTGCGGCGACCGTGATTCCCGATTACGCAACCGCACTCGAGGTCGTTGCGGCGCAGCGGACCGAGCACGCCGATGCACTCGACACCGAGATCGCCCGCGCCACCGGAGCCACCGACGCCTCATCGACCGAGACTTCCTCGGTAGGGACCACCACGAGCGCCGCGCCTGCTCCTCCTCCGCCCGATATCGCCGCGGTGCGAGAAGCGCTGACCGCCTCTGCTCGCAGTGCAGCGAATGCGGCTCGAAACGAGAGCGGTTACCGGGCGGGGCTGCTCGGTTCGATCAGCGCTTCGTGCACGGTGTCGGCCCTGGTGGTTCTGGCATGAGCGATCTCGGTCCGGAACAGCAGGGCCTGGTCGACGCTCTCCATGCCGAGTATGCGGCGGTGTTCGCCTACGGCATCGTTGCGGCTTTCTCCAACTCGACACGCACCGAACTGGTGGCGACAAACACTGCAGCGCACCGCGCGCGCCGCGATGCAACTATCGACGCACTCCGAGCGGCGAGTGTCGCCGCGCCCGTACCTGAGCCGGCATACGCGTCACCGTTCCCGGTGACCGATGCCGTCTCGGCTGCGCAGTTGGCTGCCCAGGCCGAGGTCGACACCAGCGTTGCGTGGCGTTCGCTGATCGAACGCAGCCAGTCCGGTGCCACCCGCGACATGGGAGTGCAGGCACTGACCGACGCCGCAGTTCGGCTCGCGACGTGGCAGCAGATTCTGGGAGTCAGCCCGTCGTCGACGGCATTTCCCGGTCAACCGTGATCGTCTCCGCCCTGGCGACAAGACCCGGCATGAACGGTGCGGCCACGAGGCCGATCGCGACACCGGAGTATCCCGACGACAGCGCCGGACTCCACGAAATGACGATGTGCGCGTTCGGACCGAAGCTCGTTCCGGCCGACCCCGACTAGGGTTGCATCTCGTACCGACCGTCGTACGAGACGACCTCGTTCCAGACCTTCTCGAAACGGCCCGCGTCCACCACCGGCTTGCGAATCGCATTCAGAGCCCACTGCTGCTGCGCCGCAGTCGAAGACGGTTTTCCGTACAGAGCCACCGCGTAACCGGAGAAGTCCCTGATCTGGAAATCGAAGATCTGGTCCATCATCTCGGTAGATATCGCGTCGGCCTGCTCGAGCAGCAGGTGACCGTAGACGACGAGCGAGAACAGATGACCCACGACGAGCAGGAAGTCGAGGTCCTTCTGTTGCGACTCGTCGGGCGCGCACTCTGCGAGGAACGACGTGAACGCCTGCGCCTGCTCGTAGAACCGTCCGACGTTGGGAATGCCGGAGTTCTTCTCGTACAGCGGCTTCCAATCGTGGAACCGCACCGAGCTCGCACCGCGAGCCGGGCCTTGCGCAAAGAAGAAGCTATCGTCGACCGGCTCGGTGCTGGTGCCGACGTCGGGGTAGTCGGTGGGCGAGAACATGTATGCCGGCATGAATTTGAGCATCAGGGCGACGTTGACGTGGACCGTGCCCTCGAGTTTCGGAAGCGTTCCGATCAGCTGGGCGGCCTCACGGAAGTAGGTGTGCTTCTCGTAACCCTTGGCTGCGATGACGTCGTGCAGCAGACGAACGACGGTTTCGCCCTCCGAGGTGACCTTGGCCTTGGTCATCGGATTGAACAGCAGGTAACGACGGTCCTCGGGTCCGGCTGCGCGGAAGTAGTCCAGTGCTCGCGCGCTGAACAGCTTCATGGCGATCAGGCGCGAGTAGCCGTCGACGAATGCGCTGCGCACGTGCGGGAAATCGGTGACGCGGTTGCCGTACAGAATTCTGTTGTTCGCGTGCGTGATCGCCTCGTAGAACGCATGCTCGCAGATACCGACCGAGCCGGTGCAGAGATTGAACTTGCCGACGTTGACCGTGTTCAGTGCAGCGGAGAAGGCATCGGCACCCGTGTGCAGGATGTCCTGCTGCCGCACGGGGTAGTTCTCCAGCGAGAACGTGCTGACGTACATCTGACCGTGCACGACGCTCTCGCGTAACCGGTACGCAGGATGCGCACTGTCGGCCACGAAGAAGACGTACGAATCCGAGCCCTCCACATCGGTGCGCCGGCCGAACACCGAGACCATGCCTGCCACGTTGCCGTTCCCGATGTAGTACTTCTCCCCCGATGCCGTGAACTCGAGGCCGTCGGAATCGTCGTCGGCAGAGTCGCCCGAGGCGGGCGTCAGCAGCATGTCGGTGGAATACACGTCGGCACCGTGTGCGCGCTCGGACAATCCGAAGGCCATGACACCGCCACGGTCGAGTTCCGATGCGGCGCGGCGCTTGGCCTCGTCGTTGGCACTCATCCAGATCGGTCCGAGACCGAGAACCGTGACCTGCCACGTGTACCAGTACGCCAAACCGTAGAATCCGAGAATCTCGCTGAGCGCGGCGTTGCGAGCGGCATCCCATCGCGTGTTCGGCAACCCGTCCGCGTATGCAGCAGGTGTGGAGAACGTTGCGAACAGCTTCTGCTCGGCGACGAATTCGAGAAAGTCGGTGGGCCAGACGCTGTCCAGATCGTCTGCCAGCAGCCTGTCTTTACCGCGACTCTCGAACCACTCGATCAGCGCGCGCAGCTGTCGACGAGAGTCCTCGTCGAGCTCGGTCGGATCGAAGGTGGCCGGATCGAACAGCGCATACTGACCCACGGTGTGACCTCTCCTAGTCGTTGACCCGAAGCTACCAGCGGGTAAACGACCGCGCAGAAAGATCGCGAGACTGTCCTACGGGGTGTGCCGCACGGCCTTCACGATCTCTTCGACTGCAGTGTCGATGTCCAGTTCACGGCTCTCCCCGGAGAAGCGATCACGGATCTCGACCTTGCCGTCGGCCCAGCCGCGGCCGAGAACGACCACCAGCGGAACGCCGATCAGTTCCGAGTCCTTGAATTTCACTCCCGGTGACGCTTTGCGATCGTCGAACAACACCTCGATACCCTGCGCATCGAGTTGTGTCGCAATGGATTCGGCACCTGCGCGTGCGGCCTCGTCCTTGTTCGCGATCACCAGATGCACATCGGCGGGCGCAACCGCGGACGGCCAACGCAGGCCCTTGTCGTCGTGCATCTGCTCGGCGATCACGGCGACCAGACGCGACACACCCACTCCGTAGGATCCCTGCGTCAGACGAACCGGTTTGCCTGCCTCACCGAGGACGTCGACCGAGAACGCATCGGTGTACTTGTACCCGAGCTGGAAAATGTGCCCGATCTCGATTCCGCGGGCGCTGACGAGGGGCCCACGACCGTCGGGAGACATGTCGCCATCGCGCACCTCGGCTGCCTCGATGGTGCCGTCGGGAACGAAATCGCGACCGGCGACGAGGTTCACCACATGCTTGCCCTTCACATCGGCGCCGGTGATCCACGAAGTCCCGTCGACGACCCTCGGGTCCACGAGATAGCGAACTCCGTTGGCCTGCAGTGCGCGTGGCCCGATGTAGCCCTTCACCAAGAACGGATTGGCCGCGAAGTCTGCGTCGGTCAGCAAGACGAACTCGGCGGGCTCGAGGGCGGCTTCGAGCCGCTTCTCGTCCACCTCACGGTCGCCGGGCAAACCTACGGCGAGCAACTCCCACTCCCCTTCGCCGTTTCGCACCTTGAGCAGAATGTTCTTGAGTGTGTCGGCTCCGGTGACGGTACGTCCGAGATCCGCCCCGTTGGCCCATTCGACCAGTGTCGCGATGGTCGGGGTGTCGCCCGTCTCGTGGTCGACGGCCGCGGGCTGTCCCTCGATGGGTAGCGGCGCGGGTGCCGTCGTGGTCACGGCCTCGACGTTGGCTGCGTAGCCCGACTCGATGCACCGGACGTACGTGTCTTCGCCGATGTCGCTTTCGGCCAGGAACTCCTCGGATGCACTGCCGCCCATGGCACCGGAGGTCGCGGCGACGATGACGTACTTGACGCCGAGCCTGGCGAAGATCCGCTGATAAGCCTCGCGGTGAGCGGCGTAGGACTTCTTCAGTCCGTCCTCGTCCATGTCGAAGGAGTACGAGTCCTTCATGACGAATTCGCGTCCGCGCAGAATTCCGGCGCGGGGCCGCTCTTCGTCGCGGTATTTGGTCTGGATCTGATAGAGCGTGACCGGCAAATCCTTGTAGGAGTTGTACTCGGCCTTGACCGTCAGCGCGAACAGCTCCTCGTGGGTGGGCCCCAGCAGCATGTCGTTGCCCTTGCGGTCCTGCAACCGGAACAGGGCATCGCCGTATTCGGTCCACCGATTGGTGGTTTCGTAGGGCTCGCGCGGCAACAGCGCGGGCAGGGCAATCTCCTGCGCACCGATGGCATTCATCTCCTCGCGCACGACGCGTTCGACCTGCCGCAGGACCCGCAGACCCAGCGGTAGCCAGGAGTAGACACCCGGCGCGATACGTCGAACGTAACCGGCGCGAACCAACAGCTTGTGGCTGTCTACCTCGGCGTCGGCCGGGTCGTCGCGAAGGGTGCGGAGGAACAGCTGCGAAAGGCGGGTGATCACGGGTTGTCAGACTAGTCGCTCGCGCAGTGCCGGTGAGCAGGCGGCTGCGAAGTGAGTAGCCTTGACTACCGTGCTGATTCTGCTGCCTCCCTCCGAGACGAAGTCCGACGGCGGTTCCGGAGCACCCCTCGATCTGAACCGACTGTCGTTGCCGTCGCTCCTTCCGCTTCGCCGAAAACTTGCCGACGCACTGGTGGAGCTCTCTGCCGACATCGATGCATCGACCGCCGCACTCGGACTCGGCCCCACCCAGACCGATGAGATCGAACGCAACGCCCGATTATGGAGCTCGCCCACCACGCCTGCGTTGCGGCGGTACACCGGCGTGCTCTACGACGCGCTCGATGCGCCCTCGTTCACCCGGGCAGGTCGCGCCCGAGCGGATGCGAGATTGTGGATCGGCTCGGCTCTGTTCGGTGCCGTTCGCGCATCCGATCCGATCCCGTCCTATCGACTGTCCGGAGGATCGTCGATTCCTGATTTCGGGACACTGCGATCGCACTGGAAGCCAGAGCTGTCCGATGCCGTCCTCGCCGAGGCCGAGGGAGTTGTCGTCGACCTCCGCTCGGGCACTTACCAGCAGCTGGGTCCGATCCCGGGCGCGATCACCGCAACGGTGCTCACCGAGAAGCCGGACGGCAGCCGATCGGTGGTGAGCCACTTCAACAAGCATCACAAAGGACTGTTGGCCCGCGCACTGACGCTGACGACCGCCGAGCCGAAGGATGTCAAAGCCGTTGCGGGCGTGGCATCGAAGGCAGGTTTGCGAGTCGAAGTGGCCTCGAACACCGAATTGATCGTGCTCACCGAATGAACGACATCCCCGGTTTGCTCCGCAAGGGTGCCGACGCGTGCGTCGGAAAAGCCAAGAGCCACCGCGTCGCCGATGACGTGGCCGATCGTCTGGTGTCGATGGACGCGACCGAACTCGGTACGCGGGCGCTGACGAACATGATCGAGACCCTGTACGAAAATGGTTGGCAGCCGATGGATCTGGTACACGTGGTGCGCCGTCAGCACACGGTTGCGGTGTCCAATCTGGCCGCTGCGGTCCTGTTGCATCAGGCCGATCTCACCGACGCGGACTCACGGGCTCCCCAGGGCTGGGTGGACCAGCTGTCGTCGATCTGCGAACAATTTCCGAGGATCTCAGCGCGGGTCGAAGCCACGCCCGATTTTCTGACGGCGTACCTCGCGGCGTCCGGCAAGTCCGATTACATTGCGGCCAGCGATCAGTGGCTCGATGTGCTGACTCTGCTCGGTCAATGGCAGACACTCCCCCGCTGGCCCCAGCTGGGCGCGAAGCCGTCCCAGTGGCCGCGCGCACGCCCGACAGTGGTGGGTGTGCCCGGTGCCGACGCGCCGAACACCAAGATGCTGAGCAAGATCCGAGGCTTGTTGGCCAAGGCCGATGCCACGGATTTCGAGGAGGAAGCCGAGACGCTGACGGCCAAGGCACAGGAGCTGATGACGCGCTATTCCATCGACACCATGCTGCTCTCTCAGGGCAACATCGACATCGACGGACGACGCGTACACGTCGACGGCCCACATGCGCCCGCCAAGGCTCAGCTGCTGCACGTCGTCGGAACCGCCAACCGTGTCAAGGCGATCTGGGACCCCGAGTTCGCCGTGGCAACCTTGGTCGGTTCCCCGGTTGACGTGCAGCAAACCGAATTACTCTTCACCTCGCTGTTGGTGCAGGCGACACGGGCACTCGGCCATTCCCCGGAAGCGAAGAAGCGCAAGAAGGCCGGCTCGGCTGCCTTCGGCAAAGCATTTCTGTACGCGTACGCCGTCCGCGTCGGAGACCGACTGTCCGACGCCGAAGCGCATACCCTCGAGGAAGTCCAGCGCGAATCCGATGACCTGTTGCCGATATTGGCGGCGCAAACCGTCGCCGTCGAAGCCGAATTCGATCGACTGTTCCCGACGGCCAAACCGATGCGCGGGCCCCGTCTGGACGCCGAGGGTTGGGATTCGGGTCATGCCGCAGCGGATCAGGCCGATCTCTCTCGCTGAGCTTTGCCCACTCATCGGCGGCGCTCGGCCCGGGCGCAGGCACGGTCGAATCGTTCGCGAACTTTTCCGAACTGCCAGAGGTCTTTCCACGTCCAGCGGAAGACTTCCAGCCCTCGGTCCCGTAATTCATCCTCGCGCAACTTTTCCTGCGCCAACGTCTGACCGGTCGAATACTTGCCCATTCCGTCGAATTCACCGACCAGCCGCCACCGTTTCCAATAGAAGTCCACCCTCGCGAGAAACTCGGTGCCCACCCGCAGCACCTGCTGCAGCACCGGGTCCGGGAAGCCGTACTGCTTCATTCTCAGCCGGCTCAGGGACTCTCCTGGACTCTCGCTCAGCCCGCTCATGGCTGCGACCGCTCGACGGGCAGCACCGATTCCGTTCATGCGCGCCGACACCTCCAATGCTGCTCGGAGCCGATCCATCGACACCTTCTTCGATCGCAGTGCCGAATCACCGATCACCACCGCATGGTCGAGGTCGAGCAGGCGCGCGCAGTCGACCACCGTTCGATCGAGGGCCGTCACCGAAATTCCCTGTTCCACGGTGACGAAAGGTGCCGGGAGCGAGGCCGAGTGCACGTGCAGTCGCGATGTCGTACGCCCTTTTCCACCGGGGATCGTCAGGTGCACACGGTGCAGATCGGTGTTCCACAGGTCGAGCCCGTGCAGAACGGCGGCAGACACGTGGCTGACTACTGCGGCCTCGGCATTGGTTGCCGTGGCTGCGATCGCGGTCAGCCGGTGCATTCCCTGCGGATCGAGCGTCGAACACAGCTCCCGCTGCGCATACATCCCAGGAACGATTCGGATCAACTCGCCTCTGGCGCAGAGCCGTTGCAGCTCGGTGTTGGTGTAACCGGCGCCCATAGCTGCCGTGCGGGTAATCAGACCGTGTCGATCGGGATGCATGCACCGATCCTGAGCCGAAATCGAGTCCGGAAACCGAGCAGGACGGCGATTGTGGACAACTCGGGCCCTGTGGATCAATAGTGGGACGGGAGTACCACACCCGTATGCCCACAAAATATTCAGCTGCCTACCCGTACAGCTGGGCAGCTGAATATTTCGTGGGCAAAGGCGAAGGTAGAGAACTCAGCCCTTCTGCGCGTCTTCCTGAGCTGCCTGAGCCTGGGCCACCTGCTGCGGGGTGAACCGGATGAACAGGGCGGCGAATCCCGCGATCACGGCGCAGACGGCGCAGCAGAACAGAGCGAACATGTATCCCGAGCTCAGCGCATCGAGTTGACTGTCGTTCATCAGGGTCGCCGGTCCCGAAGTTCCGCCCAGGGAGAGGGTTCGTGAGGTGACCAGAGCCCCGATCACGGCCAGCGCAAGCGGACCACCGAGTGTTTGCGCCACCAGAGAGATCGCAGTCAGTGGGCCGATCTCGGTGGGGCTCACTCCGGCGATGGCGCACAGCGGGAGCGGCACGACCGTCATGCCGACTCCGAAACCGATGCCGATGACCGGGAAGAACAGCCCGGGGAAGTACGCCGAATCCGCGTTCATCGTCGTGACCGACACCATCAGCCAGCCGACCATGATGACCGCACCACTGAGGATCAACCAGCGCGGGGCGATTCGAGTCACCAGTTGCGAGGCGAGGAATGCTGCGGCGCCGAGGCCGAAGGCGAACGGCACGAACGCCAGGCCGGCATGCAGCGGGCTGTACCCCAGGATGTCCTGAACGAACAGGGCCACGTACGCAGCGAGGCAGAACATCACTCCGCCGGCGAAGAAGATGGCCACGAAGGTCGCGACCCGATCCCGGTTGCGGAACAGCGAGAACGGCAGTAGCGGATTGTCGGCACGACGCTCGACCAACAGGAACAGTCCGAGGAAGAGCAACCCTGCGATCAGCGAGACGATGACGATCGGGTTGGTCCAGCCCAGTTCGGTGCCTTCGCTCAGCGCCAGCACCACACCGGTGCAGCCGAGCGTCGCCAGAATCGCGCCCGGCACGTCCAGCGCCAACTTTTCGCCGACCGTCTCCTGCAGCGACACGACCGCGAGCACCACGATGACCACGCCGATCGGCACGTTGATCAGGAAGATCCAGCGCCAGGACACCTCGGTGAGTGCCCCGCCGATGATCAGCCCGGCGATAGAGCCGACACCGGTCATAGCCGCATAGATCGCTATGGCCTGGTTACGGACCGGCCCGGGAGCGAAGGTGGTCGCCACCAGCGCGAAGGCCGTGGGCGACGCCACCGCGGCTCCGACGCCCTGCAACGCGCGCGCGGCCACCAGAGTGGCTTCGTTGACAGCAAGTCCGCAAAGAAGAGATGCGATGGTGAACAGCACCACGCCCGCAAGGAACATCTTCTTACGCCCGAATGCGTCTCCGAGCCTGCCGCCGAGAAGCATCAGACCACCGAAAGCGAGCGCATACGAGGTCAACACCCAGTTGCGACCGGCGTCGGACAGACCGAGATCGGCCTGCAGCGGCGCGAGCGCCAGGTTGGCGACGGTTCCGTCGAGCACCACCATCAATTGCAAACCGCTCAGGACGATGATTGCCATACCGAACGCCCGGGTGGTCACCGGGTATTTGATCTCGGTGGTGGAGGTCGCGGACATCGGTATATCAGGCACGAGCGTTCACGTTACCGGCGCTCACAGAGAAACCGGCAACAGTCCCGATAACGACGATTGCCGGAGGCCTGATCCCGGCTTCACGAACGGCATCGGCGACGGTGCTCAGATCCGCCCGAATTTCACGCTGGGTCCGCATGGTGCCCTCCTGCACGACGGTGACCGGGGTATCGGACGGACGGCCGCCCGCGACGAGTACGTCGGCGAACTTACCGATGCGCTCGACGGCCATGAGCAACACGATGGTGCCCTTGAGCTTGGCCAGCGCGTCCCAATCGACGAGTGAATCGGGGTGGTCGGGTGCCAGATGTCCGCTGACCACCACGAACTCGTGGGTGACGCCGCGATGCGTCACCGGAATTCCGGCGGACGAGGGCACCGAAATAGCACTGGTGATGCCGGGCACCACGGTCACCGGTATGCCTTCGGCGGCCAGCGCTTCGAGCTCCTCGTATCCCCGACCGAACACATAGGGATCGCCGCCCTTGAGCCGCACGACGAACTTACCCGCCTTCGCACCGTCGATCAGTGCCTGATTGATCGCTTCCTGCGCCATCGCGCGACCGTAGGGAATCTTCGATGCGTCGATGACCTCGACGTGCGGCCCCAACTCGGCGAGCAGCTCGGGCGGAGCGAGGCGATCGGCCACCACGACGTCGGCGGAGGCCAGCAGTCTGCGTCCCCGGACGGTGATGAGATCCGGATCTCCCGGCCCTCCGCCGACCAGCGCGACACCGGTCAACGGTGCATGCGCCGAGTCGGCGACGACACCGGACTGCAGAGCCTCGATCACGGCATTGCGCACGGCGGCGGACCGCCGGTGCTCGCCGCCCGCAAGCACACCGATGGTCAGCCCGTCCCACTCGGCCGAGGCCGGAGTGACCGCCGTTCCGTCCTTGGCGATGTCGGCGCGGACGCAGAAGATCTTGGACGCCGTAGCTTCGGCGACGATCGCGATGTTGGTCTCGGCCTCGTCGGTGCAGGCGATGGCGTACCAGGCCTCCGCGAGGTCGCCGTCGCGATAGTCGCGCAGCTCGAGAGTCACCTGGCCTGCAGTCGCCATTGCCTCCACGGCCGGCGTGGCCTGGCGCGTGATGACGTGCACGACGGCACCGGAGGAGATGAGCAGCGGCAATCTACGCTGCGCGACGGTGCCGCCCCCGATCACGACGACGCGTCGACCGTCCAGGTTCAGGCCGACCAAATAGGGAGAATCAGTCGCGTTCACGAGAGGAAACGCTACCGCGCGCGCTGGACCCGCTTCTCGTCCCATACGGGCTCGCCGGATTCGTAGGCCTGACCGGTGCTGCCGAAAACCAGGAACCGGTCGAAGCTGCGAGCGAACCAGCGGTCGTGGGTCACCGCAATGACGGTGCCCTCGAATGCCGCGATCGCATCCTCGAGTGCGTCGGCGGACATGAGGTCGAGGTTGTCGGTCGGCTCGTCGAGCAGCAGCAGGGTGGCACCGGAGAGTTCGAGCAGCAGAATCTGCACGCGGGCCTGCTGGCCGCCTGAGAGGTTGTCGTAGGACTGTTCGGCCGCACGGGCCAGACCGTAGCGGTCCAGTGCCCGCCCCGCGGCCTCGCGCCCCATCCCGTCGCGGTGTTCGTTGCCCATGTGCAAGATGTCGAGCAACGTATTGCCCGCCAGATCGGGGCGAGTGTGCGTCTGCGCAAACAGTCCCGGCCGGACCCGGGCACCGAGGACCGCCGTGCCGGTGTGCGGAACGGGGTCGAGGGCCAATTCCTGCACCGGCTCGTGTTCCTTCTCCGGATCGGTACCGCCGTTGGCGAGCAACCTCAGGAAGTGCGACTTGCCGGAACCGTTGGAGCCCAGCACTGCCACTCGGTCTCCGTACCAGATCTCGGTGTCGAAGGGCTTCATCAGGCCGGTCAGTTCCAGACCCGTGCACACCAGCGCACGCTTGGCCGTCCGCCCGCCGCGCAGCCGAACGGTGACGTGCTGTTTCAGCGGTATGGCTTCGGGCGGTCCGGCCTCCTCGAACTTGGCCAAGCGGGTCTGGGATGCGTGGTAACGCGCGGCCACTCCGTCGTTGAATTTCGCCTTCTCGCGCAGTCGCAGCACCAGTGCCCGGAGTTTGACCAGTTCCTCGTCCCACCGCCGACGCAGCTCGTCGAGACGAGCATTCCGGTCCTCACGTGCGGCGTGATACGTCGCGAATCCGCCGCCGTGCACCCACGAGGTGGCACCGCTGACGCCTGGTTCCAGCGTCACGATTCGGTTCGCAGCGTTGGCGATCAATTCGCGATCGTGGCTGATGAACAGAACGGACTTGTCCGATGCTCGAATGGTCGCCTCGAGCCAGCGCTTTCCCGGCACGTCGAGGTAGTTGTCGGGCTCGTCCAGAAGCAGCAGGTTGTCGGTCCCCGCGAAGAGGGCCTCGAGCACCAGACGTTTCTGCTCACCGCCGCTGAGCGTGGATGCGGCGCGCCACTTGGCCCGGTCGAACGGCATCCCCAGCGCAGCCATGGTGACCTTGTCCCAGAACGGCTCGAGGTCGTAACCGCCGACATCACCCCAGTCCGACAAAGCCTGGGCGTACTTCATCTGGGTCTTCTCGTCGTCGACCTCGATCATCGTGTTCTCGGCACCGTCGAGCGCGGCGGCCGCCGATCGGACGGCCGGGGACGCGACGGAGAGCAACAGATCACGAACGGTCGAATCGTCGCGCAGCTGCCCGACGAACTGCCGCATCACTCCGAGCGAGCCAGAACTCGACACCGAGCCCTCGTCGGGGGTCTCGTCCCCGGCGATGATCCGGGTCAATGTGGTCTTCCCGGTTCCGTTGGGTCCGATCAACGCGGTCTTGGCACCGTCGCCCACCCGAAATCCGACGCCGTTGAGCAGCTGCCGTCCGTCGGGCAGGAAGTAGACGATGTCGTTGAGTTCGAGGTGGGCCACAGCGAACCAGCCAACCTCATCGGCCTCGGGATGGCCAATCGTTCACTGCCTACGCGAGAGCGAGCGTCGCCGTCTCGGTGAGCACCTGCGTTCCCGCGTTGTCGACGTGAGCATGGTGCACCCGCAACCGCGCCGAGTCACCGTGCAGGGTCAGCAACATGACGCCGTTGTCGAACCATGGCCCCGCCTCGGCCTTCCATTCGACTCCGGACGGGCCCACGTGCGCGGCCCGCGCGAGCCGAGACAGGACCCGGGCGGCCGGACGCTTGACAGCCAGTTTGTTGACCGCTCGAATCGGCAGATCGAGCGGATTACGGAACGGCGACATGGTCAGCTGGTAGGTGGCCGGGACATCGCGCCCACCGACACCGAAATTCGCGTTCGCCACGTAGGAGCAGTGCACATCTCCCGAGAGCCACATGATGGATGCGGGCTTGTCTTCACCGCGAGAGAGCTCGCGCGTCAACGCCGCCATGTCGTGGAACGAATTAGTGAAGGCGGCCCAGTGCTCGAGGTCGAGACCGATCCGCATCTTCTCGGCCACCTTGGCCGTGAGGGAGCCCCAACTACCCTGCGCCACAGCCTCGTTCCACTGTTCGAGGTAGTGCAGGGCGGGCAGCATGAGGTAAGGCAACGACGAACCGAACAGCAGGTGCCGCGGAGCGGTCTCGAGTGCTCGCTCCCGTACCCACTTCCACTCTTTTTCGTCGACCATCTCTCGGTTGTTCGGATCCAAGTTTCGCGAGCAACGTGAATCGATCATGATCAGCCTCGTATCGCCGAAATCCCGGTAGAAGCTCCAGCGACCCGTACTGGGCTTGCGGTCGACGCGTAAGGCGAAGTCTGCCAACAACTTCTCTCGATCCTCGTCACTGGCGGCAGACCGTACCGCGGCGTACATCTCGTCCTGCGACAGTTCGTTCGGCGACAGATTGCCCAGGTGCTGATACACCCAGTACGACGAGTACGCGCCGATCACTCGGTCGTTCCACCACGACCGAGTCTCGATGTCCCGCCGCCACGACGCGGAGGAGTTCCAGTCGTCGCGCAGATCATGGTCGTCGAGAATCATGCACGACGGGATGCTCGCCAACAGTGTTCTGACCGGCTCGAGCCCCCACGACTCTCGGTACAGCCAGGAGTACTCCTCGAAGTCGCAGATCTCGTCCTCGGCATCGGACCCGACCGTGCTGGCCGGCCCCTGCCCGGACTGTCGCCGTGCCTGCAGCCGTTCGACGATCTCCGGTGACGGGTCGTCGGCGTAGACCTGATCACCGAGAAGCAGCAGTGCCTGCGGCCACCGGCTCGGATCCTGTTCGATCAGCGCGTTCCCGAGGCCGGCCAGCGCGTCGGCCCCGATCTGCTTCAAGGACTCGTCACTGTAGTTGTCGCCCCGACGGCAGGAGCCGAATGCCAACGTGACGGGCCCGAGGGCGTCGACGGTGTGGATGGCCGCTCTCCGACCCTGACGCGGCCACACCATGCGCTCGTCGACGAACACCTCGTAGTTCACCGTCGAGTTCGCCGGCAGCCCTTCCATTGCGACCAGCGCGTAGTGATGGCCGTACAGACCCCACGTTCGTTCTTCCGCGCGGACACCGACGTCGGTGACGATCGAGACGGTCGAGGATTCGGCCATCTCGAACCACAGGGTCGCCGTCTCGGTGCCGACGTATCGAACGATCGGGCCGAGCAGAACGGGGCTGTCGGAGCTCATTGGACCTACAGTGCCCTGGCCGACCCACGTTCGCCAGTCATCGACTCAGATTCGCCGCCGCCTCGGCCACCGCAACGACCACCCTGCCGTCGACTGTTCTCGGCACCAGCAGCTGACCGGCCGCACCCGCCAGAAGCACCGACGCCACGGCGACGCTGGCACTTCCCACAGCGTCCTGAACCCGCTGCGAATTGGTCGCAGTCGGCACAGCCGAGAGTTGCTCGGCCGAGTACGTCAGTCCCCTGACCCCCATGCTCGCCGCCACCGCCGCCACCAGCTCCGCCTTGCGATCGATCGAGGCGATGGCCTCGACCTGCCAGTTCTGCTGCAGCACAGTCGAGATGACGCGCATTACGTCGGCGGCGTCCACTCCCATCCGGGCACCGATCCCGACTACCACCCGCATCGTCGACGGGCTCTACACGCGCGAGTAGTCGGCTGCGGCCGAGACGAACCGAGTGATGGACTGTGGATTGCCCGCAGCATGGGTGTGCAGGTAGGACGCGTGGACTCCGCCGTGTACGAAGCCTTCGCGTGCTGCAGTTCTGCCGTCCGGTCGCTGTCGGTGCCATCCCCAGGCTGCCGAGGCGGTTTCGCGAACGTCGACGAGCGCGGTTCGATGGAATTCGTGGCCGGTGACGCGGGCTCCCGCGTCGAACAGCGTCGACGATTCGAGGGCAACGGCATCGCGATAGCCGAGGGTCAGCGTGCTCCCGAACTCCGCGTCGACATCGACGACGCCGGCCATGGTGTGACCGTCCAATCGTCGTGCCAGGTAGAGCAATCCAGCGCATTCGGCATGAATCGGCAAACCCCGGGCTGCAGCCGTCCTGATATCGGCGAGCAGCAGCTCGTTCCCTGCCAGTGCGGCTGCGTGTTCCTCGGGAAATCCGCCGGGCAGAACGACTGCCGCGGTGCCGGTAGGCAATCCGTCGCGTAACGGATCGAACACGGCGACGTCGGCCCCAGCGGCACGAAGCAGTTCGACGTGCTCGGTGTACCCGAAGGTGAACGCGGGTCCGCCTGCCACCGCGACTACCGGTGCACCCTCGGATCGCTGAACCTCGTCCGCCGGATTCCACTCCGGCGCAGAGATCGACGATCGAGCCAGAGCGCTCACTGCCTCGATGTCGACGAACTGCGAGACCAGTGCGCTCATTGCGTCCACCGCATCGGTGGCGGCACCCCCGTGCTCGACCGCGGTGATCAGCCCCAGATGCCGCGACGGAACGACCAGTTCTTTCATTCTCGGCAGTGCACCGAGCACCGGCACACCCACTCGCTCACAGGCCTGACGCAGCACGTCCTCGTGCCGCTCGCTTCCGACCCGGTTGAGAATCACGCCGCCGATACGGACGCTGGAATCGAACGTCGAGAATCCGTGCAGCACGGCCGCGAGGGATTGACTGTGACCGCGGGCATCCACGACGAGGATCACGGGGGCACCGAGCATTGCGGCGACACGTGCGGTCGATCCTTCAGCGGACGCCTCCCCCGGACCGGTCATGTCGATCTTGCCGTCGAACAATCCCATGACGCCTTCGACGACTGCGATGTCGCAGCCCCGACTCCCGTGCCGGAACAGGGGTCCGATCCGGTCTGCACCGACCATCACCGCATCGAGATTGCGGCCGGGCAGCCCGGCCGCAAGAGCGTGATAGCCCGGATCGATGTAATCGGGTCCCACTTTGAACGGCGCAACCTTTCGGCCTGCACCACGCAGCGCGCCCATCAGACCGGTGGCCACCGTCGTCTTGCCGCTTCCCGACGCGGGGGCGGCAATCACCACGGCCGGACACGACGGGCTCACCATTCGATGCCCCGCTGACCCTTGCGTCCGGCGTCCATCGGGTGCTTGACCTTGGCCATCTCGGTCACCAGATCCGCCGCCTCGATCAGCTCGGGCGGTGCGTCACGTCCGGTGATGACGATGTGTTGAGTACCCGGACGATGGGTGAGGACGTCGACCACCTCCGCGACATCGACCCAGCCCCACTTGAGCGGGTAGGTGAATTCGTCCAAGACGTAGAAGCGATGCGACTGCTGTTCGATTCGGCGGGCGATCTCCTGCCACCCTTCTGCCGCAGCTTCGGCATGGTCGACGTCACTGCCCTGCTTGCGAGTCCACGACCACCCCTCGCCCATCTTGTGCCACTCGACCGCTCCGCCGACACCAGCGCTCTCGTGCAGATCGCCGAGTGCGCGAAACGCCGCTTCCTCGCCGACCTTCCACTTGGCGCTCTTGACGAACTGGAAAACACCGACGTCGAATCCCTGGTTCCAGGCCCGCAACGCCATTCCGAAGGCGGCGGTCGACTTTCCCTTGCCCGGGCCGGTGTGCACGGCGAGGACGGGTTGGTTGCGGCGCTGTCGCGTCGTGAGGCCGTCCTGCGGAACGGTTCCCGGAGCGGGTACACCCTGAGGCATCGCGCGCCCCTACGCCGCGGCGCGAACGACGGCGGTGACCTGCTCCGCGGACAGATCGGCGAGAGCCACATAGCCGCCGCCGAGGCACGCGGCGAAGTCTGCGGCCAATCCGAGCCGGACCATTCCCGATTCGCAGTCGACCACGACGGAGGCGATCTTGTCCGACGCGACACGGCCCGCGGCAATGCGCGCCCGGCCGACGGGATCGGTACCACCGGTGGCCCGGCCGTCGGTCAACGCAACCACCAGCGCTCGACGGAGTGGATCTCGAACCCGTTCTCGCAGAACGAGTTCCCGAGCTTTCAGGAACCCCTGCGCCAGTGGGGACTTGCCTCCGGTCTTCATGTTGCGCAGTCGAGTCACGGCCACATCCACCGAGGACGTGGGTGGCAGCACCGTCTCGGCGTTCGTACCGCGCACGGTGATGACTGCCACCTTGTCGCGGCGTTGATACGCGTCGCGGAGCAGGGACAGCACAGCACCGGTCACGGCGGAAAGCCGGTCGCGCGCAGCCATCGAGCCCGAGGCGTCGACGACGAACACGATCAGATTGCCCTCGCGTCCCTCCTTGATCGCACCCCGCAGATCTGCCGGCGCGAGCTTCAATCTGCCGGACGTTCGGCCGCGTTCGACCTGCTGCTCGGCGGCGGCGAACAGGGTCCCGATCAGATGTAAGCCTTTGCCGCGCTCGGCGGTGGGCCGCACCGACCGTCCGTGCGAGGAGCGCGACCGTGATCGTCTACCCGGCGCGCCCTCCCCCACTCCGGGAACCTCGATCAGTCGGGCCCTGAACTGCGCACCCGGAGTTCCCGCTTGCTTGTCACTGCTCGCACCGGTGGGACGCGGCTCGGAAGACTCGGTGCCGGGCGACGACTCGGATGACCCCTGAGAAGACTCGGCCTCCTCGGCGGTGTCCGGACGGGGTGCTCCACCGTCACCGTCACCGTCGGGCGTCGGGTCGGGGTCCGGCTCGGGCTCGGGTTGCTGATCGGCCTGTTCGGCGGCGTCACGCATGGCCTCGTCCAACTGTGTGTCGTCGATGCCCGGCTCGTCGAACGGATCGCGCCGACGCCGATGCGGTAGCGCCAGTTCAGCGGCTACGCGTACGTCTTCCTCTGTCACGTCGCTCGCACCCCGCCATGCGGCGTGGGCGGACGCAGTACGAGCGACCACCAGGTCGGCCCGCATCCCGTCGACGTCGAAGGACGCGCATAGGGCGGCTATGCGCCGAAGTTCCTTGTCGCTCAACACCACATCGTCGAGAATCTTCCGAGCGGCCAGAATCTGCTCGGCCACGGCGATGTCGACGTCGCGGAATGCAGCGGCGAATGCGTGCGGGTCACGCTCGTAGTCCATCCGGCGGCGTACGACGGTCATGCGGACGTCCACCTCACGTGAGGCCGTCACCTCCACGGCCAGCCCGAACCGGTCGAGCAGCTGCGGCCGAAGCTCGCCCTCCTCGGGGTTCATCGTTCCGACGAGCACGAATTGGGCTGGGTGAGAATGCGATACACCGTCACGTTCGACGTGCACCCGACCCATTGCGGCCGCGTCGAGCAGCACGTCGACCAGATGATCGTGCAGCAAATTCACTTCGTCGACGTAGAGAACTCCGCGGTGCGCGGCCGCGAGCAGGCCCGGCTGGAAAGCGCGTTCGCCGTCACGCAGAACCTTCTCGAGGTCGATGGACCCCACCACTCGATCCTCGGTGGCCCCGATCGGGAGCTCGACGAGTTTCGCCGGGCGCGAACCATGCTCGTCTTCCACGGCGGGCAGCAACGTCGCGAGCGCACGCACCACCGTCGATTTCGCGGTGCCCTTCTCGCCGCGGATCAGCACACCGCCGATCCCGGGGTGCACCGCGCACAGAATCAACGACAAGCGAAGTCGGTCCTGACCGACGATCGCACCGAACGGATATCCCGGTTCGGGATTACTCCCACCTTGCTGCACAGCCATGTCCCTTCGTGCCCGGAGTTCCGCGCCGGGCGTTCGGTCGAGTACGCGAAGCCGAGCGGCGATCTGGCTGACAGGGCGACTCTCCCGATCGAAGAATCTCCTGAACACAGTGGCGGGACCGCGCCTGATTCACACAGGACTTCTCCGCAACCGACTTCGAAGCGAACACTACCGCCGAACGTACGAATGCCACACACGGCAGAAACCGTGTGTGGCATTCGTATATCTTCTACGGCAACGAAAAATGCTGCCGGGTACTACGCCTCGCTCCAGGCGGTTCCGCCGCCCCGACGCATCGGGGTGTGCGGAATTCCGTCCTCGAGCACTTCTTCACCGTCGGGCAGGAAGCCGTGCTTGCCGTACATGTCGACGAGGTAGCTCTGGGCGTTGATGCGGCACGGTGCCGAACCGACCTCGGCGAGCGCGGCCCGCAGAATGCGCGTGGTGTGGCCCTGTCCTCTGGCCGACCGCTGAGTGCACAGTCGGCCGATACGGAACGCCTTCTCGCCGTCGTCGTGCTCCTCGAGCAGGCGGAGCGTACAGACCACTTCACCGTCTCGTTCGAGCCAGAAGTGCCGTGTTTCGGTGAGCAGGTCACGCCCGTCCAATTCCGGGTACGCACATGCCTGCTCCACCACGAACACCTCGACACGCAGCTTCAACAGGTCGTACAACGTGCTGTTGGACAGGTCTAGTGCCCATGATCGTTTGAGAGCTGCTGCTTGCGTATTCATACCTTTTGCTATCACACACCCGTGGGCTGTGCGACCTCACGCGTGTTTTCGAGCTCCAGAGTTTTCGACGTCCAGCTCCAGACCTCGTCGAACAACGAGCTGTTCTGGGCGAGCTTGACACCCAGGGACGGGACCATTTCCTTGAGCTTGGGCTGCCACGAATCGTACTTGTCACCGAAGCACCGCTGCAGCACGTCCAACATCGCCGGCACGGCGGTGGAAGCGCCGGGCGAGGCCCCGAGCAGTCCGGCGATCGAGCCGTCCGCAGCATTGACGACAGCAGTGCCGAATTCGAGCACACCACCGCGGCCCTTCTTGCGAATGACCTGAACGCGCTGTCCGGCGGTGACGACTTCCCAGTCCTTCGCTACCACCGAGGGTGCGAATTCACCGAGCGTTTCCACCCGATCCGCATGCGACTTCGCCAGTTCGCTGACCAGGTATTTGACGAGTCCGAGTTCGGTGACACCGACGCCGAGCATCGACATCAGGTTGCCGGGCTTGACCGAGCCGGGCAGGTCGGTGATCTTGCCCTGCTTGAGGAATTTGGGCGACCAGCCGGCATACGGACCGAACAACAGGCCTTGCTGGCCGTTGATCACCCGAGTGTCCAGGTGCGGCACCGACATCGGCGGAGCTCCGACCGATGCCTTGCCGTACACCTTGGCCGAGTGCTGCTCGATCAGATCAGGGTTGGTGCAGCGCAGCCACTCGCCGCTGACCGGGAAGCCGCCGAATCCCTTGATCTCTGCGATTCCGGACTTCTGCAACAAATGCAGAGCACCGCCGCCCGCGCCGACGAACACGAACTTGGCGTTGACGGTCTTGGTGGCACCGGTCCGCTGGTTGGCGACCTTGACGTCCCAGGTGCCGTCGGACTGCTTGGTGATGTTGCGCACGTCATGACCGAAGTGCACGGTGCCGCCTGCGGACGACAGGTAGTTGAGCAGCTGCTTGGTGAGTGCTCCGAAATCGACGTCGGTGCCCTCCTGGCTCCAGTTCAATGCCACTGGATCGCTGAAGTCGCGCCCCTTCGCCATCAACGGCAGTCGCGCCGAGAACTCGTCCTTCGAGTCGATGTACTCCATGCCGGCGAACAGTGGGTTGCCGACGAGAGCCTCGTAGCGGGCCTTCAGGTACTTCGCGTTGTCCGCTCCGTGCACGAAGCTCACGTGTGGAATGGGGTTGATGAAGTTCTTGGCATCGGAGAGGACGCCTTCCTCGATGCCGTGCGCCCAGAACTGCCGCGACACCTGGAACTGCTCGTTGACATTGAGCGCCTTGGCGATATCGACGCTGCCGTCCTTGTTCTGCGGCGTGTAATTCAATTCACACAGCGCCGAGTGCCCGGTACCCGCGTTGTTCCACGCGTCGCTGCTCTCGGCGGCGGCAGCGTCGAGGCGCTCGTAGACGTCGATCGACCAGTTCGGCTCGAGCTGACGGAGCAGCGCACCGAGGGTGGCGCTCATGATTCCGGCACCGACCAGAACGACGTCGGTCTTGATCCGCTTACCCTGCTCTTCTTTGGACACTGGAGAATCGACTTCCTTGTCTGTGGAGGTCCCGGTCGGAGGCGGTATCGACCGATGAACTCTGCTGTTTGGGGTCACTCACCCGATGCGGTCACGTTACTAGCTGGGCCTACCCCATCGGACACCACGTCAACCCGGTATCGATTGTGCTCCTCGGACGCCGTCCGCGGCGCCCACTACAGTTGTGATCTGTGACTACCTGGGTGCCCGATGTCCTCGGCGACGGCTACGAACAGACAACCATTCCACTCGGACACGATCCGGACGGGGAAGGGCAGGTCGAGGCCACTCTCGTGCGGTATCAACCGCCCGGTGCCGACAACGTCGAGCGCGCGGTGATCTACGTGCACGGATTCACCGACTACTTCTTTCAGCGGCACATCGCCGAGCACTTCGCGGCGATGGGATACGCCTTCTATGCTCTGGACCTGCGCAAGTGCGGTCGGTCACGCAGAGAAGGCCAGACTGCACATTTCGTGACCGATCTGGCGATGTACGACGCCGAGCTGAACGAAGCTCTCCGCCTGGTGCGCACCGAGCGCGCGGATGCCCCGGTGCTGCTGATGGCTCACTCCACCGGTGGCCTCGTCCTTCCACTGTGGCTCAACCGGCTCAACCGTCAGGAGGGCGGGTCGGCTGGACTCGGCTTGGCCGGCGTGGTGCTCAACAGCCCATGGTTCGACCTGCAGGGCCCGCCTGCCATCCGCAGCGTCGGCACCGCAGCGATCGACGTGATCGGCCGGTTCCGAGCCAAGGCGAAGGTGCCCGGCGACGGTCTCGACACCTACGGCCTGTCCCTCGCCGCGTCGGAGAAGGGCGAGTGGGACTACGACCTCGACTGGAAGCCGCTCGCCGGCTTCCCCATCACCTTCGGGTGGATTCGTGCTGTCCGCCGTGGGCACGCCGAACTGCATCGAGGGCTCGACATCGGTATTCCTTCTCTGATCCTCCGCTCGAAAGTGACGCACTTCTCCCGCCGCTACAGTTCCGCCGTCGACGCCGCGGATGCCGTTCTGGACGTTCGCCAGATCGCACGTTGGGCCGGATGCCTGGGTGATCGCACCACGATCGTGCCCATCGAAGGAGCCCGCCACGACGTGTTTCTGTCCACCGAAGGACCCCGGGCGCTGGCCTTCGAGGAAATGGACGAGTGGATCGAGTGGTTGCACCGAAGCAAGAGCACCGATCATGCGTCGGGCAAGGACCACATCGAGAGCAGGCACATTTCATGACCGAGCATTTCGACGTCGCGATCATCGGCTCCGGATCGGGAAACTCCATCGCAGATTCGCGCTTCGACGACAAGAGGATCGCTCTGCTCGAGGAGAATCCCACGTTCGGTGGCACCTGCCTCAACGTCGGTTGCATCCCTACCAAAATGTTCGTCTACGCAGCCGAAGTCGCACTGACAGCGCGTAACTCGTCTAAGTACGGTGTCGACGCTCACATCGACGAGGTGCGCTGGTCCGACATCGTCGACCGCGTCTTCGGACGCGTGGACCCCATCTCCGCGGGCGGCAAGCGCTATCGCGCCGAAGGCAGCCCCAACGTCACGCTGTTCGAGGGGCATGCGAGCTTCGTCGGCCCGCGCACCATCGATACCGGTACGGGCACCGTCATCACCGCAGACCAGATCGTCATCGCGGCCGGGTCCCGGCCGGTGGTGCCGCAGTCCGTCATCGACTCGGGAGTCGTCTACCACACCAACAACGACCTGATGCGTCTGCGGGAGCTCCCCGAACACCTCGTCATTCTCGGATCCGGTTACATCGCCGCAGAATTCGCGCACGTG